>HF991468.1 GCA_000433095.1 Clostridium sp. CAG:967 | reverse complement strand
TGTATTAATTATTACTTTATCATTATAACAGTTTTTTGAAAGGTTTTCAAGATATATGGTTATTTATAACTTATTTTACAACCTTATCGAGCCCGTGCGGTTTATCAACATTACGTCCCAAACACTTTGCAATTTCCAATGCCAGCAATTGAACCATTACAACTATACAGAATGATTTTACAACATCGCTTTCGCAGTCAATGTTTATATTGAAATCAGTTTTTATTTTTTCATTTGAACATCCGATAATACATAACGAAGGGCAATAATCATTTTCAATTTTATTTAAATTCTTAATAGCTGTGTAGCCTAGCTCATTAATAGATATATGAACCATAGCAGGTTTATTATTCAAGATTGCAACGTGACCGTGCATAAATTCTCCGAGGATATTTGAATAAACATTTATATAAGATGTTTCTTTAATCTTTAATGATGCCTCTTTTGCAATTGCATAAGAAATGCCGTCAGCAGTGATTACAATATTTTTGAATTTAGACAATGCTTTTGCCATTTCTTTGATTTCATCATGAAGCAGATAAGTTTTTTCAATAAAATTAGGGAGTGATTTCAATTCTTCTATATAAACAGAAATATCCATTCCTCTGTGTGCTGCATACTTCAATACAAGTAAAGTACAGCAGAGCATTTGAGTAGTTAAGGATTTAGTAGCTGCAATGCTTTTTTCTTCTCCGGCACAGCAGTCAATTTTAAAATCTGATGCTTCCCAAATTGTAGAACCTTTTTTGTTTGTAATACAAAGAGTTCTCATACCCAATTCTTTTGCCTTTTTCAGGGCAGAATTTGTGTCGGAAGTTTCACCGGATTGAGTTATAAAAACGTATAAAATATCATTTTCGTGAGGAACCGCAGCCTTAAGCAAAAACTCGCTGGAATAAATAGCTCTTGCTTCAATTCCTGCAACATTTCCGAACAAATCGGCAGCATATCTTGCACAATGGTAAGATGATCCGCTTGCAACTATAACAACTTTTTGAATATCAACAGGAATATCAAACAAAATATAATTGTTATCATTCACATGCGTACGTAATAAGTTACCTAAAACCTCTGCCTGTTCGAAGATCTCCTGTTCCATACTGGATTTTTCTTTTGATTTAAAAAACATTACAGCTCCTCAAATAAATATGTGTTTTAAGTCCTCCCTAAAAGGGAGGACATTTAACTTTTTAACCTAAAATTTCTTTCAATAAATCATTAACGGTTTTCGGATTAGCTCTGCCTTTAGTTTCTTTCATAACCTGACCTACAAAGAAACCTAATAGCTGTGTTTTTCCGCCTTTATAAGCTTCTACCTGATTTGGATTAGCATCAACTACTTTTTGAACAATTTCCTTGATTGCACCCTCATCCGATATTTGGCTCAAGCCTCTGTCTTCAACTATTTTAGAAGCTTTAGTTCCGTCTTTCATCATATCAAGGATAATTTGTTTACCGATATTATTTGAAATTGTATTCTTTTCAATCATAGCGATTAATTCTGCAAGATTTTCAGGAGTCAACTTCGTATCGCAAATTTCGATTTTTTCCTCTTTTAAATATGCTGCAATTTCGCCCATAATAAAGTTAACGGCAATTTTAGGATTTGCGCCTGATTTTAAAACTTCATCAAAGAACAAAGCCAGCCCCATTTGTTCAACAATAACGCAAGCATCGTATTCGCTCAAACCTAAGCTCATATAACGTTCACGTTTAGCTTGAGGCAGTTCAGGCATTTTGTCTTTAATTTCCTGTACCCATTCTCTTGAGATTTTCAGAGGCATCAAGTCGGGTTCAGGGAAATATCTGTAATCGTGTGCATCTTCTTTACCTCTCATTGAGCGGGTTTCACGAGAGTTATCATCCCACAATCTTGTTTCCTGAACAACTTTTCCGCCATCTTCAACAATTTCAATTTGTCTGTCGATTTCATATTCAATCGCTCTTTGAAGTGCTGAAAAACTGTTTACGTTTTTAATTTCGGCACGAGTACCAAATTCTTTAGAACCTTTAGGCATAATAGAGATATTAGCATCACATCTCATAGAGCCTTCTTCAAGGTTACCGTCGCAAACACCGATATAACGAACAATATTTCTAAGTTCTTCCATGTAATTTCTTGCTTCTTCAGAGCTTCTCATATCAGGTTCTGACACGATTTCAAGAAGCGGAGTTCCTGCTCTGTTCAAGTCCACAAGAGAGTAGCTTGAACCGGCAAGTCCGTCTGCACCTGCGTGAACTAATTTTCCTGCATCTTCTTCAAGGTGGGCACGTGTAATCCCAATCCTTTTACCTTTTACATCAATATAGCCGCCTACACATACAGGTTCATCATATTGAGAAATCTGGTAACCTTTTGGAAGGTCAGGATAAAAATACTGTTTTCTGTCAAATTTACATCTTTCAGGGATTTCGCAATTTAAAGCCAAACCTGTCAAAATGCCCATGTTAACAACTTCTTTGTTAAGAACAGGTAAGACACCCGGCATACCCAATGTAATAGGGCTTGTTTGCGAATTAGGTTCGTGACCGAATTCACATCCGTCCGGTGCAAATATTTTTGACTTGGTTTTTAATTGAGCGTGAACTTCCAAGCCTATAACAACTTCATACTTATCTCTTAAATTGTCCATTTTTTCTCCTTATTTATGGGATTATTTTACCATAAACAAAGATTTATAGTAAAGCATAAGATATTTAGTAATCCATTTTCCAGCCGTTCTCCATAATTCTTGCAGCGCAATTGGAGCCTCCGGCATTAGATGGCGGTTTTTCACCCGGTTTCCCGCATTGTCCGGGTGAGTTTCTCCAATAACTTGTACTAGTTTCCCAACCTTCACCGGCAACTGCCTGTGCATAATCCACACTTACAGCAGGATATATATAACCGGATTGAGAAATTACAAACTCAAAAAAATCTCTCCCATACTGGTTTGGCTTTTTAAAACCGTTCACATCAAAAGAAATCCAACCGCATATACTTTTTAATTTAGGGCTTATGGAATTCGGATAATCAGTACATTTTCCATAGCTTAAATAAATCATATACCCGTCAGATGTAATAAACGTATATCCGTCATTAAACCATAATTTAGAAGTAAGTCCGCCTGAAAGATAACGATACTGAATTGCACAAGACGTATCATTAACTTTACACGTTTTTGTTACATTAAAAACTTTTCGAATTTCACGGTCAATATTTTCTACCCATTGAGGATTTTCTGCTTTATAACTATCATCATCACCAAACAACCCTGTGCATCTTAATGCATCAAAATTACCTTCACATCCGTTATTAAGTATCAACTGCTGAAAACCACTGTTAATAACAGTATATCCCTTCTTAAGCCTTGCTGTATATTCTTGTTTTCTGTGATTAGCAATCAACGTCGGAATAGTC
>HF991467.1 GCA_000433095.1 Clostridium sp. CAG:967 | reverse complement strand
CTGCTCCTTAATATAATTCTTTGACACTTAATTATTATAAATTATTTTCAAAGATATTTCAAGAAGTAAATTATGCATTATCCAATTCATATAACAATGCGGAATCTTCGTCATTAAAAACTTGTTTAATTGTTATTCCGTCTTTTTCATAAACGGTCATTTTTGAAAATTCATTGTCAGAATATTCTTTTACCGATTTAACTGTTCTGTCAGGTCTGTATTCAACATCATGAAGCCTGAAACCGCTTTCAGCATCAAACTCGGAAAAGATTGTAAGATGTTTATTATCTTCACTGTAAAATTCACGAACAAGTTTTCCGTTTTCAAATTGACGGACTACATTATCTTCTCTTTCGCCTTTCAGTTTTGCAAAATCAAAATACTCATCGGAAATATCAAACGGTTTATTACTAACCTCTGTTGTTTCATTTTTCACAACTTTTGGTTCTGTTTCAGTATTTATTTTTTCCTGTTTAGTTTTCTCTATATTCTGTTCTTTCTTAGGCGGCTCAACCGAAGATGATGCGGGTTTTTCCACAGGGACTTCCTGCATCTTAGTTTGCGGGGTATTCTTGGGCTTAATATTTACATCAGAAGCAGACGGCGGTTTTTTACCATGTTTTCCGATATAATACAGCCCGCCGATTATAACAGCTGCTGTTGCTGCGGCGGCTATTGAATATTTAATTATCTTGTCTCTTTTTTCCTTTTTGTCAGCAATATTATCCGAAGACTGCATTTTTTCAGGCAGTTCGTTTTTCTTGTCGGATGCAAATTTAATATATGGATTTATGTTTGTAATTTTCATATACAATATAAAAATAAACATAAAATATTTTGCCACTGTGGCAAAAAAATTTTTCACAGGCTTTATATACATTCAGGAGAAAAAAATGAAAATAAATTACATTACCCCGTATAATATACAAACACCTGATAAAAACCTGCAATTACAAACAAAACAAAGCTATAACAGCGCCCCCCCCCCGAATTTGGCAAAACTTCCTTCAACAAAGGATTATTTAAGCTTCACAGGCGGCTACAGTTTGGATTTGGCTAAAACTATTGAAAGACTTGATATACTTGCGAAGAAAAAGTCAAATCTGTATCCGCCGAACATTCGAGAATGGGCGGGAATGATCTTACAAGACGGCAACAAAGCAGGTGAAACTCTGATTGATATTCATAAAAAATTTTATTCAAGTTTGAAAGAATGTTTTTCGTTAAAAGAAATTAAAGAGAAGTTTCCCGAGTTTAACGACGTAATTTCATCAGATAACGTAAAAGCCGCTAAAGGTTCTTTCATTGACAAATTCCAAAAAGGTGAACTTGAATTTTTTGACAATGATGAAGATTTATCTGTACAGTTAATAAAATTATACTGGGGCGAGGGATTTTCATTAAACGACTTAAAACGATACGCTGACGGTCAGGACTTGTACCACACAATGAAAAAGTTAAATATTCCGACAGCAGACAGAGATTACGGACATATCCTGAAATTTTCCGATGCACAATACAATGAACGTCTTACACGTGAAATGACAGAAAAACGTCTTGCAGCACTTGACAGAAAAGCACAGCTCAATGACGGTGAACCCGTTTATATTAAACGGGGACCGATGTCAAAGGAACACAGAGAAAGAATTTCAGAAGGCTTAAAAAAATATTATCAGGAAAATCCGGAAAAGCTTTATGAAATATCTGAAAGACAAAAAGAGTTCTACAGAGAAAATCCCGAACGGGCTAAAATATTATCACGAGTTGCAAACAAAGCGTGGAATATTTTCGGAGCTGACAGAATTAAAGCTGCCCTGAGTAAATTTATGAAAGGCAAAGGGTTTAAAGATTTTAATGCAGAAGAACTTGAAAGTCCTCTATCTTTTTCAAAACAAAAATCAATGGCATTAAAACAATTCTGGGGCGCAAACGATTGGGCAAAAAAATCCTTCTCCAAAAACATGGAATATGCATGGAAAAAAGTTAAAGAAGAAGAAAACACAATATATAATATTACCCACGTTCCAAAAAGTTTCATGCAAAAAGTAATAAACTGGAGTGAAAAGAATTTTGGCGTTGAATTAACGGAAAGTGACTTCAAGGCATTTATACATCCGAACAGCCACGAAAAAGATTACTTTGAAAACCCGAAAATAAATATGTATACAAGAATGTACGCTGACTCTCATAAGGGCGAAAGCACAATAATGGCAAATACATATTTCCTTGCAATGTTGAATACAAACAGAGTTCTTTCTAAAATTGATTTATCCAAGACCGACAAAGAAAGCAGAATATTAATAAAAACAATGCGTGAAATGATTAAGGCTTCATTGTTTGAAAACCCGGAACTTCCTGTCGAGAAAACAAATTTTAGAACACTGGAAACAGACCAAATCCAGAAAATATACGCAATCTTAAAAAATATGTGCTATGACACATATAATCCAAAATATGCAAACATAATGGATACACAGCTTAACAAAGCATACGACTATATAAGCAGGAAATGGTCGCCCGACAATCCGATTAAGTTAACTCCTTTCGGTTTAGATTTATAGAGCATATTAAAATAATATAAAAATATTGTTACCCCTCTTAATTTGTACTATAATTGATTTAAGTATTGAGTGAGAGAGAGGATAAACGGGAGCGAACCTGCGTGAGCGACTGACCAAAACTCAAACAATCCAACAAAAATCAACAGAGAGGATAAAAAAATGAGTATAGACAAAACCGCAATTATTCATCCCACAGCACAGATTGCTGACGATGCAATAATAGGACCTTATGTAGTTATCGGTGAAAACGTAACAATAGGAAGCAGAACAAGAGTAATCTCAAATGCTCACATTGAATTTGCCGAAATCGGCGAAGACTGTACAATTTCTCCGTTTGCAACAATAGGTTCGGAACCTCAGGATTTGGGCTACAAAGGCGAGCCTACAAAAGTTGTAATCGGTGACGGCACAATTATAAAAGAAAACGTAACGGTTCACAGAGGTGCAGCTTGCGGTGACTTTACAACAAGAATAGGTAAAAAATGTTTATTAATGGTTGGTTCACACGTTGCCCACAACTGCGTTCTTGATGATCAGGTAATTCTGGCTAACCTCGTAACCCTTGGCGGTCACGTTCACGTAGGTTTCGGAGCATTTGTAGGCGGAATGAGTGTTTTCCACCAAAACATCAGAATAGGCGATATGGCTATCATAAGCGGATTTTCTGCTTCACGTCAGGATATTCTTCCATACTCCAAAGGCGAAGGACGCCCTCCAGTACCACGTGGACTTAACGTAATAGCAATGAAAAGACGTGGTGTGCCTCTTGATGTAAGAACACACACAAACGAAGCTTTTAAACTATTGATTTCAGAGGAATACAATACAACTCAGGCAATCGAAAAAATTAAGGCTGAAATTCCAATGAACGAATATATTGAAAAAATGATTGAATTCATCCAAACATCTAAACGAGGAGTGCTTTTAAAAACCCACAAGTCAGGACATGAATCATTAGAAGACTAAATAAAAGACACCTTAAAGGTGTCTTTTATTTTATACATAAAAAATATTTATACATTTTTTGAGCAAGATCTTCATTTTCTTGCATCAAATTTATCATTTCCTCAATCATTATTTCTTTTGGCAAATAATAATCAAACATAAAAAGTTCAAACGGTCTGACATCAAGTGCATTTGAAATCTTTAGTAAAGTTTCGGAATTTGGATAATTTTTACCATTTTCTATATTACTTAGACTTGGAATTTCTATATTTGACATTTCAGCTAATTTTTCCTGCGTATATTTTCGTCGTAATCGAATTTCCTTTATTCTTTTGCCAAGAAGATATTTTATATTACTCATAAACTTTCCCTCTTAAATAATGGTATCTGATTTATAAGCAAATATAATAATCTATTAACTAAAATATACTTGATTTTTTATTAAATATAATATATAATATTAATATTGATAATAAATTTATAAAGGTAATTTAGTCTATGTCTAAAAAAATTAAACAATCAAATGCATTTACACTTGCAGAAGTTTTAATTACTTTAGGTGTACTTGGTTTAGTTGCAGCAATGACAATGCCTGCAATAATGGAAAACGTAACAGAACGAGTAAATTCAAACCGACAGGCAAATATTGCCTATAAAGTAACACAGGCAACAGATAAGATGAAAGCATTAGGACTTTTGAACGGAAGTTATGCAAGTACCGATGCTTTTGTAGATGAGCTGCAGAAACATTTAAAAGTAGCCAAAAGATGTTCAGCAAACAACATAGCTGATTGCTGGCCTACCCAAAAAGTAATAACAAGTGACGGTGAAGAATTTGAAGTAAGCAAAGCAAAGACAGGGAAAAACTTAAATATTAAAGGAAATACAAGTAACAACGTCGGACTTGTGCTTGCAGATGGAGCATCAATAATCTTAACTTACAATCAGGACAGTCAGGGAATGGATGTAGGCGATGTAATAACAGCAGCGCCAAAGACATTACCTTTAGGTTTTGGAAGAAGTAAAGATTTTGCCTACACAACAAATACAACTGCTGCAATAGATTTTGTAATGGATGTAAACGGCGGAAAAGGACCTAACAGTGAAACGATAGATAATAAGATGAAAGACATACGCTCATTTAAGGCAGCAAGGTTTAGCACAGGTTGTGCGGGAGTTATGATACCGAATATAGGATGTTTTGTAAATCTTGGAACAAGTTATGAATGTATTGACACTTGTTCAGATACAACCTGGGACAATCATGGGTCACAAAATCAACATTGTTCTTCAAATTGTTGGGCGGGAGCAAAAAAAGCTTGTAACGACATTGGTATGAGGATGCCTAGTAAGAATACATTGTCGAGTTTTTATAATTCCAATTATCCCGAAGTTCCTCAGTCGGGCTGGTTCTGGTATTCTTCCGAGTACGTTTCCGACCTCGCATGGAGCTTGAACTTTGGCGGTGGCAGCTGGTTCGCCGACCAAAAGAGGGTCAGAAACGGGGTGTTGTGTGTGGGTGAATAATAGTTATTTGATTATTATTTGTTTTTTGCTAAACTAAAGATATGGAGGAGCTATGCAAAAAACAATATGGGAAAAGTACGCAGAAGTTTTGGTTGATTATTCAACAAACGTTCAAAAAGACGACCTTGTTCAAATAAGAGCAACAAGCATTTATGCAAAAGACCTTGTAAAAGCTGTATATAAAAGAGTTATCGAAAAAGGAGCTCATCCGATTTTGAGAACATCTTTTGACGATATGTCCGATATTTTCATAAAATACGCATCTGACGAGCAGCTTGATTACATTGATCCGATTATAAAATCTGAATATGAAACCATAGACAAATTTATCTCAATCGGCGCTCCTATGAACACCAAAACCATGGCTCGTGCTGACCTGAAAAAACTTGCAAGACGTTCAAAAGCCTCTCAGGAATTGTCGAAAACTCTAATGGAACGTTCTGCAAAAGGCGAAGCTTCATGGGTTGTAGCTGATGTTCCGACACACGCTCTTGCGCAGGAAGCAAAAATGTCTTTTGATGAGTATGCAGAATTTCTTTTCAAATCCTGCTATCTTGATTTGGACGACCCTGTTGCAAAACTTCGTGAACTCGACGAAAAACAAACCAAATGGGCAAATTACCTTAACGGAGTGAAAAAAGTACATATAATTGGAGAAAAGACCGATATAACTTTCGGGGTTGAGGGCAGAAAATGGATTAGCTGCTCAGGTCTGAACAATTATCCTGACGGCGAAGTTTTCACATCGCCTGTAGAAGATGATATAAACGGCGAAATTTATTTTGACTTTCCGCAAAACTACAGAGGAAACTCTGCAACAGGCGTTCATCTGTGGATTGAAAACGGTCAAATTGTGAAATTTGATGCCGAAACAGGAAAAGATTATCTTGAAGCAATGTTCAATATGGACGAAGGTTCAAAAGGCATCGGAGAAATCGCAATCGGCACAAATAATGAAATTCAGGAAGTAACCGGAAATATCCTTTTTGACGAAAAAATCGGCGGCTCCATTCACATGGCAGTCGGTGCATCTTATCCTGAAACAGGCGGCAAAAATGTGTCAGGACTTCACTGGGATATGATTAAAAATATGAAAAACAACGGAAAAATTTATGCCGATGATAAACTTATCTATGAAAACGGAAAATTTATAATATGATTGTAAGAAATTTTTCTGAAAACGACATTCAGGAAGCATCACAAATTTCCCACCTTGTCTGGGGTGATTTGTATACAAAAGAAAGCGATAAACTTCAAAAACTGATATATGATTTTATGGTTAAATATTATGATTTGAACCGTAAATATTCTTTCAGCTTGGAAGATGACGGCTTTAAGGGTTTCATACTTGCAAACACAAAGTATGACAAAAATGAAAGTATAAATTATTTTAAAGAAGCAGCAAAAGAGCTTGATGAAAATGAAGCAAAAACAGCAATTGAGCTTGCGGATTATCTTGAAGCCTGCGGAAAAGAAGTAAAAGAAGTAATGCAGGACACCGATATTATGACAGGTCTTTTCATAAGCTGCCAAAAAGGCGGCGGCAAGATGCTTTTATCAAAACTTGTTGAAACCTGTAAGGAGAATAATATTAAAAATATCTATCTTTGGACAGATACAACATGCGACTACGATTACTATTCAAAGAACAAATTTGAACTTTTAAAAGAAGCAGAAACAACAGTAAATAATAAAGTTCTAAAAACGATAATTTATAAAAAGCCTGTATAATTTTAATAATATTGCATTATTTAATAATTTCCACTATAATTATAATGAAGGGTAAGCCTTGAATATCATATCCTTGCACTGCGGCACGAACTGCAAATTTGGCAAAACCGCAAGAAAGGGGGTGATAAGTTGATATTTACAATAAATGTAAAAGAGTTAATATTACTTTTAATGATAATATTAACTCTTAAATCAACAAAATAGGGGCTTTTAAAGAGAGGAGTGCAATCCTCTCGCCCTTCTTATATATTATAACTTATAATGAAATAAATTTCAAGTGACAAGAGATTGACAATCAAGTGCCAAGCTGTTAAAATCTTTAACCTGAAAGGGATATGATATGGCAAAAGTAAAATTTGATCCTGTAACAAAACCTGTAGCACGAAAAATAGCACAGTTAAAGTCTGATATAGTATTTTCAAGTGTTTTGGGCGACTATAAAGGTTTTAAGACAGCAGTAAAAGAACACGCAAAATTAGCTGTGGAAAATTTTGAATTATCAAAATCCATACCTGCGCCTTCAATGAAAGTTCCGTTATTTAGCAAAGCAGGATTGAACATGGCAAAAGTATGGTTTTTAAACAAATTCAGAATAAAAACACCTGCCGAAAAACAGTTAAAGCAGCTTGCAAAACGTGAAGCAGTGTTAAAAAAGTTACAGTACAAAGCTGAAAGCACATTTGATGAAAAACTGAACTTATATAAATAAAAACTATCCTTTATGATAGTTTTTATTTATCATCGGGAATGTATCTGAACAAATCGTTGGGCGTGCAGTCCAAGGCAAAACAGAGTTTGTCTAAAGTATCAAATTCAATACCTTTTGTTTTATCGTTATAAATATTATAAATTGTCTTCCTGCTAATACCAGTCAAAGTCACAATTTCTTGTGGCTTCATTCTTTTATTACCCATAACAGTTGATAAACGATTTTTAATCATAACTAAATATTACAATATATGATTAATACAGCACCCGTTTGTGCAATATAATACCCGTTTGGGTAATATACAACTCATATTTGTTAGTATATATTAATATCGGAGGTAAGAATTATGGATAAAGAAAAAGAAATTATTAGAGGTAAAGTCGAAAACGCTGTTCAAGAACTACACAGCTATCTGCATCTGGCTATGACTTATGCAGACTCTTTTGAAGATATTCAGGAGGTCCAAAGGATTGATTTGATTCTTCAAAAAATGCAGGAAAATATTGATATTATTTATGATATTTTTAAAGACGATAAACTTAGTGAAATTATTTAAATTATGCTTAATTCTAAACCGCCTTTTAGGGCGGTTATCTTTTTTATTATGAAAAATTTGTTTTTTATTGTAAAATATCTAGTGTAAAAGTATTACTTAACAAAAAGGAAAGAGATTATGGAAAAACTTTCACCATTACAAATCGAAAGATTAAAGTACCAGCCGAAACTTCCTTCAAGCCTTTCTTCAGGCATTAACAGCCTTGAAATGGTTGAAGGTGATGCTACGCAATCTGTTAGAGATCAAGAACAAATTCAAAATTTATTCAAAAACACATACGGAAAACCTGTTGTTACTTTTAAAACAACTTCTTCTTCACACGCATCTGAAGTTAGAAATGTAGGTGTTATCCTTTCAGGCGGACAGGCTCCCGGCGGACACAACGTTATTGCAGGGTTATATGATGCGTTGAAACAGGCTAACCCTTCTAACAAACTTTACGGTTTCTTAGGCGGACCTTCCGGTATTATCGACGGAAAATATATGGAATTCTCTGATGAATTCATGGATGCATACAGAAACACAGGCGGTTTCGATATTATTGGCTCAGGAAGAACTAAACTTGAAACCGAAGAACAATTCCAAAAATCTTTGGAAGTTTGTAAAAAATTAAACATCTCTGCTGTTGTAATCATCGGCGGCGACGATTCAAACACTAACGCAGCTCTTTTAGCTGAATGGTTTGTTAAAAACAACACAGGCATTCAGGTTATCGGCTGCCCGAAAACTATCGACGGCGACTTGAAAAACGAACAAATCGAAATTTCTTTCGGTTTCGACACAGCTACAAAAACATACGGCGAATTAATCGGAAACATTCAGCGTGATGCTAACTCCGCTAAAAAATACTGGCACTTTGTAAAAATTATGGGAAGAAGTGCTTCTCACGTAGCTTTAGAAGCAGCTTTACAAACCCAGCCTAATATTACAATGATTTCCGAAGAAGTTGAAGCTAAGAAAATGTCTTTGGAACAAGTTGTTAATTACATGACAGATATCATTGTTAAACGTGCTAATATCGGTAAAAACTTCGGTATTGCAATCATTCCGGAAGGCTTAATCGAATTTATCCCTGAAATGAAATCTATGATTGCTAACTTAAACGACATCATGGCTTCATTGGAATCTGATCCTTCATTTGTTAACGCTACAACAATCAGAGAAAAATTCGATATCGTCGAAAACAGATTAGAACCGGCAAATGCAAAAGTTTATGCATCACTTCCTGTTCTTATTAAAGGTCAATTATTAGCTGACCGTGACCCTCACGGTAACGTTCAGGTTTCTAAAATCGAAACTGAAAAACTTTTAATTGAAATGATTTCAACAAGATTAGACGAATTGAAATCTCAAGGGGATTACATCGGTAAATTCTCAGCACAATCACACTTCTTCGGTTACGAAGGAAGATGTGCATTCCCGTCAAACTTCGATGCTGATTACTGCTACTCACTGGGCTTCAATGCTTTTGCTTTAATCAACTTCGGTTTAACAGGATACTTATCATCAGTAAGAAACCTTACAGCTCCTGCTGACCAATGGGTTGCAGGCGGTGTTCCACTTACTATGATGATGAATATGGAAAAACGCCACGGCGAAATGAAACCTGTTATTCAAAAAGCTCTTGTAGAGCTTGACGGTCCTGTATTCAAAGCTCTGGAAAGCTGTAGAGAAGACTGGGCAATCAATGACAGATATTTATTCCCGGGTGCAATCCAATACTTCGGACCATCATGTGTTTGCGACGTAACAACTTGCACACTTCAATTGGAAAGAGCTAAATCATTGGCATCTGTATAATTGGTAAAAATAAAAACAGAAAACCGCTTCTAAAATTAGAAGCGGTTTTTTAATATAGAAAATATTTTAATATTAATTCCATTTTTATTGACATCTTTCAACTTTTTCACTAGGATTATTATAAGGGTAAGCCCTTATTACCTTTACTCTCAGCACGACATTACTACAGGATGAAAACTGAGAAAGGGGGTGATAAATATGATTTTCGCAGCAAGCGAAAAAGCACTAATTATAATTTTAATAATCATAATAGTGCTTTCAATCATATCATAGGGGCTTTTAATGGGGCAAGCTGGAACTTGCTCCGCCCTATTTATAAATACATTATAAACTATTTTAAAATTTTTTCAAGTGGGGGGGGGCGAAAACTAAAAATCAAAAAAAATCTTTTGGACTAACGGTTAAAGCCTTTGCCAAATCAAAAATAACTGATACGGGGATATTAGTTCTGACATCTATTTCTGCCTTTTCACAAAACTTTTCTTGAGAAAGTTTAGTACTTTCTCGAAAATTTTTAATTCGTAAGCATAATAATTTCTTTATTTCTGCATTCATAAATAAAACTCTATAACTATTGCGCTTAAATGTTAACGCATAGGTATGCTTAATTTGACAATATAGTATATTAATGTAATATATAATTGCAATATTTTGCAATTATATAAATATAATAGACTTATAAAACTTTAAAATTAAAGACGGAACTTGGGTTGAAAGCTTCATAAACGATTACGGCATAATAAACAACGAATACTCCGAGTTTTGCAAAAAAGTCGGGAAACAACTGATTGACTTAATCTCGTAGCAAAATATTACAATTTTTATGTAAAAATTCCATGTTTGTCATATCATATTATTATAGACATATGGGGGATATAAAATGGCAAAAAACAGAATTGGTATTGATGTAGGCGGAACAAACGTAAAAATAGCATTGGTAGACGATAAAGGCAGTATTCTTTATTCAAATTCAGTTCCCACACGTGCCGAAATGGGCTACGAATACACAGTAACCAATATTAAACAGGCAATTTATGAATTAATGAAAGAAACAAAACTTTCAACAAAAGATATAGAAGGAATTGGTTTCGGTTTTCCCGGACAGGTTGATTACAAATCAGGAATAGTAAGACTTGCTCCGAATATTCCGGGCTGGGTGGAAGTTCCGATTGCAAAACTTATTGAAGACGAATTCCATATTCCTACCCGTGTAGACAACGACGTAAGATGCGCTGCTCTGGGCGAACTTAACTACGGTGCGGGCAAAGGATGCGAAAACCTTATCTGTATCACAGTAGGAACAGGCATTGGTTCAGGTTTAATCGTTAACGGAAAACTTGTAAGAGGTGCATCGAATGCGGCAGGCGAAATCGGTCACATTAAACTTCAAATGCATGACGGTCCTATCTGCGGATGCGGTGATACAGGATGTATGGAAGCTTTTGCTTCAGGTCCTTCAATTGTTGCAATGGCAGAAGATTACATCAGAGGCGGAAAGTCAACTAAATTCCGTGAAATGGCTAACGGTAATCCTATTACACCTTACATTGTGTGCGAAGCTGCAAAAGCAGGCGACCCTGTTGCTTTGAGAATATTCAGCATTATGGGCGAATACATAGGAATAGGAATGGCAAGCGTTGTAAATCTTTTAAACCCTGAAAGAATTATTGTGGGCGGCGGTGTAGCAGATGCAGGCGACTTGCTTTTAGATCCGCTAAAAGAAACTTTGTACAAACGTGCTATGAAAATCGCAGGTTCCGCTGTGGAAGTAGTTCCTGCACAATTAGGCAATACAGCAGGCGTTATCGGCGCAAGCTTATTGATTGAATCATAAAATATGGCAATATACTTTTTTTATGGCGAAGAAGATTATAATATAGAACAGGAAATCGGGAAACTTAAAAAAGGGCTCGATAAGAATTTTCTTGAAATGTCTTTCAAGACTTATAACAACCCTAAATTTCCCGATTTAATTTCTATTCTGCGCTCGCAGCCGATGATGTTCGGCAGAATGCTAATCGTCATAAACTGCCTTGATTATTTTACAAAAACTTTTGAAGACAAGGAAATGAAAGAGATTGAAAAAGCTCTTGAAGATAACTGTGAAAACCTTGATATAGCGTTTGTTGCACAAATTCCACGTGACAGCGGGAAAAAACTCGACAGCCGTAAAAAGTTATTCAAACTTCTTGCAAAACAAAATTCAAAAGAATGCGCAACAATCCCGACTTACAAAACAGCAGAACTCGAAAGCTGGATTATTAAACAGGCAAAATCTAAAGATATAAAAGTTGAGAAAAATGCCCTCACTGCAATAATTTCGCAAATCGGAAACAATTTAAGACAAATTGATAAAGAACTTGATAAGCTCAAACTTTTTGCACATCCGAAAGATTTGATTACGTCAGACATGGTTCGTGAAATTTGTATTTCAAACGAAGATTTGTTCGCATTCTCCGATTACTTAATGGAGGGCAAAAAAGATATTGCGCTTCTTGAATACAGAAAACTTCTTGAAACAAGATACCCGCTTGAAATTCTTTCAACGCTTCAAACAATGCTTCGCCGCTGGATTATTCTGAAAGCACGAAGCGCAAGCGCATCTTCTATGGAGCTTGCAAGAATGACAGGAATGCACGAGTATGTTGTTAAACTTAATCTTCAAAAACTAAAAAACACAAACCTGAAAGAACTCGTAAGATTAAAACAAAATTTGACGGATGCCGAGTATAAGGTTAAATCAGGTCAGGCGCTTGATGTGGAAAAAGAGGTGGAAAATGCCTTATTCAGTTGATAAATACCCGTTTTTAATGAAATATTTTCAAAACGGAATTATAAGCGAAAATAAAAATATAGCGCACTGTATACTTTTCTATGGTTCTGATTTGCAGTCGCAATACGATTTGGCACTTGAAATTGCAAGGATGCTAAACTGCACAGGAACACATACCTCAACCTGTCAGTGCCTGAATTGTAACTGGATTAGAGAAAACAAACACCCGGCTGTTTTGACAATCTCAAAAGTTGACAACAAACCCTCTGATGACACATCAAAAACCGTTATTTCAATTGATCAGGCAAGAATGATAAAAAATGACCTTCTCGTAACCTCTGACTATCACAGAGTTTTAATCTTCTGCGACAAAGATAAAGACGGAAATATCTGCGGACTTAACCAGTTCAACTTTCAACCGGATGCAGCAAACGCACTTTTGAAAACTTTTGAAGAGCCGCCGACCAATACAACTTTCTTTTTCCTTACAAAGGATAAATCAGATATGATTAATACAGTTGTATCCCGTGCACAATGCTTTTATGTACCTTCACTGCTTGACGAAGAACAAGACTGCTCTCTTGTAAAAGATGCAATCGAAGGCTACCTTGAACTCGAACGCAGTGAGGTTTTGGAATTGAACGACAAACTTCTTGCACTTTTGAAAGAAAACGATGCAGAAGAAGTATTTACGCAAATCCAAAATTACATGCAATCACTGTTGAAGGCTAACTTAGACACTCCTGCCTTGAAGGTTAAGTTGATAGAAGACATCAAATCAACCGAAACGGCGAAAAAGCAAACCCGCCTGAATATGAATATTCAAACAGTAGTTGAAAACCTGTGCTTTAAGCTGATTTTATAAATCAAAGAGTTCATGAAGCTTGACCTTCAAAGCAATACTAATTTTAGCAACAGTGAATAAAGCTGAATTCACAAGCCCTTTTTCAATTCTAATTAAATGAGATTTTGAAATACCGCTTTTCTCAGACAGTTCTTTAACAGAAATATTATTTCTTTCTCTTAAATACTTTATTCTTTTTCCTAACTTAATTTTAGTTTCTTTACACATAATACCTCCTATTTAAAAAATTATAATTTTTAAATAAATAAAGGCTTCCTATGTATAGAACCCAAAACTTTTACATCTCAAAATCCAACAGCTCAGGAAGGTCTACACCCAGTGCCGATGCAACTTTTTCAAGTGTCCTGAATTGATATTCTGTTGTGCCGTTCTCGATTTCCTCCAAGCGTTCGACTGTTATTTCAAGCATTCTTGCAAAGTCTTTTTTTCCATAACCTCGTTCTGCTCGTATTTTTCTTATGCGTTGCCCTATTTTTTTATATCCGTTCATAATTTTTACCTCCTGCAACATAATGATATATATTTAATAAATTGCCCAACAATTACTATTAAAATATAATATTTATATGAAGAAGTTTGATTTTTTCAGACAGTTCAGAGATGCTGTCCTAATCTTGAATAAAAAACACGAAGTTGTTTACAGAAACCATACTTTTAAAAGGTGGTTTAAAGACTTTACAGATATTAAAAAATTATCTCATAATTCCAGCTTTGATATCTGCCCTCTAAACAGTGAAAATATTGAAATATATTCTCCAATATATCATTCAGTTATATCAAAAGAAAATTTTTTTGCAAGAATTTCTTATCAATCAGAACTGAATAAAATTTATTACTATGATCTGACTGCCGTAAAAAAAGGAAGCTACACAATAATTTTCTTTACTGATGTCAGCGCACAAAATAAACTAGATAATATCAATAAACAAAATATTAAACTACTGGAAAAATACAACAAACTTCTTGAAGAAAACGAAGACCTGCAAAAAATTAAACAAAAAGCTCAAAGCCAGGCTATCCGAATTGCGCTCATAAACAAAGTTTCCAACAATATTAGAGAAAGCATTGACATCTCGCAAATTATTCAATCCGCACTTAAAGAACTCTCTATAATGTTTAGCGCATACAAAGCGTACTACGCAGCCGCAAATAAAAATGTTTTCGAAGTTCAAGAAGTCTACCCCGACAAAAAATCAAAAAACCCGAAAGAAATCCGATTTGACGAAAATACTCTGGAAACTATTGCAAATAAAGAGATTTCAGTATCCAACTGCCTTATTGAATACCTTGGCGCAAAACCTTTCAAACAACCGCAAATGAGAATTATAGTCCCTCTTCATAACATGCAAAACCTTACGGGCATCATAGTTTTGCTCAGTTACCAAAAACGTGAACTCACTGAAGAAATTGAAATTCTTGAAGCAGTATCAACCCAATTGTCAAACGCAATCACAAGAGCAGAACTTTACCAAAAAAATATTCAAACCGTAAAAGAGTTAAAAAATACTTTGAAAGAATTGAAAGAAACTCAAATACAACTGATAAATTCGGAAAAAATGGCATCTCTCGGTCAACTCGTTGCAGGTGTAGCACATGAAATTAACACGCCCGTTGCCTCAATCAAATCAAATAACGGAATTACCGCAAAGCTGCTTGCTGCAATAGAAGACACCGAATTAAAAGATATGATGACAGAGCTTAACGAAATTGATAAAGAAGCTATTCAAAGAATAAGCAACATTGTTACTTCCTTAAAGAAATTTGTTCGCTTGGATGAAGCCGAATTGCAGGAAGCAGATATAAATAAAGAATTAGATTTAACTCTAGATTTGATAAGACACGAAACAAAAAACAGAATAGAAGTAGTTAAAAAATACGGCAAAATCCCCATGGTGAAATGCTTTCCAAACATGCTGAACCAGGTGTTTACAAACATTTTAATCAACGCATGCCAATCAATTGAGGGCAGCGGAACCATTACAATAACCACAGAATTTAAAAAGAAAAAACTCATTGTAAAGATAAAAGATACCGGCAAAGGAATACCCCAAAACCAGCTCACCAAGATATTTACAGCCGGATATACTACAAAAGGAGTAGGTGTGGGAACAGGACTTGGTTTAGCAATAAGTTCAAAGATAATTGAAAAGCACAAAGGCGAAATTATTGTAAACAGTGAGGTTGGGAAGGGCAGCGAGTTTATTATTACTATCTCTGGTGAGTAGTATATGTTAAGATATGTTACATACTTGATTAACATATAATTGAAAGACATTAATTGTTAAAAAAACATTCACTCCGTTTCGTAAAATAATACATATAACCCAAGCATTGCTCTGAAAAATATGTTATATTATTAGTATAAAGTGTTAGTTTTACCCTTAAAAAGAATTTTAACCCGTAACTGCACTTCTAAAAGGAATTATAAACAAAGAGACTCAAAATCAGAAAATCATAAAGGAAAAAATTTGTTAAAGAAATTTAATATAAGTAGGTAAAAAAGGCAATATTTTATTCTCGATTTTTTTTATAAATAAGTAAGTAGTGTTAGTAGAATATAATATTGTGTGTCGGAGGAAAACAGATGACAATTAGTGTGAACAGCAAAAAAAAGCAAGTTAAAAAATCTTTTGATGAATTATTAATGGACCTTAAAACAAGTAATTCGGAAAAAGTTAGATATAATGCTGCACGTGTTTTAGGCGAAATGGGCGATTCAAAAGCTGTTGAACCGCTTATCGAAGTTCTTAAACACGACAAAAACGGTTCGGTAAGATTATATGCAGCCCGTGCTCTTGGTGAACTCGGTGACTGCAAAGCTACAACTCACTTGATTGAATCTTTACGTGAAGACAGAAACGTTGACGTAAGAGTTCGTGCAGCTCGTGCACTTGGACGTTTGGGCGGTGCTATTGTTGTTGAACCTCTTGTAGAAGCTTTGAACGATGAAAACCCTCAAGTTTGTATCACTGCAACTGATGCTTTAATCGAAATCGGCGATGTTGCAACTGATGCTCTTATTGCTTCTCTTGACCATGAAAAAGTTAATGTAAGATGCGATGCTACAAGAGCTTTAGGTGAAATCGGCAATAAAAAAGCTGTTGATAAAGTTATTAACATGTTATATGACGAATGGGTTAACGTAAGAATTTATGCAGTAACTTCATTAGGCAAATTAAACGATACAAAAGCTGTTCCTGCATTGATTGATGTTATGAAAAACCGTTCTGAAAACGAACTTGTAAGAGCCGGTGCTGCCGCTGCATTAGGCGTACTTCGTGACCAAAGAGCTTTACTTCCGTTAAGAGAATTGATTATGGAAGCTGAAGAACTTGGCGAATTAGAAGATACAGCATTAAAATCATTCAAAAAAATCATGGCTGCTAACTGGCAATCAATTCCAGGCGCTACAGCTCAAAAGAAACCCGCTGCTACATTTTAGCGGATTTGCGGACAGACTAAAACAAAAAGGATTATAAAACACCTCTTAAATCTAAGAGGTGTTTTTATATTGACAAATTTTACATAATGATGAATAATAAATAAAAAAGGAGGCTGAAATTATGATACAAGAAGCATTAAGGGTTGCCCCCCCCCCGCAAAGATTGCATGCTATAAGGGATTAAGGGCTTTTACACTGGCAGAAGTATTGATTACTCTCGGTATTATTGGTGTTGTCGCAGCAATGACTTTGCCAACTGTTATTAATAACAAAAGAAATAAAGAGCTTGAAACTGCATTTAAAAAATCATATTCTATGCTTGCTCAGGTTACACAGATAGTAATACAGGAAGAATATGGCGGACAGGTACCTGATAACAAAACAGGCGCAGATTTAGAAGAGTTAATGAATAGTTATCAAAAATATTATATAAAATCTTCGACTTGCAAAAGAAGTGAATCAGCTTGTTCATCTGTTTTCCCTGTTTCAAAAGGTGCACAGTTAGAAAATTTCATAAAAGATAATTATAAAACATTTAATGGCAAAGCTACACCTGCTATTATCTGTAATGACGGTATTATGGCAACGGTTGACGGAGGATTTATATTTTTCGATGTAGGAACACCTGCTGAAACAACATATGGTACTGTATTTTTAGCTGTTGACACAAACGGCTGGCGTAAAAAACCAAACAGATATGGTTATGACTTTTTTCTGTTCCAAATATCATCTAACGGCAAATTTCTTCCTATGGGAGCAGATGGAACTATCTGGAAAGAAAATACATATTGCTCTGAAACATTAGCAACCGGCACTAACGGTTACGGCTGTGCTTCCAAGGCATTAAATGATCCTAATTATTTCAAAAATCTACCGAAGTAATTATTTATTATTGTATATTCTCATATATTGACAAATTCCAGTAAATCATCAATAATAAAAATGGAGGTAAATATGATATATTCTATAGCGTTAAGGGTGCCCCCCCCCCGAGTAAGGTCGCTTTATTTCAGGGTTTAAAGGGATTTAATTTAGTAGAGATTGCAAAGCATCTTTCCAAGTTAGAAAACAGACAAAGATGCGGATTTACTCTTGCCGAAGTTTTAATTACTCTCGGAATTATTGGTGTTGTCGCAGCGATGACTTTGCCGGCATTGATTAATGATAAACAAAATAAGGAATTAGAAGCAGGTTTAAAACAGGCGTATTCCATTTTACAAAATTCATACAATCAAATGGGTTATGATGAAGGTCAAATTATTAATCATGAAAATTACAAAAGCTGGGCTTTTATAAATTCTTTTAAAAAATATTTTAAAACCAGATATACCTGTGCAGATATGAAATGCGCCACAATCAAAACAAATCACTACAGGACCTATAATAACAAACATATGGAAGAATCTTATCTTGATGACGGTCAAATGCAGCTTACTAACGGCATGTTTGTAATGATTGAAAATCCTTATTATGTAGAAAACCTCTACATTACAATAGATATAAACGGTATAAATAAAAGACCGAACAAATGGGGGCACGATTTATTTACATTTCAAGTAACAAATAACGGGAAATTACTTCCTATGGGAGCAAAAGGCTCTGATTATGCACCTGAAGAATACTGTTCCGACTTAAATAACACAATATACAATGGTATTGCTTGCACATATCGTGCATTAACAGAGAAAGATTATTTTAAAAATTTACCAAAATAATTACTTATTGGAAATAATATTCAAGTTCTGTGGTTAAATCAAGTTTTTTTGCAGTACTTCTGAAAATTCTTGATTTTAACCCCATTTTGGCAAGCCTGTATTTTAAGCTTACCGCAAGAACCCCGAGACCGTATTTACAAGAGCGGACAAAATTTATTGACGATGCTTCTTTAAAATATTTTGTCGGACATGAAACTTCACCTATTTTAAAGTTGTTATAAAATAAAAGCGCAATCATTTCATTATCGAAAATAAAATCATCATCGCATTCTGCAAGAGGCAGTGTTTCAAGAACTTCTTTTGTAAAACCTCTGAAACCTGTGTGGTATTCGGTTAAGTTTTCACCTGTAAAAAAGTTTTCAAACGCAGTCAAGAATTTATTAGCCACAAATTTATACAACGGCATACCGCCTTTCAATGCAGAATTCCCAAGCATTCTGGATGCCATAACGGCATCGTATTGACCGAAAGCCATCATTGAAACAATTGCAGGAATAAGCTTCGGCGTATACTGATAATCAGGATGCAGCATTACAACAATATCAGCTCCTGCCTTCAAAGCTGCCTTATAACAGGATTTCTGATTGCCTCCGTAACCTTTGTTTTCCTTATGAACAATCGTTGTAATATTCAACTGTTTGGAAACAATTTTCGTATTATCCTGAGAATTGTCATCAACAAGAATTACTTCATCAACAAAATCTTTGTAAATTTCGTCATAAGTTTGTTTAAGAGTTTTCTCCGCATTATAAGCGGGCATTATAACAACAACTTTTTTATTATTAATCATCTTTCAGCTACCTAATACTAGAGGTGCTTTCGCACCTCTAAAAAGTTTTATTCTTCAACTGCTTCAGCAGGTTCATCCTCAATGCTTGCATCAGTTCTGATAGAAGCTTTATCAGAGCCTAAGCTTTTGTCTTTAAATTTTTTAACCTGTCTGTCAAGCTTATCTGCAAGTAAATCAATACTTTCGTACATAGAATCAGCTGCTTCTTCACAACGAACTACACCCGTATTCATTTTACAGCTGACTTCTGCAACGTGTTTGCCGGAAGCAGACGGATTTTTGATAACTGAAAGCACAACGTCAATTCCTTGAATTTGGTCGTAGTGATTAGCTACCTTACCGATTTTTTCTTTCACATAAGCTTTAATAGCATCAGTGATTTCAATGTTTCTTCCGTTTACGTAAATGTGCATGCGAACCTCCATATAACATACTGCTTGTATATTATAACACACATATATAATTTTTTAAAGCCTTTTTTCAAATATATTCGCAAATCTAAGGCAATTAATCTTCAAGGATAAACTGCTGTAACTCAACGTTAGGCGTGCCGATAACACGCACTAATTCTAAAACAGAAGCTTTCATCTGACATTTTTGGGAAGAACCGCTGAAGAAATCTCTGTAGAAACAACCTTCGCAATTACAACCTCTTTTATAGCATTCCAAAGCCGTCGGTGTCCATCTTCTGACTGCAACAGCTCTACCCATATCCCTACTTCTAAACAATTTATATAATCTCCACTCTTTTTTTAACTATCCCAAGCACGGCAACTAAGGCAGATGCATCCGCCGAAATCCCCTGTCAGAGGTACCTTTACCTCACCACTCGTCCTTAATAACATTATAAAAAATAAGGGAATTATTTCAAGGGCGCAGCATGCGATTATGAACATTTGTAACAAAGCCCGTAATCCGTGCAATACAGCCGTTTTTCAAAAGTCAATCATGCCAAAAATTAAGCTATAACATGGTTTACAGATTTCAAATCATGCAATCATGCTCATGGCATGGTTTTTCATGATTTCAAAGAATATTAAGAA
The DNA here is from genome assembly GCA_000433095.1 of Clostridium sp. CAG:967. GTDB lineage: Bacteria > Cyanobacteriota > Vampirovibrionia > Gastranaerophilales > Gastranaerophilaceae > Stercorousia. Next base: position 69,220 of record HF991467.1, on the reverse strand, counting down.
TTGTAAAAGATTAAGAAAAACATCACTTAGAGGCATGCCTTAACAGCAAGAAATATCAATATCATGCCGCCTGTCACCTCCAAAACTTTTGAAGGAAACTTTTTAAAACATATACCCGACCAAAATCCGGTTAATGACATTACAAAAGACATTATACCTATTAAAAGAGCCGAAAGAATAAGGTTTGTACCCGAAAATTTCAAGCTTACACCGGCTGCCATTGCATCAATACTTGTTGCGACACCCATTCCTATAAGACATTTTAAACCTATACAGCAAATTGTTTCTTCTTTCTGTTGAAAAGCTTCATAAATAAATTTGATACCAAGAGCAAGAAATATAATAAACACAAGCCACTTGCTGAAAGGTTCGACAAACCTGCTTATGCTGCCTGCCGCCAAATATCCGATGCAAGGCATTAACCCCTGAAACAATCCCATTGTAAATGCAAGAGACAGTGAATTTTTTACTCTGTTTGAGTTAAATATCAGACCTTGTGAAAATGAAACCACCAGACAGTCAATGCCTAAAGCTGCTGCAAGAAATATTATCTCAATTAAGCTCAACTTCTACCTCAAACAATCTGTTCCATGGAAAATCATAACTTACATTTGCTTTATAATCCAACTTATCAAACACAATATTTTCAAAAGCCTTCATCTTTTCAGCAGCTTTCACTTTATCAGGTTTTTCAAGCTGCTGCCTCACATTTGCCTGATAAGCCCAATCATCAAGGAGCCTTACAGCTTGAAGCTTTTTAAAAGCTTCATCATTATATTTTTTTGCTAAAAACTTCACCTTTGCAGCGCAGATAAGACTGCCCAGAGAATTTGCAGAAGTGTTCCATGCCGAATACCCGTAAAAGTTTTCATCAAAACCTTTTTCAAAAAGTTTGCTGACAAACGAATTATCAGCACCGTTCGCATACCTAACATCCGCAATCATATAAGGTTTACCGGGCTTCTCCCACATGCCTGCATACGGCACAGCAGGAACCTTCATAACGATTTCACCCTGATGTTCCTCAAAGTTATTCACATACAACAAAATATCGGCTTGTTCCGGCTCACATAGCTGGCATCCTGCAAGTTCCAATTGACCTTTAACGGATTTTTCAATTGAAACATCCTCATAATTTGAAATTAAATCTTTATGCTGCGGTGCAAGAAAAATAGGAGCAACTTTGCATTTTCCTTTTATTGCTCTTGCCAAAAGTGTCAGAGGAATTTCATCAGCGCCTGTTTTAACAAATCCACCAAGCTTTTCAAGCTCTTTTGCCTCCTGAACGTTAAACCCGAATTCTGCACAGTCATCTTTTGAAAAAACTAAAGTATCAAATAAATCTGACCACTGTAAATATATTTTATTTATTTCAAAATTCCTCTTTCGTGTTGCAAGGTAATCATCAAGAATTTCTATCGGAACTTCGTTTTTACACACAGTCCCGAATTTGTCCATGCAATACGAATAATTAAAAATCTTTTTTCCCCACTTATTCCAGTACTCTTTTTCTTCTTCATTTACGTTGTTATTTGATATCCGCATAATACTTGAAAAAGCATAGACCTTAGCCTTTTTCTCTATAAGTATATTTTTCAAATCCTCAATGCAGGCTTTTATATTTTCAAAACTCTGCGAGCATCTTCGGGAAGAAATCAACCCGCCATACGCAACCGTATCAAGCGGAAGAATAATTGCATCAATCTCAGGCAGCGCTTTCAACCATTCAAAAAGCTTTTCGACTTTTGCATATTTTGTTAAATCACCAAGCCACTCACGTTCAGGCATAAAAAAATTTATATTGCCGTCAATAGCAGCAATTTGTTCGGGCAAGGTATAGCAGACAGGTCTATTATCAATAGGAATAAAAGCTATGTTCATAACCCAATTATATGTTAAGATTTAAAATAAGCAAAAAGGTAACAAATTATGAAAATTGATAAATCACCTGAAACTATTCATAAAATGTTCAACTCCGTTGCCCGAAGATATGACTCTTTAAACAATCTTATGTCTTTCGGCACACACAAATATGTTAAGTATATGAGCATTAAAAACCTTGATATAAAACCGCATGACAGCGTTTTGGATTTGTGCTGCGGAACAGGCGATTTAGCAAGATTAGTAAAAAAATTTCAACCGGAAGCTCATGTAACAGGAATAGATTTTTCAGAAAAAATGCTTGAGATTGCAATAAACAAAAACTCTGAAAATAATCCACTCAAACAAATAAAATACATTCAGGGAGATGTTACAAACCTGCCCTATGAAGATAATTCTTTTGATTTTGTAACAATGGGCTTCGGTTTAAGAAATATCGCCAATGCTGAAAAAGCAGTTGAAGAAGCTTACAGAGTTCTAAGACCAAACGGCTCTTTTCTGCATCTTGATTTCGGAAAGAAAAATTTTATAAGTAAAATATATGACAAAACAACTCCTCTTTTAATAAGACTTGCATCAGGAAATTCTATTTCATATTCATACCTGATTAATTCTAAAAAGATTTTTCCGCTTCCTGAAGAACTGATAAAAGATTTTGAAATCAAAGGATTTAAGTTTAAAAAAAGAGAAGATTACCTTTTAGGGGTAATCTCCGTACAGATTATGACAAAATAGATTAATAAACCCTGTAAGAGTGTCCGCCTTTAATACAGTCAAGAATAGCAATAAAAGTAATGTCTAAGATATGATCAATAGCATCCTGGGTTTCATAAGCAATATGCGGAGTTATAATTACCTGTGGAAGTTTCACCAGTTCTTCAACAAATTTTGCTTCTTCAATACACTCAAAAGTTGCATTTATTTTTTTCGCCAGCCTGTTACAATTAAAACTTGCCGCCTCACAAGTTACAACATCAAGTGCAGCACCTTGAATAGCTCCTTTAGAAACTGCATTATACAACTCTTTTGTATTTACCAGTTCTCCACGTGAAGTATTTATGAAATAAGAAGTATTTTTCATTATACTAAACTGTTCGGCTGAAAACATGTTAAGGTTATCACCCGTATAAGGAAGATGCAGAGTTACAATATCAGAATCTCTAAGCAATGTATTAAAGTCAACATATTTTACGTTTGTCGTGCTTGTCAATTCCTGCTTCTCAATTATATCATAAGCAAGAATACGCATTCCAAACGCCTGTGCAAGTTTGCAAACAGCAACACCGATTGCACCTGTACCTACAACACCCATTGTAAGTTTTGATAAATCACGTCCTACAAAATCATCACATCCTGATTTTTTGTCAGCAACAGACTTTACGGCAGGGATAATATGTCTGACAAGCGCAATAGCCAATCCCATTGTATACTGGGCAACGGAACGAGAACCATAACCTTCAACATTAACAACAGCAATATTTTTAGCCTGAACCGCCAGTCTGTTAATATGGTCAACACCGGTTGATCTTGTTGAAATTATTCTTAAATTTTTAAAAGAATTAATAACTTCTTCAGTCATTTCGGAATTTATAAATACACTAATAACCGCAGCATTATCAAGATCTTCCTGCGGAAGCTGTTTAACAGTTTCTTCATTTAAACTTTCACCATAAAAGGTTATATCAAAATTTTCAAGATCACGACCTCTAAAAAATTCATGTTCGCTGTCACGAAAATCGAAAACTAACATTTTTATTGACATGTAATATTTCCCTCCTGACGATATTATTAAATAAATTATTAGCTAATCTATTACACAAAAGTACATATCTTGAGCACAATAAATTAATCTTAAGTTGAATGAAAACAGTTCTTAAAAAGTTTATCTTGGGAATGTGAAAGGAGTTAAACATGAAACACGATTTGATAATTCGTGAACCTGAAATGTATTTCGATAGCATTCACAACGAACTGAATAACTTTTTACGTGATACATTTCTTGTCCACTCTATGGCAAATCCGCTAAACATAAAAAAAATATCAACCTGGCGTCCGGCTATAGAAGTAAAGCAGAACGACAAAAATTATAAAGTCAAAGTCCAGCTTCCGGGTGTTAAAAAAGATGACATCGAGGTTGAAATGGATAACGAATTTATGACAATAACCGCTGAAATTCAAGAAGAAGCGGAAGAAAAAGAAGAAAAAGCCAAAAATGAACGTTATCACACAAGTGAATTTCGTTACGGAAAATACCAAAGGACAATCTCCTTTGACCAGCCTGTTAAAACCGATGAAAGTACCGCTGAATACAAAAACGGTGTGTTAACAATAACAGTACCAAAAGTAGAAATCGAAAATAAAGAACCTAAAAAATTAGAAATTAAAGAAACATAGTTCTTTGAAAATATAATATACAAGCTTCATATCTTAAAGCCGGATTATCCGAGATATTTTCGGGCGCAGGGGTGCATGCTGAAAGCCTTGTCAGGTTTTGTGATTTATTTGCAGTTATCTGTCAGGTTGAAATCAGTTAGTACTTTATTCGGTGCAGAGCGGAAAGCTGATGGTCTCTGCGAGTTTCAGTGAGAAACGCAAATGCAGGTTATATCCTTAAGCAAATCCTATAATGTAAACTCTGCGTATTTCCTGCGGAATTAGCGGCGGGATATGGACGGTTACCTGATGGGTGAAACCTTTCTTAATTCAATCCTGTAATATAAAAGGATATACCGAAAGGCTAAGCGCTATCGCCGCATATCTCATATGATGGTAATCGATAAACAAGACACGTGGTGTATAGATAGTGGCATCACGTGTCTTTTTTTAATCAACTTATGAAACGTATTGAATTAATTTGCGGACATCTTTATTCCAAATACCGTTCCAATTGCGTATAATCACATCGGCAGGACATATTCCCTGCATAGTATACTCCTTGATAGGTTCTAGATATTTTTCTTCGTATTCGTTTTGACCGATTAAGGATTTCTCTGCAATATAAAGTATTTCTTTTGCAATATCTTTAACCGCATAATGCCCTATTCTTGTCTCCATAGCAGTTTTGGGAACGTTATAGCGGAGTTCGGAATAGTCAGGATAATCAAAAGGTTTTAATAAATCCTCTATCTCCTCTATTGCAGTATGACTGTATAATATACTTTTATAAATTGCAAGAATAGAATACTGCAAGTCTTTGCCTACACAGTCATGATTTCTTATCTCAATAAAATTACGCATTCTGACTTCCGGAAAATATAGATTTGCGTGCAGTTTAAAATCATCTATATCCGCTTCATAGCCGCCAAATCCGTCCTGCAAGAACTGACTGAAACTTATTTTACCGTTAACAGGAATTGTTTCAGAATTACGATTAATAAAAATCATTGGTGATTCAAGAACATAATCAACATAGTCTTCAAAAGTAAGATGATCTTCAATCTGACCTGCAAAACCGCATCTGTCGTTATCAGTATTAAGCCAGCTTAGCGCCCTGAATGTTTTATAACCTGTTTCTACTCCTCCTCTGATTGGCGAATTTGCAAACATGGCAGTTAAAAACGGTGTCAGTTTATTTGCTATCTTAAATTTTAATGATGCATCTTCCTCATTTTCAAAATCAAAACATGCCTGCACACCTGCGGTTTCTCTCATCATTACGTCAGAAAGAATTCCCCACAAGTATTTTGCCATCAGCTCGTATCTTCTTTTCGGAATAAGATTGATGGTCTTATGTGTTGATAACGGCGAAACTCCGTAATTCAAAAGTTTTATGCCTGATTTATCCAATACAGGCTTCATTTTTTTATCAAGTTCAGTAATTTTTTGTTTAAGTTTTTCTATTGTAAAATCAGGTTTTATACTTAACTCGAGCTGACATCCGGGTTCAAGGGTGATCGTGTCATGCTCTTGTTTAAGCCCGATAATATTGTAGTCATCTGTGATATAATCCCAATTTTCTTCTTTTGCAAATGCTCTTAAAAAATTACAAACACCTAAATCAGAATAATAATCAGCTGCTTTTGAAGTAGCAGTAAAAATCGGCAGACGTTCATATTCTATGCCTACCTTATGTTCGCTTTTCGGTTTGCATCCGCATTTGAAAAGCTTAACTATTTCTTTTTTCTCTAATTTGGTTTTTTGTAAATTACTCAATTTTTTAACCCCCATTCATTATAGCATCTACAAAGCTAACAAAAAACTTTTTTTAAAACATTTACCTGTGTGTGGTATTATTATAGGTAAGATGAACTACTTCGAAAGAGCAAAATACTTCAAAACAAAAAAAAGGCTTGGTCAAAACTTTTTGACAGATGGTCAGGCAATAAGTGATATTATTGACTACGCAGACATTCAGCCCGATGATACCGTAATAGAAATAGGTCCCGGTGTGGGTTTTGTAACAGAGCAGCTTGTAAAGCATGCCAAACAGGTAATCGCAATCGAACTTGATGAGCAGGCAATTAAAGAATTGGAAAAACTTGATGCTCCAAACCTTAAAATCATTCACAACGATATTTTGAAACAGGATTTGTCAGAACTGTGCGAGGGCAAAGTTAAAATAGTAGCAAACATTCCGTACTATATAACAAGCCCTATTATTGCTCATCTTCTTGGCGAAATTGATGATTTAAACAACAAAAACAGAAATAAAATAACAGATATTCTGCTTATGGTTCAGGAAGAAGTTGCAAGAAGAATGACAGCAGATGAAAATTCTCCGTCAAAACAATACGGACTTCTGACAATACTTTCTCAGTTCTGGGCAGATGTCGATATAGTAAGACTTGTGGGAAGAAAATCTTTCTATCCCGCACCAAAAGTTAACTCCGCAGTTGTCAGCTTGAAGGTTAGAGAAAAACCTCTGCTTGAACTGAACGATTATTCACATTTCAGAAAAACAATTAAAGCTGCATTTTCCCAACGCAGAAAAAACATTAAAAACTGTCTGCTCTCAGGCGGGTTTTCAAAAGAAGCAATCCAAAAAGCTTTAACAAAACTCGGTATTGATGAAAATGTAAGAGGTGAAAAACTTTCAATAGAGATGTTCGGAAAACTATCGGAGGCTTTAGCTGGTGATTAAAATTCAATGTCCGGCAAAAATAAATTTGACACTGAAAGTTTTGGATAAACGTGAAGACGGATTTCATAACATTGAAAGTATTATGCAGACAATAAGTCTTTATGATTATTTGACAGTTTCTATAGAGCCGTCAGAAAAATTTGAGATTAATCTTTCAGGCACAAGCAATGAAATACCTTACAACGAAAAAAATCTTGTTCATAAAGCAATAATCCTTTTTGTTGAACACACAAATTTATCTCCTCATAAAATCAATGTTTTTATAGAAAAAAATATTCCGGTAGCAGCAGGTCTTGCAGGCGGAAGCACAGATGCGGCAGGCACGCTTTTTGGACTGAACGAAATTTTTAACAAGCCTTTAACAAAAGAAGAATTGCATAATTTATGTTCAAAGCTCGGCTCGGATTTAAACTTCTGTCTTGAAGGAGGCAGGCAAATGACATCAGGACGGGGAGAAATACTAAAGCCGCTAGAATTTGCCGAATTTAACGTATCCTTGATTAAACCTTTAAATTTGGGGATAAGCGCAAAAGAAGCATATACAAAATTTTCAGACAAGAAAAACAACAGTTTTATATCACAATACGGCTCTTATGAAGACTTTAAAAACTATCTTGAATGGGCAGTAATTGATGATTATAAAGAATTAAAAAATATAAAAAATTTATATCCCGCTTCTGTAATGTCAGGTTCGGGTTCAACATATTTTAGTGTTAATATGGAGTTTAGCCCCGCAGAAAATTATTGGGTTGCAAACAATCTCAAAACAACAGCAAACGGGATTTGTATTGCAAAATAAAAGACCTTCCTGACAGTCGGAAGGTCTTTTTTTATATTAAAGGAGACGTAATATTTTTGATGCTTATGCTGCTTTTTTAGGTTGTTGATTTTGTTGTGCTTCAGCCATTGCAGCATCACGTTCTGCTGCTGAATTATAAATTTTGCTTCTGTTACCGTTACAATCAACGTAGAAATATCTTGATGTTCCGTCAGCTGCTTTACCTTTATATTTCTTAGCAGTTTTAGAGAAATCCTGCGGTTTTGTTAATTTTTCTTTAACATTTGCATCACAGTCTATATTATATTTTTTACCGTTGATTTCAGAGTATAAACGAATTGTATCAGGTTGAACATTTTCACTGTATTTAATACCATGTTTGTCTTTCAGATAGTGTACAATTTCTAAGATTTCTTTATTTTCTTCTTTAGTTCTCTTTTTAGGATCTAAAGTGAAACCTGTGCCGTCTTCACGTTTATACTTAGCAGCAACTATACCTGTCCAGTATTCGCCTTTGTTAACTTTGTAATCACAAGTTTCTTCATGTTCTTCATCCGGAGTTAAAGGACAAGTTTCTTCAACCGGAGGCTGTACAGGAGGTTGAACAGGAGGCTGAACAGGCGGGCTGAACAGGAGGTTGAACAGGAGGCTGAACAGGCGGTTCTACCGGAGGTTCTGGCGGTACTGTTTCTTTACCCGGTTCATAAACTTTAGCTTCTTTGTTTCCTTTATCTTTGATAAATCCCATTGTAGCTAAACCTATTCCCAAACCTAACAATGAACCTGCTTTTGCACCGTCTGCTGCTGTTGCAAGACCTGATTTAGCTTTAGCTGTAGCAGTATCTGTTGAGGTTGCAGTGTCTGTTGCTGTTGCTGATTCGATAATATTTCCTGCTTTATCATAAATGTTAGCTGTTGCATTTGAAGTAGATGTTGCTGTTGAAGTTGCTGTAGCGATTACGTTGCCTGCAAGTATGCCTGATGCACCAAGTGCTGCTCCAAGACCTGCTGCCGCACCTGTTACACCCGCAACGTATAAGCCTCTGTATAAACCTGTGTTATCTTTTTCATAACCTAAGTTAGATTTTTTAGCTATGTCTTTAATAACATTTGGTTTTACATTATTTTTTTCAGCTGCTTCACGTCTTTCTTTCAAGCTTAAATAGAAGTTATCTGTTTCGCCTTCTGTTGTATGAAGGTTTGCGAAATCAAATGCTGCTTTCTTAAATTTTGTGCTTGAGAAGTTTCCTTTTTCATCATAGAACATTTCTTTATTTTGTTCTATAAATTTACGTGTCTTTTTACCGCTTACATATTCGTTTTCAACCAGTTGGGCTTCAGCTTTTTGTTTTGCTTCTTTTTTGCTTAAGCCTTCTTGTCTGTATTGTTCAATTAATTCTTTTCTTTGAGTATCACGTTCTTTTTCTGCTGCTTTATAAGCTTCTTTGTCAATATAAACTCTTGTAGCATAAAAATCTTCTTCACGTTCTTTGTTTTTAACGTAATTTTTAGCCATCTTTTCTGCTTGTTTTTCGGACTCAACTTTATCCTGAGTTCCTACAATACCGTATTTTAAGAAATCTTGTTTAGCTTCTTCTTCGGCTTTTTTGCGGTCAGCTTTTGTAATAAGTGTTCTTTGAATTTCTGCATTAAGTTTAGCTTTTTCTGCTTTTTCTTTTTCAACCGGATCTGTAGTTGCTGCTTTAGTCGTATTTACAGATACAGCATCAATTTTTTTTACGTCTGTCATTGTTTCCCCTTTCAATTTTCCCCGTGACAAGAAAATTAATATTTTGAAATATCCCCTATGCTTTTATAAAAAATTTTTGTTTTTAAAAATTGCATGATTTTGCAAAATTTTGTTAACATTTGTTTACAAAAACTGCCGAAAAGACTATTCACAGAAAAAAACTATGGTGTATTATGTAGTTATGGCGATATTAGAGGTAGAAAACCTTAATTTGGGATTTAACTGCGAATGCGGTTTCAGACAGGCATTGTTTGATGTATCTTTCTCTCTTGAAAAGGGCAAAATGCATGCACTTGTCGGCGAATCAGGCTGTGGAAAATCAATCAGCGCAATGAGTATATTAAGACTTCTTCCTAAAACAGCAAGAATTACAGACGGAAAAATTATATTCAACGGCGAAAACCTGATTGAACTGACCGAGAAAAAGATGCAGCGTATCAGAGGGGCTAAAATAGCATTAATTCCGCAGGATCCTATGACATCTTTGAACCCGTTGTATACTGTCGGAAACCAGCTTCTTGAGGTTATAAAAATTCATCAGGGGCTGGAGGGAAAAGAAGCCTACAACAAAGCGGTTGATGCATTGGATGCCGTACAAATTCCATGCGCAAGAGAACGAATGAAAGCATACCCCCACGAGTTTTCCGGAGGGATGAAACAGCGTGCGATTATTGCAATGGCATTAGCCTGTCAGGCAGAAATTCTTATTGCCGACGAACCTACAACTGCTCTTGATGTAACTATTCAGGCACAAATTATGAACCTTTTGGACAAAATCAAAAAAGAACGTGAAACCGCAATATTACTTATTACGCACGATTTGGCTCTTGTAGGCGAAAATGCGGATTACATCTCTGTAATGTATGCGGGCAGAATTGTCGAAAATGCACCTTCAAAAGAATTCTTTAAAAGACCTAAACATCCTTATTCACTGGCACTTTTACGTTCATTGCCGTCAAATAAAGGCAGTAAACTTGCAACAATACAAGGTCAGCCGCCGTCAATTCAGCAAAACATTTCAGGATGCAGGTTTCATCCCAGATGCGAACTTTGCAAGGAACTGTGCATTACCAAAGTACCGCTTCTGGAAAACATTGGTGATGAACACTTCTGCGCTTGTTTTTGCGATTAGCAGACCTTTACTTGTTAACCACTCTTGAAGGATTATTCTCGTTTGCTTTTGTCTGTTTTGCATTTGCATTAATCGCTTTTGCCGCAAAAGCGATTAAACCAAGAACAACTGCACCGCCTAAAATCATCATGCCTTTTTTAGGCAGAGCTTTTTTAACGGTTTGTTGTGTCTGTTGAACAGGTTTTTCATACCAGGATTTATTTATGAAAATACCTTCTGCATTGTCGTAGAAAATTTTGTTTAAAGCACTTTCAGCTTCCTGAGGCTTGCCGTTATAGAATTCTTTAACTGTTTCCTCGATAAAATCAGCAAACTTTCCATACTTTTCTTTGTCGCCCATTTCCGCAATAGGTGTGTCTGAACCGAAAAGTATCCTATCAGGTCCGATTTTGTCTAATGCATGTTTAATAACGTTTTTGTTCTGCTCCGCATTGTCCCACAAACCTGTAAGCCACGAAACATCAACAAACAGATTGGATTTTCCAGCCTTAACTGATTCCGAAATATTATCAATAGTCTTCATAAGCTGTTCTGGAGTTGACATCAAATCAATATGATAAAGCACCACAGGAAGTTTTTTGTGTCTTTCCGCAAGTCTTATAATCTGTACCGGATCGGATTTCCCGTCAGTTACGGAATGGAAAACGCAAGGCATGGCTTTATCTTCGGCAAGCGACATATATGCTGCATAAGCATCAAAATTATCTTTTATGGCTTTTTCCGTATTTGTCGGGTGGAATTTCATCCCTACAAAATTCCCTGTCTGCAAAATATTTTCTGCAACGCTTACTCCTTTAGAAATTCCAGGCTGGCAGGAAAAAAGCGGATATAATTTAACGTTTCCGTTGCCTGCTATTCTTTGAATTTCCTGAGCTGCGTTAAGCTCTGACATAAATTTATCGCTGCCTTCAGCGTTAAGCCCTGACACAGAACTTACAAGAACTTTTTTCACATTATTTATTTCAACAGTATCAATTATATTTTGCGCTGTGTAATTGAACGTTTTATTGTGAATGCCGTCATACATTTCACCCACATGTCCCTGAACATCAAATTTACGCCTGTCACCTGTAAAAGAAGGATTTATTCCTTGTACTGATTGAATTTTCATTTTTTAAACTCCTTACATAAAAAACCACAAAATAATTTTTGCATACTTAGCAATAAAGACCAAAGCAAAACTAAAAATAAAGTCGTACACGATTTTAACACCGCTTTGAGCAACAATCCAGCCCTGCATAAACGCCCAGCCCTCATGTTTTAAACCTGCGATGAAAAGCATATACAATACTCCGATTAAATGGATGGTTAAAACGCCCACAAGTACTGCATGCAGCATATTTCTGTTAGTAAACCCGCTTTTCAGAATAGAGCCTGAAAAGAATATTGCCGGAATATATGCAAGAATATAGCCGAAACTGTATTCAAATATATATTTCGGACCTCCTCCGAGAGCAAAAACAGGAATAATAAACAGACCGAGCAAAATGTATAACAAAATGCTCATAATCCCGAACTTTCTGCCCAGAAATGCTCCGATAAACATTACCACAGGCACCTGCGGAATTAATCTATAAGTATGTATAAAATCAACGACATTTAACTGTTCACCCGAGAAAATTCCTGAAGGGATAATAAAATGTGTAATATTTATTTGCAGAAAAGTCGCAATTATTAATAAAAAAGTACAGCATAAAATTAATAACATACTGCCAAACGACAATCTTATACCTTCTATCTGCTTTTTTATAACCCTAATTCTGGGTTTAGCGGCTGTGTCTGTCATAGTATATTTATTTTCCCCTTTAACTCATCGACATTTTTTTCATATACTGACTTAAATTTATCGTAAAATATGTTTTCTGTCCACATTATTAAGGCATCTTCATTATTGTCCTGATAGTATCCTTTACGTGACCCCAGAGATTTAAAACCGTATTTTTCGTAAAGTGAAATTGCAGGATTATTGCTAACCCTGACTTCAAGCGTAATATATTTAGCCATATTTCTGTAGCACTCGTCAATTATTGCAACAAGCAAAGCTTCACCAATATGTTTTCTTCTGTACTCAGGAGAAACGGCAATGTTTGTAATATGTGCTTCTTCCAAAATCTGCCAGCATCCGCAATAAGCTATCAATTCGTCATTTCCGTTATAAACACTGAAATATTTTGCAAGATCATTAGAAAGTTCGTTATAAAAAGATTCTTTTGACCAGTGATGTTCACCGTATGCTTTAGCCTCAATATTAACAACATCGTCTATATCAGACTTTTTCATTGGTCTGATTTTTACCGTTAAAATGCCTGTTTCCATATCCGCATATTAACACAATAATAAGCACTTTGCACTTATTTATTAATTTTTATATACCACTTGATTTAATGTATCCAATATGATAAACTTGCGCATATAAATATGAGGTAAAAAAATGAAGAATATTGTTGTTTACACAGATAAGAACGAATCAAAATTAGCAGATGTTTTGGCACAGATTGACGATACCAACGTCAGAATTGAAAGTGCTGAAAACCTGAAAGATTACGAAGTCCTAAATCCGGGACTTATTGTTATTGAAAGCGTTCCTAATATCAAAGATGTATTAATGACAACAAAATTCAAAGCTCCGACACTGTTTATCGGAGATGTTTTCAAAGGTTCAACAGTCAGAGCCGTTATTTTTGACTTCATTAAAACTCCTGTTGATAACCTTGAACTTGTTATAAGAGCTAACGCATTGCTTAAATATAAAGAATTGAGAGATAAACTTAAAGTTGTATCTACAACAGATGAACTTACAGGACTTCATAACAGAAAATATTTACAAGAACGTCTTGAACAGGAAATCTCACGTGCAAGACGTTACGGCAACAAGCTTTCCTGCCTGCTTTTTGACCTTGACTTCTTCAAAGTTGTAAACGATATTTACGGCTATGAATGGGGCGACGTATTATTACGTTCAATAGCAGACAAATTAAAACAATTAATCAGAAAAGAAGATATACTGACACGTTACGGCGATGAAGAATTCCTTTTGATATTGCCAAACACATCAGAAGAAAACGCATTTTTATTTGCCGAAAGATTTAGACGTGACATTGAGAAAATGGAATTTATTCCTGCCGGAGAAGAAGAACGACATCCAATCACAATTTCAGGCGGAATTTCAACATATCCATGTATAGAAAACACTGACGAAGATGCGAACACAATAATCCGCTATGCAGAACACGCCTTGTATAATGCAAAAAAACGAGGAAAAAACAAAATTGTTCAATTCTCGCAAATAAATCTCGGCGAATAGTGGCGAAGCCACTTTCCCATTGGATGAGTCTTTTAAGAGTTTTCCTATTCTTGTACCTGCTCTGGCAAAGCCACTGTCCCATTGGATAAACTCTTGTGTCAAACCTTTTGCTTTTCTCAATAAAAAAATTATTACATTTATAAAAATTAGTATATAATAATAAATATGAAACTTTTATTTGTCCTGACACTATTTATTAGTTTACTTATCTGGTCTGTTTGTATAGAGCCGTATATTTTAACGGTTAAGCATCTTTCTGTTAAGGATGATAAACTAAGGGGGCTCAAAATCGTTTTTGCAAGCGATTTTCATATCAAACCTTATGAAAAGTTCAGGCTTCAAAGGATTGTGAAACTTATAAACAAACAAAATGCCGACATTGTGCTTCTTGGAGGGGATTTCGTTAACGGGCATGACAGCTCTTTTACCATGCCTATTGAGCACATTTCACAGGAATTATCAAAAATTATCCCGCAAACTTTTGCCGTAATCGGAAATCATGACGGCTGGCAGGGCAAAGAACAAATTATTTCATCTCTTGAAAAAAATAATATAAAGGTTTTATTGAACAAAAATATTTGCTTTGAAAAATATTGCATCGCAGGTGTTGATGATATGCAAACAGGAAAACCTGACATCTCCAAAGCCTTAAACGGCGCAGACAAACCCGTAATACTTTTATCACACACGCCTGATATAATGCCCGAAGTGCCGTTTGATGTTAACTTAACCCTTGCAGGACATCTTCACGGGGGTCAAATCAGGCTAAACGGTGCGCTGACAGTACCTTCCGCATTCGGTACAAAATATGCAAACGGATTTGTAGACGATAAAGGAAAAAAAATTTATACCACAAAGGGGCTTGGTACAAGCATATTACCTGTAAGGTTTAATTGTTTTCCGGAAATTGTCATAATAAATTTCATCTAATCAAAATCTAAAAGTTCTTTCAGATTTACGCCTAACGTATCGGCAATAATTTTCAATTTTGTCAAAGTTATATCGGTCTTAGCTGTTTCTACCATAGCAATAGTAGAACGGGATATTCCGTTAACATCTAAAAAGTCATCCTGCTTAATATTTTTTTCTTTTCTGATTTTTTTTAAATGTTGAGCAAATTTTTTCAGATATTCGTTATCCATGAGTTTATTATCAGCTATATTAACACCTCTTGAAAATCAGCCACATTGACAATTTAATACAGAGGTTAAAATATTTATTAATAATACTTCCGTTTTTTGTTGCATTATTTTATACTGTGTTGTAAAATGTTAATGTTACTTGCAGGAAAGGATAAAATATGAATGCTGATTTGAAAAAAGAAATGTTGAAAAACATAGAATTGACTAAAGAAATTATTAAAAATAACTTCGAAATTTCATTTGAATCTTATGTTGAAACAAATTCTAAACTTAATTTATTAACCTATATTTTAATGTGTGATGATAATAAATAGTTTCAAAGCGTAATGAAAATTTTCTTTTTTAACGGAACTATGCTATTATATAAAAAAAACTTTTAAACTTTTGTAGGAAACTTTTTTATAAAGAAAACATCTTAATAATTACAGTTGTACAACAAGGTTAAGAGTATTTGGAGGAAATAGTTTAAGAATGAGAAACATTATGAAGAAAAGTATTATATTTCTAGGGGCATTTTTGTTCCTGTCGGGCTGGGTTATCAGGGATAACGTTTTTGCATACAGTCCGGTGGACTTGTATGACAATGTTTGGAGATTGGTTAACACAAAGTTTGTTGACCAGACAAACAATGCTCAAAATTGGTCAAAATGGCGCCATAAATATGATAACAAAATTTTAACAAACGAAGATGCATACGTTGCAATTAACACAATGGTTGCAAGTTTGAACGATCCTTACACTAAATTTTTAGATCCGAAAGAATTTGCAGACGAAACAAACTCTATCAAAGGTTCGTTAAAAGGTATCGGTATACAAATCGGAGTTAAAGACGGTAAATTAATGGTTATCGCACCGATTGAAGATACACCGGCTGAAAAAGCAGGACTTCTGGCAGATGACGAAATTCTCGAAATCGACGGCGTAAGCACAAAAGGTATTACAGTGGACAAAGCTGCGGACAAAATCAGAGGTAAAGAGGGTACTCAGGTTACACTTCTTGTAAAACGCAAAGATGCAGCTCCAAAAACATACACCATTACACGTGCAGAAATTGAAATTAAATCAATTTCACAAAAAATTCCTGACAAAATAAGCATGCCTGACGATTTATGCTATATCAGATTAAGCTCTTTTATCAGCAGAAATGCTGCAAGTGAATTCGGTTCAATACTGAACAATGCTAAAGACAAAAAAGGATTTATCATTGACCTTCGTTCAAATCCGGGCGGACTTTTAACTAATGCTATTTATATATCTGATATGTTCCTTGACGGCGGTACTATTGTAAGTACGGTTGACAGAGACGGATATAAAGAAACTCAAAGAGCTTCTTCAGGTGTTTACACCAGAAAACCTGTAGTAGTATTGATTAACAAAGGTTCGGCATCAGCATCCGAAATCTTCTCAGGTGCAATGAAAGACAACCACAGAGCAGTTATTATCGGTGAACAATCTTTCGGTAAAGGGCTTGTTCAGGAAATCAACAAACTTCCTTACGAAGCAGGTATTAATATCACAATCCAAAAATATTTAACTCCTAACGGAACAGATATCAACAAAAAAGGTATTACTCCCGATATCGAAGTTAAATTAACAGAAGAAGATATTAAAAACAAAAACGATGTTCAATTGAAAAAAGCTATCGAAGTTTTAAGCAAAATGACTAACGGACAATCTTTAGCTGTTCAATAGATAAAAAATAAACCAACAATTAAAAGACCTGTAATTACAGCAGGTCTTTTTTTATTGTAGAATATTTGTATGAAAAAAAATATTATCTTAATCGGCATGATGGGAAGCGGAAAAACCACAATTGGAGCTGCATTATCTGAAAAATTATCAGATTTTCAATACATTGACATAGATAATGAGATTGAAAAAGGCACCCAGAAAAAGATTTCGGAAATCTTTTTACAACATGGCGAACCCTATTTTCGCATGCTCGAAACCGATAAAATAAAAAAATTCTGCACCGGAGAAAAAAGAATTATTTCAGCAGGCGGCGGAGCTTTTGAAAACGAAGAAAACAGAAAAATAATGCTTAATAACGGAAACGTAATTTATCTCAAAGCCTCACCTGAAGAAATTTATAACCGTATTAAAAATGAAGTACATCGTCCGTTGTTAAAGAAAAATTTTTCTATAGAAAAGATTGAATTTATAATGAAAAACCGTGAAAAAAATTATAAAAAAGCGCATTTTACGATTAACACGACAGCCAAAACTCCACAAGTTATTGTGGAAGAAATTTTAGGGGTGATAAATGACTAACCTTTCGGTAAATATTAAATCAGAAGAAAAAAGCTATCCTATCTTTATTGAAGACGAAGATATTTTATTGCTGAAAGAAAAGATTTTGTCGTATGTTGAAGGCAAAAAATATCTTGTAGTCATTTCGCAAATGGTTGAAAAGCTTTATGGAAAAACACTCGGTTTTTCTAAGGAAAATGTTTATGTATTAAAAGACGGAGAAAAAGAAAAGAACTTTAGTAACTATAAAAAAATTACCGAACGTGCATTGAAAATGAAACTGACAAGAAAAGATGCAATAATAGCAATAGGCGGCGGTGTAGCAGGTGATTTGGCAGGTTTTGTATCATCAACTTACATGCGTGGCATTGATTTCATACAGGTTCCTACAACTCTTCTGGCATGCGTTGACAGCTCCGTAGGCGGAAAAGTAGCAATTGACACGGATTACGGAAAAAACCTTGTCGGAGCTTTTTATCAGCCGAAAGTTGTTTTCATCAACCCTAACTTTTTGAAAACCCTTGATGACAGACAGTTTAAAACAGGTCTTGGCGAAGTAGTAAAATATTCTTTTATAGAAAAAAGCTGTAAGTGTGACGAGGATTTAAACCTAACAAATTTCTTGAGTGAAAATGTTGAAAATATAATAAATCGTGATGAACGAGTTTTATCGAAGCTTATAGAAATCTGCGTGAAATTAAAAATTTCTGTAGTAGAAAAGGATGAAAAGGAAAGCGGATTAAGATGCATCCTTAATTTCGGTCACACATACGGACATGCAATAGAAAAAATAACCAAATATAAAAAATTCACACATGGCGAAGCAATTGTTGCCGGCATGAAATATGCCTTTAACCTTGCAATAAAAAGAAATTTAATAGACAAAAACTATAAATTTTTTGCAGAAGACGTAATAAAAAAATTCAATTTCGTTGAAATCCCTGAATTTGATAGGGAAAAAATGATTGAGCTGATGAAACTGGATAAAAAAGCTTGCAATGAGAAAATAGTATTTATACTTCCAACTGACTATTCAACAGTGGAAGCCTTTGAATTGAACAGTGAAGATTTATAATAAGATGTTATTCATCAATTAGTTTAATATCGCCGTTATTATCTTCTATATATTTAAAAAACTCTGACATTTTCCAGTTCAGTCCATCAGAGATTTTTTTAAGCGTAATTAATCCGCATTCATTTTCACCTTTTTCAATTCTTGAAAGGGTTGAACGTGCAATATCATTCTCATAAGCAAACATGCAAAGACTTTTGTTTTGTTGTTTTCTCAATTTTCTAATAATCGAGCCTATCAATTTACAATATTCTTTTTCTTTTTCATTCATTGTAAACAATTGCTCCTTTAGAAAAATTTAGTTCCATATTTGGGATTGTAAAGCATTGCTCATTATTTTGTATCCCAAAAGTGGGAAAGTTTAAAGACAGAACCTGGATTAGAAGTTTTATTAATGATTACGCCAGATTTTGCAAAAGTATCGGTAAAAAACTGACTGATATTATTTCTTAGTTCTGTTTTGCTCGTTTACACCGTAGCCGAAAAGTGCAAAATCATATTTTGTCGGATCTTCAGGGTCAAATTTACGAAGATTTTCTGTAATTTCTAGAACTGATTTAAAATCATTTGCATTTCTTGTCAGAAGCCTCATTTCTCTTGAAAGCCTTGCAACATGGGTATCAAGAGGAATTAAGAGTTCCGACGGTTTCATAAAATTCCATATACCCAAATCCACAGGACCTTTTCTTACCATCCAGCGCAAGTACATACACATACGCTTCATTGCACCGCCTTTTTTCGGATTAGGTATCATAAAATAAGAGCCCTGTCCCGCATTTTCGGAAAATCTTGAATAAAAATATTCCGTAATCGGAATAAACATATTACTGTTTACGGGATTTTCATATCCGTATTTAAAAAGTGCTTCAAGTCCGCCGTCTTTCTCATAAAGCATGCGTAAAACCTGAAAAATTTCATTAAAATCTTCTGTTGTGCCGAAACGGTAATTAAAATCACCAAGGACACCTTCTTCAAAATTTAATATAAAATTATGCGGTTCATTTTCAGCAATTTCAAATAATGTATTCAATTTTTTTATAAAAACTTTTCTATTACCGTACGCCAGAAGAGATGCCACAAAGCCTGCAATTTCACAATCTTCTTTAGTTTTATTAAAACGATGAGGAAATTGTATAGGGTCATCTTTTATAAAATCAACGGTTTCATAAGTTTCAGCTAATTTATCAATCTCGGTTTTTGTAATCATCTCTCAGCTCCTTGAAATATTCCTTTAATATTTTATCACATTCTTCTTCCATTATACCGCCGTAAACTTTTAATTTCGAATTTGCAAGCTTTCTGACATCAATCACAGAGCCAAGCGCACCGTAATTATTGTCATAAGACCCGAAGTATACAGCCTTAATTCTGGACGACACAATTGCCCATGCACACATCGGACAGGGTTCCAGCGTAACATACATCTCACAATCATCCAGACGCCAGCGCCCGAGCTTCTGTTCCGCTTCACGGATTGCAAGAATTTCCGCATGAGCCGTAACATCATTCAGTGTTTCTTTTTGATTAAAAGTTTCTGCAATAATTTCCCCGTCTTTAATAATCAATGCTCCTACAGGGATTTCACCTTTGACGGAATTTGCAAGCCTTATTGCACGTTTCATTTTACAGCCCCTGCAACTTGTGAAAGCTTCAACGTAACTTCGGCACAGAAACCGCAGTCTTTATCACTATGAAGCTTAATTTCGCCGTTCATTGCCTCAATTAACCCTTTTACAATAAACAATCCCAGCCCTGTTCCACGTGTTGTTCTTGTGGTGTTATCATCAAGTCTGATAAATTTTTCAAACAGCTTATTTAACTTTTTAGGCGGAATTACTTCACAGTCGTTTTTAACAAATATTTTTGCATTGCCGTCGCCAACCGCAGTGTCGACTACAATTTCCGACCCCTCGGAGGCATATTTTGCGGCATTTTCAAGAAGGTTTACAAATACCTGTATAAGCCTGTCTTTATCGGCTTCTATAAGCGGAAAATCCTCGCTTATATTATAAACTATTTCTTTTTGGTCCTTGTTTTTGATTAAAAGTTTTGCTTCTTCAAGAATTTCAGGTAAATAAACTTCTTCAACTTTTGTTCTCAATCTCATTCCCTCGATATCAGGAATTGTAAGCAAATCTTCTATAAGGCGTTTCAAGCGTTCTGACTGTTCTTTTATAATTCTCAACGACTTCTGGCGTGTTTCCTCGTCAATTTTAATATCCTGACGCATAAGTCTTGAAGTGTAACCCTGAATACTTGTCAAAGGAGTACGAAGCTCATGGCTCACAGTATCAATCAGGTTAGAACGGAATTCGTTTAACTGTTTTAACTCAACGTTATTTTTCTTTAACTGAATATACGACTTATGAATTTCCGTTGCCATACGATTGAATTCAAATGCAAGAAAAACGATTTCATGCGGAGTAAAAGCTGTTGTCAAAAGCCTGATTTGACGTTCATAATTACCCTTGGAAATTGCAATAATACCTTTAAACAGCTGTCTTATGTTGATATAAAGGTAATATGTATAAAGCGCAACAACAAAAATAATCGTTAACGTTGCAAACAAGCAGGACAGAATAATTTTTAAACTGTTATTTGTAATAGCTTTCTGCGTAACTTTTTCAGTTGTATTTACAATAATAGTAATTTTCGGATCGTCTTTGGAAACATAAACCAGCGGCTGGTTTTTTATATCTCCAAAAATTTCAGGCTTATCTTTTTTCAATTTTTTCGGCAGCAGCGAAACAGTTTTTTTGAAAGCATCATCAGTATAATTGTGTTCCGCAATCAAGTCACCGTCATTTGTTAAAACATAAATCTGCCTTTTATCGTCAGCAATTGATTTAAAAAGTTCATCTCTTATTGCATCCATTTTATAAGTTGCAACGAGATATTGATTTTCATTAATTTTTAAAGGAACAGTTGCTTTTTTATTAAGTTTGTTTCTTTCATGAATTTCATCAAGTCGTGAAGAATTAACAATTTCGAGTTCCTCACAATCAGGAAGTTTTTGCACAACAGATTTCAAATAAGCGTTTTTAGCTTCCTGAGTTTTAAAATACTTAAGCGAAAACACAATCTGCTCAAGATTACTGGAAACAGTTTTGTTGAAAAAATCAATTTCATCTGACACCATATTTGCAATAAGAACAGCAGATTCTCTAAGCTGGTATCTCATCGCCTGCTGGTTAATATTATTTATGATAAACCCGCTTATAGTCATAGGAATAATCACTGCAAAAATAAAAACTACAGCAATCTGTTCAACAATTTTTAAACGTTTAAACTTTACAAATTTCACTTTTACCCCTCACTGAACGGAGTTAATTTATAACCAACATTGGTAACGGTATGCAGATATTTCGGATTTTTGGTATCAGGTTCAATCTTGTTTCTCAAACCACCCACATGAACCCTCAGCATTCTGACATCTTCGTTGCTGTCATACCCCCATACCTCATCAAGTAATGTGGCAAGAGTAACAGGGTTGTTAAAATGCTGCATCAGGCAGTATAATATTTCAAATTCTGTAGGTGTGAGCTTAACCCTCTTGTTAACAACAATAGTTTCAAGAGTTTCCGGAAAAATTTCAATATCGCCTGCATGCAAAATCTCATCAGATAATGAAGTTTTGTCTTCAATCTGATTACGTCTAAGTAAAACTCTAATTCTCAAAAGAACTTCCTGAATATCAAAAGGTTTAACCAGATAATCATCAGCTCCGCAGTCAAATCCTTCTGTTTTATCATCAATCGTACCCTTTGCGGTAAGCATCAAAACAGGAATTGCAAGTTTTGCCTGACGAATGTTTTTGCATACGTCAAAACCGTTCATTTTAGGCATCATAACGTCAAGCAGAATTAAATCATAAGTGTTATTTAAAGCCTTATTCAACCCCTCTAACCCGTCACGGGCAGTATCTACAAAATACCCGCTTGCACGAACGTCAAATTCCAGAAGTTCTCTGATTTCATCGTCATCGTCAACTATTAATATACGCTTTTCACTCATAAACTTATTTTATAAAAATACTCCTTGTTTTGCAATTAATTATAAAGATTTGTTGAATAGTAATTCTCGCTGACACATTTACCAATGAAATAAAAAAATGTTTGATAAAACATATAAAAAATTGTTGAGGATTAAAATAAAAAATAAAATTAGCAAATCTGCCTATTTGATACTTATACCTAGAGGGGATTATTTTAAGTCTGAACCCGTTTACAATTTACATATAACATATTTGTGGAGTAATTTAACATGTTAATGGGAAATGATTGTCACGATTGCAGCAAATACAATCGCTTGGAAATGAAAAACGTCAATAAAGATATTATTGCGTGGCTTGAAGATATTGTAGAAGAAAACAACAGCCGTATCGAAAGAAAAGAATGGAAAAGTAAATATAACAGCTATGTCGTATACGATTACGAACCATTCTGTACCGACGGATTTGAGATAAATCTGGTAATAACTTCTTACAATGCAGCCTACTTAAATTTCATCAAGTATTTGTACGACGAAAAAATAAGCACAATTGAATATCTAAACAGCTGTATAGGCGTATAAAAAGAAAACAGACCGGTAAAAAAAATCGGTCTGTTTTTTTAATTATTTAATTTTAATTATTCTTTAGTAAAGCAATCTTTGCAATAGACTTCTTTTCCCGGAATAGGTTTGAACGGAACCTGAGTTTGAGCTCCGCATTTTGAACAAACAGCATCATACATTCTTTTTTGTCTTCTGTTGTTGTTTCTGCGGTTCTTTCTGCATTCCGGACATCTTTTAGGTTTGTTCACTAAACCTTTTTCAGCATAAAATTCCTGTTCACCTGCTGTAAAGATAAATTCTGCTCCGCAATCTTCACAAACAAGTTTTTCATCTTGGTACATTTTTGTTCTCCTAGTTTAAATTGGTACTATAAAGAAACCTCTTGCAAAATTCCTTTAATTCCCATGATTATACACTATTTTTGAAAAACATGCAAGTAGAGAGGTGAAAGCATTAATATAAAATCACAGACTTGCACAAAACTGCAATGCCACAAATAATAAGAAAAAAGGAGTAATAATGAACAAAACAGTATCAACAGATGTTTATCTTCCTGACGACATAATAATTATTGATAGTAATGACAGCGGCGTGAACACAAGTGCAACGGTAGCCCAGTCCCCGGCAAACATGAGTTTTAAAGCGTTAGAACTTGCAGTACAATTGTCAGAAGCTGTACGAAATTCCGATATAAATGTAATTGCAAATTTAAAAACGCAGTTGGATTCAACAATCGGGAACATAAAACAAATACAAGTTCAGTCGCAAAAATTATCACAAAAATATTTGGAAAAGTTGGTAAATACTAAAGATAAAACAGAATACAAAAATCTTTTAAAATCATTTACAAAACAAAAAGAAATTAATACCAGAGCCCGTCAACAGATAAAAAGAATTGAATATGCGGCACAGAATAATGATTACGAAAACCTTATTAATGAACTGAAAAATTATCAAAGTAACTTTGATGATATAATCAAAAAAAACCAATCTAAAAGACCGTTAAATATAGGTAAATTAGCTCCTATTAATATTTACAACTCGACACCTGTGTCTTCACCATATATGAATAATTATGTTCCTGAAAATGAACTTTCACCATTAGTAAGTAAAAAAATTATTGATACATCAACTCTATTAGGACATGCTTCTAATATACTCCACAATTCTTACGAATTCTGGAAAGCATCTTCTTACAATTTTACTCGAAGCAAAGATTATATAGAGAAAAATGGTAATCTTATACACAGTGTATCTGAATTGCCCACTAAAGAATTACAACAAATTGTTTCAAATAAACTTAAACAACAAATCGGAAAAAAAGATACAATTGGTGTAATTTTTCAACCAGATAGCAGTATATCAAATGCGATAAGTAATTCTGAAACAATAAAAGAATATTTTCAAGAACATGCAAATCAGTTATTGAAAGGACAAGTAGTCAAAATAGGCAGTAAGCGTTTTAATTGGGATGAAAATTTTGATTTATTTGCAACGTATGGTTATGCTGATATATTATATGCTCATATAAGTAGTAATGGAGATTTTTATGCAATCGTATTTGATACATATGATTTTAATAAAGGTGAAAATATAATTATTGATATGGCTAAAACCGTTCAAGATGCAAATTTAGCTCAAAAATATTATACACTTAGTATTGTTATAATACCAATGATAAAATGGCAAAAATGGATGAAATAAATCTAATGTCCTGAGAATAACATTAAAAAGAATACAAATAAAGTTAATATGAAACACAAATAAAATGTAACTATACTGGAAATTGACAAAATAAGATTTTTCTTTTTGTCAGTTTCTTTGCGATTATAATCTGTAAAAAACTTCCAAAAAGAAAAATAAAATATTGTAATCAATATATAAATGAGAATTATAATAAATACTGTTGGTAATTGAACAATAATTGGACTTTGAGAACACAAATCGATAATAATCGCAATTAATAAACAGTTCCAAAATAACCAATGTAGAAAAGAATAAAACCAGATTATGACAATAATTGCAAATATAAGTGTTTTTAAAAATTTATAATATTTAAATTTATTTTTAAAAAAATTTACCATATTATATATATATCACAGAATAAACACAGATTTTATATACTTGTCGAAAGTGCCGGAGCAATGCCTATAAAGTGGCGGACCAAATCGCTGTCCCACTGCTTGCCTGCGCCTTCTTTTAATATTTTGCAGGCTTTCTCAATACTCATACCTTTACGGTAGGGTCTGTCAGAAATAAGTGCGTGGAATGTATCTGCCACCGCAACTATTCTTGCCGCAAGAGGGATTTCTTCACCTTTTAGGTTTTCGGGATAGCCGCTGCCGTCAATATGTTCGTGGTGATATTTTACCATCGGGATTAAATCTCTTAGGGCTTCATTCGGCGCAAGTACTTTTTCAGCTCCGATTACAGGGTGCTGTTTCATTATCTGCCATTCTTCATCTGACAATTTATCAGGTTTTTTAAGAACATTTTCAGGAATACCGATTTTACCAACATCGTGAAGCAATGCACCAAGAGTAATTCTTTGAACTTCATCTTCAGGAAGATTAATAGCACGTGCCAAAGCTTCGGAATATCTTGAAACTGAAGTAGAGTGACCTTTTGTGTAAGGGTCTTTTGCATCAATTGCACCTGCAAGAGAATTTGCAAGTTCAAATAAATGGTTTTGAGATACAATTTGTTCATTGTTAAACTTATGAACAAGTTCTTCTTCAAAGTCGATACCAAGCTGTGCATGACGTTTTGCAACAACTTCCGCAAAAGAATTCAACGCATCATCATCCCAGAAATTGAAATCGGCAGAACTTATGATTGCTGACATACCTTCTTTGTAGCCTTTAGCCTGGGAAATGTACATTGCCTGCTCTGCAAGAATTAAAAGTTTTTCCTGATCTCTGCTGCATTCAGGGTAGGTCGCAATACCAACAGAAACCTTAACAGGACCTACATCATCAACAAAACAGCAGGACAGACAGTATGTAATATATTCTGCCAGATACTTAGCATCGGAAGTGTTAGTATCAGGAAGAATAATAGCAATTTCATCACCGCCGTAGCGGCCGGCTTTATCATTTGTTCTTACATTCTGCTTAACCTTTTCGGCAAGAAGTTTTATTACCTCATCGCCTTTGGCATGTCCAAGTTCTCTGTTAATCTTTGAGATATTATTTATATCAAGCATTATAATAGACAAGTTTGTTTCATTGTCTTCGGCTTTTTTCAATTCAGCTTTGAGAACCTCCTGAAAACCTCTGTGGGTATACAAACCTGTAAGAGTATCAGTGTTTGCAAACTTGTTGGTCTGCTCCTGGAGTTCTAAATTGTGCATAAATAATGCGCAGTAATTTGAAATAAATGAAAACAGTCCGATATTTGAATCCAAATTATCTTTTCCGACAATCATTACCCCCTTACATCCGTTAACAGACATTAACGGAAGGGTTAAAGCAGGAGAGTTCTGCAAATACGGAATGTTTAAAAACTTGTTGTCTTCTCTAATCACGGGAGTACAGGTCTTAAAACATTCAATAACGGGATTTGTTTCGTCGGATAAGAAAAGCTTGGACGTGTAGGTGCTTCCCATTGAATGGAACAATTTAAGATTTATGCATTTCGACTTTTCATGAAAAACACCGAAAGCCGTAAATAAACTGCCTAATTTATCGGTAAACAAGTCATGGACAGACATAAAAAGTTCATGAACAGAAGATTTGTTACATAGTACTGAATTTAAGCTCTGGATTAAATCTGCATAATCAATGACTTTATGAGCACTGCTGCCGTTACTGTTCATATAGCCGGCATACATTCTGTTAGAAGTTTTGTTTGTATTAAAGTTATTAATACGTGCGACAATACTTGATGTTTCCGCAGAAATAGGGTTCGAAGCTTTCTTTTCTTGTTTTTTTACAGTTTCAACAGGTTGTTTCAAGGCAGGTTTTTTAAGCGAATTTAACTGTTTCGACAAAGGATTTGAAACAGTACCCGTCTTTTTAGGCGCATTTGCCTTTATATTTTCAATCTTTTCCTTATTTTCGTTCAAATTCACTACACCTGTTTACACATTTTATATAAAACAACTAAAGTTTGGTTTTTGCCGAATGTTAAAACATGACTTAACATTACTTAAAACTATTTTATAATAGTTTGTATTAAAAGCAATACGCCATTTAGACGGCTTATCTGCTGTTTAAATAAACAGTATAATTGTAAATCCTTTTTTACACACTTTACTACATTTGTAGTATAACTCCGATTTGTTATTTTGTGAAGCCTTGCATTGCTAAAATTTACAGAACTTCAAATTTTATATTTTCATGCTACAATAAGTATATAAAGGATTATACCTGACTTTTATCAGATTAGGGGGAAGTTTGCAGGAAGTTTATCTTTTTGGAGGGCAGACTTTTGATTAAACCTTTTGGGGGCATCGAAAAAGAAGATTTTTAGGTTACTGAAAATACTTCGTATTTTAACGTATTATTGGAGAAAAAAAGATGACAGATTTCGTATCACAGTACGGCATGATTATATCAGGCGCAATACTTCTTGTTGCTTATATTTTCATTGCCACAGAAAAAATTCAAAAATCAGTTGTTGCACTTGTAGGTGCGGCACTGACAATGTTATTGGGATTAATCCCTTTTCACGGTCATTACGACAGCACGGCAGGTCAATATATCCGTTCCGTATTTGACTACATCGAATTTGAAGTAATATTTTTACTTATCGGCATGATGATTTTAGTACACATTGCAAGCCGAAGCGGGGTATTTAAATGGATGGCGCTTCAAATATTAAAGGCTACAAAAGGACATCCGAAACTCGTATTATTTGCACTTGCAGCTTTTACTGCAGTTGCATCCGCATTTTTAGACAACGTTACAACAGTTGTTTTAATTATGCCGGTAACATTTGTAATTGCTAAAGAGTTTGACACCGATCCCGTTCCTTTTCTTATTACAGAAGTTCTTGCATCAAACATAGGAGGCACGGCTACACTTATAGGTGATCCGCCAAACATTATTATAGGTGCAAAAGCTGGTTTAAGCTTCATGGACTTTGTAAACGAATTAACTTTAATTATCACAATAATTTTTATTGTTTCGGTATTAATTTTAATATTCCTGTTCAGAAAAAGTCTTAAAGCCACAAAAGAAAAAATGGAACATATCGCTAACCTTGACAACTCTCAAACAATTACCGACAAGGGCTTAATGATACGTTCAATGATTACGCTTGCACTTGTTATTCTGGGTTTTGTAACTCATGATATTACTCATATTCCTGCTTACGTATTTGCTGTTGCAGGTGCATCATTCCTGTTGTTATTTGAAAAGCCTAAAGAAATTTACAGCGACGTTGAATGGCTTACAATATTCTTCTTTGTAGGTTTGTTTATCATTATCGGAGGATTTGAAGCAAACGGCGGCATCGGATTTCTTGCAGACAAACTCATTGAACTCACCCAGGGAAGCCTGACAGCAGCTACAATGTTTATCCTCTGGGGTTCAGGTATACTTTCCGGTATAATTGACAACATCCCGTACACAGCCACTATGGCGCCGCTAATCGCACAGGTGCAGCATACACTTCCTTATACGGGTCAAGGTCATCATCCTTTGTGGTGGGCATTGTCATTAGGCGCATGTCTTGGAGGAAACTTAACTATTATAGGTGCTGCTGCTAACGTAATTGTTAGTGAAACATCAACATCAAAAGGGCATCCGATTTCATTCATGAGATTTATGAAATACGGTTCTCTTGTAACCTTCATATCACTGACGTTAAGTTCAATTTATCTGTATTTCAGATATTTACATAACTAGAAAAAAGCGGTTCATCAGAACCGCTTTTTTAATCATTCTTTTTAACGACTTTTATGAATTCCATTATCCCCTCATACATTTCATAATTTTCATTACTTAAAGAAAGGTTTCTTGCATATTCCAAATCATTTATTGCAAGTTTATAATCGTTAGTAAAAAGATATGATAACCCCCTTAAGAAATATGCATCAGTATCCTGTTTGTTAAGCCCGATAGTTTTTGTAAAGTCAGCAACCGCACCGTCATAATCACTCAAATTCCACTTTATGCATGCACGGTTGAAATAAGCATTTGCATAATCGGGATTTAACGCAATTACATTGGTGTAATCTTTTACGGCAGCTTCAAGATTATCGAGTTTCCACTCACAGCCTGCCTTTTGATAATACGCTTCAATATCCTTGTAATCGAAACATAATGTACGGTTAAAGTCTTCTATTGCGGATTCGTACTGCTCCAGCTCTTTTTTGCATAATCCCCTGTTGAGATATGCATCTTTATTATTCGGGTTTAAAGAAATTTCGTTGTTTAAATCTTGTATTGCACCGTTAAAATCTTTCATTTCTTTTCTTGAAAGTCCACGCATAAAATATACATTTTTTGTATTCGGAGCAATTTCAATTACACGTGTAAAATCTTCCACAGCGCCTGAAAAGTCATCTATCTTAGCTTTAGCCAGCCCCCTTGCCCAGTAAGCCTGAACAAAATTTTCATTGGTTGAAACAGCTTTTGAAAAATCCGCAATTGCTCCCGTAAAATCATTAATTTTACCTTTAGATATACCGCTTTGGAAATATACAAGCGAATCATTCGAATTGTCAACGGTTTTTATAGGTGTGTAACCGTTTTGAACAGCATAGGCAAAAACCTTATATTCAGGCATTATCAATATTAAAGTTATTACTAAAAGTATTAAAATTTTTCGCATCTAAAACCTCAACTAAAGCAAACCCATATCTCTATGGATTTTAAAATGCTTCTCTATATCTAAAGTATATAAATGGGATAAATAATGTATAGCTATATTAGCATATAAAATTTTTTTATGCAAGCTAAAAAATCATAAACCACCCAAATGGCTAAAACCAGTCGATTAATGGTCTAATCTCACCGCATTCCAGCTCATAAGCTTCTGCCTCATCGCTTCTGAGAATACTGTCTATTCTTAATCTTTCTTTAATGGGATGTTCTAACAGAACTTCACCTGTTTCACGGTTAAAAACTTTACTGTAATTAAGCCCTAAATTTACGCAGTAAGGAAGTCTTATGCGTTCTTCCGCTTCGTCAAACCAGGCAAGACCGTGAGTTCTGCACACAATTCCACGATAATCGTAAACCACGCACTTATTATTTACCAGAAAAGGACATTTATAAAGTTTCGGTCTTTCACGTTTTAAACGTTTTATTTCTTCTTTTATATCATGCTTTATACCAAAAGGAAGTTCAACAAATCCTGACATAATATATTCAAGCTCAAGCCTGGAAAAAGGATACTCTCCTACTTCACAACAAGCAGAGCAGCCCGGTTTGCATTTAATATGCTCGCACTGCTCTTCAAAATAACCGTCAAGTTTTTTATCAAATTTTTTTAAAAACTCCCTGTACCTTTTCAGCATTATTTAACCTTTACCAATGAAAACTTCCTTCCATCAAGTATTATATCAAAATCTAAAGTTCTATCAACTTCCGGCATTTGTTTTTCTCTTACAATTACCCAAACATCATGATCATCAAGAATATGACCCAGCTTCTTCATTTCCTGTTTATCATCCTGTGAAATGAAATAAACAGGACCGCCGTAATAATAAAGTACAGAATATTTACGTTCATTGTTCAAAACAACGATTTTTTTGTTGTTTTCCTTAGCATATTTCGCAAAATACATTAAATCGTTTTGCCCGAATTCATAATCCATATTATAAAACAGCTTTGTTCCAAAAGCCGAAGTTATGATAATCAAAAGCGCATAACAGGCAAACACACCTTTAGGGTTATCTTTTAGTGCAAAGAATATGCTTGAGGTTCCGAACAAAATAACAAGGACTATACAAAACCATTTAATAATAAGAACATCCGCATAAATTTGAGCAGGAAGATAATACTGCATGAAACACGCAGCAATACCTGCAAAAATACAAATACCTCCAAGAATATAAACCGATAAATTAACAGGTTTTTTATATTTACCGTTAAACATGTAATCTTCCCATATAAAGCCCATAATAAAAGCTGTAAAAAAGTAAACAGGGAGAATATATGTAATAAGCTTGGTGCTTGAAGATGAGAAGAATAACATTGTTACAATAAACGCTATAGCATTGAACATTAAAAACTTTTGAGAGTTTGTCATTTCTTCAACAGCAAACTTTTTAAATGATTTAAGTTTGGTAACTCCGACAGCAATTGCAGAGAATACCCAGGGAATTAATCCCCATAGCACAGTTATAAAATAGAAATAAAAAGGCTGTTCTCTATCAATCTGGCTTGAACTGAAGAAACGATTTATATGATGTTTCATAATATATTCATTAAAAAACAACGGATCATGCAGCTTTAACATAACCAAATGCCACGGTAAAACAATTAAAAAGAAAAGTACAAACCCCGGCAGCATATACTGCGGTTTAAAAACCTGTTTGAAAGTTTTGTTGGCAATTGTAACAAAAAACATAATCGCAAACGGAACTATAAATCCCGGTATTCCCTTAGCCATAACCGCAAGACCTGAGAAAATATAGAACATCCACCACATGTATTTTTTATTTTTATCGCTTACAAATTGAGTTAAGAAGCCGAACATAACAGAAAAACCTATGCAGGTTGTCACCACAATATCAAGTATCGCAAATTTTGCAAGCATTACAAATTCAAGAGTAGTTGCAAGAATTAAAGCAGAAATAAAACCATATCTTCTTGAAACGATTTTTTTCCCCGTAAAATATACAAGAAGCGTGGAAAGAGTTCCGTATAAAGCCACCGGAAACCTTGCAGTAAATTCGGTAACTTTTCCGAAAAGAGCAAATGACAGACATTCACCCCAGAAATACAAAGGCGGTTTTTCAAAGAAATATTCGCCGTTTAAATATAAAGTCATAAAATCTTTTGTATGAAACATATCCCTTGCCATTGATACATAGCGTGTTTCATCAACATCCATTAATGCATAATTGCCTATATTAAAAAAGAATATAAAATAACATAAAATAAGCAAACCTGAAAATATGAATATATCATCATATTTTTTAATAAAATCAATAATTTTTTTCATAAAGTCTCCCTCAATCATATTGTCTTAATTCTAACATAAATATTGTTAGTAAATTATTAGCTTGTAAAATACTTGAATTATAAAAATTTATAGCTTAATATATTATTTATGAAAGAAAAAGCAACAAAAGAGCTTACTAAACTTTTACAAGGCAACAAAAATTTTGTTAACGGTACTCCCACAACAAAAAATATGAGCTTGGAAACTTTACAGAAGTTTGCATTTCATCAGGAACCTTATGCTTGTGTTTTAACCTGCTCTGACAGTCGTGTTGTGCCTGAAATTATTTTCGACTGCGGTATCGGAGAACTTTTTGTAGTAAGAGTTGCGGGAATGACTACAGGACCTAATATTGTGGAAAGTATTGAATACGCAGTGAAAAAACTACAGGTTCCTCTGTTAATTCTTTTAGGACACGATGACTGCGGGGTTATGAAGTATGCTAAAGAGCATTACCCTGAGCCAATGAAAGATTTTTCATCTATTCTCAAATGCGTATATCCTGTACTTGATAAAGATGAAGATATAACTTGTCATAATTTCTTTGCGCAGGAACATACCAAATGGGTTGAGGATTACCTCATGAAGCATTCCGTTATTATTAATGATGCGGTGAAACATAACAGATTACAAATTGCTAAGTGTCATTTTGATCATTCAACCGGAAAAGTACATTTAATTTAAAGCTTTGCCCCGACAGCTTTATATAAAGTTATGACATCAATAAGGTATGCAGCACGCCTGTTAATCAGTACTTTATTAAGCTCATAAAATTTGTTCTGTCCCTGCATAACATCCATCTGTGACATAACCCCTTCATTAAAACTTATATTAACCAAATTAAGATTTTTGTTCTCAAACTCATTTTTTCTTTTGATGTTAAGATAATTTTGATTATCATTTTTAAGCATATACAGACTACTGTTAACTTCTTTCAGAGCGGTTAAATCAACTTGTTTGTAATCCTCAAACAACTGCTCATAAACTGCTTTCTTAATTTTCAAATTTGCTATTTTTCTTCCCCCGGCAAAAATATCCGTTACGGCAGCTGCCATAATTGATGCAAGAGTTGATTCCCAGTTAAAAAAATTCCCGGGTGCAATTGTGTTAAAAATCCAAACCCCTGTAATATTAAATCTCGGAAAAAATTCTTTTTTTGCCACACGAATATCAATTTTTGCCTTCTCAAGTTTTTTCTCGCACTCCATAACATCCGGACGGGAAAATATTACATCTGAGGCAATACAGTCGGGCGGCGCATAATCCTTTGAAAATTCATCAAACCTGCCACGCTGCATATTGTAAACACACTGAGGACATTCGCCTGTCATAACCGCAAGTTCATATAACAAATTCTGTCTGTTTTTGTCATACTCAATAAGTTCGTTTTGAGCATCAATCATATTTTTTTGAGAATTATTCAAATCAGTTTCGGAAGAAATTC
The DNA here is from genome assembly GCA_000433095.1 of Clostridium sp. CAG:967. GTDB lineage: Bacteria > Cyanobacteriota > Vampirovibrionia > Gastranaerophilales > Gastranaerophilaceae > Stercorousia. The sequence goes on along the minus strand of HF991467.1, from coordinate 35,713 downwards.
CGTTATCATATCGAAGCTTTGTCTTGTCATAAAGCGACTGATTATTCCCGACAATTTTTTCCTGAATTTCTATCAATTTGTCAAACTTTATTATATTAACATAAGCGGATGCAATATCAGATGCAAGTGAAATATACACTGACTTTTCGTGAAATTTCTCAGCCTCGTAATTCTTTTTTTCACTTCCGGTTTTATCATGGTTTTTTAGGAGAAAATCAGCCTCATAGTTTGCCAGAAACGGCAGTATAAAAGCATTTGTATCAAGTTCAAAATTATCAATCTTAGGAACTTGCGCCCCTAAATAAGCAGGTGCAGTCATCAGTGAAGGCAATTCTTTTCCAAGCGAAACTTTAACTTTCTGCCTGTATTCTTCTACCTTAAGACTTGCTTTTTTAAGATCATGATTATATTCTAACGAATGCCTGATATAACAATACAGATAATCATCGCCAAATCTGTGCCAAAAATCCATATTTACATAATCAAGCTTACTTTCTGCCAGAACAGGGGAAATCACTAAAAACAAAACAAATAAGACTATAAATAATTTTTTAGCCATGAAAATGAGCTTAGATTAAATTATTTTCTCAATCAATTATCCTTATGAGCATAAAAAAAGTACCCCGAAGGGTACTTCTTTTAATTATTTTCACATGATGTATTCCAATCCATGTTATCATATTTTTCCTGATTTCTTTCGTGATAACGTGGAGAGGTTCGTCTTTCTGTATTTTTGATATCCATATCAATTTTTTTGGCTATCAAAATCATACGTTCTCTGTCATTATCCTGCTTCATTTTTTGTTTCATTTTTTGAAGCATTTCTTTAATCATTCCGCTTTTTGCAACAGAAATAATCCCTGCCGTTACAATACCTGTAACCGCAATAATTTTAAGAATTTTTTCAAGTTTATTATCCATAATTAAAACTCCTTTTTTACGACCTGCGTAAACATTCAACAAACTTTTCATATCTCTGTTTGCTGCTGCGCAGCCGTTTTTACAAATTCCTCATAATCTTCAACGGTAACAGTATTTGGAGCTTGCGCTTTTTTCTCAAGACCTTTTTCTAAAAGAGCAGGTTCTTTCTTTCTGAGTTTGTTATCAGCGATTACAATATCAGTGCCGATGGAAGTTTTCATAAGCTGAATTACTTGTTCTGTAGGTGCACCTTCTCCGTTAACAATTTCCTGAACATCATAACTTGCCCAATCATCAGGAAGTTTGTCTATTGTTGTGTAGCCCATATCTTCTTTTCCGTCAAGACGTTTATCAATTTCATTTTCTAAGATATTTGTAACGTATTCTTTTTGAGTTTCGAAATGACATGGCAGTACAATTTTGTTTCCGATAATTTCTTCAGGATCACGACCTTCATGTTTCTTTAACAGGTCAGCAGCAATTTGTAAGTGTCCGAGTTCGAACGCCAGAAATTCTTCCCAAATCTGTTTAAGCTTGTCATCTTCTTCATCTTTATAGCAGTTGTAGTATGTACAAACTTCAGTAAATTCATGAAGAAGAAGTTTTTCATACGGTGTTTCATTAGGGTCAATTAAAGATTCATACATAGTTACGTGTTCTTCTTCAACATCGCAGATTTCACCGAAAGTTCTTCTTAAATCATCGTTGGCATACATCATACCGTGTTCTGCGTAGAAATTGTGTGTTTGCTGTTCGCCTGATACAAGAGTATAGATATTAACTTTTGTTTGAGGAGAAGCAGTTTTTCTGTCATAATGACGGCGAAGTCTTAAACCGTTGTCATTGTGGTGGTTCTGGGTAGGTCTGCTTATTACGACATCGGTCATTCCCTGCAAAATATCGTCAGGATCAATACCGTCTACCATATACGCCCATTGGCTGTATCTGTATAAGTGGTCAAAATCTTCCAATAACCCGAAATTAAATGTTTCTTTTACATAATCATCAGGTTCATTTTGGGCAAGCCATGCAGTTAAGTCAACTGCGACCTGTTCATATCCGAGAGTAGTTTCGAGAACTGTCTGGCATGCAGGTGTCATCCAGTTTACTGTTGTTTGCTGCATATCTTCCACTCTGCGTGACAGTGCAATAATATTTTTTACATCCTTATCAGGACAGGTTCTTGCAAAATTGTGCTTAAAATTCCAGGCTTCAACCTCAATACCGTTCATCAAAATTTGGCGTGTTCTTGAATAACAGTCTATGTCATATTTGTTAAAGGGTCTTTTTACAATATCATGCCAGCTTCTAAGCTGTCTTTCCAAAGGTATGCCCTTTTCTTGAAGTGGGTTAAAACTCATTTTTTTCTCCTTATGTTATTTTTCCAATGCATAGGCAAAAAGTTCGCCTGCTTTTTTGTTAAATTCCCTTCCGTCATCTTTTGTAAAAAGATTTTCCCAATGGCTTAAAGCTGTGCCGTCAGTAGAATACGAAGGGTTTGTCATCATCAGATGATGAGTATTTGTATCATAACGAAGCGGGAATAAATCATTCATCTGCATAAAACTCGGCAATTTATCACTTGCCAGACAATAACCGAATAATGCAGTATGTATTCTGTTTAAAATCTGCTCATACGACATTCCGCCTTCGTTATTATCATTTGAAACTTCAACACCGGGCGCATAAACACGTGAATATTTCATTTGCTCGGACAAATTTTTTACGGCATCAAAATTATCGCCTGTAATAAAATCAGTTCCTGCATTAAGTCCCATATCAATATATCTTTGAAAATCATTTGAACTTTTTTCACCGACAAAGCTTATATCAAATTTTCCCGAACGTCTTCTTATTTCATGCAAAATGTACTGCATCTGGTGATATTCAGGTAAATCTCCTATACCTGTATAATTCTCGCAATCGTATCCGCCGATGTGTTTTGCAGAGTCGATAAACATACATTCAAAGCCCAGGTTCATTAATTTTACACATTCGTTTATATAAATTTCCTGATGCTCCGGATTGCACCAATCAAATGTAACATCATCCTGATACGGTTTTGCAACTTTCATCTGGTCAGCGGAAATTACATGCCTGAACCCGACTTTTAATCCCCTGAAATGGGCTAAATCAACAAAAGCTTTCAATTGTTCTTCGGGAGAAATTTTATCCACAATCGAGTAATCTATAATATTGTCGCTGTAGCTTGTATTTAAACGTAATGCGTAAATAGAATTCTCCTCAAACGGACCTTTTTCATAGGCATCACCAAAAATATTCTGCCAGACCTGCGATAAAATTACGCAGTTAGCAAAACTTCTTGCAGACGGCGGAATTGCAGGCAGCAGTTTTATACAGCTTAAAATTCCCTTACAGGTACAGCCATTATCCATATATGCTATTGCACGGTCGTTAATTTCAATATAATTTGCCAATCGTCCCCAATTATGCCCGTAATTCGGGGTTTCAATATAATCAGGAAAATCTTCAAAAAATATTCCGCCTTCTGATATTGAAGCAATAATATCTACAGCCTCTTTTACGGAAAGTCTTAATAAATCGGCAGGAACAATATTTCCCAGCCAGCGCTTGTTGTAAGCAGCGCCTATACCATGAAAAGCAATATATTCACTGAATGAATCTTTTTTTAGCTTAGTACCTTCATTCAATGCTTCCAATAATTTATTTACAGCATTTTTATTCATAACATGAATACTTATAAATAATCATCAGATAATTTACATTGCCTGAATTGTTAATTTGCCCAAACTATAGACCGCCGTACATTCTTGATAAAGGTTCTTTTTTATCAGGAGGAATTATAAGCATACCGCTGTAAGGGTTATGCGGATCAGTAACCATACCTATTTTCTTTATATAGAAATCTCTTGCCTGAGGCATCGCACATAATCTTAAATTGCCGACACATTGAGCTTCATCGCTTCTTCTCTGAGCAATCTGCAAACATCTTGTACCTAAGCCTTTGTAATAATCCAATTTTTTATTATGAAAAGGAGTATCCGGTTTTGAATAATTTCTCAGGTCATCTATATAAACATGGCTTGGATCTTCTTTGTATGTAAGCTTGTCGTAATCAAAATACTTGTTAATTTTTGCCATGAATTCGCCGATAAGTTCATTATCGTTATTTTTGAAGTAATATCTTTCATTTCCGCAATCAAAAGATTTAAAGACATTAATAAATTCTTCTTTGCCTTTTGTCACATTCTGCAAACTCACATGTCCGATAAATCCTTGCGGCATCATGCCGATATTCATATTTGTGAGCCTTTGAACAGCACCGCCACGGAATGAGGGCTGTTGCGATTTTACGGGACAACTTGAAAGTTTGTTTGTTCTGTACTGATAAGAATAGTTGTTTTGAATATTAATAGCCATAGTGAATTTTATAAACAAACTGAACTTTTATAATTGCTTAAAAATAAATAATTTGTTAACAAAAGTTTATAATATTTTTTTTAGTGATAAAATTTATTTGAAACAGGAGGAAGTAATATGATTAATGAAAAATTGGAAAAAGCATTTAACGACCAGATTAACAAAGAACTATATTCAGAATATTTATACCTTTCAATGCAGGCATATTTTGAAAGATTAAATCTTAAAGGATTTGTAAACTGGATGTCAGTACAGGTTCAGGAAGAACACGCACATGCACTCGGAATGTTTGATTATCTGAACCAGCGTGGAGGAACTGTTGTTCTTGAAGCAATTGATAAACCCGAAACAGAATGGTCATCTCCTTTAGCTGTTTTCGAACAGGTTCTTGAACACGAAGAATTTGTAACTTCAAGAATTAACGCTTTAATGGACGTTGCAGAAGAAACAAAAGATCGTGCTGCAATGTCTTTCTTAAACTGGTATTTGAAAGAACAGGTTGAAGAAGAAGACAATGTAGGAAATGTTTTAGCAACTCTAAGACTTATCGGCGATGATAAAAAAGCTTTGTTAATGCTTGACAAAGACTTGGCTGCAAGAACATTTGTACAACCTGTAATAGGATAGTAAATGACAGCTTCATTCGAAAAAGTCAAAAATATAAAAGAACTTGCAAGTCTGGCTTCATGCATATGGCATGAATACTGGACTTGCATTCTTTCACCCGAACAGATTGACTTTATGGTCGAAAATTTTCAATCGGAACACGCAATAAAAAACCAGATTGAAAACGAAAATTACACATACTATTTTATAGTTTCCGACGGGGAAAAAGCAGGATATTTCGGGATTTCCGATAAAAAAGAATACCTTTTTCTTTCAAAGTTATATATAAAGAAAGAATACAGAAATAAAGGTCTTGGTACAGAAGCATTTGAAAAAATCAAACAATTATCACAGCACAAACCCATACGTCTTACAGTAAACAAATACAACATAAACACAATAAAAGCTTATGAGAAATGGGGATTTAAAACTGTTGATGCTGTTGTAACAGATATCGGTTCAGGCTTTGTAATGGATGACTTTATAATGGAAATGAAACCATAACATACTACAGCTGAGTTTTTACTCATCCGTGTTTTCAAATATACCCAAATATTCTGCCAGAACCCAAGTTAATTTTCCAAATTCCATAGATACATAAGAGTATTTATCTGCGCACTCACAACTGTTAAACTTCACAGAGTCTAAAAACAACTCGTTCAAATCAATCATTTTCTTAACAGCTCTCCTAGCTTCATCGATTTGTACTTTTTCTGTTTCTTCCATGTTAATCTCCATTTTAATCGTTGATTACAATTTTATTGTAATCAAATTGCAATTAACTTGCAATTGTTTTTTAGTTTTAGATTAAGTATTATTACAATATAGTTACCATTTTATTGCAATGAGGTTAAAATTGAAAGAGATAAAAAATTCTAAAAAAAGATTTGTTTTACTTGTTGACCAAAACATTTATGACAAATTCAAAAAATTAGCTGAAGAACAAAATCGTACGGCTGGCAATCTCGGTACAAAACTGATAAACGATTATGTCAAAGAACATGAAAAATAAATGTTTGAGCCTCTGCAAATTGCAGAGGCTCGTTTGTATAAGAAGGTGTGCGTAGAAAATTTCTTTTTTTATTACATCTTATGACTATGCATTTTATTTTCCCCGTTTCGGTAACCTATTCCTGCTCTGTATCCCGATATAAAATACATGAAAGGCAGAGCAGGCTCAATCCATTTAAATCCCGATAAAATACCGGCAGTAGCAATATCATCCGCATGAAGCGCAATATCTAATGCCTCAGGCTTGCGTTCGCCGTATATTTTGTTTTTGCCCGACTCGCCAAACATAGGATTAATACATTTTTTACTTACATAGTTTGCAATATAACTCCCTCCGATAATACCTGTTGCGGTTATACCTGTTAATATTACGGCTAACTTTTTCATTGGTGTAAGAGGTTTGATTTTTCCTGCTTTTTCTAACCTTTCTGAAAGAAAAAGAGCTGTACCTGCACCCACATTACATAGGAAGATATTTGCAAGATACTGGTACAAGCCCTCCTTGACCTTGTTTGCGGTCTGTTTTTTTGAGTCAGTATGTGTAGTCTTATCAGCAATTATGCCGCCCGCAACCCCTCCGGCTACAGGTATTAAACCTAAAAGAGACAGTCGTTTAATTTCAGAGAAAATCTCCTTTGAATTCAGGTTCTTCTTCTCAGGTAATATCACGCTGAAAAGCTCATCCTTCTCAGGAGATTTAGGAAGATTGCCAATTAATATATCAATTTGTTTTGGTGAAAGTTCTTTTAATTTGGCAGTTTCTAAAGCTTTTATAATATTTGCATCTTTTATTTTTGTTTTTTCCAAATATTTTTCAACGGCTTCTGTCTGAACCTTTTGTAGTTCTGTAAACGGAACTCTTTCCATAAGTCCGTTAAAAATCTTTTTACCGCCGATTTTCAATCCTCTTGTGCCTAATAAAGATGCTCCGATTGTACTTGAAATTACAATGGCATTTTTTAAATTTTTATGTTTCTTTTCATCAGACTTTCGGAAACTGTCTGCAATACCGTATGCACTGCCTGCACCTATGAGAAGAAGAGGCATCTTTTGATCTAATTTGTTCAAAATCATCGGTTGATCAACATATTTGCAAATGGTAGAGATTTTCATATATTTCCTCAGTTTTATTTGTTAGGCATGACTAACTTTATACGAAAGAAATAATTTTGTCAAGGTGTTTGTGAAAAAAATCTTAATATATTTTTGTCAAATCAAAATTCGATGATTTCACATAATCGGTAAGTTTCATCATATTATCAAAAAGCTTATCGGAAACAATATGCTCCATTTTACAGGCAATCTCAAGCGCTTCTTCTTTAGGAATATTTAATACTTCGATAAAAAATTCCGATATATTTTCGTGTTTTTTTAAAATTTCTTTGGCTATTTTTTCCCCTTGAGCAGTAAGCGTAATTGGTGAATAGGGAGCATAATTAATAAGTTTTTTTTCGGACAAAATGTTTAAAGCTCCTGTTACGGAGGCTTTTCTTACGCAAAGAGCTTCTGCAATAGCCGTAACCTTTGCCTGTCCGTTTTTTAACACCTGATTATAAATTTCTTCAATATAATCTTCCAAACTAAAAGATAATTTTTCCATTACATACTCCTGATTATGTTAATTATATCATGAGGATTATCAATTATAAAGTCTGCGCCTTTCAGATCTTTTTTATCACGAAAACCCCAGGTAACACCTATGCACGGTATATTAGCATTTTTTGCGGTTTGAACATCCACCCCGGAATCTCCTACATAAACAATATTTTCTGCACCAAGAAGTTTTATTGCTTTTAAAACACCGTCGGGAGCAGGTTTTTTAGGAACATCACCGGCTTGACCGATTGCAATATCAACCAAATCTTCAAAATATTTTTTACATAATTCTTTAACGGCAGAATCGAACTTATTAGACACCACACCGATTTTCAGACCATTGTTGCGCAAATCTTTCAGTATCTCTAAGATACTATTGTAAGGTGCAGTGTTATTATACATATTTTCAGAGTAGTTTTTCTTGAAAATTTCAAGACATTTTTCTGTAGTTTCTTTATCGCATGATTGAGGAACAGCCCTTTCTATAAGCTTTCTTACGCCGTTGCCGACAAAACTTCTCACTTCTTCAAGCGAACGTTTCGGAAAACCAAACTCACTCAATGCAAAATTAGTGCTGTTTCTTAAATCTTCCAGTGTATTTAAAAGTGTTCCGTCCAAATCAAAAATAACCGTATCAATCATAAAATTATTTTATCATAAATATCTTTTGATATATTTTTCACGTTCCGCTTTTCCTTTTATACCTGTCAATCTTCTTATTTCGCCTGTTACAGGCATATTCATAAACGGTCTGTCGTGCAACCCTGCGATTGACCACAGTATTCCCACATAACCGTTGGGGCTTTCGCCGTCGTAAGCGTATTTATCATTCAAATATACTGCAATATCAACAGCTTCATAAGGTGTATTTGTCCATTCAAGAAGCTTTTTAGCCCAAAACATACGAAGGTACCCGTGAATTTTACCTTCTTCTATAAGCTGCTTTTGTGTAGCATTCCACAATTCGTCGTAACTTCGGGCATTTTCAAGCTGTTCCTGCGAAAAAATATGCGGACGCAAATCTTTAATATGGTAATTTAAAGTTTTTTTAGCCCAATCAGGCGCCCCGTCAAAGCTTTTATAATTTTTATTATATAAACAAAAATTGTCAGATAACTCAGCACGTACTATAAGTTCTTCAAGGTAAACTTCTTTGCTTTCATAAGGTGCATCGGATTTTAAAACCTCAATTGCAGCTCTTTGCGGCGATAGAAATCCGAAATTAAAATAAGGCGACAGGTTGGAAGTTCCTCTTAAGTCAGGATTATTTTTGTCTTTCGGATAGTCTTTTAATTTGTTTTTGACAAAGTCTTCAAGGATTGCGTAACCCTTGTTTTTGCTAAATTTAATTTTGGGAAAATCTGTCAGGTATTCATAAATTTTGTCATAAACTTTTTTACGGAAAGTAAATGCGCTGTATTCCTGCTTTTCAGATGCTATTCTTGCGGGAATAATATTATGCGTATCAACTTCATAAACCTTTCCCTGATAATTCTCAAAAACATCAGAGTTGATAAGGGGATTAAAATCTGTTACAATGGTTTGATTTTTTAAGCCTGACAAAAAATCAGCTATATTTTCATCTTTAACCTCAAAATCAATGTTTTGGAGTTCGTAATTCTTTCTGAGAATTTCAAGATTTTCCAAATAAAAATTATTTTTTCCCTCTGTTTCAAAATTCTTTTTAAGATGAACAACTTTAAAATCTTTAGCTTTTTCCCGCACAAAATTAAGCGCAAAATTGTCTTCCGCTCTCAAATCACGTGAGGTAAGATAAACAAACTCATCGGATATCTTTTTATCGTTAATTTCGAAAACTCTTGATTGATTAACAGTTTTTTCAATCACGGGTTTTGAAGAAATATATTTTATTAATTGACCTTTTTTCCCGTTATTATGCATACAAAAATCATAACTCTAAATGTATTTACAAAAATCCGCAGATTTATTAATATTTTTGCATACCTCATTTTTAATGATATAATCCTTATACAAATCACATTGAAAGAAAGACAGAATGAAAAAGTTTTTAATTACACTATTTCTGAATATATGTCTTGTTTCAGCAAGCTATGCGGTTGATATCCCCGAAAAAATTTCATTACCGCAGGCACTAGATTTGGCAGTGCAAAACAATATTGACTATAAATCCGCAAAGCTTGATATTGATATAGCAAAAAATAAGATTAAAGAGGCAAACAGGCTTCAAAACCCCGATTTCAACATATTTTACAACTTCGGCTCCGCAGGCAGAGGCAACCCGCAGCAGATAGGTTTATCGGAAACCATTGAAATCGCTAAAAGAGGAGCACGCAAAAAACTGGCGAAATCAAATCTTGAACTTGCAAAACAAAATGCAGGTTATTTTGAATTTGATTTAAAAATGGATGTAAGAGAGGCTTATGTAAATCTTGTTGCGGCAAAATCCGTCCTGAATGCTCTTGAACAGCAGCAGCAATTGCTGGAAGAACTTTTAAACATTGCAAAAAAACGTGTTGCAGCAGGCGCCTCTCCGGAAATGGATGTAATTCAGGCAGAAATTGCATTAAACCAGATGATTACTCAGGTTAACACAGCAAAAGTCAATGTAAAAACAGCCTCTGTTGAATTCAACAAAACAATTAACCCTAAAGAAAAAACCGGCATTCAATTTGATTCCGCAGATGAACTGTTTAACGACAAAGACAACTTCCTTGCTCTTTTAACCCCGAAACCGAATATTGAAATGCCTTCTTTTGACGAAATAACAGAAAACACGTTAAAAAACAGATTTGATATAAAAATAGCTAAACAGCAAATAGATGTTGCACAAAAAAATCTTAAAGTTGTTGCAAGACAGCGTATTCCTGATTTGGCAATTCAGGGCGGCTACGGTTATCAAAACAAAAGTTTCAGCGAAGACGGAACTTTTAAAAACGGAGCTTACGCAGGTGCCAGTCTTGTAAACATTCCGCTTTTATATACATACAAACCGGAAATTAAAAATGCCAAATTGGAAGTTGACAAAGCTTATTTAAATTATATGTCCACCGAAAATAAGGCAGTAAAAGATTTAAACAGTGCTTATGAAAAATTTGTTACTGCAAAATTAAATCTCAACTATTATAACGAAAAACTTTTAAAAAGCTCTGAAGAAATGATAAAACTTTCCAAACGCAGCTACGAAGCCGGCAAATCAAACCTAACTTCACTGATTGTAATGGAACAGTCTTACAAATCAATAATTGTAGGCTACACATACGCTTTAGCAGAATATTACAACTGCTGGATTGATTTTTTAAGAGAAACCAATACGGAGGAGTTTAACCTTGAAACTATTTAACAACCTGATTAAACTCGCTGTAAAGAAAAAATTTATTTCTGCAACAATCGCATTGATTTTAATATTTTCAGGTATTTACTGCCTGAAAAATCTTGACATTGAAGCATACCCGGATTTTACAAACCCTATGGTTCAGGTGATTACGCAAATGCCGGGCAAATCAGCGGAAGAAGTCGAACGCCTCGCTACAATACCGTTAGAAAAAAACTTAAACGGAATACCTAAAGAAAAAAAGCTTTATTCGAGTTCTCTTTTCGGGCTGTCAGTAATAAAAATAGTTTTTGAAGACGGACTACCCTCGCAGCAGATAAGACAGCAGGTGCTTGAAAGAATTTATCAGACCGAACTTCCCGAAGGAATTAAACCCGTCTTAGGACCCGATGCATCCGCAATAGGTGAAATCTACCGCTACACACTGGAATCGGATTATTACAACCCCATGACCTTAAAAGCAATTGAAGACTGGCAAATGGAAAAAGCTTTTAAACAGGTAGACGGAATTATTGATGTAAACAGTTTCGGCGGACCGATAAAAACTTATAAAGTAATTATTAACCACGAAAAAATCCGTTTCTATAACCTTGATGTGGGTGAAATTTTTGATGCAATAAAAGCTTCAAACTCTACAGGCGGCGGTCATTACATTTCCAACAACGATCAGGCGTATATCGTAAGAGGTCTTGGGCTGTATTCAAGTATAGAAAGCATTGAAAACACCGTTATTACATCAAGAAACGGCATTCCTATCCGTGTGAAAGATATCGGTCAGGTAGTCATTGAACCTGCCGTAAGAATTGGTCAGGTAGGAAAAAACTATGACAACGATGCAATCGAGGGAATAGTTTTGATGAGAAAAGGGGAAAACCCCACAAAAACTATTAAAAATCTTGAACAAAAACTTCCCGATATAAAATCCCGTCTTCCAAAAGGTGTACATCTTGTACCGTTTTACGAAAGAAGCGAGCTTATACATAACACAATGCACACAATCGGACATAACGTTGTTGTCGGAATTATTTTTGTCATAATAGTTCTATTCGCATTTATTTTGGATTTACGAATAACACTTATTGCCTCGCTTGTAATTCCTCTGGCATTAGGTTTTGCTTTTCTTTTATTCAGGTTGTTTAATATACCTGCCAACCTTTTGAGTATGGGTGCTGTAGACTTCGGGATTATCGTAGACGGCGCAGTAATCCTTATGGAAAATATTCACAGATGCATAACAAACTATAAAGGAACGCTTAATCAGAATAAAAAAGAAGCATTGATTTATAAAGCCGTAAGAGAGGTCGGAAGTGTAATTATATTTTCAACACTGATTATCCTCTGCTGTTTCTTACCTATCTTTGCTTTTGACGGTGTTGCCGGAAAACTTTTCCACCCGCTTGCTTTTACAATGGGATTTTCGCTCATAGGTGCCGTTATAGCATCATTGTTATTCCTCCCCGCAATTGCTTCGATTTATATTCCCAATAAAAACCACGAAGAAAACTCGAAATTACATCTAAAGCACAAAGAGATAATGAGCAAAATTTCCGATACTTACGTGAAGTTTTTACACAAAGTTTTTGCATATCCGAAAAAATTCCTCACAACTGTTTGTGTAATGTTTGCAGCAGCACTAACACTATTCTGCTTCACCGGTTCCGAATTTTTGCCAAACCTTGATGAAGGAAATATCTGGCTAAGGGTTACAGTATTACCGAGAAGCACAACTATTGCCCACTCTGTTGATGTGGCAAGACAGGTAAGAGAAATTTTACTTCAATACCCTGAAGTTAAAAATGTAATTTCTCACATAGGTTCTGCTGATGACGGAACAGATCCCAACCTTTTAAGCAACATTGAGAACATGGTTGATTTAAAGCTTGCCAGAGACTGGAGATGGAAATGGCACGGTAACAAGCAAAAGCTTATCGAAGATATGTCACAAAAATTGTCCGATATACCAGGTATTACGACATATTTTACGCAATACATTCAGGATAACGTTGAAGAAGCGGTTTCAGGTTCAAAAGGTCAGGTTGTTCTGAAAATCTACGGCACTGATTTGTATGAACTTCAAAAACTTCAGGATGAGAGTATCGCTTTACTTTCAAGCGTAAAAGGTATTGTGGATTTATCGTATGACCAGATTATCGGTCAGCCTCAATATCAGATTAAAATTGACAGAGTAAAAGCTGCACGCTACGGCTTGAGAAGCGACGACATTCAAAAAGTTGTAGAAATCGCAATCGGCGGTAAAAACGCAACTCAGGTTCTTGAAAACGAAAAACGTTTTGATGTATTTTTACGACTTGAGCCAAATGACAGAGATTCTCTGAGAAAAGTTCAGAATATTATTGTGAAAACTCCCGAGGGAATATCCGTTCCCTTAAGCAATGTAACCGAAATAACCACGGATAACGGCGCAATGATTATTACAAGAAGCGAAAACTCCCGTGTTGCTATCGTAAGATTTAACATAAGAGGACGTGATTTGGGTTCTACAGTAAAAGATGCCGAAAAACTTTTAGATAAAAAATTAAATCTGCCTGATGAATATCAGCTTAAATGGGCAGGACAGTCAGAAAGTCAGCAGCACGCAAACACCCGTCTGGCAATAATCTTGCCGATAACTTTGATTTTAATCGGATTAATACTACACATGAATTACAAAAACAAGAAACACGTGCTGATTGCTATGTCTACAATACTTGTAACCCTTTCTGGATGTATTTTTGCATTGTTTGTTACAAGAACTTATTTTTCAATATCAGCAGGTGTGGGATTTATTGCGGCAATCGGTGTTTCTATTCAAAACGGCGTAATCCTTTTATCATCAATCATAAGACAGCACAAGTATTCAGGTAATTCTTCCGATGCAGCTATATGCGGAGCAGTACAAAAATTAAGACCTGTATTAACAGCCTCTCTTGTTGCAATATTAGGATTGTTTCCTGCCGCATTGTCAAACGGTATCGGCGCACAAAGCCAAAAACCTTTTGCTATAGCAATTATCGGCGGACTGTCAGTAGGAACTGTCTTTACAATATTTTTAATTCCGCTATTATATAACTTAATGGAGAATAAAAATGAAAGCTATTAAACTGTTAATAATTTTATCACTAATGTTTGTTTTCACAGGCTGTTCAATGAAACAAGAAACACATTCCGTAAACAAACTGCTTACCCTGACAGAAGCACAGGAAAAGAATGCTAAAATTGAAACTTCTCCGCTATCACAAATGGATATTGAACTCCAAATAACTATTCCCGCTCAATTCAAAGCAAGAAACCAGTCAGTTGAAAGGATTTATTCGCCGATTGACGGAAAAATTACCGAAGTCTACGTAGAACCGGGCGCAGAATTGGAAAAAGGACAGCCGATTGTACAAATTAAATCAGATGAAATAAGCCAAATTCAATTAGAATTCTTAGAAAAAATTCTTGAAATTGATGCAAATATTAATGAAATGAAAGCACAGTTTGATTTATCAAAACAAACTTTTAACAGAGAAAAAACTCTTTACAACGAAAAAATATCTTCCCGTGCCGAATACGAAATAGCAAACGCACAAATGCGCAAAGACAGTGCAAATTTGAATGCACTGTATACCAAACGTTCCGCACTAATTCAGGTTTATAAACAAAGACTTGCAGTCTATGGAGGAAGCCTTGATAATGTTTTGAAAACAAAACAAATTTATCCTTACGTTACCTTAAAATCAAGCAAAAACGGAGTATTGCTTGAAAGAAAAGTTAACCCGGGTGAAATTGTAGAAAAAAACAGAGAGCTTTTTAATCTCGCCGATCTTTCAACAATTTGGCTTGTAGGTTATGCCTTTGAAAAAGACTCATCTAACCTTCATCTCGGAGAAGCAGTTACAGGAACGCTGGAAGAAAAATCAGGAACAATAAACGGCGTACTTTCCTACGTTTCCCCTATTCTTGACAACACAACCAAAACCCTTGAAGTACGTGCTGATATTCCGAACAAAGATTTCAAAATTAAACCGAATATGTATGCCGAAATGTTTGTAAACACAGGCATAATAAATGTGCTTGCAATTCCTAACGATGCCGTTGAAAAATACGGCGACTACAATTTTGCCTACGTTAAAGTTAAACCTCACACATATGAAGAACGCAAAGTTGAAATCGGCAAAAAGAACGATAAATACTCACAAATAATCTCAGGTATAAAAGCAGGCGAAGAAGTCGTAGTAAAAGGTTCATTCGAACTTCTCGGCGAAAGCATTAAAAAACAGGAGCTTTATTAGCCTCTCTTCTTTTTAATATAGCTTTTCAGCTGACAATAACCTTCATAAATTGCGATGGGCAAACTCGTATAGCCCAGAACTATCAGTGCATCTTTTACAGGTGTCTTGACCTGTTCTGATATTTGCGTGGGTTGAACCTTTCGGGGTAAAGGTTTATTTACATTAATTTTTACAGGTTGAACTTTCATAAAAATATTTTCTGATTTTTTATGAATATTCGCATTAGCCAAAAGATTATCTGCCTACACAATTATTTATTTTTATAATATAATCTTAAACAGCTGAAAAATATAAATAGGAAAAAGATATGATAACCACTAATAAATTAACCGTAAGATTCGGTTCACAAACATTATTTGAAAATGTAAGCATAAAATTTACTCCCGGAAACTGCTACGGCGTTATAGGCGCAAACGGAGCAGGCAAAAGTACACTGTTGAAAGTTATTTCAGGTGATATTGAACCGACTTCCGGTGAAGTTCACATATCCAAAGGTCAAAGAATTGCTGTTCTCAGACAAGACCACTTCGCATTCGATGATTTTAAAGTTATTGATACAGTAATTATGGGACACAAAAAACTTTATGACATAATGCAGGAACGTGATGCACTTTATGCAAAACCCGATTTCAACGATGAAGACGGCATAAAAGTAGCACATCTTGAAGAAGAATTCGCAGAACTTGACGGCTGGCAGGCAGAAGCAATGGCAGCATCATTGTTGTCTGATTTAGGTATTCCTGATGAATTGCATTATGAACAAATGTCAGAGCTTGCAGGCAGCGAGAAGGTGCGTGTGTTATTAGCTCAGGCATTATTCGGCAATCCTGATATACTTCTCCTTGACGAGCCTACAAACCACCTTGATTTGAATACAATTGCATGGCTTGAAGAATTTCTTATTAATTTCCAAAACCTCGTAATCGTAGTTTCTCACGACAGAAAATTTTTGGACAATGTCTGTACCCACATGGCTGATATTGATTACAAAAATATTCAGCTCTACACAGGTAATTATTCTTTCTGGTCACAGGCAAGCCAGTTAATCCAAAAACAAAAAGAAGAACAAAATAAGAAAACAGAAGAAAAAATGGAAGAATTAAAAGCGTTTATTGCAAGGTTCAGCGCAAACGCATCAAAAGCCAAACAGGCAACTTCCAGAAAAAATATGCTGGATAAACTGTCACTGGAAGAAATTAAACCATCCTCAAGACAATATCCGAGAATAAGATTTACATATAACAAAATCCCCGGTAAAGATGTTTTGACCATAAAAAATCTTAATAAATCAGTTGACGGTGAACTTTTAATTAAGAATTTGAGTTTTGAAATTAATCAGGGCGAAAAAGTTGCATTCATAGCACGTGACCCGTTCATTATCACAAACCTGTTTGAAATAATTGAAGGCAGAGTTGAAGCCGACAGCGGCGAAGTTAACTGGGGCGTAACAGCAACTCATTCTTATTTTCCGAAAGATAACAATTTCTATTTTGAAAACGACAAAAATATTATGCAGTGGCTTGCACAGTATTCACCTGACCAGCATGTAAACTTTTTACGTGGCTATTTAGGCAGAATGTTGTTTACCGGCGACGATGCAGACAAAAAAGTAAATGTGCTTTCAGGAGGCGAAAAAGTAAGATGTATCTTAGCAAAAATGATGATTGCTGAAGCTAACGTAATGATTTTTGACGAGCCTACAAACCACCTTGATTTGGAAAGCATTACAGCCTTAAACAACTCGCTTATAGACTTTCCGGGTACAATCCTTTTCACTTCGCAGGATTACCAGCTGATACAAACCGTTGCTGACAGAATTATCGAGATTTCGCCGAAAGGTTACATAAATATGCGCAACAAATACGACGAATATCTTAAAAATCCTGTTGTAATCAAAAAACGTGAAGAAATTTATAAACAGAACATAACCTGTTAGCCGTCATAAGCTGAATCAAGCAATTGTATTCTTCTGTAAACATTTCTTACATTGATAATATATTTATCTTCATTATAATGTGAGAAAATAATTTTTCCGACTGTTGAAGCCTTAAACAGACCTGCTACCGGTGAATATTTAACGCTTTGCGGGTGGAATGAATATTTATGGAAATTTTTATTTGTGTCATTCAGCAAAAGAAAATCTTTTTTCTTGAAAGGAGATTTTCTGACACTAATTTTGTTATCTATAAAATGTGAAATCAAAAGGATTTCCGCATCAGGGAAAATCTCTTTGATTTGACCTTCCGTCAATTCTTTTTCTTCAAAACCAGTACCGTTGTATACTACTTCAAAAATCTTTAAATCAGCGTTATGGCAGGCAATTAATCTTCCGTTATAAATGAACTCATAATCAGAGCCCAGCATAAACTCATTTTTACCGTTATCGTATGAATATATTGAGTAATTACCTGTTCCCGGAGAAGTTTTTTTAGACAAAACAATTCTGTCTTCTACCATTGAACCTGTAGACCAAACATTTGCAACAGGCGAATAAACAACCTGTGTACTGCTTAAAACAGGTGTCATTTTAGCTGCAAATGCAGGACATGCAAATAACAATATACCTAACGTTAATATAAATTTTTTCATAGTAAACCCCTTTCGTAAAACTATAATAGCATGAAAAATTAAATTTATAAATTGCCGCAAGCGATATAATGCAACGCAGGTATGCGTGTATAGCATAAAAAAAAGGAGCCTGAGTCCCTGTTTAAAATTTTCAATCTGATTTGAAAATCTCCGCAGAGGGCAAAAAGCTCCGTTGGAATTAAGAATAGCTGGAAGTATGAAAAAGATTTAGTAATTATATTTAAACCTCATCATAAAAAATGGGCAATTACCCGACTGATTAATAAAAAAACACCGATTGGATGAACAACGGTGTAATTTTTCTTTAAACTTTAGCTTTAAAACTGCTCAGACACTGGGCTAGCTGGTCAGGACAGCTTGTGCATTTGTCCCCGCATTTTATACCCGAAAGTCTAGTTATTACATCATCAATTTTCATGCCTTTAACAAGACTTTTTATTCCTTGCAGATTACCGCTGCAGCCGCCGATGAAGTCAACATCGGTAATTGTGTCGTCATCAATCTTTACCTGCATAAGATGACAGCAGGTTCCCGTGGTTTTGTATTGTATTATTTTTTCCATAATTTGCTTTCTCCCGTAAATTATTGTATGCTAAATATTGCAAAATAACAAAACCTGATTAAATAAGATATTAAGATATGAAAAAAATATTTCTGATAATAACATTAATAATACTTTCCATGCCTGTACAGGCTGAAAATGTCATAAAAGGCGGCATTCAGTTTGATGTAAGTTCTGCAAGAGAAGAACTTATGAGCAAACCCGTTCAAAGGCTTAACCCTGAACTTATTGCACAATACCTTACCGATGAAAATTACAAAGAAAACATGACTTATCTGGCTACAGGAAAAGCATCTCTTGAAGACAGAATGCTCGCATTCTTCTCTGATTCGACTTATGCTGTTATGTATAACGACGATAAATATCATGTCTGGTATTACACAAAAAACGGCAAATTGCTCTATGCAGAAGAAAAAGAAAATTTAGATTATCCCTGTAAATTTTACAAATATAACACCTCAGGCACTCTTGTAAATATGGGACTAAAAGTTTCCAAAGATGAAACCTTTATCTTTAGCGGAAACGGAAGGCTTATCGCACACTGGATAAAAAGCAATGCGTTTGATGAATACGGAAATGTTATAATGACAAGAAAATACTCAAGATAAAAAGAACGGTTAATGTAACCGTTCTTTTTATTTATTTTAAATTCCACGAATAACGTTTCATTTTTTTCATAAACCCTAATTTCTTCACACCGTTTTTCTTCACGGAAACTATTTGAAACGGTTCAGGCTGAACTGTTCTTGCGTATTTAATATCCGGTTCTCCAAACAGCATAACGTAAGATGCTTTGTAATTTTCAGGCACCTGAAGATATTCACAGAGTTCAGGCATAACAATCAGGCAGAATTCAGCAAGCCCGCACCAGCAAGCTCCCACATTCAAGCTGTGTGCATAAAGTTCAAAGTAACTCAATGCAATTATCGGATCTACGTTATAGCAGGGAGCATTAACGGGTGTAGAAACAACTACCATGTGAGGAGCTCCTCTAAACACGATATCTTCTCCGTTCATAAAAGCATTTTTGTATCTACCGAATTTATTTGCTATGGCTTTTACTGGAGTTTTTGTCAGAGCATCCATAATCTTGCTGTTAACATACCCTCTGAATTCGTTCATAACATCAATATCATCAATGAAAGAGAAATGGAGTTTGTGATTATTACATCCTGTAGGAACCCAGTTAAGCATATTTTTAAGCTTCTCCATCTTTTCTGATGAAAGATTTTCCTGCTTGTAATGTCTTATACTTCTTCTGCTTTTAATCAGATTTAGAAGCTTTTCCGAATTTTGTTCTTCAACAGCATCCGAATTTTCCGGGGTTTTATCAAAAATTGAAATTGCTCCCGCAGGACAAACAGCAAAACAATGCTGGCATTTAAAACAGGCATCTTCATTAATTTCAGGTATTTTGTCTTCGTTAAATTCAAGAGCTTTTGCAGAGCAATCTTTTACACAAAGACCGCAATGAATACATTTTTCTTCATCAACTTTAAAATTGTACATAGAATTTCTCCCTAATACTGACTCATTTATTAATATAGAATATCATAAATATTTTTTATTAATCATCTGTTTCAAAAGAATAAATTATTTCCCTGTCAAAAGTCTCGCCTTTTTTCAAAACGGGTTTTTCTTTAAATGCTTCAGTATTAATCGCATTGGGATAAAATTGAGGTTCTATACAAAAAGCGGAACGTTTCTCGTATCTTTTGCCGTCTTTTCCTTCCGGCTGTGCTGATTTGCCCAAATGATTTGCAGTATAAAATTGAAAGCCCGGAAGGTTAGTTTCAACTTCGAGTTTAATCCCTGTTTTTTCGGATTTAACTTCTGCAATCTTAATCATTTTCTTACCGTCATAGCCGTCTATACAGTAATTTTGGTCAAATCCCGAACCGATTTCCAGCTGGTCTGATTTTTTATCAATCATTTCAGAAATCTTGCGTTCTTCTCTAAAATCAAAAGGAGTTCCTTCAACAGAAGCAATTTCGCCTGTAGGCACGGCTATTTCGTTATTAACAGTATAATGCGAAGAATTTTCGAGCTCTACAATGTGGTTTAAGACTGAATTTTCTTCGGTATTTTCCGCACCGTCAAGATTGAAATAAGTATGGTTTGTAAGATTAACCAGTGTGTCGCTGTCGGATTGTGCATGGTATTTAATATGCAGCCTGTTGTCATTATCAAACTTATATGTAACAGAAACCTTTACATTACCGGGGTAGCCGCTTTCCATATCTTTTTTATTATAAGTAAATTTTATACCGTCTTTTAAAATTTCAGCATCCCAATTTTTAACGTCAAACCCGTCAGACCCCCCGTGAGAATGTGTTTTTCCTCCGTCTTTATTGCATTCGAGTTTGTATTCTTTCTCATTTATCTTAAAAGTTCCGCTGCTGATTTTATTAGCGCAAGGTCCGATTGTTCCGCCTGCATGACCGACAGGCGCCTGCTCATAAGGAGTTACGGAATTATACCCCTGGGTTACATCTTTTATTCTGCCGTTTTTGTCGGGAACTTTTATTGAAGTGATTGTTGCACCGAATGTCGACAAATCAACACTTGCTCCGTTTTTATTTGTTATAGTATACAAAACAGCTTCCTGTCCTGTCTTTTTAATTGTTCCGAATGACTTACGTTCAATTTTTATTCCTTCGTAATCTTTATCAAAATTGCCGTCAGAAGTCTGTACACTTTTTGTAAATGTATCTTTAACGGGCTTTGAAGAAATAAGAGCCTGCTGTATTAGATTTGACTGTACAGGTTTGTTGTAGCTATTCAAAAAATTTACGTGAGAATTAAAATCAATCGGCATAAAATGTCTCCTTTTATTTAAATCATATCATAAAGTATAAAACGGGTAATTGTAAATATTTAATATTTTGCTTATTATACTTAAAGGAGCAAATCTTATGACAGACGAACACGATTACAAATATTATACAAATCTCGGGATAACCGAAACAAATAAAGGGAATTTTGAAGAAGCTGTTGAAAATTTTAGCAAAGCTATAAACTTAAATCCCACTTATGCACTTGCACATTTTTCAAAAGCAATAGCATACCACAACTTAAACAGACTTGAAGAAGCTTATGAAAACTATTCAAAGGCAATTGTAATATGTCCTCAAATGGTTGATGCATACTTTAACAGGGCACAGACAATTCTTGCTGATGAAAACGCAGATGAAGAAGAATTAAATAAAGCATTACAAGACCTTGAAACAGCAATAGAACTTGATTCAAAATTTGTTGATGCATATTTCTATGCGGCATTAATAAAAAAGAAACTGAAAGATTACGGAGGCGCATTGAATTATCTCGATAAAGTTATTGAAATAGAGCCTCATGCCGTTCATTCAAGAGCTTTGAAAAAGCTTATCCTGCAAAAATATTTGAAATAAAAGCTATAAGTAACACTTACGTTCCTGACCTGCAACGCCTGCATATAATTCAACGTATTCTTTTGCAGGACTTGAATCGATTTTGGTCAAAAGAACTTCTTCTATTTGGAAAAATCCTACATCCCCTGACATTTCAATATCAATTTTTATAGGCTTTCTTTCACCACGATGTATTCCTATTCTGTTAATTGCGTTAGCAGAATATTTATGAATATCACCGACTTTTGGAGTTGTGTTAATAGCCATAGGAATTCTTGCACGTCCCTTTGTCATATCGCAACCGTCTGCAATCAAAAGAATACCTGCTTCTATTGAGTGAATTTTTCTGGATGACATATGACCGATAATAGCTTCCGTTGCAACTGATTTAATAATTACACGTCTGTGAAGATTATCAGGAAAAATATGCATCAATGTTCTGTCGATAATAGGCTGAGCAAGAAGTACGGACATTTCTTCATGCCCCTGACGTCCGATTGCCATTCCCAAATCATGCATCAAACCTGCAAGAATAACAGCACACATACTGTCTTCAAAATTTCCTGTTTCTTCAATTTCAAGAGATGTTCTAATTCCCGCATCATGAAGAATATTCAGCATTTTTATAGCATTACCCACAACCTGACGCATATGAACAGGTCCGTGGTCATTATATCCGAGTCTTCTGATAGAAACATTATTTGCATATTCCTGCATCTCTTGCAGTTCTTCGTCCGCAAATAAATATTTCACCATTTCCAAACATATAGGAATGTTTTTTAATCTGTCCAGTATTTTTGTTTCGGTTGAAAGTTCTTTTATTGATTTCATATAGTTCTCGATTTCCTGATTTTAGTTACATTACCATGATAACGCATAATTTATAAAAAGTTAAGTGTTAATAATTTTATACCCGTTTTTATCTTAAAAATAAATTTTATAGTAAAATATAATTGTAAAAATTATAACTTAAGAAAGAGGATATTATGTTGACTAAAAATGCGAATGTAACAGCTAAATTCACAGGTGTGGATTTCTCTCAATATTCATCAAAGATCTCTGAATTTGTGAACGAATTTTCATCAAGAGCTAACAAAAAAGGACAGTTTTTAAACTGGGTAAACCTGCCTCAAGAACAAGCTAAAAGAGTTGATGAAATTTATAAACTTGCTTGCGGGCTGAAAGCTCAGACAGGTGCAGAAAAACTCAGCGTAATGGGTATCGGCGGTTCTAAACACACTGTTGAACACATGCTGTCAATTAACGGTTTAAACGTAAAACAAGATGTTATAGAATTTTACTCTGACGTTGATTCAGCAAGTTTAGAAAGATTTTTATACAGATTAGAAAATAATGTTCTTAAATCAAACTTTTTAATCGCTTCAAAATCAGGCTCAACTTTTGAAACAAAAGACGGATTTTTAAGAGTATTACAAATGCTAAAAGATGCATACACAGCTCAAGGAAAATCACCAGAAGAAGCTGATAAAGCAGCTCAAAAACACTTTATCGCAGTAACCGATGCTAACGCTGAAAAAAGCGAATTAAGAAGAACTTCAAATGAAAACGGCTGGTTAGGCGATTTGTATATTCACGATGATGTGGGCGGACGCTTCTCAGCATTCGATGACCACGCTTTATTTACTCTTGCTTATGCAGGTATGAAAAAAGAAGATATGGTTTCTATGCTTAATGCAGCTCAAGAAGTTTCATCAGAATCTTTAACAGCAGATTTAAGCGTTAATGATGCATTGAAAGAAGGTATTTTCTGGGCTGATGCGAAAATAAACGGCATTTCAGCTTCTGTTCACCAATATATGGGTTCAATTTTTGAAAATACTGTTTACTGGCACGCACAAATGCAGAATGAATCCGTTAAAGATACTTTAAAACAGGTAGCAAAAGTTCCTGATGCAATGCACCACAGTGCAGAAGCTCACTTTAACCCTGCTAACAAACTTGTTTTTGCTTTAACCGTTCCTCAAGACAACGGTGTTTGCAAAGAAAATGCAGAAAGCTACATTGATGCGTTAACTAAATCTTATGAAGTTACAGGCGCTTTCTTCCTCGAAACAGCTAAAACCCAAGGAATGGGATTAACTCCTCAGGCAGCAGGTGCATTAACTCAATTGAGAGCGTTTGCTACAGTTTATCAGGAAATCGTTGAAAAAATTATGTCAAATACATCATTCCCTGAAGTACTGGACAGCGTATTGCAGCCGCACGTAGAATTCTACAAAAAGAATTTAAAAGGCGGAGTTGTTGTACCGGGAAGAATTTCTAAATAAGAAATTATATTTTATAACCAAAACGGATACCTAATTAAGTATCCGTTTTTTATTGTGAATTACGAAACATTGCAAACTGGCTCATTTTTTTATCAGGCAGTGTTCCGATCATTTTTAACAAAAAACCTAAATGATTATATATACACACATTTACATCTTTTTGAGTTTCTAAATAACAGGGGATTTTTTCCTCATCAAACCATCTTAATACAGGTTTTATTATTTTTGAACCAAGCTTCATCCCCTGTTTATCAGGCAGAACTCCAAACTGAAAAATATACCAGCTGTCAGAAGATGCTATTCCTTCACGAGTTTTATTACAATTTTTTTCATATTCAAGCGACCTGAAAACTATCCCCAACCCTTGAGAAAATATAATCTTTAAAGCCCCGGCACTTAAACAATCCCAAACAGACAAGTTTGAATTTTTGACAGGCGTAATAATAATAAATCCGTTAATATCTTCACTTTCCGCAAACATATACATTTTCCTGAATGCTGCATTGTATATTACCAGATAGTAATTATACAAAGATTTATAAGTTAATTTAGAAGAAAACAGAAACTTACTGCTTTCATCGTCTAAAAAAGCTTTTGCCGCAACTTCAGCACACCTTCTTAAATCTTTTTTCTTTATTTGGTACAGTCCGTCAATTTTAATTTCATCCTTCTTCATAAACACTCTCTTAATTATTTTTACAACATTATATCTTATTGTTTAAATGTAACCAGAAATAAGGACAAAATAATGGATAAATATTTAACTTCTGAAACATTACCGTCTGATTGGGAAGACAATATAGGAAATAACCCGTATCTCAAAAAAAGTTTTTTAAAACTTATCGAACAAATTGACAGCTCTGAAAAATCGTATTATGTTTTCCGAAATGCAGAAGGAAAAATTGATACACAATTTTTAATAAGCAAAACTTCCGATAACGATATTGCAATGTTCACCCCTTTTAAACTGCCTGTAATATTGAATTCCGTATATTATCCGTTCACATTATCCAAACCTGCAATAATATTAGGAGACCAGACCAAAAAAGAAGCAGCTGAATTCCTAAAAAATTTAAAAGGATTTAAGTTGATTATAAATACAGATAAATTCTATACACTTGACAATTTTACACAAGGAAAAATTTTACCAAAATGTATGATGAATATAAAATGGAATTCCTTTGAAGAATATATTTCATCATTAAGATCGGGCTATAGACGAAGATATAAAAAAGCATTGGAAAAGTCATCTAATCTTAATTTTTACATTCTGAAAAATAATAAAAAAGAATTTAGTGAAGACATGTATAAACTATACCTTGATGTTTACAATAACGCTGATTATAAGCTCGGAAAAGTTGCAATAGATTTTTTCAAACAAGAAGATCTGGTTATTCCGGTTCTGGAAGATAAAAATAAAGAACTCCAGGGATTTGCCGCACTTCACAAAAACAATGAAGAATTACTTTTTGAATTTGTAGGTCTGAACAAAAAAAATATATCACAATACGATATTTATATAAGATTGCTTTTAGAAATTGTACGTTACGGAACAGAAAACGGATATAAAATAATAGATTTCGGACAAACCACCGATGAAGCAAAGCTAAAACTCGGCTGTAAATATGAAAATCTTTATGCCTTGATTAATCACTCAAATCCTATAATAAATTATATTTTAAAAAAGCTTACACCTTTTATAGAATATAAGCCCTTAGATGAAAATAAATTTCATGTGTTTAAATAATACCGGCATATTTTGTAACATTACAAAAATTTTCAAAACTGTTAAATCGAAATAACGCTATAAGTCAAATTAATATCTTTTATATCTGTAAAATGTTTGTATTCATAAGGTATTTCAACCTTTATAATACTTTTGTTTTCAATATTTTGCAGGTTATTTTCTTCAATGATATTTTTATCCAGTTGTACAAAATACACACCGGGTTCAACACCGGACAAATAAAATTCGCTGTTATTATCCAATGTTGAATATGCTTTTTCTTCACCTTTATCGTTAAGCAAAACTACTACAAAATCTTTTGTATCCATTTTTCTGTCAAAATCATCTGTTATGTTAACCTTGCCTGAAATATTTCCCACGCAGCTTTTTAAAGGAAACTCAACTTTTGTTGTTTTTCCGCCTTCAACCCTTACCATTTTTGTTTTGTTTTCATAATCAATCAATGTCGCAGCCAATTTATCGTTATCAATTTTTACATTATAAACACCGCTGTCAATTCCCGCAGGCGAAACACGCCCTTTTTTGTTTGTATAAATATTTTCATTCAACCAATTACACTTAAACGGTACATCTGCAACTTTTATATCTTCTTTATCAAATGTGCTGTTATTGTTTTTATCAATATAAGCAACAATTTCGACAAACCCACGATTGGGATTATTGAACCCCACCGATTGAATACCGCCGGGCAAAATTGCCCATACATCATTTAAAACAATGTTTATTGAATGTCTGTTACTTGTCGGCATAAACATGTTATTTATAATAAACCCGCCTGTTCTGTTGAATTGGTAATTTATATTAACAGTTCTTCCTGATTTTGTTCTTATAGCTAAATTAGCGTTAAAATCAAATCCGTTATCGTTTCCCGTGTATTTATAACCTGTACCTAAAGAAAGTGTCAGATTTTTAAAAGAGGGAAATGTATAGCCGATTTTTGCCATATTATACTCATTTTCAGAACTGTTGTAATCATATTTTACAATGTCGTGTCCTAAAGAAATTTTACCGATGTTTTTGGGTAACCTGTAATCTGCCTTTGCATAAATTGTTGAATATAAAGAATTAAACCCGCTGTTGTATCCTTCTTTATAATTTGTTTGATAATTGCTTGCGGTTTTCCCGCCTTCAAGATAAAGATTAGATGTTAATTGTTTGGAAAGATTAAAGTCGTAGTAATAACTTTTGTTTTCCGCAAAGGAATTTTGCCCCTCTCTTCCCGTAATATTAAATCTAATATTTGCAAATTTTTCAAAATTTTTATTAATTCCGAAATTGTAATCATTAAAGTTAATTAATCCGCCTTCAAATTTGTGGTTTGTATTTGAAAAATATTTTTTGTACTGACCGAAAGCATTTACACCATTTTTTGAGCAATCAAAAGAAATTCCCACGCCAAGTCTGTCATTGATAAAACTTCCATTACTTCCCGCAAAGTAAAAATCAGGCGAAGTATTAAAAATTTCAGCCTCAATGTTACCGAAATTTCTTTTTAATTTTCCTCCCGCCGAAACTGCATATCCGAAAAGCTGATTTTCTCCAAGGCTTACATCTCTTGCGCTGCTCACACCTCCGCTTAATTTATAGGAAAGAGAATTATTTTTTTGAAGATAAATTGTATTCAGATTTGTAATCCCGTCAAGATTATTTGGATTTTTCCATGTGCCCGAGGTTAAGAGTGCATCTGAAGAATAAAAACTTTGCCAGATTGAATTTTCCGGACGATAATAAATCCTGTCTGCAAAAAGTTTTGAGTCTAATTTTATATTATCTTTTATTCCGTATTGGAATTGGGCTCCGGCTACTGCTTTTTTAGTATTCAGTTCATAAATATAGTTATTTTGCGTAAAAAGCCGGTTATTATACCCGCTTGCTCCTAAAATTATATCATAATGTTTTTCACCTTTTTTAAGTTCATCAGAATTTTTAAGAGTTTTTTCCAAAATCGTATCTTCTGAATTATCAGATTTTAATTCAACAATTTTTATTTTTTGTGGTTCTTTGTTGACAAAAATTTCGTCTAGAGAGTAATAGCCGTCATAAGTGCTCAAAGTTTTTACTTCCTCATCATCAAAAAATACTTTTACAAGACTTGTTTTATCAACGTAACCGTTTAAGTCGCTATAATTTTCTTTTTTAGAACTGTAATTTCTTATTTGAGCTCCCAATAATTGAGTGCCGACATTATAATTTTTTTCAATAATTCCCTTAGGTTTTCCTATTTCGTATTCAAAATTTTTGAATTTGTTTTTGTAATTAAGTCCAAAACCGCCAAAGGAAAATAGTTCACCCTTATAATTATATGTATTCATATCAATTGTGTAATCGCCATTATAAACTTTCCCGCCCAACAGTATTTGGGTGTTATTGTTAAAAAATACATTTTTTTGGCTTTGCCCCATCATATACTGGGATATTGAATCTGAAAGGGTGTTGTTATTTAAGCCGATTGAGTTCAGTTCAAATTTTTTGTTTTTGTTTGGAGCATACACATTTTGAAAAGCCCTCACTTTAAAATTTTCCTGAATATTTTCTTTTAACGGTTCGACATTAATGGCTTTATTGTCTAAATATACGCTTATCGACAAATTATCTTCGTCTGTTTGTATTTTTGTCCCAAAAATTTTTTCTAAATCTTCTGCCGAACAAAAAATTTCATCTTTAACTTCTGCCATCAAGCCTTTTTTAAGATAGAAATTTTGTTTTCCAGAAATATTTTTTCCGTTAAAAATTATTCCATTTGCTGATATTTTGCCCTTTTTGTTCTCGTATTCAAAAGTAATATCATGGGTAGAATGGTTTGTTACGGGTTTAATGTCAAATAGTTCTGAAATTTGTTTGAAGGGAATATATATTTTACCGTTTTTTGTTAAAAGAAGCTCAATATCGTAAAAATCAATGTCATTAACTCCTACGGTAGACACTATTGTTTCAAAATTTTTAGCAAAAGCAGGAGTTATGAAAATAAAAAGAACTAAAATTATTACAAAAAAACGTTTCATGGCTTCCTGTTTGCACTAAGTGTCAGCACTGCCTGATAAGTACCGGCGGTATCAATGACAGCAGAATACGTATTATTCATTGGTGCCGCTCCTATAGCTTGCTTTATAGTTCCTTTTTGACTTGAGCCGGTTTTAATTATATAACAAAGCCCGCCGTAGGAGGCATTATTCGTGAGTGTTGCAGAACTCAAGTTTGTGAGGGTATTTGTAAGCGGGTACGCAATAACATTTTTGTTATTTGCAGGTGTCGGAGAGTTTGTTTTTATATCATTTATTGCAGATGATGTCGGCAAATTTGTAATGTTTCCCAGTAATAAATAAACTATTGAGCCATTTTGAGAATAAGCATTTAAGTTTCCGCTATCAGAACTGTTTACTTTTGCTGTTAGAATATAATCGTATTTGTCGTCATCCCCGTTTGTTTGAATTTGAAAAGTAGCGTAAGGCACAGAACTTATTCCTGTTTCAGGATTAATTGTTCCTGATGCCGCAGATGTATTAATTGAGCTTACATCAACTGCCGCAGGAACAACCGTTTGAATAGTATGCTGAAATTCTGCAAGCCCAAAAGCTTTCGGACCTGCAAGAATTATTAAAACAAAACATAAATATTTTAAATTTTTCAGCATATAAAAAATCTCTACAATGATGTATTAGAAAGGGTTAAAATTGCTTGATAAGTTCCTGCAGAATCAAGATAAGAATAAGTATTAGCTAACGGCGTTGTTCCTGTAGTTGTGGTTACAATGGTTTCCCCTGCATTAGCAGATACATTGTATTGATTTTTCGTACCATCAAAAGTTACTGTACCTGAATTATCCGCAGCAGCACTTGCAATCGGATATGCTATTGCGTTTGCATTATTTGCAAGTGTAGGGGTTGCAAGTTTACAATCCGCAATTGCCGAAGTTAAAGGCTTATTTGTTGTGTTAGATAAAATCACATAAGTTGTTCCGCTTTGTTGAAAAAAAGCAACCTCGGTTGGATTGGTTGTGCTTTCGGTTGTTGCTTTTAAGTATAAACTTGGAGCATTTGCGTTTGCACGTATTTGGAATTTTGAAATAAGAGCTGTTGCTAAACTCCCTGTATCAGGCGCAATTGTTGTAGTTGTAACGGCACCTGAAGTTAGAGCCTGAATGTCCAAATAAGTGGCTAGTGTTGCCTGTAAAGTTTGGGATGCTGTGTTGCTTAATGCATGAGATGCATTGATTGTGCCTAAAATAGCAGGGATTAATAATAATCCTGCGAGTTTTTTGTTTAACATTTTTCCTCCTTTTTAAATTGTTGTTTGTTTGGTTTTTATAACATTAACTGTTGATTCTTTTATCAGATTTTTAATTTTACCGTTTTCGTCTTTATAGTTAAGAATTAGGCGGATTTTATACTCACCGTCCTGAGTAATTTTATCTGTGGGCAATATCTCATTTGTTAGTAAAAAATTTTTTGCACCAACAACATTGTTATTTATAGGTTTTTCATCAATTAGTGTTCTGCCTTTTATAATCTGAGCTTTTCCCGAATATCTGATTTTGCTGTTTCCGTCTGATATAATCTTCATATTACAAACGAGTTTTTCTCCCTGTTGCTCGGCTTTAAATAGGTCTATTTCTCCTTTTTTGGTAACGTTACCTTTGTCTAAATAAACAGGAATTCCTACTCTTGTTTTTACAAGCAATTTTGTTGTTACATTTCTGTTGCCTGACGGCAAAACAATTTCTCTTGCGGCAACATCTTCCAAAAATAAAACAAGTCTTGATTCACCATCAGGAAGTTTATCAAAATCAGTAACAGTTAAACGAACTTTTTGAGTTCTGCCGTTTTGAAGAGTAAATTCTGACGGAACAAATTTTATATTATTTATCAAAGAATCCTGAGCAGGCGTTTTCTCAAGCATATCCATTGTGCCTTGAGATGTTATTTTAAAATACTCGGGATAAATTTTGAAACGAATTGTTTCATCTTCTGCCCCCTGTACATTAAAAGAAGACGTTACATAATTGCTCCTTGCTCCTTTTGTATCCATTTCAATTACTGTCGGCGTAACTTTAATCGCAGCTTCTGATTTGATTGAAAAAAAAGTTATACAAAATAAAAGTAATAAAAATTTCTTCATCTAATTATCCTCCTGTAAAATATATTTGACATAATTGTTATAAGTCCCTTCTTTAAGAAAAGTACCGGAATTGTTGACAAGGTAATATTTTAAAAGAATATAATCCGTTGTATAACTTCCCGTAATAGGAGCTGTATAGGTTCCCGTTCCTTTTGCCAAGGTATATTGTTGATTAGGTTCAATTTTTACGGGAGTAGTTGAATATTCATTTACATGACTTGTTGCAGAAAGAACTTGAAAATAATAATTTCCTATCAAGGTCCCCAAATTTGAGGTATCCATTAATAATTTCCATTTTTTGTTAGATTTAATATTTATTTGCGGAGAAGTTGTGTTAGCAATATTCGCAGACGTATCAAAAACATTCTCAGGAGTTAAAGTTATCATTACCGGCGTTGTAGTAGTGGAAACAGATTGATCTAATGGAATTACAAATGACAGAGTAAACGTAAATGTTTGAGTAGATAAAGTTGAATCAAGAGTAAATTGCAGCCTTGTATTATATGTTCCTGCAGGAATTACACTAACATTAGTCACTAGAGCCGTATAAGGCTTTGTATAAGTTGCAACGCTGATAAGGGCACTTAATATGGTAACATCAATATTGTTTTGCATTTGATAAGAGTTTGAACCGTCATTCAAATAAAGCTGAGAAACAGGAATTCTTAAAGAACTGTCTGTTGTATTTGTTATATAAGAATCAAGAGCTTTAACTTTTATTGTGACCAAAAGATTTAATAACCCGCTTATTATAACATTTATCGGCTGCGAAATTTGTGTAGCTGATACAACTGTGCTTCCTGCACTTTGCACGGTAATAGATGCTTCTGTTTTTTGCATGCAAAAAAAGAAAAATATAAAAATTATAATTAATATTTTTTTCATTAAAATCCTCAACAACATAAAAATATCTGATTGGTAAATAGCTTTCTATCAACAATCAGGTAATTATAAAGAGGAATTTTATTTTTCATTTTTGGAATTAAAATTCTATTGATGAAATTCATATGGATATTTTTATTATTTTTTATGAGTACAATCGAAGGTCTTTGCGCAGAAAGCGCAAGCCAAAATCTTTCTGCAACGTTGCCAAATGTTTATGAGATAGAAAAAATTATTGTTGAAACCCAAGAATATAATAGAGATGAACATTTAAACAATATGGTAATAAAAAAATCTACAAGTCCGAATGCTAATCAAAACATTCTGGAACTTTCGCCGGTAAAAGTTCAAATCCGAACAAACATGAATTCGCCAATTATTGTTTATGCTGATTTTAAGGATTTAAGACATAAACAGGGACTATTTAATTTTAGCAAATCAAACCTTTCCGTTTCGCCATCATCTTATACGATTAATAATCCTTATGACCATGTAATAAGCGGAAATTTTATCCCTTATGCAACCGTTACACCTGACACGGTTCAGGGAGATTACAGAGGAACTTTGACTTTTACTCTGGGGGGAATATGAAAAAATTTTTTGTATTTTTGCTTTGCTTAATTCAACTGCAAGGCTTTTGTGCTACAAACACCTCCAATAACACTTTTGATATTACCATAAGTGATATTCCACCGGGTAGAGGAGGCAAATCAGGCGGATTAAGCGGAGGAGCTGTAACTGCAATAACACTCGGTTCAATTTTTAGCGGTTTAGCCGCAGGCGGAGTCGGATATTATTTTTACAAAAAAGGAACTTGTCTGACAGGAGCTTGTGTCTGGGATAAATCAAATCCTTTAATCCCGATATGCGGCGACAGAAAAAAAGTATATATTGATAATAATTATCCGCATCTAAAAAGAGCGATTGAAAACGAGGATATTTGTTTGGATTGTTCAAAGAAAAAATATATTTTTATTAAAGATTCTGCTATCAAGAATAAAACATTCTCAAGATTTTATTTTAAAAACGAAGATTTTACAAATATAAAAATCATTCAATATTCAAAACCATTTAAAATTTCAAATAATATCCCTGAACTTGATACAAAAATTTTCTTAGAAGATAAGGAAATCGCTTTAAGCACAGAAAAAATGAATGCTAAAGAAGGAATTCTTATAAAAAAAGGAAGATTAAGTAAAAATATGGTTTATTTTGCAGATACAAGTTTTGTTGGTAAAGATGCTAAATATATTTTTGCTATTATTCTTGAATTTGAGAAGTGATAATAAAAAAAAGACAATAACTAAAGTTATTGTCTTTTTTGGTGGAGGTTAGGAGATTCGAACTCCTGACCCCCTGCGTGCAAAGCAGGTGCTCTACCAGCTGAGCTAAACCCCCACAAGGTTGTTTTATTTATTTGTCACAATATTTATTGTACATGCTGATTTTTTTTTGTAAAGTACTTTTTTTATATTTATTTGCTAAATTTTAAAAGAAGAAGTACAGCAGCTGTTCAAACCTATTACAAAAAAAGAGCCTTAAAAATAAGGCTCTTTTATATATTATTTTTATTAGTACATTACACTGAACAAACCATTTCCATTTCGTTGCTTGATACTATGTTGGAAAAATTATAGTTTTCTACTAAATCTCTTTGTTCAAAATATACGCAGTCATCCATTACTAGTTCATCACATTGTTTTAATGTCATTAATGATAGATATTTTGCTGATTTTGAATCTGTTATTAATTTATGTACTCTTAAATTTTTTGGTAACTGAGAAATTTTAGTACCTTTAATGTTAAATACATTTGTTCTGATATCAGTGTTTAATTTTTCAACACTGCATTTTTCCATATTTAAGCTGTCTGTCCAGATGTGTACAGGTAATTTACCGATTGTAGCACCTGACATGTTTACACTGTTTGCATCAATTGGTGTTTCAATCTTTTTAATTTCAGCACCGGACATGTTTAACTCTTTTGACACCCAGCCGATTGACAATTTACCGATAACACATTTTGATAGATTTAAGCTGCCTTCAATATGACCTAATTCCAAATTTTTAATTTCACAGCCTGATAAATCCAAATCACCGCCTTGATAGTTGTTGATTAATTCTTGATAATCTCTTTTCATAAAAACCTCCATATTTTTATTGTTATTATAATATAGCGGTAAATTTTATAATTTTTATCCTCCGGTTATATGTTTTTTTTTAAAATATTTAGCTAAAAATCAGAAAATTAATTTTTGTTCAATAAGATTTAGAATATTATCCAGTCTTTTTTTATCATTCAAAAACCACCATCCGATAAGAGCTTCAAATGCTGTTGCCTGACGGTATTCTGTTTGATTTTGCCGTCTTGCAACAGGAATTGTCAAATTTCTGCCACGGCGTGCAATATCTTTTTCTTCATCTGTAATAAATTCTTCTAAAAAATGAAGCAATTCTGCCTGAAATCCCATTTTAACTTTAGAGGTTGTAATTTGATGAAGTTTTTTAGAATTTTCTGTAAGTTTTATTGTTTTTTCACGAATAAACAGTTCCCAAACAGCATCACCAATATATGCATAATTTCTTAAATTCATTTCTTCCATAAAAAGAGTTTACTACAAAATATTGAATTTAGCTTTAAAGTATGAGATAATTCATTTCATAAGAGAGGGTTTTTATGAAGAAAAACTTAATAATATTTGGAATATGTGTATTTTTAAGCAGTGTTTCCGTACAGGCAGAAGTTGTCCAAACTCCAGAATGCGGGTGTCAAAATCAGACTAAATGTCTTGATTTAATAACTTCAATGTACAACGAAAGAGCTACATTATACAATGTTTTAAATCTTACAAATGACCAGTTAAAATGCAAAGATGTAATTGATAAAAAGCGTTATGAAGAGTTAGGAGCAAAATTCAGACAATACGAACAGGAAAAGTATGCACTGGCAAAACTTTGCGAGCATAACGCCAGCCGCAGCGCAATCAAAAAACAAGAAGATATTGTTAATAATCTCGAATGCGAAATGAAACGCATAGCCAAAAAATATGATAAAGAATTTAAATCTATTTTAAACAGTGAACAAAAAGCTAAATATAACACTGTAAGAAAAATGGAACGAAAAGAAATTAAATATTGTCAAAAAAACAAGGCTTTTTATAAACGTGACCCAAATTTAAGACCTTTCGGGCAAAAGATGTATTACAGCGAACAAAAAAACGTTTTATGTCCTGTGCACAACAAATGGCATTTATTCGGTTTTAAGCACAAAGCAGCTGATTAAGAATAAATTAAACAAACGATGATTTTTTTTCAATAGTCATTATAATTATGGTATGAGGAAATTATTAGTTTTAGGTTTAATACTTACATTAAGCTGCGAATGCTGCTATGCCTGGGGTTTTAAAAAATCTCCCAAAACTGCTGAACCCGTAACAGAATCCACATCAGAAGGAAAAGGTTATGTGGGAACATTGCCGGATGTTTCAAAAAGTTTCCAAACATCTGATCCTAAAAGTGCAAAGCCCTTGTATGAAAAAACAAAAGATTTTAATTCTGCAAACGAAGTAAAACCTGCCCCGAGGGATAACCCTGCTTTTGTAAATATTATGCTTAAGACAGATAAAACATCACCTTACTTAAATGATATAAATGAAATACTACCTCAGCTGGAAAAACTCCTGGTTTGTATTGAAAATAATGATAATGTGCAAAAGTTTAATGCAAAAGCTTACTTTTTCAATAAAACCGTAGAGTATCTGAGAAACAAATATGAAGGTAAACCTGAAAGCAGCTATATATCATTTCAAAAACTAATGGAATTGAGTTCACACACACAATCAGTTGCGACATTACGTGCAGAAGCTGAAAAATACAGACCATACCTTGCATATACCGGAGCAGGTTATTTGTACAACGATAATGTGATTGACCAGCAGTTAGAATATTTGCGTGTAGAAATAGAAGATACAATTGTAGTTTTAAAAGAAGCTAATTAATCTACAAGTGCGGACTTCATTCTA
>HF991466.1:68163-85758 GCA_000433095.1 Clostridium sp. CAG:967 | reverse complement strand
CGTTTGGTATTCGTCGTTGTGCGTTTACCTTGGCGGAAGTATTGGTGACTTTAGGAATTATCGGTGTAGTTTCTGCAATGACCGTGCCTTCATTGATGCAGAATTACCAGCGCCAGAGTTATGTAACACAGCTGCATAAGGTTTATAACGAAATGCAGCAGGCTATTGTGCAATATCAAACCGATAGAAATGCTGTTAATTTAGTTTCAGCAGGAGTTGACTGAAAGTAATGCTTTAAATCTTGTAGAAGCAAGATTAACCGATGCAGACAGCATTGATGCTTTTTTGAAAAAACATTTTAAAGTAGTCACAGATTGCGAAGAAGAATCAGTTCCTTGTTTTGCAAGTGAATATACATCTTTGGACGGTTCTAAAAAGTCAGGCATTGTCGGTAATAAACGATTGACATTTGATAGATGTGTAACTATTGCAAGTGGTGCTTCAATATGTTTAAGCAGTATATTATCAGAAAGAGAAGAAATACTTGCAGGTGGATTGTATATTGATGTAAACGGTCCTAAAGGTCCGAATATTGGAGGACGTGATATGTTTACAATGAGATATTACAACGACGGCTCTATAGATGTTTATACGGTAACTCCTGAATGCAGAACTGATGAAACCAAATGTAACGACAATTACGGCTCAACTCCTATAGAAAAACGGGAAATAAGATATTCGCAGGTTTGTGTTACAAGTGCAAATGGAGATGACTGTATTGGAAAGCTTTTAAATGATAACTGGATAATGAATTATTAATTTTAAGGAATTAAGCTTTAGTATCAAGTTTTGCAGTATGCTGTGCTTCTTTTGCCTTTTTGTCCTCAAGTCCCAAAAATCTTAAAGCAGGGTGAATGAAAGCATGGCTTACCTGCGGAGCTAAGATTGCCAAACCTAATACTGAACCTATTATATTGCTTAACTCAATTGCACCTTTAACATGCTTAAATTCATCCGGATGTTGTTTTTCAAGTTCGGCAAGTAAGGTGTTATTGTATTTATCTTTAACTTTTAATTTAGATTTGTCTGTAAGAAGCTCTTTTTCAAGAGTTTGCATTCTGTTATTTATTGAAGGATTTTCGGCAAGTTTTCTATAATGCATATATTCTTTGACATTTTTAAAATGTTCAAATCCATCTGTATTTTTGAATATACGCTCTTTGGCTATTTTAAACCCGCCTTTTTTGAATACGGGAACAATTAAAGCCATATATACAGCTAAGCAGGTTGCCTGATATAAAAACTCTTTAGCGGCAGCATATTGTTTTGTGTCAGAATCAATGTCTTTGTCAATAAGGATAAATCCCGGTCTGCCTATTGATTTCAATGTTGTTTCAATAGCAACAGATTGCGTTGTGTTCTGTGCAATACTTGCAAGTTGTGAACTTGTTAATGCGCTCTTAATTGCTCCTATCATAATCCACCTACCCTTAGACCAACATTAGGTCTGCTTGTAAATGTTTTCATAGAAGGATAAGTATTGAGTTTAACATCAGGCGCAGTTATCACAGCAGGCTGTATAGGAGGATTTAATGCTTGAGCCTGGGTATCCTTTTTGTCTTTAGGTGCTTTCAAACCCATTTTATCCATTATAGGTTTAATAGCAACAGAGCAAAGAGCAGGTATTACAAATAAAGCAGCTGTACAAACACCCAGAAACATAAGGTTTTTTTCTGCACGTTTTGCAAGAGGCTGCTCCTTGATAGACTTTGCAAATTTGCTTGCTATTTCTCCGCATGCCCAGTATGCAGGAATAGCAATGACTTCTGTCAGCCCTTCTCTTAAAGCTGTATATTTTTTAGTTTCGGGATTTTCTGTTTTATCCATCATGGTAAACATAGGACGGCAGATACCCTTAACCGTAGCAATTGCCATTACTACATAAGTCGGTTTATTGTTTTCGCCCAATGCCTTGCATGTTCTTTTAATTAAATCATTGATTGCCATTGTTTTTTCCCAACTAGATAAAACACAAAGAAAAAATTTATTGCTAGTGTTGTTAACATTTGTTATAATATTACGAAGAAATTTTTTTCGCAAATGAACATTTTAAATTTTTAATCGTTATATAAGTATAGAAGTTAAAAACTTAAAATTAAAATCGGCGCAAAGGGCAGAAAAATGAAAGATAAATGTACAAAATACGAAGCTTTATTTACTTTCGGTAACGATGAAACCTTGAGAAAACATGTCGAAACTTGTGAAGATTGCAAAAAAGAACAAGAAGTCATGGACAGAGTTTCAGATTTGTTGAGAGAGGTAAAGCCATATTACAAGGCGAAGAGAAAAAGTGTGGCAAAGTTAAAAGCTGCTTGCGCAATATCTTTTATATTGTTAAGCAGTGCAACTTTAGGTGTGATTAATTTCAATACTGACATATCCGATATGATTAAATACGGAACCACATTAAGTGCAGATGATTTAGGACTACCCGTAGATTCATACGGACTGTTAATGGTGGAATAATTAATGGATTTTAAAGAGCTTATAAAAAGCAACCAAAATAATGTAAGAAGTATTATAAAACTTATTACAAAAGAAGCAAATGAAGACTTAGAGCAAGAAGTGTATGTGAAGGTTTGGAAAAATGCAGACAAGTATAAAGAACAAGGTTCCTTCAAAAGCTGGATAACCACTGTTGCCAAAAATGTCTCTAAGGATTATTTGAAATCAGCTTACAAAAAAACTCAAGATAAATCAGTATCAGATGATGAGTATCTGAATACCTTAAAAGATAAAAAACATACACCTGAACTTACTTTAATAAGTAATGACAGACAAAAGAGAATAACAGAAGCTGTAAATTCGTTGAAACCAAAATTTAAAGAAGTAATCATGCTATGTGAAATATACGGGTATACATACGAAGATGCGGCGTATAAACTAAAATGTCCTATAGGGACAATAAAATCACGGTTATATAATGCAAAAAAGGAACTTGCATTGTTGTTACAAGATTTATTATAAAAAAGAAAGGATTATGAACTTATGATGAAAAAAACTTTGATTATGGCAAGTGTGTTAATGTTTGCCTCAGCATCAATGTGCTTTGCAGACGAGGCAAAAATTCCTTGCAACTGTGGAAAAACTCCATGTGATTGTGCGCAGAAAGCTCCTGAATGTAAAAAACCTCCTAAAGGACCTGATTTTGCAAAACGTCATGCAGAATTTGAAAAACGCTTAAAATTAACTGATGAACAGAAAGCTAAGGCAGAAGCTATCCGCAAAGACGGCTTTGAAAAAATGAAACCGATTATGGAAAAATTGAAAGAAAAAAGATTAGAAGTTGATGCAGTTAAACGTTCAAAACTTGCTCCGCAAGCTCAACAAGAAAAATTAGACCAATTGCACAAAGAAATAAAAGCATTGAAACGTGCGGCTCATGAACTTCGTATGCAAAATATGAAAGAGTTTGAAGGAATTCTGACTAAAAAGCAATTAAAAGAATTGAAAAAAATGAAAGAAGAAGGCAGAAAGAAATTCGAAAAAGAACATAAGAAAAACGGTCATCCTCAGTTCGGTCCCAGACCTGAAGGACCAAGACCTGAAGGACCTTGTCCGCCGCCGGCACCGGCTCCTGAACCTGCTGATAAATAAAAATAAAGAAAACAGAGCCAGAAAAAATCGGTCACTTTAGGCATTATCGGTGTAGTTTCCGCAATGACCGTGCCTTCATTAGTGCAGAATTACCAGCGCCAGAGTTATGTAACACAGCTGCATAAGGTTTATAACGAGCTTAATCAAGGTTTAGTGCAATATATGAATGAACGTAATGCAATAAACTTAACAGAAGCCGGTTTAACTTCTAATGCAGCTGCTGAAAGTTTTATCAAAAAATATTTTCGTATAGTACAGACCTGTGACACGACAACAAACTGTTTTGCAGACAGTTACAAAACTGTTTCAGGAGCTGATTACAGCAATGCAATGGAGAAAACTTTTAAGTCATATATCCTTGCAAGCGGGGCTTCAATAAGACCTAACTATGTCAAATCAGGTGAAAAGCTCATTAATCTTGCTGTTGATATTAACGGGAAAAAAGGACCGAATATTCATGGAAGAGATTTGTTCTTTTTATTTATATATAATAACGCTTTAGTTGACGATAGAGGGGAAGCTGCTCCTATGACAGAGGATGACAGAGAAACATCTTTTGAAGAAAGATGCCAAAAAGCTACAAACATAGGTGGTTGTTTCGGCAAAATACTTAATGATAACTGGGAAATGACTTATTAAAATATAAAAGAGGGGTTTATTTCCCTCTTTTTAGTTTATAATATACCTGTAAATAAAATTGAAAGGTTTCAGGTAAAATATGCAAATTGCAGAAAGTATGCTTGAGTTAATTGGTAATACTCCGTTAGTTAAGATTAACAGATTAAATGAAAACGGATTGGCTGTTGTGACAGCAAAGATTGAAAGTTTTAATCCTGCGGGTTCGGTTAAAGACAGACCGGCTTTAAATATGATTGAAGATGCAGAAAGACGAGGGCTTTTAACAAAAGGAGCTGTAATAATAGAACCTACAAGCGGAAATACAGGTATTGGTCTGGCTATGGTGTGCGCTATTAAAGGTTATAAAATGATTTTAACTATGCCTGAAACGATGAGTTTGGAAAGACGAAAACTGCTAAAAGCGTACGGTGCAGAACTTGTCTTAACCGATGGGGCAAAAGGAATGCAAGGGGCTGTCGATAAGGCTATGGAGCTTAGAGAACAAATCCCTGATTCATTTATTCCTATGCAGTTTAATAATCCGGCAAATCCTAAAATTCATGAACTGACAACAGCAGAAGAAATCTGGCGTGATACAGAAGGAAAAGTAGATATTGTTGTTGCAGGTGTTGGTACAGGCGGAACAATTTCAGGTATTGGAAAAAGATTAAAAGAAAAAAATCCTGCTATACAGATTGTTGCGGTTGAACCGTTCAGGTCACAAGTGTTAAGCGGCAAATCCGCAGGAGCGCATGTTATTCAGGGGATTGGTGCAAATTTTGTCCCTGGAAATTTTAACAGAGATGTTGTTGATGTGATTTATCCTGTCGGTGATATTGATGCTGTTGAAACTGCAAGAAAACTTGCAACAGATGAAGGTATTCTCTGCGGAATATCATCGGGAGCTGCTATGTTTGCAGCTTTAGAATTTTCAAAAATGCGTGATAATGACGGAAAATTAATTGTAACCATTTTACCTGACAGCGGCGAAAGATATTTATCAAGTGTTTTGTATGATTAACTTTTGTAACAATAATTGATTGTCTTGAAATACAAACCGTTAATTGCTTTTTATATATATAAGAGAGCAAATTCGAGGAGCATTATGGTAAGTATTAATATTGGTGCAGGTCAAGGGGTAACACAAGCAATCAGAGATGCTATAGGTGCAAAAAATATTAAGAATAAAGACCTGTCAAGCTGGCAAAAAGTTATGGCAGAAGTTAATAATGCACAAAATAAAATTGATCAGCATAATGCTTCAAATCCTGATGATAAACAAAAAAGTATTTTCACCGGCGGAAATAATGTAAATGAAATTGGTGATAAAACAAAGTACACTAAAAACTTTGTAGTTCAGCAGGGTACTATTGAAATTGATGACAGTACCTGGAGTAAAATTGTTCAACTTTTGACAGGAAAAGCTCCTGAGGTAAAACCGCAGGAAGATCCAAAAGAGCCTCCGGCACCTTTAGACGGCAAACCTCAAAAACTCGGGGGGGGGGCAGCTTCAACAGAAATTCTTGATAAGATTGATACGCCGTCCGGTGCTTCAAGAGCCACAACCGAAAGTATGGTCGATAAACTCGGCGGTAAAATCATTGAACGTTCAGTTAACGGAGAAAAACAAGATATTGCAGTTGTAGAAATTAACGGTCAGAAAATTCGCCGTGCAATTAATGAAGACGGTTCTTTAGGCGACAATTTAGCTGCGACAAAAACTTTTGGTAAAAATAAATATATTTCAGGCGAGTTTCCTGCCGAAACAAAAGTTTTTGAACGAGAGGTAAACGGCAAGAAGCAACAAATCGGCATCTATGAAGACGAAAACGGAAATAAAGTAAGAAAACTTGTTGTAACTGATGAACAAACAGGTAAAACAACCTTAGGAGAAAACCTTGTCACTGTATCAACAATGGGTAAAAATAAATATGTTACCGAAAGCAAATTTAAT
Organism: Clostridium sp. CAG:967; assembly: GCA_000433095.1. Classification (GTDB taxonomy): domain Bacteria; phylum Cyanobacteriota; class Vampirovibrionia; order Gastranaerophilales; family Gastranaerophilaceae; genus Stercorousia. The sequence goes on along the minus strand of HF991466.1, from coordinate 79,589 downwards.
TCTGATGTAAGAGCAATGCTCGGACTTGGTGCTGATGATGAAATCCCGGCTGATTTAAAAGCCGAATATGTAACAATTGGCGGAGAATCTTCTATTGTATTTAAAAAAGACGGCAAAACAATGGATAATTCTCAAATTAAAGCGTATATGGCTGAATATAAAGCAAATGATACCAAACTAGCCGAAGATTTTGACAATTCTTTTAACACGTCAGGTCAGGCAGAAATTGGAGATGCCGCAAAACTTGCAAAATCCCAGGTTACTTTAATAAATAATAAATATGGTGACAAACAAGGAAATATTACATCTGATGAATATTTCAATTACCAGCTTGCAGAACAGGAAAAGGCAGCAGGCAGAGCTTTTACTGATGATGAAAAAGCGAATTTCAGAACAATGACTGATTTGGTTTTCCAAACATTAGATTCAGACCAAAGTAAGGACATTACAGAACAGGAACTTACGGATTATATTAATAATGCTAACGAAAATAATGATAATACTTTAACAAAAGATGAGGTTTCACAATACACAGAAAGAAAGGTTACTGAACTGCAAACTAAAAATGTAAATGCAGCAAAAGAGGCAGGTTATACAACGACTAATATTGAAACTGAAGAATTCGGACAAATACCTGTATTCCAAAAAGACGGTAAAACATATACTCTAAACATGGATGGTACAGTCGGTGATGAAATTCTTACTGATGAATTAAAACACGATGAAGCCAAAGTTGAGGAAAATCCTGAACAGGTAAAACAACAAAACGGCAAAGATAAAGAATATCTGCCCGGTGATATACGTTCGCTTTCCCCTAAAGACAGAACAAATGCTGCAATAAATCTTCTTAAATCAGGAAAAATAAAAGAAGGGGCTTTTGTTCAAATTGGCGGTAAGCTTGTAACAATGGAAGACGGCAAGTTTGTAACTTATGACAAAGGCAAAATTAACAGACAGGAAATTTCCGAAAAAGATTTAAGAAAACTCGGAGAAGAATAATAAAAAACAAGTACCGAAAAAAGATCGGTACTTGTTTTTTCTAAGTGAATTTCAGTATTTATTAAAATCCGCCCATTCCGCCCATACCTTGCGGCATAGCAGGCATTTCAGGCTTTTCTTCAGGAATATCAACAACAGCAGCTTCTGTTGTTAATAACATAGAACCTACTGATGCTGCATTCATTAAAGCAGAACGGGTTACTTTAGCAGGGTCAACGATACCTGATTTGAACATATCAACGTATTCATCATTTAGCGCATCGTAACCGTATGCACCGTCATGTGAAGTTACTGTGTCAACAACAACGTCAGCTTTAGCACCTGCGTTGTGAGCGATAGCTCTAAGAGGTACGTCAAGTGATGCTGTTAAAATTTTGAAACCGATTTTTTCATCATCAGATGAGAAGTTTGTTGTGTCAATCAGATTTGAAAGTTTTTGTTGAACTCTTACAAGTGCAACGCCGCCTCCGGGTACAATACCTTCTTCGTTAGCAGCTCTTGTAGCATTAAGAGCATCTTCAATTCTTAATTTTCTTTCTTTTAATTCAACTTCGGAAGCTGCACCAACTTCGATTACAGCAACACCGCCAGAAAGTTTTGCGATACGTTCTTGGAGTTTTTCTCTATCGTATTCTGAATCTGATGCTTCCATTTGTTTTCTTATTAAACGAACTCTGTCTTCAACAGCTTGTTTAGTTTCGTTGCCAACAACAATAGTTGTTTCATCTTTAGTTACGGTAACACGTTTTGCTTTACCAAGCATTTGAGTTGTAACGTTTTCTAATTTGATGCCGAGTTCTTCAGTGAACATTTCACCGCCTGTTAGAATTGCGATATCTTCTAACATTGCTTTTCTTCTGTCGCCAAATCCCGGAGCTTTAACAGCAACAGCTCTTAAAACTTTTCTCATTGTGTTTACAACAAGAGTTGCAAGAGCTTCGCCTTCAACGTCTTCAGCGATTAATAACAGAGATTTGCCGTCACGTGCAACTTGTTCCAATAGAGGAACCATATCTGAAATAAGGTTAATTTTTTTGTTGCAGCAGAATACATAAGCATCATCCAAAACTGCTTCCATTCTTTCTGCATCGGTTACAAAGTAAGGTGATAAGTAACCTTTATCAAATTGCATACCTTCAACAACTTTCAGGTTAGTACCGAAAGACTTGCTTTCTTCAACAGTTATAACACCGTCGTGTCCGACTTTTTCCATAGCTTCTGCTATAAGTTCGCCGATTTCTTTGTTATTTCCTGCTGAAATAGCTGCAACTTGTGCGATTTCTTCTTTTGTATTTACAGGTCTTGACATATCTTTGATTTCTTTTACAGAAACTTCAACCGCTTTGTCAATACCACGTTTCATAGACATAGGGTTAGCACCTGCTGTTAGGTTTTTCAAGCCTTCTTTTACGATTGCCTGAGCCAATACTGATGCTGTTGTTGTACCGTCACCTGCAACGTCGTTTGTTTTAGATGAAACTTCTTTTAATAATTGAGCACCTGCATTTTCAAGCCCGTCTTTAAGTTCAATTTCTTTTGCGATAGTTACACCGTCGTTAACGATTTGAGGAGCACCGTATTTTTTTTCAAGAATAACGTTTCTGCCTTTAGGTCCGAGTGTAACTTTAACAGCATCTGCTACTGCATCTATACCTTTAAGAAGTGATTTTCTAGCTTCTTCATTAAATACTATACGTTTTGCCATTTTCTATTTCTCCTATATAAATTATTCAATAATTGCTAATGCATCTTTAACTGAAAGGATTTTGTATTCAACACCGTCCATTTTAATATCAGTTCCTGCGTATTTAGCATAAAGAACCATATCACCTGTTTTAACATCCATAGGTTCTCTTTCACCTTTATCATTCATTTTGCCTTGACCTACAGCAACAACTTCGCCTTTTTGTGGTTTTTCTTTTGCACTGTCGGGAATAAAAATTCCGCCTGAAGTTTGTTCTGTGTCTTCAATTACTTTAATAACAATTCTGTCGCCTAATGGTTTTAACATGATATTTCTCCTTTTCTCCTATTTACATTATATTTATATAACAGATTTTGATAAAAATTTATTTCCTTAAGGAAAAATTAATTTTTGAGTTGAAATATTAATTTAAAACTGATATAATAATAGTATTAAAGATTGAAAGGAGCAATTAATGAAAAGATTTGATTTATTCGGGGGGGGGGCAACCATTTAAGCTCCTATAGCAAGGGTTTTACCTTGGCTGAGGTTTTGATAACGCTCGGTGTTATCGGTGTAGTTGCAGCGTTAACTATGCCAAGTGTTATGAGCAATGTGAGAGAATTGGTTATCAAAAACCAGTTTAAAAAAACTTATTCTTTAATTTCAAATGCTTTCCGTAAAGCAGAAGCTGATTTAGGCTATTCACCATTTTGCTTTTACTGGAATAAAAATCCTTACGGCTCTGCTAAATGCGTAAGCTATAATGCATCAGGCGACTGCACTAAGTATGAAATGGCTGACGGTTCAAGCTTGCCTTCTGATTATAACGGTCCAAGAGAAAATTGCTCTGATTTAGGAAATGCTGTTATAAAAAATTTAAGCATAGTAAAAACATGTAACGGCAATGCTTATCCGGGTTGTATCCCTGATTATGATGGCAATGATACAATAAAAAAAGCAAGTAATGATTCATTGGATGATGTTGAGATTAATAAAGCAACATCCGGTTGCTCAGCCTGGAGAAAGAATAAAATTCTAAATTCCAATAAAGCTTACGTGCTTGCTGACGGACAAATAATATTGACTTTCGGAACTACTTTTTCTCCAACAATATTTGCGGTTGATGTAAACGGTAAAAAGGGACCTAATAAGTGGGGTTATGATTTGTTTGAATTTTCAACAGCCGGTTCTTTAGTCAGTCCTATCGTTATTGATTACGGAAGGTGCAATGTTATTGATAAAGGCGGAAAATCTACTAAAAATATGCTTCTTGAAGTTAATAAATAATGATAGTTGTGCACAATTTATTAATGGAGTAATTCAGGTTTAACCTTACAAGGCTATAAACAAAACTTTTGTTTATGTTATTCTAAGACTATGAAAAGGGCTATTTATGTTATCTTGGTTTTAATCGCAGTCTTAGGTATTACAAAGGCTTGTCTGAGGGCTGATATGCCTGATGAAAAACGTCCGCAGCTCAGACCTAAAGCAGAAGTTATGCATGACTATTATCCTTATGCCCCTCAAAATGTGACGATAAACGGTGTTGATTATCTGCAATCCCAGGCTCCGATTGGTAAGTTTGGAGGAACTTTTGTTTCTTCAACAATAGGTGAGGGACCAAAAACATTCAACCCCTTTAATTCTAAAGATAATATTTCATCACAGATGTCAGATATTATGTATGACGGTTTAGTGACAACTCATCCTGTGACAGGCGAAACAATACCTAAGCTTGCTAAATCATTTAGTGTTAACGGTAACGAATACATTATAAAATTGAGAAAAGGGATTAAGTGGTCTGACGGTAAACCTATTACTGCAGACGATGTTGTTTTTACATGGCAGAATATTATATTTGACGGTTTCGGCAACACCTCTGTGCGTGATTCTATTGTTATTGACGGTAAACTTCCGACTGTTCAAAAAATTGATAACTATACTGTAAAGTTTGTTACTCCAAAACCGTTTGCACCGTTTTTGAGAATGTTATCCTCACCTATTGCGCCTAAGCATATTTTTGAACCTGCCGTTAAAAAAGGCAAGGCATATTTTGAAGGATTTTTGTCAACTAATACAAATCCGAAAAACTTTGTAACTTCCGGGGCATTTAAACTTAAAGAATATGTTCCTGCACAGCGTGTTGTTTTTGAGAGAAACCCTGATTATTACTATATAAATAAAAATAATGATAAACTGCCTTATTTTGACAAACTTATATATCTTATTGTGGGTGATATTAACAATCAGGTTTTGAAGTTTGAGGGCGGTGAACTTGATGAAATAAGTTTGCAGGGTGCTAATGTTGCACGTTTTAAAGAAATGGAAAAGCATTCTGATTTTACTGTATATAATATAGGTCCTGCTACAGGAACTATGTATTTGTCAATGAATATGAATAACCGAAAAGATGAAAAAGGCAAATATTATGTAGATCCTAAAAAACAATTCTGGTTTCAGGATAAAAACTTCCGTCAGGCAGTAGATTATGCTCTCGACAGAAAGAATATGGTTTTCAATATTGCTAACGGCTTAGCTGAACCCTTGTTTACTCCGGAAACTCTGAATTCAATATTTTTAAATAAAGACCTGAAAGCTTATGATAAGGATTTGAACAAGTCTAAAGAGCTTTTAAAGAAATCAGGTTTTTATTGGGATAAAGCGGGACATTTAATTGATAAGTTCGGAAATCATGTTGAATTTGACCTGTATACAAATGCAGGAAACACTGAACGTGAAGCAATAGGTGTTATGGTAAAACAAGATTTGGAAGATTTGGGAATGAAAGTTAATTTCAAGCCTATAGAATTCAATTCGCTTGTTAATAAACTTATGGCAACCCTTGACTGGGATATGGTAATTATGGGCTTTACGGGATCTCCTTTAGAACCTAACGGGGGTAAAAACGTATGGCTTTCTGATGGAACTCTGCATATATTCAATCAAAGATTGGAAAAGGATTATAACAGTAAGCGATACCCGTTTGAAAAACGTATAGATTATCTGTATACACAGGGAGCACTTGCTACAAAATTTGAAGACAGAAAGAAATATTACGATGAATATCAGGCGATTGTTTATGATGAAAAACCGTTGATATATATATATTCACCGATTATAATTGTTGCAGTCAGAGATAAATTTAAAAATATTTATCCTACAAGTCTGGGCGGTGTAACGCATAATATCGAAGAAATTTATGTGGAGGATGATAAGTAATGGAAATCCTTAAATATATTTTAAAAAGAATTATTCAGACAATACCTTTGCTTATAATCGTATCTTTAATAAGTTTTTTCATAATACGTTTGTCGCCCGTTGATCCGCTTGCAGAGTTAAGGTTAAATCCGTCTGTGTCTAAAGAAACGCTTCAAAAAGAAACTGAAAGACTCGGACTTGATAAACCTATTATAGTTCAGTATGCAAAGTGGGCAAAATCGTTTGTAAAGGGTGATTTGGGTGTAACTTCCAATGGAGAAAAGGTTAGTACAAAGTTAAAGGAAAGAATTCCCAATACGCTTCTTTTAACTACAATCGTAATCTTTTTATCATGGATTGTCGGAGTTCCGTTGGGGATACTTGCGGCTGTGTTCTGGAAAACTCCTTTTGACAGGGTTTTAACAGTTTTAACAAGTATAGGAATGGCTATACCCTCATTCTTCTTTGCTGTTTTGCTGCTTATTTTTGCGGTCAAAACGGGTTGGTTTCCTGTCGGAGGACTTACAAGTTCTAACTTTATGGAGATGAACTTTCCGCAAAAAATTTGGGATGTAACTCACCACCTTATACTTCCTGTTACTGTTTTGTTCACTCTTTCTCTTGCAGGTTTGCAAAGACAGATGAGAGGAAACTTACTTGATGTTTTGGACAGCGACTATGTTAAATTTGCAAGAGCAAAAGGGCTAAGTGAATTTAAAGTAATCGTAAAACACGCATTAAGAAACGCTGTTAACCCTCTGATTACGCTTTTGGGTTTTGAGTTTGCAGGGCTTTTAAGCGGGGCTGCTTTAACAGAATATGTATTTCAGTACCCCGGGTTGGGAAGATTAATTCTTGAAGCTGTTTTGCGTTCAGATATTAACCTTGTTATGGCTTCTTTGATGATGGGAGCTATAATGCTTGTTGCAGGCAACCTTATTGCTGATATTCTGCTTATTATTACTGATCCGAGAATTAGAGGAGGTCAGGCATGATAAGAGATTTGTTTAAACAGTTATGGAAAGACAAATTTGCAAGAATTGCGCTGATTGTTTTGGGACTAATATATTTTGCTTTGTTATTTGCTGATTTTATAGCGCCTTATACCAAAGATTTTTCGGACCGAACAATGGCGTATGTGCCGCCTTCTAAGATTTTTACAATTGATGAAAACGGCAAACTTTCAAAGCCTTATATATACAATTACAAAAGAGAATTTGATAAAGATGAACTTAAAATTGTGTATACTCTTGACAGAAGCCAAAAGCATTATGTGAAATTTTTTGCAAAAGGTCAGCCATATAAATTTCTTGGATTGATACCTATGAAGCGCCACCTTGTTACGACGGATGCAGAAGGCAGGTTATTTCTTCTGGGAACCGATATTAACGGACGTGATGTATTTTCAAGGCTGCTGTTTGGCGGAAGAATTTCAATGACAATAGGATTTCTTGCATTATTTGTGCTATTTCCTATAGGATTGCTTTACGGAGGTATTGCAGGATATTTCGGCGGAAAAGTTGATACGATAATGATGCGGTTTGCAGAAGCTGTTATGTCTATTCCAAGTTTTTATCTTCTGATTATTCTTGCATCTATTCTGCCTTCGGGAATGACAAGCATACAGCGTTTTATGTTAATTGTTGTAATACTGGCTCTTATCGGCTGGGCAGGTTTTGCACGTGTTGTAAGAGGTATGGTTTTGTCGGTTAAAAATCAGGAATTTGTTCAGGCTGCAAAATCAATAGGTGCATCAAATTTAAGAATTATCGTAAAACATATTCTGCCGCAAACTACAAGTTTTGTAATCGTGGCTATGACTTTATCGGTGCCTTCTTATATACTTTCTGAATCAGGATTGAGCTTTCTGGGACTTGGTATTCAGCAGCCGGATGCAAGCTGGGGTAATATGCTTAAAGAGGCTCAGGAATATACAAATATTATTTACCGTCCATGGCTTTTAACTCCCGGATTTTTAATTTTCATTGCCGTATTGGCATTTAACCTGATTGGTGATACAATAAGAGATGTCTTGGATCCTAAAAGTAAAGTCAGATAAGTTTTGATTTTGGAATTTTTGGGTAAATAAACATTATTAACGGAGAAAAAATGGATTTTTCAACTGTAGGAAATATATTTGATTACAGCATATTTTTAAGAGTATTGTCATCTTTGCTTCTTGGTTTTGCAATAGGTTTGGAACGTGAAATGACTAATAAATATGCAGGTCTCAGAACAAATATTCTTGTTTGTTTAGGCGCTTGTATTTTTACGATAATATCCATATACGGTTTTCCCGAGGTTTCCGTTACGGGAGATGAACTGGGAACACGTGATACTGCCCGTGTTGCTGCTCAGGTTGTTACCGGTATCGGTTTTATTGGCGGCGGTACTGTTTTACGTCACGGTGCTACGGTATTCGGCTTAACTACAGCTGCTACATTATGGGTTTCTGCCGCTATCGGTATGGCTTGCGGTGCGGGTATGTACGGACTTGCTATTGTTTCAACAATACTTTCTATAATTATACTTGTGTCTGTTCGTTTATTTGAGAAAAATGTTTTAGTTTGCAGTACAAAAAATACTAAAAGGTTAAAAATAAGTATTTCTTGTTTGAATGAAAATTCTAGTGATATTTATGATTATATTATTGAGAACAGCAAACATTTAAAAGAAATTTCCAAAAAGCTTAACAAGCAGGATGAAAATCTGACTAAAATAGTTGTTATACTTGATTATATCGGTCAAAAACCTATTCAGAATATGTATAAGACATATCAGCAGCTGAAAGGTGTTGAATCAATTTCAATTCAGGAATTTAACGAATAGGGAGCGTAATCGCTCTACCCGCCGTAAGATTCTGTAGAAATTTATTGTTATTTAATTTTTTCAAGAATTTCTTCTTCTTTGATTTTTGGTCCGGGTATATTTTGTTTCATTTTATAGGTCAAATATTCTTCGCTGTTTGTCTTAAGCATATTTTTATTTCTTAGGAATTTTATAGCTTCTTTCCAGGACATTTGGAACAGGTTTTTACTTTCCTGCATAGTCTGAGCCGATGTCATTTTTATGCCGATTTCAGCACCGTCTGCCAAAGCTCTTGATATAGCTGCAGCCATTTCGGCTTTAGAGGTTGTTGACCAATTTTTGTCACCGTATTTTTTCTCAAAGAATGAGTTAAATAAATTTTTGAAAGAGTTTTGGGCGGAAATTTTAGCCTTATTTAAATTCAACTGTGTATTATTTGGAATGATATTATATTTTCTCAAAATATTTTCAGAAAGTACATAGAAAGTATCCATGTTCATAGATTGAATTTTTGTTTGATTATCAAAGAAAATTTTCTTTAAATCATTTTCGACTAATTCTGCCGCTTTTTCTTTTGTTAATCCTTGAGGCAGAATAGCATCTTTCAGAACAATATTTGTTAAGTCTTTTGTATTTCCGTTTTTAATAAATCCGACAACTTTTAAAGAGGCTAGGGACTGTTCTTTTGTTAATGTAATTGTATTTCCGGTATCAATCAGAGTAAATAATTTGCCTTTGCCGCTTTTTAGCGCTTCCAGATTTATGAAAATATTTCCGGGGTGAATGTCGGCGTGAATAACTTTTCCGTTTTTATCTACTTTAGAGAATTGTTCTACCTGCAAATCAATATATGTTTTCAGAAGTTTTTTGATTTGGGAAGGCTTCATATCAAATGCTTCAAATTCAGGTGAACGTGATTTAATTTTTTCCATTTTTTCTTTGACTCTTTGGATTTCTTCTTTATACCATTTATTGTCAGGTTCTTCTTTTGACCATTTTGTAAGCCATTTTATATCTCTTTCGCAGTCATAGTAATCAACAAGTGTTTTAACACTTATACCCGGAGCTTTTTCCATTACATAAATGCCTTGTTTTGCTTCCATAGGCACTACAACGTCAGCAGTTTTAGTGAATTTTTTAAGTTCTTTTGCAGCGTTCATTTCATTTATAAAATCAACTTCTTTTGATATACCTTCTGCAAGATCGTTAAGGTTTCTTATCAGGTATTTTTGATTATCTGTCAGTTGATTTTCAGGAGTATCACCTTTAATAAGTTTGAGAAATTTCTCTTTATCTCTTGCTATTTTTTCAGCATTGATACCTTCTTTTAAAACTTTGATACATACTTCTTTTCCTGATTTGTCTTTCGCAAGATATGTTTCAGCAATAGTACCCACACCGAGAAGTTTTGAAACTTTATAATCGTCTGAGCCCCACAATTTGTTAATATGTTCTTGAGCCTGTTCAATGGTTCTGGTTGGCGGGCAGCTTTCACGCAGTGCTTCTGAAATTTCACGATAAGGATTATGTCCTGTAAAGATACCGCTGTTTTTTATTTGAAGGAATTTTACGGCAAATATATTTTCGTCTGTTAATTTAGTTATATCGCTTTCTAAAGTCCGGTTTTCAATATAATTTTCAGGTTTTAAAATTTTCTTTATGTTTTCTGAATTCAACATTAAATCTTCAAGTTCCTGATATGCTGATTTTGATGAAGGCAGGTCAGGAAGCTGTAGTTCATGTCCTTTAAGTTTTTGTACAACCTTATCTAAATTTATATCAAATATTTTGTTGTAATGAGCTTTTTTAATCGATGGAACTGCAATAGCGGCAGCTGTTATGGTATTTACAGCGGCATTATCTTTAAGTGATTTTGTAAAATCATTAAATGATTTATCTTTACCGTCGTTTTTACTTGATGCATATCTTACCCCTGTTGTTGCAAGAAGATATGTGGGAACTCCGACAATTCCGCCTGCTAAAGCGGTAACAGGTGCAAGCATTCCGTTTAATGCCCCTGTTGCAAAGTTTTTGAAGTTAGCCTTTCTTTTGGCTTTACGTGCTTTTTTCTTTTCTGCTTTAAGTGCTTTTTTGTCGGTAAATGCTTTTTTATCAACTTTGAATTCTTTAGAGCCTGTTCTTTCGACTTTACCGTAAACCAATTTTGTAATTCCGCCTGCAATTGCAAGAAGCGGCAGCATAACAAGCATTGTTTTAGATTTGGACTTTACAATGTTTTCAGTCTTAATATAATGTTTGTATCTTTTGCCTTCAGGATATTTTTTAATATTTCTTATTGCCAGAGGTAATGCATCGAGTTCTATTTGTGCTCTCAAATTTTTAATATGTTTGTTTGCAAGAAAATAAGATGAAACAGTTACTGCTGCTGAAGCTATATCTCCTGTGGATTGAACGGCGTTTTCCTGAGAAATCCTGTATTGGGAAATTTTTTCTTTAACCTGTTCTTCTTTAATCTCGCCTTTTTCAAATTTATCAATTTCTTTTTCTACAGATTTGGAACCTATACCAAAGTTTGTTTTATTCTTTAAAAAATTATAAAATTTTCCGACAAGTCCGTTATTCTTTTTCTCTTTAATAAATTCATCACGAATATTTGAAGTTTTTACTGTTTCTTTGGAAATTGTATCGTTTTGAACGGCATTATTTGATGCCTGTGGAGTAATGTAATATTGGGTTTGCCCTTTTTTATTTAAAAAATTATCAATTCCTGACA
>HF991466.1:50051-68112 GCA_000433095.1 Clostridium sp. CAG:967 | reverse complement strand
TGATTTCCCTACAAATATATTATATTAATATAAAAGATTTGAAAAAATTAATATTGCTTTATAAGAATTGAATTGTTAAATTATGTAAAGTTTATTTTTAAAATGACTGAAACCCTTGTATACTCTCTTATAGGATAGGATAGGATAGGATGCGATGCAAGAACTGTCAATTTTTATTTTGTTCGTGTTTTTATCTTATTAAGTAAAAAATTTGCAGGGAAAAATGGGACAATTTTTAAATTCAATTAATGAAGTAAGAAAAAATTATAACAAATATGATGAGTGGGAACAGGTTCAGGCTGATGAAAGAGCGAGAAAAGAGTATCTTGCAAAAGAACTTGATATTCCTCAGGATAAATTGGAATTAACCAATAAGCGTGCACAGGCAGTAGTCAGGGCTACGGAAATTATGGATGCACGTTCGGAAGATAACTGTGAAAATATGGAACAGCTAACGAGTATGTTATCTGCTGTTCCTATTTTGGGTCTTGCTTTAGCTCAAATTCCGATTATAAACTTCGCAGACAAGAAACTGACTGCTAAAATTAAAGAAAAAATGAAGAAAATTAATGCGGAAGTTAATGGCAAAAATATTACGGATGAACAAACAAAAATTAAGCTTAAAGAATATAATAAATTATCAGAAAAAGCTGCAAATATAAGCAGAAAAGTTCAGACACGTGGACCTTTTGTTTTGCTGGGCGTAATGCTTGCTTCTACTATAGGTATGATTTTATGGAGTACATCAAAACAGAAAGAAGCTTCAAGAATAGGCAGATATCAGGCTAAACAAAATGAGCTTAAAGGTCTTGAAAACTTTGTCGTTTATACTCCTGAACAGATGGAGAAAGCAAAAGAGATTGCGAAGAAATATCCTGATGAAAAAGAACGTAACAGTATCTCTAAAATGATTAAAGAGCTTAAAGATGTTGCTAAGGATAAAAAAGCTTATGAACAATGGCTTGCTCAAAAAGATCCGCAAGAAATTGAAAAACTAAAAGCTTTGAATGAAAATCTCAGCGCTGAAAAACTTCAACAAGCTCAAGAAGACAAAGAATTGATTGTTGATGCTGTTAAAGAAATTAATATAAAAGCCGAGGAATATTCGGAAAATCTTGAAAATGCATTTGATACTCTGCAAACAGTTTCGTGGCTTGCGGCTATTCCTTTAGGTTTTGGGATTAATCAAATATTAAAAGCTTTTAAAGTAAGCCCTAAGGTGAATAAAATAGTTTCATTTGCGGTTCCTGTTTTGACATCTCTTGGAATATCAATGACAGGTACGGTTGAGCAGAAAACAGCTTCAAGAATAGGGCGTTACAAAGCAAGACAGGATATAATGAAAAATCCTGCAAGATTAATGGCTTATTCTGATGAAGATATGAAAAAAGCTGAAAATATTAAAGCTGATAAACAAAAACAGGGATTTTTTGAAAAATTAGGCAGCAGTTTTTCATTTATAGGCAAATACTTCAAAGATAAGAGTGAATATAACAAATATAAAAAGACAACCCAAAAAGAAAACGAAAAAATTCAAAAAGCATTTAAAGAAATAGAAGTATCGGAAGCTCAAAAGATTGAGGCTCAAAATCTCCAAAAAAATGTATTCAGAGCATTTGATGAAATAGACGAAATGTCTCAGAGATACTCGGAAGATGTTGAAGCAGGGTGTGATATTGCAAAAGAAGTAGGAATGACTGCCTGGTCAATAGGTTCGACCTTAAGTATAGGTTTGCTGGCTGTTTCGATTGCAAAAGGAAAATTCCCGATTACAAAAGTCGGCAACTGGCTTACTAACTTAACTTTTAATGCAAAATCTCCAATTAAAACGGCAGTAAATAATTTATACTCTGTTGTTAAACAACAGGATAAAGTCACAGTAAGAAAATTCCATCAAGCTCTTATCAACGGAAACTTAAAATCCTTTCTTGAATACCCTCAAAATAAAGCTTTAAAAGAAGCTGCAGAGCCATTACTTGCAGAACTGGGCAAAATAGGCAGACAGGGGGTAAGTGAGGCAGTTGCTGCTGAAAAGAAAAAGGATATCTCATCAATATTTTCAGAGCTTTTTGCAAGTCATTTTAAACAAACTCCTCTGGCTAAGTGGACACGTAACATGTTTGCACAATGCACAAAAATATGGGCAAAATCTAAAGCTAACAAAACAGGCACAGAAATTCCCAAAGAGCTTCAGGAAGAATTGGGTATGAACTTCAATTATAAAAATTATAAGACATTGATAAATACCGGACTTGTTGCAGGTGTTCCTGTGCTGGGTGTGATAATCGGTGTTCCTTATGCATTTAATGCATGGCTTACAAGTATTCAGAAAAAAGCAGGCAAAATCGGTATTATGAAAGCTATGGATAAAATTGATGATCCCCGTGTGTTTGTGACGGAAAATTCAGCAGATAATATTCAGGCAAAACCTGTTGCAGCAGCAGAGATAACTCATGAAGAAAATAATTCAAATCTTTTGAAAAAGTTTAAAAATTAAACTCTAATATTTATAAACAGGTATGTCAATTTCAAACTCTGTAATGTCTAAAGTTGATTTGTTTAATTTTAAAATTGCATCTTGGGCTTTTAAATTATTCTTGCATATATGCAGTCCAAGACCGCTGCCTGTTGATTTTGTCGTGTATCCCTCATCGAATATAGCCTGTTGTTTTGCCTGAGATATAGGCTCACCGTTGTTGGAAAATTTTATTTCAGCAATATCTTTTTTGATATTCAATTCAATATGAATTTTCCCTGTTTTGTCAATTGCTTCTATTGCATTTTTTATTATATTTACTATACAGGCTAAAAATTTGTTTTCATCAATTAGAACCGGTGCAGTGCCTTTAAGATTACAGCTGATTTTAATATCTTTATCGTGAATGTAAACTGTTGAGAGTTGAACGCCTTGTTCAACAATTGATTTTAAATCGCAAACTTTTTTTTCATAATTGTTTAAAGACTTTAAATCTAGAAGTGAATTGCTCATTATCTTTAATGATTTTTTAATACAGTTTAAGGCATTATCAACAGATTTGTTCTCAACACCTTCGTTTTCAAGGTTCTTTTTAATAATTTGTGTGTATAATTCACAAATAGATAAGTGATTTCTGATTTCATGTGCTATGCATCTTGATTGTTCAAAAACGATATTTGAATTATTCATCTCACCCCTCTTTAAAAATAAAGGCCCAGCGATTTGCCGAACCTTTAATGTCTTTCAGATTTTATTTATTAAACTGCCATTTTAGTTCGTCTTCTGTTTCCAAAACCGTTGTTTAATGCGTATAGAACAGCTTGAGTTCTGTCATTAACCTGTAATTTTTGGAATATATTGTTTACGTGTGTCTTAACAGTAGTTTCTGATATAAACAGTTTACCTGCAATACCCTTGTAGTTATTACCCTGTGTGAGTAATTCCAAAACTTCTTCCTCTCTTGCAGTAAGATAGGTGAGTAAGTTTTCTTCTGATGAATTTTCTGCTTCGTTTTTGAAAGAACGTTGGAAGTATTCGAAAAATCTTGATGTTAGTGCTGTAGGAAGATAAATTTTGCCGGCTGCAACTTCATCCATTGCATAAATAAGCTGAGCTGATGCCATAGTTTTTAGCACATATCCTTTAGCACCGATTTTCATAGCACGGAAGATTAAATCTGCATCATCATAGCCGCTTAGTGCAATAATTTTGATACCTAAATCAAGCTTTTCAATCTCCTGGATAGCTTGCAAACCGTCTTTTTCAGGCATATTGATATCCATAAGAATTAAGTCGGGACGATATTTTTTTGCCAGGTTAATCCCGATGTTTGCGCTTGTTGTTGCCCCTACTACATCAAAGCTGCTTTCAAGCGTGATTAATTCTTTAATACCTCTTAAATGGTCTGCATTGTCATCAATTAATAAAACTCTTGATTTTCTTTTAAACTCTCTCATTTATTTAATCTCCCTAACGGTTCCCTCTACATTGTACATACTACAACTTTTAGAGGGGGTCCCGCATCCATGCTTGGAATGATATTACTTTTGTAGAAGTTTGAGATAACGCTCTAAATCTTTGGATTGATAAAAAGCCTCAGCCATGCTCTACACCATGCTTTCGGAGATTGCAGCCGCATGGTTGATTTTTTTATGTACTAATCTTTTTGGACTAATCTTATTGTGGTATAATTTTGAATAAGTTATATATAAACTGGAGAAAAGAATGGAAATTTTAATATTTTTAGGCGGTTTTTTAGTTGGCGGGTTATGTGTGTATATTCCGTTTATGCTTATAAATAAAAATAATAAATCTAATCAGGATATGATGCTTGAGCAAATGAAGATGTATTTTGAGAATACTGCAAATAAGATTTTTAAAGAAAGCTCATCAGAACTTTCAGAACATAATAAAGAGAAACTTGAAGAATTTTTTAAACGTTTTAAAGAGCGTATTGAAGATTTTGAAAAACGTGCAGAAGAAAACTTTAAATATGAAAATGAGAATTTTACTAAATTCGATATAAATATTAAAAATTTTCTTGAAACAGGCAATAAGATTTCACACGATGCTAATTCTCTTGTAAACGTAATGCGTGCCGATAACAGAACGGCAGGAAGATGGGGGGAAATTGTTCTTGAAAGGGTGCTTGAGGCTTCGGGGCTAAGAAAAGATGAAGAATATAAAATTCAAATGGGCACAGCAGAAGGTCGTCCTGATGCAACTGTGTTTCTGCCGGAGGGAAGATGTATTTATATTGACAGCAAAACATCTTTTTCTGCTTGGGACGGTTATGTAAATTCCGAAGATGATAATGAAAAACAAGTTCATTTAAGACAGTTTATAGATTCTACCAAAGCGCATATTACAGGACTTTCAAAACGTGATTATTCGGTTGAAGATGCTTCTCCTGATTATGTATTAATGTTCATTCCGATTGAAAGCTGTTATTCAATGATGTTTTGTGATGATTGTGCTTTGTGGGATTTTGCCTGGAAAAATAAAGTTATGCCCGTATCGCCTTCTACACTTCTTGCAGCATTGAAAATAATTAATTCTTTCCACGTTGTAGACAGACAGAATAAAAATGTTATTGAAATGGCAAGACTTTGTACAAGTGTTCACGATAAGTTTGCAGCTCTTCTGGGCGAGCTTTTGAAAATTCGTGACAATCTGAATACCTCGTTAAAAAAACTGAACGGTACAGGAAATATAATCAACCAGATTTCAAAACTTGAAAAACTTGGCTGTGTTTATACAAAAGACTTGCCCGAATTACCAGAGGAGATAACTATTGACAATTAAGTTAGTTTGAGCTAACTTAATTGTATGAGAGTACAACCTGTTTCCTGGAACAATAGTAACCGCTATAACAACAATGTTTCTGTAACTTCAATGCCTGTTTTTACCGCAGGTATAAGAACTTTAAATAAAACCCAGCATTCTGAATTAAAAGTTTTTCTTCATCATATATATGAATATAAAAAGGGATTGAGAAGCCTGATACTTACAACAGAAAAGGCTTCAAACAAAGATTATATTGTGGAACGTCTTGAGAGAGAAAAAATTCCTTATGTTATAAATCCTGCCGGAGAAAGAACTATTAATGTGTTTTTTGGAAATGAACAGTGCATAAAAGTAGTTTCAACTTTTGATAAACGCTTAAACAAGCTTTCTCCCGAGCATGATTTTATGCTTGGAATTATGCTCGGATATGATAAAATTATCGAATGTACAAGATATTTGAAAAAAATAGGTCTAAAGCCTAATTCTGCTAAGGGTTGATTTTATTTTGCCGTGGTGATAATATTCTTGTTAATATGATAGAAAAACCTAAAACAGCTAAAGACAGAATTATTTTAGCATTAGACGTTGATAATTTAAAAGAGGCTGAAGCTCTTGTTAGAGAATTAAAAGATTATGTAGGCTACTTTAAGGTAGGTTTGCCTTTAATTGTTAATTACGGATTTGAGGCTTTCAGATTATTGGAAGAACACGGAGCAAAGTGTTATTATGACTGTAAGTTTCATGATATTCCGCATACTGTACAAAAAGCATGCATAAGTTTGGTGAAAAATAATATAGATTTTTTTAATGTCCATATACAGGGCGGTTCTAAAATGACTTCTTCTGTTGTTAAAGCATCACGTGCTGCTGCAAAATCTATGGGCATTGAACCTCCGACTATTTTAGGTGTGACACTGCTTTCTAGTTTCGGGCAAAGAACATTGACAACGGAATTATGTGTTGATAAAGGTATTGAAGATTACGTTCTTCAACTTGCTAAAGTAGCGGAAGAAAGCGGACTTGACGGAGTTGTTGCAAGTGCTGAGGATGCCAAAAGAATAAGAAAAGAACTCGGTGATGATTTCTTAATTCTATGCCCTGCAACACGTCCTACCTGGGCTTCTGTTAATGATCAGGTAAGAGTTGATACTCCGCAGCATGCTATACTTTCAGGTGTTGATTTTATGGTTGTCGGAAGACCTATTACTGCTGCCGAAGATAAAGTTGCAGCTGCAAAATTAATTATTGATGAAATTGATACGGCTTTGGAAGAAAAAAGAGCTCTTGTTTAATTTATCACATTAATTTTTTTTGAAAGAATGTATTTTCTTTTTTGAGGTGTATATAAAAAGATATTGTAGACTTTACCGTCTGATGTAATCTTTATTGAATTATGTCTGTCAGTTCTGTAAATATCTGTTTTTCTTAATATATCAAGCGTACCTTTATTGGGATGACCGAATGCGTTTGGACCTGTTGAGATTATGGATGTTTGTGTATTTAAATGTTCCAGCATATTGTTATCAACAACTTGAGGACCGCCGTGGTGTCCGACTTTTAGCACCTCTACTTTATGCGGAATATTACCTTTTATGTTGTTGAATGCCTGAATTCCTGCATCACCGGTAAAGAGCATATCAAAATCCTTATAGCTTAAAAGTGTGACAACTGATTTTTCGTTGTCTTCTTGTTCATTTGCGATATAGGCTTTCAGGTTTAAATTATTTTCAAGGTAAATTGTGCTGTTGTTTTGAGGTATTTGAACAGGAATATTTAATTCTCTTAGAGTTTTGTAGATATTTATTGAGGTCATTGTTTTATCTTTGAAAGAATTTATATAAACCTGTTTTACATTTAGATTTTTCATAATGTCCACGGCACCGCCTGAATGATCATTATCAAAGTGAGTTATAATCAGACCTTCAATATTTTTAATACCTCTGTCTTTTAAATATTTTATGATGATTGAATTTGCCTGAGCTTTGCTTCCTTTGTAGCCGGCTCTGCCAGTGTCAATGATAAAGTATTTATTTTGCGGTGTTTTGATTAGAAAGCAGTCAGCATTTTGAACATCAAACGTTATTATCTGCAAATCTTTGGAAGGAAAAGAAATTGTAGAAATACAAAGGATTAATCCAAGAGTTACACAGGTCATTACAAGTTTTTTGGAAAAACCTGTTTTGATAGCAAGCGTTAATAAAAGTATTATTGTATAATATATAATTACCTGAATTACACTCGGGTGGGTTGTTGTGATTAGTGAATTCGGAAGAGTTGCAAAGAAATTTGATATAAAAACAAGAATATGCAATACATAGTTTAAAACAAAATCTATTACCATACAGATTTTATCTGTGTATGGAGTAAATATTGCAATAATAGAACTTACAAAGCCGCCAAAACTTATTATGCTAAGAAAAGGCATACTTAAAACGTTTGCAAATACAGAATAAAGACTTATCGTATTAAAATAAAACATTTGTATTGGTGCAACCCAGATTTGGGCAACAATCGGAATAAGAATTGCTCCCGTGAGCCAGTTTGGTAACGGTAATTCTTTATATCTGTCAAAAATTACATTCGCAGTTGTCAGCAGACCGAATGTAACTATAAATGATAACTGAAAGCCTACATCATTTATAAAGGCAGGATTATAAATCAACATTATTAAAGCAACAACAGACAACAGCGAGACACTGTGTGCATCTCTGTCAATAAGTTTTCCTATCAGAATGAGGAGAAGCATTAATGCAGCACGGATTACGGATGCACCCAGACCTGTCATCATTGTGTAAATTATTACAATTCCCATACCTGTAAGAACAGTAAATTTAAACGGAGCCCGTATGCGTTTAAGGAAAAATACCCAGAAACCGTAGATAAATGCAACGTTCATTCCTGATGCCGCAAGTATATGAAGCAGACCTGAATTTACAAATGAGGTTTTGATATAATCCGGAGGCGCAACCGCATCGTCACCAAATACTATCCCGCCTAAGATTTCAAGGTTCGGTGATTTTAAATATTGTGCGTGAACATTTACAATTTTATCCCTAAGATTGTTTAAATTTTGAAGAAACTTCCATTTGAATGAAAGTTTTGATTTTAACAATTTAGCATTATCACTGTAAAATACAGTGAATGTATCAAAGTTTCTTAAATATTTTCCGTAATCAAACTGCGAAGGGTTGCTGGCTTTAAAAGGAGTGCGAAGTTTTCCGGAAAGCTCATAAAAATTTCCGACTTTATATTGCGAAAAATCCTCACCCGTCAATGTAACCAGAGTTTTTCCATTGACGTTTTCTCCGTTAATTTTATAAGCGTTAAAGAAAAATTTGGTTTTATCAGGAGTGTTGCTGTTGGGTATAGTAACTATCTGCCCTTCGATTTTCGCCTCAACAGGTGCATAAGATAAAAGCCCGTCAGTTGTATGAATTCTAAAATATGAATTAAAAAAGCCGAAATAAAATACAAAAATCCAGAAAAGAACATATTTACCGGAAAGGTAATTTTTAAGGATTGCGATTATTCCGAGCACGCTTAAAATTGCAGAACAAAGAATTGCATTGTCATTAAAGTATGCCAGTATCCCTGTCATAAAAATAATTGCTGTAATAAACATTACTGCATTTTTATTTTGTAGAGAAGTATTTATTGCATTTCTAATCATTGATATAATAATATACCAAAAAACGGGAGGTTATCCCGTTTTTTAAGTTTATTTAAATATCCACCAGCCTTTGCGTTTTTTCGACGGTTGAATTTGCGGCTGCGGCTGATACAACTGCCTTCCTCTGATTGGTGAGTGTGAAGCAAATACACTTGTAGAAAGCGTATTTACATATTTATTATTAAGGTGTGCATAATCAAATAATATTACTCCGTTTGCATTTACTTTTCTTGCCTCGTGAATTTGTCTGATTAAATCTTCATCAGTTCCGCTCATAAATGTTACGAACAAACCTGCATAAAAGTCTGTGTTTGGTGATTTAACTTTCAAAACATCCTGCATCATCTGGTTAGCCATTTTAGAATCACAGGTTAGGAATAACGGAGTGAACGCATTTAAATAGTTGCGTGTAGTCCAGGTTTTCCAGTCCTGCTGCTTGTTATCAAGTGCAGCTTGTCTGTCAGGAAAAATTACAGCACTTATATAAGTGTTGGATTTTCTGCCTTGTTCGCCTATCTTTTTAACCATAGATGTTATTTTTTCACGTCTGTAATTGTTCCATTCGAGCCAAAGCGGATCTGATTTTACTAAATCAATTGGATCTACACCGAAAATACTTTTGAAATCATTTCTTGCATACTCAGTGTATCCCCAGCTTGATGCTTCGCCTGTGCCTACAGTATTTGGATATCTTATGTAATCAATGTTTATACCGTCAGGTTTGTATCTTGTGATAATTTCATCGGTCAATTTCAATAAGAAGTCCTGAACATACGGGTTTGCAGGGTCTAAGAAATATCCGTTATGTTCGGATGCTGATTTTGAAGGCAGAGTTGATGCGTAATCCTTTTTGGTTTTGTTACCCCATGAAGGATTTTTGGCAAGTATACTGTTCGGATTATCATTTGGCGACTGGTTTCCTGCATAAAAAGTTTCAAACCAGGTATGTACTTTTATACCTCTTTTATGTGCTTCTCTAATCCAAATTTCAAGAGGATCAATCCCTGTAAATTTTTCATATTGAGGTGTGAAACCGTAAGCCATCATGGTTTTACTCGGGAATATTGTTTTACCGTGGAAATAGGTTTCTATAAACACGTTATCTATTCCTGTCTGCTGTAATCTGTTAAGAGTTGCTATAATTTCTGCTTCGCTTGTTTCTGTTGGTCTGAGCCATATACCTTTTAATTCGCCTTTTTTATAAGGCACAACACTTTTTATGGCATCATTTGATGCTTCTATTGCAAGTTTTGAATATTTCTGAACTTCGTCGGGATTTTTTCTTGCTTTTTTTAAATAATCTCTTGCATCATTGATGTAACTGTTTGGAAGTTTCCAGTTATAATCGGGACTGATTGCACGATAATAGCTCAGCATTTGTTCGGCTTCGGAAATTTTTTTTTCTGATTCAAAAATATAACTTTCTGAAGTTGTATAAGTGTATACAAGGTTTGATGATCTGTCGATATAAATTTTTGTGCCGACTTTTATGCTTGTATTCATCCAGGTTTTAGCTTTTCCATGTCCGCTGATTACAATTCCGTTTGGGGGAATTAAAGAATCAGCACCGGAAAGTTCTGTTACAGTATTGTCTTCCACTACTGCTTCTGCGCCGAATTCATTTGTATTTGTTCTAGGACCGTAGTTAGGAGTATAAATTACAAGCTGATTTATACCTCTTGCACCTGGAAGGTAACTTCCGCTTCTGTTAGTATAAGCAGTAGGATCAATAGCATTAATCCATGCTTTTGTATAACTGAATAACACTTCGCCTTTAGAAAGCTGGTAAGGTTTAAATACAGGGGCAGTTTCTTCAGGGATTACAAGGTTCATCTCACTATTATCAAGACAGGTTGAAGGTTCTGTTACCACAGGCTGTTTTTGTTCTGTTAATGAAGGTCTTCTTCTCGCAGTCAACATAGGTGATATTTCATCAGCCATACAATTTGCAGCTGTTAGAGCTATTACTGCAAAAGTTGTTATTATGTGTTTAAGTCTCATTTGCCTCCTACTCCCTGATAAAATGATAATATTCTGACTTGTCATAGTTTAACCCGTTTAATGATTGAATTTTTTGCTGTAATTCTGTAGCTTTCGGGTTCAATGAATATGATACCTCATAAAACTTTTTTGCGTTAACTAAATCTGCAAATTTTTCATAAATTGTTGCAAGTCTTAAATTTAAATCATAACGATTATTCAATCCGTTATTGTATGCGATGTTGTAGTAACGCAAAGCTCTTTTGTAATCATTTCTTTTATAATAAAATTCTCCGAAATAAAAATTGGCATAAGGGTTATTTGTATCAAGGTTTGTAGCCTTGTAAAAATATTCTTTTGCCAATCTGTTATGATTTTTTTCATCATAAATACGTGCAAGTTGTATATATGGCTTGATTTGTGAGTAATCAATTTTGGTCAGAACATAGTATTTGCTCATGGCAGCGTTTAAGTAATTTTCTTTAAACAGTTCATCGGAAGAAGTTAAGAACTTATCGAAATATTCATCCGCTTCTTTTTGAATTTCTGCTGCATTTAATTTTGAATAGTCAAATAAAACAGAGTTGTACTCTAAATATCCGGACTGAGCACCATAAGCAGTACTTAAAGAAAATAATAATAAAGTTATAAACAGAGTGGAAACTTTGTTAAATTCTCTATAGATCTTCATAACTTGGAGAAGTATGAATGTTATGATCATTCATAAATGAGTGGTCATCAAGTGAAGGATCAATATACATTACAAATTTTCTGAACCATTTAACAAACGGCTGGTTATAATATTCTTGTTCAACAGGTTCGGTTAAAGGTTCTCCGTTAACTTGTGCTTTTGTTTTGTTAACTATATTGATTGTTGATTGAGAATATCCGTGATTTCTTAAATATTCATCAGCAGATGTATCTGACACTGTTAATTCTGCGCAAGCCGGCAGAGTTACTAAACCTATTAAACTTAAAATTAATAAAACTTTTTTCATTTCCACCTCTGTTTATAACATTATAGTACTTTTCATGAGTAGTTACAAAATTATTATAATTTCTTTACATAAATAAATCATATATTATTTGGATGATTTTGTTATAATTTCTTCTAACTTTTCAAGAAGTTGGTCTTCAGGTACTTTTGCTATAATTTCACCTTTTTTGAAAATGTAACCCTCATTAATGCCTCCTGCAATGCCGTAATCTGCATGTTTGGCTTCGCCGGGACCGTTTACCGCACATCCCATTGTTGCTATGGTTATGGGTTCTTTCAGGTTTTTAAATCTTTCTTCAACTTTTTTTGCGAGTGCAATAAGGTCAATTTGTGTTCTTCCGCAAGTCGGGCAGGAAACAAAGTTGACACCTTTTTCTCTCAGACCTAAACTTTTTAAAATTTCAAAACCTGCACTGACTTCTTCTACAGGATTTTCTGTCAGAGAAACTCTGATTGTATCTCCGATACCTTCTGCAAGCAAAGTTCCTAATCCGACAGATGATTTAATAAGTCCGCCTCTCAAAGTTCCTGCCTCAGTTACTCCAAGATGCAGAGGATAAGGGATTTTTTCTGCAATTGAACGGTAAGCTTCAATTGTTGTTAAGACATCTGATGATTTTAATGAAACTTTAATAAGATCAAAATCAAGATCTTCTAAAATTTTAATATGTCCAAGCGCACTGATAACCATTTTTTCCGATAAAGGAATATCTTTATCCTGCAAATTTTTTTCCAAAGAACCGGCATTTACGCCTATTCTTATAGGTATTTGCTGTTGTTTTGCAAGTGCAACGACTTTTTCAACATTTTCTCTTTTTCCAATGTTGCCCGGGTTTAATCTGAGAGCATTAATCCCGTTATTTATACACTGTATTGCAAGTCTGTAATCAAAATGTATATCTGCAATTAACGGAACAGGTGATTTTTTTACAATGTCTTTTATTGCATCTGCAGCATCTTTATTTAATACTGCTAATCTTACAAGCTCACAGCCTTTTTCTGCCATTTCATTTATTTGATTAATAGTTGTTTTGACATCACGGGTGTCGGTGTTGCACATGGATTGGACACTTATTAAAGCTCCGTTTCCTATTTTTACATTTCCTATTGTTAATTCTTTTGATTTTCTTCTTTTTATCATATTATTATTTTATCACAAAGAAGATATTTGGAGGTAATTAATGAAAGTCGCAGTAATTTCTGATATACACGGTAATTTTCAGGCTCTTGAAAGTGTTATGAATGATATGAAATCAAATAATGTTGAAAAAGTTTTTTGTCTTGGTGATTTGGCAATGGCAGGTCCGCAGCCAAGATTAATTATTGATTTGATTTCTAAAAAGCCTGATTGGGTTGTAATACAGGGGAATACAGATAAAATGATTGCTGATTTTTCACCTGAAATTATGGAAAATGTGAAAAATATTTTTCCTGTAATGGCAAATGCACTTGCTGATGATGTTTATTTTATTGAAGATGAAATGAAAGATTATCTTAGAAGCTTACCTCCTCAAAAAGAACTTACGGTTGAAGGAGTAAAGGTGCTTCTTGTTCATGGGTCTCCCAGACGTAATAATGAAGATATATTGCCTGATTTGTCGATAAAAAAAGTTGAAGAAATATTAGAGGGTACTGATGCCGACATTATTTTTTGCGGTCATACACATATTCCATGCGGGTATCAGACAAGCAAGAAACAGACTGTGGTTAATGTAGGCAGTGTCGGACGTCCGTTCACGCAAGATCCTAAAGCTTGTTATGTTATTGCCGAATTTCAAGACGGCGGTTTCTCTATCGAACACAGATTTGTAGATTACGACAAAGAAATGGCGGCAAATATTTTAAGGGCACGTGAATTTGAAGGTGCCGATAAACTTGCTCAAATGCTAATCAGTCCTTCTTCAAGACACCTTTAATTCTTTTGATGCGTAACTTATTAATTCAGGTATTATTTCTTCATAAGCAGTAACATCTTTTGCTTTATTGGTCAGCTGATTATCTTCGAAAACTTGACCTGAATTACTTATTGCACATTTTAAGTGTTTTGTCATATTATCTTTTGCATAGCCTGAATATTGAACATAAAGAATTCTGTTTTCAGGATGATTTTTAGATGCAATAGCTGTTACGTGGAAAGTTTGAACATCAGGTTTATCAAATTTATATAATTTATTTAGTTGCAGCTTTTTAGCAAATTCCCTGATAAGTTCTGTGCTTTCTGATGATAATTTGATTTTTGGCATTTTGCCGCCTGTAAAACTTACACTGTCACAAGCCTGAGA
Organism: Clostridium sp. CAG:967; assembly: GCA_000433095.1. GTDB lineage: Bacteria > Cyanobacteriota > Vampirovibrionia > Gastranaerophilales > Gastranaerophilaceae > Stercorousia. The sequence goes on along the minus strand of HF991466.1, from coordinate 53,920 downwards.
TTGTGATAATTTTGGGTAAGTTATATTTTTATTCTGATTTCGAGCTATTGTATTACATCGGGTAAAATTTATATTTTGAACTGAGGTAATCATGCTTCCAGCCTTTCTAGTTTTGATTATTATATATTAAATCGTAAAAAAAAATTTTTTTGCTATAAATTTTTTAAAAAGTTTACAATTCTCTTTGTTTTATTATTTTTGCGAAAATTCATGTTTGTGTTAGTATTTTTTTATACAAGGAAGTTATTTTATGTATATCAATAAAGAACAATTAGTTTCTTATATTAAAAAATTATATGAACCAAAAGTTCTGGTTATAGGTGATTTAGCTATTGATGAAATGATATACGGTGATGCCGAAAGAATTTCCAGGGAAGCACCGGTATTGATTTTGCTTCATTCAAATACAAAGTTAATTCTCGGAGCTGCTTCCAATGCTGCACATAACGTTTCTACATTGAATGACGGTAAAGTGAGTGTTATCGGTGTTTGCGGTGACGACTTTCAGGCAGGACAGCTTAGAGAAACATTTGAAAAGGCAAAGGTAAATTGCGGAAGACTTGTTGTTGATCCTTCAAGAAAAACCACTACCAAAACTCGTATCTCAGGTTCTATTACAACTTCCATAACACAGCAGATTGTTCGTATTGACAGACAAACCAATGCTTTGTTAAGTCCTGAAATAGAAGAAGAGGTTTTAAGGCAAATTGAAAGAGCTGTTCCTGAGCACGATGCTGTAATTTTATCTGATTACCATATCGGAACACTTACTCCACGAATTATTCAGGAAACCATAAAACTTGCTAATCAGCATAATAAAGTTATCGTTGTTGATGCGCAGAAAGATTTGCATACATATAAAAATATTACGTCTATGACACCGAATCTTCCTGATACCCAGAAGTCAGTAGGATTTTTTATTAACGGTGAAGAAGACTTAAAACTTGCAGGTGATAAATTGTTAAATGAAACAAATGCAAGATCAATACTTATTACCTGCGGAGCCGACGGTATGTTTGTTGCCAGACCGAACGGTAATTATACAAAAATTCCTGTTTTTAATAAATCAGAAGTTTTTGATGTTACAGGTGCCGGTGATACAGTTACTGCTGTTTATACACTTGCTCTTGCTGCCGGTGCTGATCCGGCGTATGCTGCTATTATTGGAAATATTGCGGCAAGTATTGTAGTCAGACAATTCGGTTGTGCTACTACTACCGTTAATGAAATTTTGGATGCCGTTGAAAAACTGTAATCCGATTTTAAAGAATATTATGGAGAGTTTTTATGAACAAATTTTTAGAACTTTTAAAAAAAATTAAACCTGTTGATTTAATTGTAATTGTCGGCATTATTATTGCTTTAATTGTCGGATTTTTTACTTACAAGAATTTCAGACAAACTGCTGCAAAACAGATTGAAGCAACTTCTAAAATATCATTTCAAGTATTTATAAGAGGAGTTACTCTTACAGGAGGCGCAATACCGCTAAAAGCAAATGAAAAGACTTTTATCAGCATAAGAAACGTTCCTTATACCGATTTGGATATTCTTGAGGTTAAAGCTGACAGAAAAAAAGTTGTTTTACCTGTTATAAATAATAAAAAAGTTCTTGTTGTAGATGATGTTTCACAGGCTTATATGTATGATATAATCGTAACTTTGACTGATACGGCAAAAATTACTAAGGATGGTGCAGTTGTTGGCGGTAACAAAATTAAAATGGGACTTCCTATTACTTTAGAAGGTAAAGATTATAAATTTACGGGTACTGTATCTGATTTAAAAGTTATGCCTGTTACAGATGATGATAAGTTCCATAATTCAATAAACACAGATGACGATGTTCAATAATATATTAAAATTTACTCAGGAAAAATCTAAATACTTATATGAAAACAGCTTGTTTTTACAGCATATAGACAAACTCATTTTGGTGTCAATTATTGCGGTGTTTTTGGCATCTACCGTAATGTCGTCCGATGTAATAGGTTTTATTGCTCTTATTACTGTATTTTTAACTGTTATTAAAATATTGACTAAACCTGAGGAAAGATTATCTTCCTGTGGATTTGAACTATGGCTTTTGACCTATTTTATGTTTGTAATTATCAGCTTAGCGGGTTCTACGCTGTTTCATTTGAGTTTAAAAGGTTTTTTAAAGACTTTTACATATTTGGGATTTTATTTTTCAATGGTTCAGTACTTGAAAAATAACAAGTCCAAAATACCATTTATTCTTTCAGCAATTGGGGTTTGTGTAAGTTTTGAAGCTGTTGCCGGATTTTTGCAAAACTTTGCGCATGTAGAAGAAATTTCTACCTGGCAGGATGTTTCAAAATTAAATCCTGAAGAGGTAATGACAAGAGTTTACGGAACATTAAAGCCTTATAATCCGAACCTTTTGGGAGGATATTTTGTTGCGGGTATTCCTGCAATTTACGGTATGGCAGCTTATTTTCTTAATGATAAAAAATACAGGTTTGCATCAGGAAGTCTGGTTTTGGCGTTTCTTTCAACATTAACTTTATTTTTAACAGGATGCAGAGGGTCTTATATCGGAATGCTGGTAATTATTACCGGTATGTTTGCTGTATCGGCTAAATATTTGTGGGAAAATTATAAGCAGATATATCTGTCAGTTGCAGGCGGTGTAATTGCATTTGCCACAGCTGCACTGCTTCTTGTTTCGTCTTTACGGGCAAGAGTTTTATCTATTTTTGCAATGAGACAGGATTCTTCAAATTCTTTCAGGTTTAATGTATATAATTCTTCTGTTGAAATGTTTAAAGACAACTGGCTTTTGGGCATAGGAGTAGGTAATCAAAATTTCCGTGAGATTTACGGGCTTTATATGAAAACAGGTTTTGATGCTTTAAGTGCATATAATATTTTCTTAGAAATCGGTGTTGAAAGCGGTATTTTTGCTCTGACAGCATTTGTGGGATTTTTAATAACATTAATAAAAAATGCGGTCAAATTTATACTAAAATCTTCAAATACAAAAGATGTAATAATTGTTTCAACCGCATTAATCTCAATATGTGCCGTATGCATACACGGACTTGTTGACACTGTATTTTTCAGACCTCAAATACAATTTGTGTTCTGGACAATGGTTGCAGTTGCAAGAACTGTTATATTTACCACGGATAATCGTCTTTGATTTCCCATCCGTCTGCAATGATTAATGCTGAACACCAAATCCCTTTACTTTTAGTATTACAGGCATATTCCACTGTGCTTTTCAATTTATTTCTGTCAAGTGTATCATATTTCATTGCGCTGATACCACCATCTTTATAACCGTACGGGACAAGTCCGTCAGGTGAAATAATTGAAAATACAAAAAAATCTTTTCCTAGCTGATTAGGCTTTTTAAAACCGTTAATATCAACCGTAACGGATTTATATTTTGACTGTCCCTCATGTGTCATGATGCCCATGATTGAACCGTTGTTCAGATATATATAAAAGCTGTCTTGTCGTGTGCACCAAACTTCTGACGTGCATTTTGTACCGTTTAAATTGTTTACTATATATTCGTTTTTAAATTCTCTATTTTGAACCTCTTTATTTTTAATAAAATAACCTTGTAAATATCTGTAATAAAAATCTGTTCCGCTTAAAGTAAAGTCCCAGCTTGAAGTATCACCGTTTTGCAGTTCTGAAAGTTTTATGGCCTGGGATATTTCTGTATAAGCCTTTTTTAACTGTGTAACCGTAACTTGTTTTTTGTAGTTTGCTACCAGAATAGGTAAAGTCATTGCCGCAACCACACCAATAATGCCGAGAGTAATTAGCACCTCAGCTAAGGTAAATGCGCATGAGTGTCCTAAAAAATTCCTAAAAGCCCCAATGTGGCGGGT
>HF991466.1:0-49978 GCA_000433095.1 Clostridium sp. CAG:967 | reverse complement strand
CTGCTCTTGAATAGTTCATATTCAGCCTCCTTTATGCTTCTCAACTTATTATTTACTATATTTCGCTTTTTGTCAACTTATAGTTTTTTTATTAAACTTATATAAAGGCATGGAAATACTGTGCTAAACTTATATTATAGAGAAGGAGAAATTTATATGATACCTATTATTGATTCAAAACGTCAGTATGCATCTATCGGTGCAGAAGTTGAAAAAGCAGTTTGTGATGTTTTACGTTCAGGCTCTTATATTTTAGGACCGAACACAAAAGCTTTGGAACAGGAATTGGCTGATTTTTACGGCTGTAAATATACTGTAGGCTTAAACTCAGGTACGGATGCTTTGCATTTAGCATTGAGAGCTTTAGATATCGGGGCGGGTGATGAAGTTATTACGGTAGCTTTCACGTTTGTTGCAACTACCGAAGCTATCGGTATTGTTGGTGCAAAACCTGTTTTTGTTGATATTGACAAAGATACTTTTAATATGGATGCTTCAAAATTAGAAGCAGCAATTACACCAAGAACAAAAGCGATTATTCCTGTTCACTTGTACGGTCAGCCTTGCGATATGGATGTGATTATGGATGTTGCAAAACGTCATAACCTGCATGTAATCGAAGACTGCTGCCAGGCTATCGGTGCTTTATATAAAGGTAAAATGGTTGGTACATTCGGGGATTTCGGATGTTTAAGCTTCTATCCTACTAAGAATTTAGGCGGAATGGGTGACGGCGGTCTTATTATGACTAACGATGAAAAACTTAAAGACAGAGTTATTGCTTTACGTAACCACGGCGGTGCTGTTCGTTATCACCACGATGAAATCGGTGTTAACAGCCGTCTTGACGAAATCCAGTCAGCTATTTTACGTGTTAAACTTCCTCATGTTAAAGAATGGAATGAATTAAGACGTAAACACGCTTATTATTACAATGAATTATTTGCTGATTGCAAAGATGTTCAAACACCTGTTGAATTGGATAATACATATTGTGTTTATCATCAGTATACAATCAAAGTTCCTAACAGAGATGCGGTTCACAAAATGCTTCAAGAACGAGGAATTGGTGCAATGCTTTATTATCCTATTCCTTTACATCTTCAAAAAGTTCATGAATACCTTGGTGTAGGAAAAGGTTCTCTGCCTGTTTCAGAAAAGAACACAGAAATGGTTATATCGCTTCCTATGTTCCCTGAACTTACAGAAGAAGAACAAAGAACTGTAGCAAAAACAGTTAAAGAATGTATTGAACTTTCTAAAACCGCTGCAGCTGTTTAAATTAAATTTATAAACTAAAAAAGGAAAGCTTTTGGGCTTTCCTTTTTTTTATGCTAATTCAAACATCTTTGCACCTCTGACGATTTCTTCCGTAATAACAGAACCGTCAGCTTGAACAACATCTCTTGTGGCTGCTCCGTTAAATCCGATATTTCCTATATGACCTTTCTGGTGTATTGATTGGGTTATTGCACCGAATGCCATATCATTTGTTCCGACACCTGTTGCCATACCCTTTAAAGCATTAAATCCTTTAATCGTATCAGAGTCTGATGAATTAACACCTGTCAGATACTGCGGATTAAACACAGGAACTTTAAAGCTTCCTGTTTCGGAAGTTCTTCCTGTGCGATTAGGGGTGCTCGGATTGTTTTCCGGATCCATAATCGGGGTATTGCCTGTTGTCGAATAGTTTTGTATTGGCGAAACAGCTTCGACGGGCATACCGACTTTATTTATTTTTAAATAATCCTCGTTAGCCATGTAAATTTTCCTATTATATATGTTATATATATAAAGTAAATAATTTGCTAAAAATTGCTTTTTTTATCTTCGTAAGGTTTACAATTGTTAACAAATCTTTCTTGCAAATTTCTATACCCATAAAAACAAAAATCCAAACATAATGTTAAGTTTTGTAAAGTGTAAATTCTACACTATATGGGGGTTTTCAGAAATTGAAAAATTTTATTAAACCATTATATTGACATTTAAAATGTTATATGTAATAATAATTACATAAGATTTAAGTGTAGTCGAAACACTAAATATAAATAGAATTCATTAACCCCAAAAACATATAAACTCCTAAATAATAAACACTAAAAGAGACCATTAGGATGCAGAAAACGACCCACTCAGCAATGAGTGGTTTTTTTTATGCTATGTATGTGACCAGAACATTATGTTTTGACATTTCTGCAAAAATCATTAATTCAAATAGAGGATACATAAATATGTGATTGTATGTAGAATATAGTTAGACTCGGGTAAGATTTTAAGGCAGGCGGTATGTTTTCAAACTTTATTCAAAATTTGCTTAATACAGGAGGACAGACTCAGGCTATGCAGAGATATGCACAGCTTACAAGCAAGGTGAATAATCTTAATGCTGCTGATGAGTCGCAAAACCCGCTTGATGCTATTTATCCCAACAACGGAAAAATTAATTCTCCGTCCTTTGAAAAAGTATTGCAATCAGCTACTAAATCGAATTTCGGGACTTTACTTTTAGATCCTTCTTTGAAAAAAGTTAATGCTGATATTGTGCCGTCAAATTTTTCAAAAAGTTTAACCGGCGCCTTGCAGGAGGCAACGGCTGCAAGCAGTGCGGCTCCCGTAAAACAGCAGTCAAGCAAAGCTCAAATACTTAATGTTGTTTCGCAGATTTCCAAAAAACACGGAGTTGATGAAAAACTTGTGCAGGCTTTGATAAAACAAGAATCAGGATTTAATCCGAAAGCAAAATCTAAAGCAGGTGCTATGGGACTTATGCAGTTAATGCCTTCTACAGCTAAAAATTTAGGTGTTAATGATCCTTATAATATGGTTCAAAATGTCGACGGCGGTGTAAGATATTTGAAATCAATGCTGAATAAATACAACGGCAACGTAATCTTAGCTCTTGCTGCGTATAATGCAGGTCCCGGTGCTGTTGACAAATACGACGGTGTGCCTCCTTATCAGGAAACACAAAATTATGTTAAAAATATTTTAGCAAATTATCTTTAAATATTGGCAAATTTTTTTATTTATGTTTTTTATATTCTTATACCATTTTGTATAAGGAGTAAAAATGCTGATTTCCCGAGTTAATAGTATTAATGTTAATAACAATTGTAATTGTGCGTTTGAAGGTAATGAAGTTAATAAGAAAATTTCAGGTAAAGGGGAAGTAGAGTATAGCCATGACATTTTCATTAAATCCGAAAAAGAAGCGCAAAGATTGGCATTCTTAGATTATCTTGCATATTCTGAGGGAGATATTTCCGCTATTGCAGAAACAGGTGCTCAAAAAGTTAAAAACTGCGGAAAGAAGGTTATCACGGATTTTGCAAAAAGAGTTAAAAAATAACTTATAATATACATTATAATTTGTATTTTTTTTGCAATATTATGTTGTTTTTGCTACAATAATTGATGTGATAATAAGAAAGGTACCAAATGAAATTTTCATCATCTTTTAAGGTAGGTCTTTTAACGTTAATAGCCTTGGTTTTATTACTCGGAGTTGTGTTCAAGGTAAAAGGTCGTACGTTTTCATCTGCTGACAGGGTGGAAATTGAGTTTAAAGATGTAAACGGCATGCGTCCGGGTGCAGGCGTACAGATGATGGGGCTTCGTGTCGGTCAGGTAGAGGAAATTACACCTGTTATCGACGGTGAAAACAGCTATGTTAAGGTTAAGTTTGTTATCACGGAACCTAATGTTGAAATTCCGAAAGCTTCTATGTTCTCTATTCAGCAATCAGGATTAATCGGAGAACTGTTTTTGGAAATCACACCTCCTAAAACAAGAACGGTTTACGTTCCTATGTTAAATAAAGACATTCTTTATAAAGACGATGATGTGAGAATGAAGCTTGATAAAGAATATTATGATGTAGGGAAGATTAAAAATATTGAAGTTGTTTCAAAAGATGTTGTTCCGTATTCAATTAAAGACAGTATTAAAACAAATTATGCTTATAAAATTGATTATGTAATAAATTTACCGGGCTTGATTTTGCCTGAATTTTTGAAAGGTAAAGTTATAAAATCAGACGGAACAAACAAACTTTTAATTTCATCTCTCGATGATGTTGTTCCGCCATACCCGAAACAGGCTTCTCCATATACAATTGTTGAACCTATGAGAATTGCAGACTTTATGGATTGGCAGTACAGGGCAGCCGAATCTTTAACCGAAACTAACAAAAAGATTAACGATTTACTTTCTGATCAGGTTATTGCTGAATTGAAAATGTCTGTACAGAACATTAATTCATTAACAGGTCAAACTAGCGTTACAATGACAAAACTTAATGATTTAATCGATACTTCAAAAGGAGATTTAAATCAGTTAATGATTATGATGGATAAGGCTACTACTGACTTTAACCAATTGTCATACAATTTGAATTCTTTCATCGGGGATCCTAAATTTAAAGACAGTATATATAATACAACCGATTCATTTAATAAATTGTCATACAATTTGAATAAATTGTTCGGTGATGAAGAAGAAGCTGAAAAAATGGCTGAAGACTTAAGAGAGATTACTCATAATGTTAATGAAATAAGCGGCTATGTAAACTCTTTAACAAAAGACGATCAGCTTAAAAAGGACTTAAACAGAACCGTTGCTAATATCAATAATGCAATGTTGGGTATTTCAACTTCATTAGATACCGTAAACAAAATGACACCTGAAAAGAAAACAGAATTGCAGACAATTCTGGAAGATACAAGAGTTACAACCTGCAACTTGAGAAAATTCTCTGAAAAATTGAATAAGAGATTTTTACTTTGGAGATTAATGTTCTAAGCATGAATATTAAAACAGAAATAACAAAACTGCATTATGATAAAAATGCAAAAGGTGTTTTCCTTTTAGATTTTGCTTCTGTTTTTTACGGTTTTGCGAGTAATTTAAAAAACAGGTTGTATGATAAAAAAATATTAAAGCCTGAACGAGTTGATGCTTATGTAATCTGTGTAGGTAATATAACAACAGGCGGTGTTGGAAAAACGCCTGTGGTATCTCAAATAGCAAATTATTTTGCATCAAAAGGAGAAAAAACCGCAATAATTTCAAGAGGATATGGCGGAAAACTTTCCAATAAAAATATCAATGTAATTTCTGACGGTAAATCTGTTTTTTATAACGCAAGACTTGCAGGGGATGAACCATACTGGCTGGCTGAAAACACAAAAGGTGTTTTTGTCATAACCTCAAAAAACAGATATAAAGCTGCAAAGTATGCTGTTGAAAAATACGGTGTGACAAAAATAATTCTTGATGACGGTTTTCAGCACAGAAAATTGTACAGAGATTTAGATGTTGTTCTAATGGACAGCAAAATGGGCTTCGGAAATGAAAAACTTCTTCCTGCAGGTCCGTTGCGAGAAGGAATGGAAGCTTTTGCAAGAATAGACAGACTTGTTGTTGTAAGCAAAGACACAGACCATAAACGTGCAGAAAAACTTGCTAAAATTATGGGCAAAAAGATGAAGGTAAAAACATCTGTCTGCTGCACAGAACCTGATTATGTCTACAATATTAAAACAGGCGAACGTCTTGCTGACGGGGCTGAAATTACTGCATTTTGCGCAATAGGTCAGCCAAAACAGTTTTATGATTTTTTAAGTAATTATAAAATCAAGGCAACAAAGGATTTTGATGATCACCACTCTTATACGGAAGATGAAATCCCTTCGGGGATTGTTGTAACAACTGAAAAAGATGCCGTTAAGATGATTGAATTTAAAAGAGATAATATATATGCTCTAAAGTTGAAAACAGTTATTGATGTTGAGGAGCTTATTACCATGGATAGTCATCTTTAATTTCCCAGCCGTCCAATTCCAATAATTTAGCACACATTGCACCCGGACATTTATGATTATTGGCGTTTGGTGTAAAAAGTTCTTCACGTGTACCTTTCCAGCCTACATCATAAGTTTTAAAACCTGATTTGGAAATCTGAAATACAAATCTTGTACGAGAATTATAGGCTTCTGTTTGTTTTTTGCAGTCGGCATATTTTAAGCAAAAGAAATACATACTGTTGTAGTTGGAAAATCCTGAGCCGTTTGGTAATGCTACAAGTGCCCATTTTCTGTCTGTATTTGTTTCAACTGTTTTAATATATGGCAATAAATATTTTTTAAGCCATTCAAGTTGAGCTTTTCCATCACCGTTGTTCGAACCCGGGTCCCCGAAAGACCATGCATCCCAGTGCTCAAAATCTCCGTGTTCAACTGTAGCACTATAAAATGCCTGTGACATTATACTATAGAACGCTTTTACTTTTGTTGCCGTTTCCTGTTTTTTATGATTTTGGATTAAAACCGGTATTGTAAGTGCTGCCACAACACCTATTATTCCGAGTGTTATTAAAACCTCTGCAAGTGTAAAACCTTTTTTCATATTGCTCCTTTATTAAAATATATTAAAAATAAATAAAGTGTACTTTATTTTATTAAAGCACACTTTATCTAAATGTCAAATATTATTTTGAAATATATAATTATTTTTATGATAACAGTTAAATTGTATGAATTAATCTGGCAAAATAAAGTAAAAGGGTATGAGGTTTCAGAAGCAACAGGTATTAGTAAAGCTACTATATCTAAGCTTGTGAAAGGTGAGAATATTGACGTTAAACTCAGTACTATAAATAAACTTTGCAATTATTTTAAGTGTGATATTAAAGACATTATTGAATTTAAACCCGATTAATATTTGAAAAAAAATATATTTTTAAGTAAAATTCTTTTATGCAAGAAATCAATATTGATAAAATAGTAGAAAACTTAATTGAGGCAAAACAGCCAAGACGAGAATTTGTCCAGCTTATGGAAGAATTCAAAAATCCTTATCTTGTTTTGATTGCTTGTATTTTGAGTTTAAGAACAAATGATTTGACAACTTATCCCGCTACATTGAGAATGCTTGAAATCGGTACAGAGCCTAAAGATTTTGCATATTGCGATGTAGACAGGCTTGCAAAAGCAATTTACCCTGTAGGCTTTTATCAAAATAAAGCCCGTCAAATTGTCGAGTTATCAAAGATTATTGTAGAAGAGCTGGACAATAAAGTTCCAGACACCATAGAAGAATTGATTAAGTTTAACGGTGTAGGTAGAAAAACCGCTAATCTGGTTTTAGCAAAGGGCTTTGATATTCCTGCTATCTGCGTGGATGTCCATGTTCACAGGATTTGTAACCGTTTAGGTTATGTTAAAACTAAAAATCCTGAAGAAACCGAGTTTGCACTCAGAGAAAAACTGCCGAAAAAATACTGGTTAGATATAAATACCCTGCTTGTTACACACGGTCAAAACGTTTGCAAACCAATTAACCCCAAATGTGATGCATGCCCCATAAAAAATTATTGCTCAAAATTAATATAAAATTTTGTAAATTATAAAGCAATTTTTTTATTTATGTGTTTTTAGTTATTTACATTATGATAATTATAAGGAAAAGTGTATAGTATGAAGTTGAAAAATTGTATTAACAGAATTCAAAATCAAATTGAAAAAAGAAATTTAATTAAAAAAGAAAAAAATATAAACCGCTATTTTAAAATTCATGATGATACTATTTATGGAAATTCGTATGATCAGTTATATAAATCAAGAAGTACATTAGCTAATTACGCAAAATCACAGGGCATAACTATAGATGTTTTTGATGCAAGACAAATTATTGCAGGTGATGAATATGCCCCTGTCAGTATAGAAAACTCTCTGTCTGATAAACTAATGCTTAAGGTAACAAATATTTTGACGGGAAAATCTAAATCAAGAATTATTAGTGCCGATACGGACAATATTTATGTACACAACAATATTAAATTAGATGTATTCCATAATGGTAATGTTACCGAAACTTATGAAACAAAACAACTTCATGAATATACATTTTTAAGATACATCTACAGAAATGTTGAAAACTTAACCAAACATTTAAACGGGAAAACTAATTATTAGCTTGATTTTCTGTGCTCATTGTGTAATAATTCTGCTATGATTGTATACGTTTTTTGAGTCAATTTTATACAATCGGGGTTAATTAGACAATAGAATACATAGGAGTTCGAGAATGAGTGTAGAAAATCCTCATAAAATCGACACATCCAAGTTAGATGCAATCATTGAATCTTATGGCTGCAAAAAATCTAACTTGATTGCGATTTTACAAAAAGTTCAGGAAGTTTACAGATATCTTCCTGAAGAAGCGTTGATTTACATTGGAACCAAAATAGAAGGATTATCTCCTGCAACGGTTTTCGGGGTAGCAACTTTTTATGCACAGTTTTCATTAGAGCCGAAAGGTAAATATGAAATAAAAGTATGTGATGGTACAGCTTGCCACGTTAGAGGCTCTATGCCTGTATTAAACGCAATCAGAGCAAAATTAAATATGCCGGAAGGACAACTGACAAGCGACAACGGATTGTTCTCGCTCGAAACTGTCAGCTGCTTAGGTGCTTGCGGCTTGGCTCCTGTTGTAGTTATAAATGAAAAAGTTTATCCTCAAATGACTTCCGATGCTATTACTATAGTATTGGATACCCTTTTAAAGGAGGAGAATTAATATGGAAAAAACAGCATTGAATATAGATATTAAAGAAGAACAAAAAAAAGCTCAAGAACTTATCACAAAACAAGGCTTAAGAGTACTTGTATGTGCAGGAACAGGCTGCGTTGCAAACGGTTCGTTGAATGTTATTGAAAAATTTAAAGAATTAGGCGCAGATGTTTCTGTTCTGACTGATTATGACAAAATGACCATTGTTCCTACAGGATGCCACGGTTTCTGCGAACAGGGCGTTCTTGTTATTATTCCTGACAAACATGTAACTTATGTAAAAGTAAAAGAAAAAGATGTTGAAGAAATTTATGAAAGTCATATAAAAAACAACAAGCCTGTTGAAAGACTGTTATACACTGATCCTTTAACTCACGAACATGTTCATAAGAATGAAGAAATTAATTTTTATGCAAAACAAACACGTACTGCTCTGGCTAACTGCGGACATATTAATGCAGAATGTCTTGATGAAGCAATTGCAGTAAGAGGTTATGAAGCATTAGCAAATATTTTGGAAGAAAATAATCCCGATAATGTAATTGATCAAATAGAAAAATCAGGTTTAAGAGGACGTGGCGGCGGTGGTTTCCCTACCGGCAGAAAGTGGAGATTTACAGCTGCTAATAAAGGCGGAAAATCTTATGTTGTTTGTAACGGGGATGAAGGTGACCCGGGTGCATTTATGGACCGTTCTGTAATGGAAGGAGATCCGCATAAGCTTCTTGAAGGTATGGCAATAGCAGCATTTGCAATAGGTGCTGATGAAGGCTATATCTATGTAAGAGCAGAGTATCCGTTAGCTATAAAACGTTTGAGAAAAGCTATTAAAGATGCGGAAGAAAGACATTTCTTAGGCAAAAATATTATGGGAAGTGATTTCTCATTTGACATTCATATTAAAGAAGGTGCAGGAGCTTTCGTCTGCGGTGAAGAAACAGCATTAATCGCATCTATTGAGGGCGAAAGAGGTATGCCAAGACCAAAACCTCCTTTCCCTGCAAATAAAGGTTTGTTTGGCAGACCAACACTTATTAACAACGTAGAAACTCTTGCAAACGTTCCCGTAATTATGCTTAACGGAGCGGATTGGTTCTCTCAAATGGGAACAGAAACATCAAAAGGTACAAAAACTTTTGCTTTGACCGGCGAAGTTAATAATACCGGTTTGATTGAAGTTCCTATGGGCACAACTTTACGTGAAATCGTATTTGATATTGGCGGCGGAATGAGGGACGGCAAAAAATTCAAAGCTGTTCAAATAGGCGGACCTTCAGGCGGCTGCTTAACAGAAGAACATCTGGATATTCCTATGGACTACGATAACCTTATCAAAGCAGGTGCAATGGTAGGTTCCGGCGGTCTTGTTGTTATGAGTGAGAAAACTTGTATCGTTGAAGTTGCAAGATTTTTTATGAACTTTACACAGCACGAAAGCTGCGGTAAATGCGTTCCTTGTCGTGAAGGCACAAAAAATATGTTGAAAATCCTTGAAAAAATCGTTGCAGGTAAAGGTGAAATGAAGGATTTAGATACTCTGGAAGAGTTGGCTCATGCAGTTAAAGACGGTTCGTTGTGCGGACTTGGCAAGACTGCTCCAAACCCTGTTCTTTCAACTTTAAAATACTTTAGAGATGAATATATAGCTCACATTCAGGACAAAAAATGTCCTGCGGGCGTTTGTACTGCTATGAAGAAAATCGTTATCAACGAAGCATTATGCAAAGGCTGTACAAAATGTGCAAGAACTTGTCCTGTCGGAGCTATTGAAGGTACAGTTAAAAATCCTCACCACATTAATCAAGATAAATGTATTAAATGTGAGGCTTGTTTTGCAAGCTGTCCGTTCAGAGCTATTGTATTAGAGTAAAAAATAAGGAAATAGAAAAATGACTGATAAAAAAACATTATTTATAGACGGGAAAGAAGTTGAATTTACAGATGAACCTAATCTTCTTGAAGTTATAAGAAAAGCAGGTATGAATGTCCCGACTTTTTGCTACCGTCCTGATTTAACATCATTTGGCGCATGCAGAATGTGTGTTGTAGAAATTGAAGGCAGAGGAATTCAGTCTTCTTGTACTATGCCGCCCGAAGCAGGCTTGAAAGTTCACCTTAACACTGACAGAACAAGAAGAATAAGAAAGACTGTTCTTGAACTTCTTCTTGCAAACCACGACAAAGAATGTTTGACATGTGAAAAGTCAGGTAACTGTGAATTGCAGCAATATGCAGAAGAATACGGTATCAGAAGAATTAGATATCCTGAAAAACCTTTAGATGAATATCTGCCTGTTGACGATTCAAGTCCTTCTATTGTGCGTGATCCTAACAAGTGTATTCTTTGCGGAGCTTGTGTAAGAGCTTGTACAGAGTTTCAGGGGCATTCGGTACTGGGATTTGCAAATCGTGGCTCAAAGACAGTTGTTCAGCCTATGAACGGTAGACCGTTAGGGCAGGTTGATTGTGTAAACTGCGGTCAATGTGCGGCAGTTTGTCCTACCGGTGCATTAACAATCAAATCAGATATTGAAGCTGTATGGAACGAAATTACTAATCCTGATAAAAAAGTTGTTGTTCAGATGGCTCCGGCAACTCGTGTTGCAATCGGTGAGATGTTCGGGCTGGAACCCGGTGAAAATTCAATAGGCAAAATGAATGCAGCTTTGAGAAGAATAGGCTTTGACCTTGTTTTTGATACAAACTTCTCTGCGGATTTAACAATTATGGAAGAAGCATCCGAATTTCTTGCAAGATTAAAGTCAGGTGAAAATCTGCCTTTGTTTACTTCCTGCTGTCCTGCATGGGTGAAATACCTTGAAACAGAACATCCGGAAATGTTAAAACACTTATCAAGCTGTAAATCACCTATGTCAATGTTATCTCCTGTTCTTGTGGAACTGGTTCCCCAACAGTTAAATATTGACAGAGATAACCTTGTTGTTGTTGCAATTATGCCTTGTACGGCTAAGAAATATGAATGCAAACGCCCTGAATTAAGCAAAAACGGACGTCCTGATACAGATTACGTTCTTACAACTCAGGAATTAGGCAGAATGATTAAAGAAGCAGGCATTAATTTCAACGCAATAGAACCTGAAGCTAATGACTCTCCATTCGGTGAATATTCAGGTGCAGGTACTATATTCGGAGCTTCCGGCGGTGTAGCGGAAGCTGCTGTGAGAACTGCTTATGAATTTGCAACAAACGAACCTTTAAATGATGTTGATATTAAATCTTTAAGAGGAACATCTAACAGATGCAGAGATATTGAACTTGATTTAAAAGGTACAAAACTTGTTGTGAGAGTTGTTTCTACGCTGAAAGAAGCTGAAAAATCTTTACAGGAAATTAAAGAAGGCAAAGCTCCTTTCCAAATGCTTGAAGTAATGGCTTGCCCCGGCGGATGTATAAACGGCGGCGGACAACCCAGAAGCTGTGATAATTCCAAGATTAAGGAAGAACGTGCCGAAGGTTTATATAAAGAAGATAAAGAACTTCCGCTAAGAAAATCACACTTCAATCCTTCAATAAGAAAACTTTATAATGAATATCTTCAAGAGCCTAATTCTCATAAAGCTCATGAATTGCTGCATACTATATATACAGATAAGTTTTCAGGTTCATATAAAGATATCTAAAATAAGAAAAATACCGTCAAATACAAGACGGTATTTTTTTACATAAAAAAAAAGAAGACCGTTCAGTCTTCTTTTTTTATTTTGAATTCAAATTATTTAACAGCTTTTTTTACAGCTTCGGTAATATCAGTTCCTCCGTAAAGAACAACTCCTTTTGCAAGAACTACATCATAGTTACCTGCTTTAGCCTGTTCTGCAACTTTAGCGGAAATTGCGTTATCAATTGCAGTTAGCTTAGCTGTGTAGTTTTTATCCATAGCTTCTTTTTTAGAGTTTAATTCTTTGTTATATTTTTCTTCCAAAGTTTGTTTTTTCTTAGCATCAGTTGTAGCAGCAACTTCTTTTCTTGCTTTTTCAACAAATGCTACAAGTTCTTTAGCTTTAGTCTGTTGTTCTTTTTTCAAAGCCTGAACTTGAGAAGATGAGTTTACTACCTGTTGAACATCAACAACTGCAATTTTAGATGGAACATCTGACATTGCAAAATTGTTTACAGAAAATCCGATTACAAATGTAGAAATACCAACGACTAATAGTTTCATTTTGTTATTCATAACTTTACCCTCATATAAAAGTGTGTACGCTTCTTGTATTATTTTTGAAAAAACATTACTTCAAAAGACTGATTTTATTATTTCAAAACTTTACAAGTATATTAATCTCCCTTATAATAATATCAGGTCAATACTTAATTTTGTTAAAAAATTAACTTTTGTTACTATATTGTAATAAAAATTCAAAAATCGTTTTTATTTTCATTCCTGTGCGCAAAAATAAAATTGACCGGACTTAAATAAATATATATATAAAACAGAAGGTGAATAAATGAAAAAGATTAATTCCAGAAAAAATGTATTGAGTGCTATTTTATGTGTCACTTTTGCATTCGCACTTCCTGCATCTTTTTCCCGTGCAATTGCTAATCCTCTTGCAGGCGGCGGTGCCGTTCCGGGTAATATAGGCGGACAAATAGGCGCAGAAGCAGGAATGAATATACGTCACGATAGCGACTATCTCAGATATCAATATCAAGAAAAACAAAGAGAAGATGATTATCAATATTACCAGCAGAGAAAAAAATTAGAAGCTGATCCAAATGCAGGAAATCAGATTATACAAAACTATAACGGCGGTTCTATGCAGCAGGCAGGAGTTGAAGAAATAGATACAAAAGGCGTGTTTGTAAACTCTGTTGAAGTTGCACCTTCTGAAATTTTAACAAAAGAAGAAATCAATGATATAGTAAGACCTTTAGTTGGCAGAAACGTATTTATTGAAGATATTCAAAAAGTTATTGACACAATCAATAACTTGTATGCTGAAAAAGGATTTGTTACAGCAAGAGCTTTTTTGCCTGAACAAACCGTTCAAAACGGAAATATTTATATAGCTTTAACAGAAAGTAAAATTGGAAATATCACCGTAGAGCAGAACAAATGGACTAAAGACGGATATATTACCAGAAGATTACCTCAAAAAGAAGGTCAGTTGTTTGATATTGTTGAACTTGAAAAAGATGTTCTTGATTTCAACAGATATAACGAAGGCGTTAAACTTTCAGCAAATTTAAAAGCCGGTGAAAAGCCTGGTACAACAGACATCGAACTTGTTGCTCAGGAGTCATTCCCTTTCCATATTATGGGGGTAATGGATAATGCCGGTCGTTACAGTACAGGCAGCATCAGAGGCGGTGCGATGTTATATGCCGACAGTTTATTCGGACACAGAGACAGAATGTCTTTAGGTTCTTATTTTTCTAAAGGCGCACAAAGCCCGTTCTTTGATTATAATGTTCCTGTTAACAAAAATGACGGACGTGTTGGATTTATGTTCTCATCTACTTTTGCGGACATCAAATACGGACCTATGAGAGATTTGAAATTAGGCAGTAATGCTTACCAATATTCATTGTACTATTCTCAACCGTTAGTTAGAAAACCGGGATTTGAATTGAAATCTTACGCAGGTTTAAGCTATAAAAGAGCACGTACATTTACTGATTTAAATGTTCCTATATTCCAGGATTGGATTAACAGCGCAGATAACGTTACTGCTGTTGAATTGGCATTGCAAATGAGAAAAGATACTAAATACGGTATTTGGTATTTGAATCAGGATGCTTACTATTCAATTCCTATTTTCAACAGCGATCGTGATAACAATTACTTTAAATACAGCGGCGGTATCGTAAGATTACACGATTTTTCTCACGGTTTCATCGGTCAATTGAGAAGTAACTACCAAATCGTTCCTGGAGATAAAAAAATCCCTTACTTAGACCAAATGCAGACAGGTGGTTTGGCTACTGTTAGAGGTTACTCAGAAGGTATGATGATTGGTAAAAACGGTTATTTCATCAGTGGAGAATTGATGTTCCCGTTATTGCCGAGAGAAATTACAAGCCCGAGATCAGGAGAAAAAATTCCGTTTATCGGAAGATATGTAAAAGGTGCTATATTTGCCGATACAGCAGGTATTTTCCCGACAGCAAGTGAAGATGTATACGGCGGAAGCTATTTCGCAGCATCATTAGGTATGGGGTTAAGGGTACAACTTCCTGGTGATTTAAGTGCAAGACTATATTGGGGCTATCCGTTGGTCAGCAACCATTGGGAGCCTGACAGAAAATACGGTCGTTTCCACTTTGAATTAACATTAGCACCTAACATTGATGCATTGCTGGCAGAAAGAGTTACAAAAGCTGCTCCAAAAACACAATTCCAAAAGAATGTTGAGGCAGAGTACGTTAATAACTATGATGATGTCAGACACTATGACTACTTCCGTGACGGTGGCGGCGGTTCACTGTAGAACGTAATTTAATCAAATGTTGAATAAAAAAAATTATGCGGTAACATAAAGTTGCCGCATTTTTTATGTGAGGGAAGGAGAGAGATTTTGACCAAAGCAATTTTTATTACAGCAACAGGTACTGACGTCGGTAAAACTTATATTTCGGGTTTGCTTGTTAAAAAGATGAGAGAGCTGGGGTATAATTGCGGATATTATAAACCTGCATTAAGCGGTGCGGTTGAAGTCGACGGTAAGCTTATCCCGGGAGATTGTGATTATGTTTTAAAGTGTGCAAATATTGAGGTAGAAGCAAAAGATTATGTGTCTTATATTTTTAAGCCTGCCGTATCTCCGCATTTAGCTGCACAAATGGAAAACAATCCTATAAAGCTTGATAAAATAATTAGTGATTTTGCTAAAATTAAAAAAAAGTTTGATTATGTTGTAGTGGAAGGTGCAGGAGGAATTGTTTGCCCGTTTAATCTAAAAGAAGAAATGCTAATGCTTCCTGATGTAATAAAAGCACTTGGACTTGATGTTCTGGTTGTTGCATCTGCGGCTTTAGGCACAATTAATTCTACGGTATTGACAGTTGAATATGCTAAACATCATGGGATTAACGTAAAAGGAATAATTTTAAACAATTATAATGAAGATGATATTATGCAAAATGATAATAAAATTCAGGTTGAAAATCTCACAGGAATAAAAGTTATTGCAGAGGTTAAGGATAACCAGAATGGAATAGAAATTGATAATATTACGTCTTTATTTAAGGAGGTATAAATGAATACGTGGGCTGAAAAAGATTTAAAATATGTGTGGCATCCATGCTCTCAAATGAAGGATTATGAAACACTGCCTCCGATTGTAATTGAAAAGGGTGAAGGCGTATATCTTTATGATACGGAAGGTAAGCGTTACGTTGATGTAATCAGCTCCTGGTGGTGCAACCTCTTAGGACATTGTAATCCTCATATTTCCGAAGAAATAAAAAAGCAGGCAGATAAGCTTGAACACGTTATTTTTGCTAATTTTACCCATAAACAGGCTATAAGACTTTGTGAAAGATTATCAAAAATCTTACCTGACGGGCTTTGTAAATTTAATTTTACCGACAACGGCTCATCAGCGATTGAAGCTGCAATGAAAGTAAGTTTTCAATATCATGAGCAGACTGGTAATCCTCAGAAAACGAAATTTATGGCATTAACAGAAGCTTATCATGGCGAAACTATCGGGGCTTTATCTGTCGGGGATTGTGACCTTTACACAAAGCTTTATAAACCAATTTTAATGGATATTGTCAGAATAGAAGGTCCTGACTGCTACAGATGTCCTTATGGAAAAAACAGGGATAACTGTAATTGCGAATGTGCACAAAAAGCAGCTGAAACATTTGCGCAATATGGTAATGAAACGGCAGCTCTTCTTGTAGAACCCTTACTTCAAGGGTCAGCGGGAATGAAAGTTTATCCGCCATTGTATTTAAGAAAACTTAGAGAGTTGTGCGATGTATATAATGTTCATCTTATAGCCGATGAAATTGCAACTGGCTATGGCAGAACAGGTAAAATGTTTGCTTTTGAACATGCTGGTGTATCACCTGATATTATGTGTCTTTCAAAAGGTTTAACAGGCGGTTATATGCCTATGGCGCTGTTTGTTACGACACAAAAAATATATGATGCATTTTATGATGATTACGGTACAGGAAAAGCTTTTATGCACAGCCATACATACAGCGGCAACCCTCTTGCCTGCTCTGCTGCAAATGCTGTTTTAGATATTATGGAAGACGGTTCTGTTTTAAAACGTGCTCAAGAAAACGCTGTGTACTTTAACAATTTGATAAAAGAAAAATTTCTTTCACATCCAAATGTCGGTGAAGTACGTCATATAGGTTTGATAAACGCAATAGAACTTGTTGCGGATAAGCAAAGTAAAAAGCCTTTTGAAAGCAGACTCAGAACCGGATACCAAATCTACAAAAAGGCTTTGATGGAGGGAGTTATACTCAGACCTCTCGGTGATGTAATCTATTTTAATCCTCCGCTTATAATGGAGAGAAAAGACATGGATTATGTCACCGATGTTGCTGTTAAGTGTTTAAACGAAATTTTGCCGCAACAAAGTTCTGCGTTAAACAAATAACGTAATTTTTACACTTCTTAATTCAGATACCTACACACTCTCAAGTTTTTTTGCGAAAAAAAGGAACTCTCACTGATTAAATTCGTCTTAAATTTTAAAGGATTTTATCCTTCGGTTGTTAATTCTTCCCAGATGCTTGGCACTACGATTAATGCTGTGTACACAATAAATCCGAATAGAATTAAATTGATAGCTTCCATGATAACACTCCTATCTTGATAGCTTTAGCGAACAAAAACGACATATACAATTCGCTACAATTATATTATACCCATGCTTGAAGAAAAATTAACATTTTTTAATAAAATTTAAACTATAATATTAATGAGGACTTTATGAAAAAGAAAATAGAAAAACTGTTTAGTAATCTTTGCTGCTCTCATTGCAAGAACAGCTTTGATGAAGATTCGGTTATAATAAAAAGAGAAGAAGAAGGTTTAACCGTAATAAGTCTTGTGTGCAAACATTGCGGTAAAAATTTCGGTGTTGCTTTTTTAGGTTTCTCCGATATTGACGTTAAAAACTATGAACCTTTAGAGGTACAGGAAGGTCCTGAACCTATTAACTATGATGATGTTATTGAAGCACACAGGTTTATACAAAACCTTGACAGTGACTGGCAAAAACATTTACCTAAATAGTATCAGTTAAACAGTACCCCGACGATTGCAGCTGACATATAACATGTTAACGTTCCGCAAATCAGAGCTCTTACACCAAGTCTTGCAAGATTTTTTCTCTGGTTTGGAGCAAGTTCGCCAATACCGCCCAATTGTATTGCAATCGATCCGAAATTACCAAAACTGCATAATGCAAAACTTGCAATCAAAAAGCTTTTTGGTGACAGCTGATTTGGAAGATTGGTTAAATCAAAATATGCAACCATTTCATTAAGAACCAGTTTAGTACCCATTAAGCTTCCTACAGTTGTAGCTTCTTTTAATGGAACTCCCATAAAGTATGCAAATACTGAGAATATTTTGCCGAGTATTAATTTTAAAGATAAATGATTTAAATCAAATGAAGCAAAGTTTATATGCAAATATTTAACTATAAACACTCCTGCACTTCCAAGAATCCAGTCAATCATAGCAACCAGTGCAACGAGTGCTAAAATCATGGCAACAACATTTATGGCAACTTTCATTCCTTCTGAAGCTCCTGCAGAAATGGCATCAAAAACATTTATGTAGGGCTTTCTTCTTTTGCTGTATGTTATTTTTATATCTTCACTTGTTTCCGGTGTTGCTGTTTCCGGATAAACGATTTTTGAAATGACAAGTGCACCCGGTGCAGCCATTACGGATGCTGCAAGCAGGTATTGTGCGGGAATTCCCATGCCTATGTAAATCGGCATTGTAGCTCCGGAAATACATGCCATACTTCCTGCCATAGAAGCCAAAAGCTCTGAACGGGTAAGTTTTGCAAGGTAAGGTCTTATCATAATTTGTGCTGCAATTTGTCCTACAAATGCGCTTGCAACGTTTGAAAGCGCTTCGGCTCCGCTGACTGACATAAGTTTATTCATAGCTTTACCGAATACCGGAACAATTCTTTGCATAATTCCGTAATAATATAAAATATTAACTAAAATCATCATAAAAATTAGAGAAGCAATCAGTTGGAGTGCAAATACCTGTGCTCCTGCTCCAAATACTGATGAAAATTTATCCTCATTCATTAAAGGTCCGAAAACAAATGCCCCGCCTTCTTTTGCAAATTCCAGAACTTTTTGGATAAATAAACCTATATTAAAAAATATTGCCCTGCCTAAAGGTACTTTAAATATAAATACAGCAAGCAGCACCTGTAGTAAAAATCCTGTTCCTACTGTTTTATAATTAATTGCTTTTCTGTTATTAGACATCAAAAAAGCTATCCCAAATATAAGTAAAATTCCAAATACTCCAAAAAATCTGTCCATCTTTCACCTTTTTCAAACTGTTTCTCTAATTTTACTTGAAATGCGATAAAAAAACTCTAATTATTAAAAAAAACTTTACTTAATATTTCTTAATAAATTAGCAAGTTGGTGTTGAAAAAAATCATGTCAGCATTTTACTATAGAAGCAGAAAGGATTTTCTGCAAAAATTCACGACGTAGTATATATATTATAAATGGGATGTAGGTGCAAATATGCGTGTTTATTCAATTATGCCTCAGTATCAGGCAAGTCAAACTAAAAGAAGCAGTAAAGCAGAAGCTTCAAATTCAGTCATGCCGTTGTCGGTAAATAACGGGGGGGGGGCAGCTTTCCCAGGCGTTCATATAAGTTTTAGCGGTGCAGATAAAAATATCCACCAATTTGTATCTTATGCTCCTGAAAATAAAAGATATAATATAAGCAATTATAACTCAGGCGGTTTAGGTGTTGTTTCTTATGAAGCTCCGGTAAGCTGGAGATTGCATGAAAATGCAGATGTAAGAGACTTTTCTCCTTATCACAGTTATGATAATGCTGATGGCGGTATCAAAGTTGTAAAACTTAGAAAAGATGCTAACGGTAAAATTATTGACAGTTATAAAGCTGACAGTTTTATAGCAGCGGATCAGAATGAAACACTTGCAGATGTTGCTAAAAGAGTTAAACTTGCAGAAGGTGAAGAACTTTCTTATGCAATACAGTTGAAACCTGATAATCAAGGAATGCATAAATTTGTAAGACTTGAAGATACAGGTGTTCAAGGCTCATTTAAGCGCCCTGCTGCAAATGCTATTGATCAGGTAGAAACTGTGCCTTACAGATTGTTCAGAGCTGTAGATATTAAAGATTCTGTAGATGTAGCAATTGATAATTATAAAAGTAATTTATTAGCTGAAATTAAAGAGCCTTACATAAAACCTACAGAAGCCGAAGTTAGAGAAGCTTTCAAAGATAAACTTGCAGCAGCAGCAGAGAAAGATAAAGCATCTACAGAATTAATGCAAAAAGAAGCTGAAATTATTCGTAAAAATAAACCGAATGTGTTTATTGATACAGCTGATATCAAAACTGAGACCAGAAAAGTTGAAGCAGAAATCAAAAAAGAAGTTCAAAAAAGATTAAAAGATAATGCGGAAATTAATCAAAAATACAAAGAAAAATTAGAAACAAAAGAAGTTATAGACTATATCAAAGACATAAAAGCAAAAGCAGCTCCTGAAGTTGCTGAAAGAAACTCTGTATACTTCGTACACACTAAAGAATTAGCAAGATTTGAAAACGCTTACGGTGTGGGTGGCAATGC
This sequence comes from Clostridium sp. CAG:967, assembly GCA_000433095.1. Lineage (GTDB taxonomy): Bacteria > Cyanobacteriota > Vampirovibrionia > Gastranaerophilales > Gastranaerophilaceae > Stercorousia. The sequence goes on along the minus strand of HF991466.1, from coordinate 29,582 downwards.
ATACGGCACTTACGGCTCTTACGGAACATACGGTTCTTATGGTTCGTACGGCTCATATGGAACTCAGGGGGTTAACGGAATGAAGGTTGTCAGCACAAACCTTGCTTATGCTGATAACAACAGAGCTTTAGTTGAATTAATGCCTAAATTAAACACAGAAGCTCATGGTAATTACAACCCTGCTAACTGGTGGCTGCATGACAGACCGGCTTTCATTACAATGAACTCTATTGCTGATGCTTCTCATTTTGGCAATGAATATTATAACGGTTTGAAAATTCATGGTACATTCCACAACCCTGGTCGTGATTATCAAGGTGCAGAAAGCAATCCGTTTGAATTCTTCAGAATGGTTGCCAGAGAAGAAGACGTTAAGTTGCTTAATAAACATAAACAAATCGGTACACTCAGAAATATCGAAAAGAATTGGGTAAGTGCTTCTGATGAAGAAAAAAGATTTGCTAATCAAATCTTAAGACCGTTTATGGAAAACTTCCTTGATGATTATGTTGATACAACCAAAGATTTACGTACATTTAATATTTCAATGACACCTGTTGCCGGTACAAGAATTAACCCGAAAAATATGAGTGCAGGTACTGTATCCGTTAACTACGGTAAAGAAATGAAATCATTAGAAACACCTGATATTGCTCAATTTATGACAACAAAATTAGCGAAAATCAAAACTATTGATATTACAAACGGAAATACTCCTGCCAACTTAAAATTGGATGATCCGGAGGCTAATTTCTGCCAGAATGGTGAAATGAACGGTTTAACAATGAAGAAAGAAGGGTTTACTACTTATAAATACAAACCTGTATTTGATGATGCGGGCAAATTGGTTTCAGATAACCTTTCAGAAGTAATGAGCGCTAAAAAAGCTAACACTAAATGGTTCTTGAATACAGTGGGAAATGCTTATGAAATGGGCGGTTCTCAGGGTATTACAAAAATGTTCTTCAGTGATGCGCAAATTAAAAAAGGTGCAAGCATCATAGGTAGCCTGTCTAAATATGAAGAAGGCGATATGTTATTTATGGGTTGGGGACGTCCTGATCCTCAAAAAGGATATCCGTCTACCTTCCAATCTTTCCTTGAATTCTTGAAAGATCCGAATGTTGATAAAGAAGTTAAAAAACATACCAAATTTATTGCAGGTGCAGGTATTTGGGAAGACGGCGCAAGAGATTACGAGTGGGTAAAAGATATAATCAAACAAATTGAAACTCTTGACGGTGGTATATATAAAGGAAATGCTTGTTATGTTAACGGTTTCTTCCCTAACAGATTGGTAGGATGTGCTACATACTCTATATTTACATCCAGATTTGAACCTTGCGGTATTACACCTCTTGAATCATTTGCTGCCGGTACTCCTGTAATTTCCAACAATACAGGCGGTGCTCCTGACTTTATTACTGCAACAAGAGGATATTTAACTAAACATCCTTACCTGATTAATCCTTCAGAATTGAATATTCCTGCAGAATTAACAGCCGGTAAATCAGGTGCAGAATTAGGCAACATTATTGACAATGCAAGAATGAAAGCAAATGCGCTTGAGTTAAAAGATTGTGTTACTGCTGCAACTAAAGACTATAATCTTGCAGCAGAAGAAGGAAAACTTTCTAAATATGCCGAAATGGTTAAAGATGCACTCAACCAGAAAATCGATTGGCACAATAACAACGCATACAACGGCGGTAAATCAGCAAACGAACGTTATATGACAGAAGTATTTGAAGTAGATAAAGGAATGAATGCAAGAAGCTTCGAAAAATTGAAACGTTTAGTCGGTGACAAATTCGGTATTGCTGATGCATTGAAAGACGGTGCACAAAAAGTAAGAAACAGATGGACAAAAATTCTTATCGGAGCAGGTATCGGTATTGCAGCAGCAGGAAGTGCAGCTTATGTATACTTGAAAAAAGATAAGAAAAAAGACGAGAACGCTGTTAATACAGAGATAAAATCTGATGCAGCAGCTCAAACTCCTGCGGCAGCACAAACAACAGTATCAACTCCTGTCGCATCAACGTCACAAACAGCTTCAACAACAATTCCGTTCAAAAAACCAGATCAATTTGCATTAGGAAACGAACAGAAACAAGCTGTAACAAAATAATATAAATTATTTGTTTAAAATGTCGACTAAATTATAAATTACGATGAACTTGTTAATCAGGTCATCGTAATTTTTTGCTCTGGTAAGCGATTTGAATAAAAATCCGAATTGCAACGGTCTTTTGGAGCGAATAGCAATTAATATGATATTATCTTTAATAGACATGCTAAAGCCTTTTGCAGTGTATGCTGCTCCAAGTTCTTTTATTGCTTCCCAGAAGTCCTGATTAATAAAATCAATGTTCCGGCGGTTTTTAGCAAAAGTGTACAGGTATTGATTAAGCTCGGAAACTTTTGGTTTTACCTGATAATATCTGTTATATTTATGTTCGTTTTTAGAAATCAAAATAACATGGTTATTAAAAGATTTTTCAAGTTCAAGCTGAATAGTCACACCTCTAAAAAGGTTTGGTTTGTTCTGAATTTTAAGCGGCAGTGTAAGTTTTGTATCACTTATTATAATATTTGTTTTATTGTAGAAACCAAAAAAGCTTCTTATATCTTCCTGAGTATCAAAATTAGGAAATAGTTCGGAATCCAACACTGTAGCTATACTGAAATTTTTAGGCCAGTTTTTATAGTTAGCAACTACCGGAAAAAATAGCGGTAAAACTTCATCTTGTAATTTTAAGAGATACTCTCTTGAGGTTATTATTACCGTAACTATACTTTGTATTAAGCATGCATACATTAAGAATAAAATTAGCGGCCATAATATAAAATTGTATTCAAGTTTAAGCATGAGCAGAATAAATATATAAGAAAAGATTACACCCAGCATTAGGAAAAGCAAAGAAATCCCTACAACTTTTAATACAGTTTTCTTCCTGTAAATTTCCATAGTTTGAATTTGAGGAAGAATTTTGTTTTCGAAATAACTGTAATACTGCTCTCTGAATTTTTCCTGACTTATCATTCCAATATTTTATCATATCTGAATAAATTATTACAATAGATGAAAAAAATTTTTAAATTTTTAAGAAAAAAACTGTTGACAATAAAATTTGTTCTTGCTAAGATAATCTCACTGGCGAAAATTAATAGCAATTAAGATTTGCGCTTGTAGCTCAGCTGGTAGAGCACTCCCCTTTTAAGGGATAGGTCGCGCGTTCGAATCGCGCCAAGCGCATATTTTTACGAAAAGGGTTCTAAACCCTTTTTTTATTATATAAAAATATAAGATTTGTTAAATTTTCATATATATAGCAAATTTTAATATTGAGAATATTAATAAATTTATATATAATTTTATAGATTAACAGCTGAAAAAAGGAAGTAATGAATGAAGAATATGTATAAGCTTGCAGCAGCTTTTGTTTTTGCAGCATTATTTAACAACTATGTTTTCGGAATGGATTTTTTCGGGGACGTAAACCTTAGTTCTGACTATAATGCAAGTGGAAATATTGGCAGTGCTCCTGTTAATGTAAATATAAACGGTAATGGTCATTCGATAAACGGTAATGGTTTTAGCGGTCTTCAGATTCAAAGCGGAGTAACCAAAATTAATTTGAAGAATGCCGGGGGATTTAATCTCACTAAAACAGATACTCCCACTGAAGATTCTGTGATTAAGCTGGATGAAAACGGGAATATTCAGTATTACAATATTACAGAAAAGGGCTCCGTAAAAGATTTCCAATCAACTTCACAAAACGGAAGTTTTATATATAATTCAAACTACTCATACAAAGGTGAAGTTGATATTGAAAATTCAGTAATAAAAGATAATCATATTAATTCATCTGCGAAGAATAGCGGCGGTGCAATTTATAATTATATAAAAGGCGGCGATTTTAGTATAAAAAACTCATACATAACAGGAAACGGTATTGAAACCGATGTCAGCGGAGGTACTATTTCCGGAGGTGCAATATATAATTACATTAGCCGTGATGAAACAGGTATATTCAATGTTATAGACACTTTTATAACCGATAATAAAATTAATGCCCCTAATTCAATTAATGTTTACGGTGGTGCGATTTTTACTGAAAACAGTAATTTAAATATGCAGAATTCTTACCTTGGAAACAATTCTGTAACAGGATATAACACACAAGGAGGAGCTTTATTTTTAGAAGGGATGACTGCTTCTCATACTATCAATAAAAGTGTGTTTGAAAATAATAAGGTTGTAGCATCAAACAGTGGAGGTGGCGGTGCAGTATATGCTAATAACGGTAATTTAACCGTTAATAACTCTCTGTTTTTATCAAATAAAGTAGAAACAGTAAGCGGCAATAATAATGGGGGTGCAATCTCTAAGGCTGGCGGAGATAATTTCACTGTAATAAATTCTGTATTTGAAAACAATTCAATTGAAGCAACAAATGCTGCAAGGATTTACGGCGGTGCAATTTATGCAGGTGCAAAAGAAAATGTCATAAAAAATTCTGTCTTTAAAAATAACAGTGCCGTCAATAATACTACATCTTCAGGTATGCAAATCGCAGGTGGTGCAATTTATTTAAGCAAGGATACTTTAAAGATAGATAACTCTGTATTTGATTCAAATAAAGCAATAAGTAATCAGTGGTCTTATGGTGGAGCAATAGGCACTTCTGTTAGCGGAAATACATATTCTGAAATTAACAATTCTACTTTTATCAATAACATTGCAGAATCATCTGCAGCAAGTTCTTTTGGTGCTAATGGCGGTGCTGTTTTCGTTTATAATAACAGTGTTGCAAATATCAATAATTCCGTATTTAACGGTAATATTGCAAAATCCGCAGCAGAAAATGCATATCAGAAATTTGGCGGCGGTGCAGTATATGTTTCTAACAATTCAACAGTTACAATTGCAGATTCGTCATTTACCGACAACAAAGCTATAGGCAATTTTGCTTACGGCGGGGCAATTCTTAATAGCGGCAATAATGCAACTTTAAACATTATTGCTGATAAAAAAGATGTTGTATTTACAGGCAACCAATCAGGTATAGATGAAAACTCATTGACTTCAAATGCTATTCATAACGACAAAGGTATTATTAACCTTAATGCAGGCGACAGCAAAATTATATTTAATGACAGAATTACATCTACAAATTCTGAGGGTGTAATCAATATAAACAACGCCGGAGATTGGGATAACGCAGACAATGCGCAAACTCCTGACGGGAATAAGATTCCTGTTTCAGCTCCTGTAGGCGGTACTATAGTTCTTAATAACAACATGAATGACTATAAGGGTGGAGTTAATCTTTATGGAGGAACAATAGCTGTAGGTGCTGACGGAACTTTCTTTGAAAAAGCTTCTTCATTCAATGTTAATGGTGTTTCTAATTTGGATCTTGCAAATGGTGTTGTCAGGGATTATAACCTCGGGAACCTTAATCTTAATGCAGACTTAAATACTGCTATTGATATTGATCTTCTTCAACAAAAAGCTGATAATATAATGGTAGACACTCTGACAGTTAACAATGATGCAAAGATTAATATAAACAGAGTTAATGTTACTGCTGATGCTAATGCGGAAACCGCAAAAGTTGTTATTACGGAAGACAAAAATCTTCAGGAAATCATTACTCTTGATACAAGTGCTACAACTGCACTGGGTAAAATATTCAAATATAATGTAGATTACGACACTGACAGTGCAACAATGTCATTTTTAAGAAGCGGTATCATTAACAACGGCGGAAATAACGGAGGTAATTCAGGACGTCCGTCATATAATGATTTAAACCCTGCTGTAATGGTTGGAGCAGTTGCGGCACAACTTGGCGGATATATGGGAATGCTAGACACATATAACAATGCATTCAACAATATGGATATGCGTATGTTAAACCCGTCAAGCATCAGAGCAGTTCAAAAACTAGTAAACAGTTACGCAATTTCAGATACTGAACGTGATGAGGGCAGAACTTACTTTGATAACGAAACAAATAGCAGCGGAACATGGGTTAGACCTTTTGCGGCTTATGATACTGTAGGACTTAAAAATGGTCCTAAAGTTAATAATTTCTCTTATGGAACTTTTATCGGTGGAGATACTGCTGTTCACAGTTTTAATAACGGTGCGGAAGGTGTTCTGAGTGCTCACGTTTCTTACCTCGGAAGTCATCAAAATTTTGCAAGCAACAGTATTTATCAGAACGGAGGTAATTTAGGTGTAACCGGAACTTTTTATAAAGGGAATTTCTTTAGCGGTCTAAGTATCAATGCAGGTGCAAGTGTTGCTGAAGCAAGTACCCGTTATGGAAATGAAAATTTTCCTATGTTAATGGCGGGTATTGCCAACAAAACAGGATATAATATTGAATTCAAAGAAGGAAGATTTATTATCCAGCCTAGTCTGTTATTAAGCTATACATTTGTAAATACTTTTGATTATACAAACGCAGCAGGTGTTAAGATTAGCGGAGATCCTCTGCACGCAATACAGATTTCTCCGAATGTCAGATTTGCACTTAATACCCGAAATAACTGGCAGCCTTATCTTACAGCAGGTATGAACTGGAATATTATGAATGACTCTGAATTTAAAGCTAATATGACATCTTTGCCTGATTTAAGTATGAAACCATATGTTCAGTATGGTTTAGGAATTCAAAGAACAGTTAATGATAATTTTACAGCATATGGACAGGTTCTGCTTCGTAACGGAGGCAGAAACGGTATTGCTGCTAACGCAGGTTTCAGATATCTTTTTGGTCATGAAAGCAAATCACAAGAAGTTATATAATTTATAAAGGCTCCATACGGAGCCTTTATTATTGATATATATTTTTTTTAAGTAAAGAGAATAATTTAGAAACATTATTTTAAATGAATAAATTTTTTAGCGCAATCAAACATTGAATTTACAAGTGCTGCGTTTGAATAAATATTTAAGCCGTTACTTTCGAGTACTTGTTTCATGCGTTTTTCCCACATTGCATATATATCGTCTTTACTTAAATCAAGTACCTGTGCTATCATGGTAAGCTCTTTAAAGTCAATAGGTATAGGAAGGCTTCCACGCAGCATATCAACTATATCAAGTCGTTTTTTGCGAGGGAATGCTTTTAAAAATGTTATAGTACTCATTTTCTTTTCTTTCATTACATCTTTAAAGAATTCAACAGAATCGTCAATCAAAATAGGTTCTTGAGGAATTTTATATTCTTCAAACTCTTCAGGTTCGATTTCCATTACTGTTGCAATACGTTCTAAAGTTGTTCCCCGTGTAGAAAACGGTATTGTGTTATCTATCAGGTTGTAAACGTAAGAAAGAGTAACACCTATCATTTCTGCGAAATCTTTTTTATGCAAAGAATTTTTATCCAAAAATTTTGCTACCTTTTCAGAACTTTTCTCTTGAATGATTGGTTTATTTTTCATCTTTTTATCCTCTTTGTTTTATATATATCGGCTAGTAGCTTGCTTTAAAAAGCCCGCTCCCTTTTTTCCCTCATCTATTAGCATTATCAAAATAAAAGTTTTTTATCTTTTTGTTAAGAGTAAATATGGTAAACAGGTGTGGTAATATTTATTTACGTTAAAATAAGAAATATAAAGGGAAGATAGTACAAGCTTACGTATTTAATAAGGATAAGATGATGAAATTAATTGCAGGACTTGGAAATATTGGTGATAAGTATTGTTTTACAAGACACAATGCGGGGTTTATGGTATTAGACAAATGGGCATTGGATAAAAACTTGTCATTCAGAGAAGAAAAAAAGCTGAAATGTTTTTTGACAAAAGACGGTGAAAATATTCTTATAAAACCTGCAACTTTTATGAATTTGTCAGGTGAAGCAGTAAGGGCTGTCATGGATTATTATAAGATTGATGTTAAAGATATATTGATAATCTACGATGATATAGCTCTTGATTTAGGTACGATAAGGTTCAGAGCAAACGGTTCTGACGGCGGTCATAACGGGATAAAATCCATAATCCAGCATACAGGGACTAAAAATTTTGACAGGTTAAAGATAGGCATCGGACCGCAGCCAAATATCCCTTCAGAAAACTATGTTTTGCAGAATTTTTCTAAAGAGCAGCTGGATGAATTAAAGACAGTTTTAAAAACATCTATAGATGCTGTCGGTTTTTATTTAGATAACGGTATACAAAAGGCGCAAAACCGTTTTAATTAAATTTTTCCTTTCCAAAAAGAAGCATCATATAATGCTTTGTTCGTACAAGCAATACCATTAGTTGTTGCCGAATTTGTTTTTGTACAATAAACAGTTTCATCATATGTAGTTCCTTCTGCTCCCATAGGTAAAATTCTTCCGTTTTCAACCATTTCAAAAGCAAATAAATCTCTTCCAAGCTGGTTAGGTTTTTTGTTGAAACCATTAACATCTACAAATATTAATACATATCCGCTAGCTACCTCAGAGTTATTTTCAAAAAAATACATCATTCCATCTGTGCTGATATATTGTCCGTCATCCAGCAATGCAATATTTATATTATTAGTGTTATTATAATTTCTGTATTTTGTAGTTTTATAAAGACATGCGGTACTTTCTGTACCTTTACCGCAATCAATTGCTCCGTTAAAATATGGAAGAATTGCTTTTTTTAAAGATTCTGTTTTCGAATTAAATGTAGAACGTGTTATATTTTCTCCCGTGTCTTTTTGGTACATTAAAAGTGCTTGCTGCAAAACAGAGTAAGCTTTTTTTAATGCTTCCTGCCGTTCTTTGTTTTGAGTATTCGTAATTACTGCAGGTAATGTTAAAGCAGCAACAACTCCGATAATGCCTAGTGTAATCAATACCTCTGCAAGTGTAAAACCTCTTAACCCCTTAAGATGCAAGCCTTTTGCGGGGGGGGGGCAACCCTTAATGCTTTTGAATATAACATATTCAACCTCCTTTTTTTAACCATATTCATTATTTACGACTTTTTTAGTTTTGTCAAGAAGGGGAATACTGTTAGGCTATGAATTTATAGTAAACAGGTTATTAATATATTTATTTTTAATATATAATTAAACTAGCAGATAGAAATTAAGGAGTTGAAATGAGTTTACAGACAGCTGAACAATTTGAAGAAAATGAACAATATTCTGAAGCTTTTGAAGAATATAAAAAATTACATGAAAAAAATCCAAAAGATTTGAGTGTTTTAGAAAGGCTCGGTCACCTTTCAATGCTTCTTAACAACAGAGAAGAAGCAGCAAAATATTATTCTTCAATCTTGGAATTCGATGCAACAAATGTTTTGGCTTATGAACAATTAATGGACATTTACGTATCAACAGATAAATATAAATATTATGTCTATAGAGGCAACCTGCATTCTGTTGAGCACAAGCTTGAGCATGCCATTAATGATTATAAAAAAGCAATAAATGCTTCGCAGGAAGATAAGGAGATACTTTCTGCAAGATTTGTTCTTGCAACTTTATATGAGCAGACTGAACAAAATATGAAAGCTATTGACGAATACTTAAAAGTTATTGACCATGACGAAACTCATGAAGAAGTCTTCATTAAACTTGCAAATCTATATTTAAAAGAAGATGCAACAGGCAGTGCTGTTGAGGTTTTGGAAAGAGCCAGAAAACAAGGATTTGATACTGTTAATGTAAATGAAATGCTTTCGGACTTATATATTAAAAACGGTAATCCTGAAAGAGCTATAGAAATATCTTCTGATGAACTTACAAAAGTAAAATGTCTTTTGGATATGAATAAGACTGATGAAGCAATTAAAAAACTAGATGAAATGGAAGAGCAATACAGTCATATAGGACAGTTTCATTCTTTAAAAGCACAGTATTATTATATGACTGATGATTTTGATAATGCATTGAAATGCGTGGAAGAATTCAATAAAATAACTCCGAATTCACCGCTTACTTACCAAATGCGTGCGTTAATTTATGAAAACAAAAATGATGAATATAATGCTCACTTAAACTGGGGCAGATACAATCTTGTAAGGGGCAATAAAGATGTTGCGATAAACGAATTTTTAAACGCATACCAGCTTAATGGCGATGATTTAAATCTTCTTAGTACATTATCAATGCTTTTGGAAGAATCAGGCGATAAAAACCACGCTATGGAGTTCTATGAAAGAACTGTTAAGCTTAATCCTAATGATAAAAAAGCACTTGAAAAACTTGCAGAGTTTAGAGAAAGTATTGGTGATTACAGAGCACAGGCAGAGTATCTTGAAAAATTGTACGAACTTGATAAAAGAAATGCCGCTACAGTAAGGAAACTGGCTGCTGCGTATGAACAGCTTCGCAATAAACCTGCTGCATTAGAGTTTTATAATAAGTACCTTGATTTGGGAAAAGGTAATTCCGATTACGAAAAAATTCAAAAGAAAGTGGAAAAACTTTCTAATACCGAAATGCAGGAAGAAGAAGGACTTATTGATAAAATTATGCGCTGGTTCAATAAAAATTAGAATAAAGAGCCTAGCATACTGTAATACAACTGGTAAAATCCAACTGCAATAAATAATACAGCAGCGCCCATGATTACTATTACTGTGGGCTCAAACAGTTTTGTCATCGCTTCAAGCGCCATATCAACTTTTTTATCAATAACTTCTGCCGCATCACGAAGCATTTTTCCTAATGTTCCGGATTTTTCACCTGTTGAAATCATTGTTAAAAGTGCAGGCGGAATAGCTTGCGAACAACCAAAGGCTTCAGATAAAGTTTTTCCGCTTTTAACCATAGTTACCGCATTACTAATCTGTCTTTTAATTGTGTAGTTTCCGACAGTTTTGTTGGAAAGCTCAAGACCTGCCATTATAGGAAGACCGGCATCATAAGAGATCTGCAATACGGTCATAAAGTTTGCCAGATTTATGTATTTTATAAACTCGGATATAACCGGAATTTTTAATATGAATTCATCCCATTTGCTCTTAAATGAAGGATTTTTAAACAAAGATGTCAATGCGCAGCATCCTGCACCTATACCCATTAATACAAGCCACCAAAAGTTTTTCAAGAATTCGCAAAATCCTATCAACATCATTGAATACATAGTAATTTGTCCGCCGCCGTTCTGGATAACATTGTAAAACGCAGGAAATACAAAGTTCGTAAATATCAACATTACTCCAAGCATTATTATAAGTAATACACCCGGATAGATTGAGGCACTTATAATCTTTCCTTTAATGCTATCTTGTTTTTTTAATAAAATCAGCATTCTTTCAAGAGTAACATCAAGTTCCCCGGCTTCTTCTCCTGTTTTAATCATAGACGTATAAACAGGTCCGAAAACTTTGCCGTATATGCTTGTTAAGCTTTGAGCAAAAGTCATTCCGCTAATGATACCCTGACGAATATTAAAACTGACTGATTTAACTTTCCATTTCGGAGAGTTATTCTCAATAGTTTGTAAAGCTTCTATAATCGGTATGCCTGCTGATAATAATACCTGAAGCTCGGTGGTAAACATTATTTTTTCTTGAAGACTTAATCTTTTAATATTTTTGTTGCAGATGTTGTCTTCTGCAATTTTTTGTTCAACATGTACAACGGTATTTGTTTCTTCTGTGTAAATTTTTGTTGGTACAAAGCCTAATAAACGAATTTTTTCACGTGCTTCACGAGGAGTTGCAGCCTCAACTTCTCCTTTTATAATTTGATTGTTATTTTTTAAAGCACTGTATTGATATTTAGCCATAACCAACTTCCAATATATATACTTTATAATATTTTTTTGAAAATAGCAAGAAAAAATCCGCCTTATAAAGGCGGATTTTTTAATTATTGTGCTACTTCTTCAGTTTCGGGAGCCTCTTTTTTAGCTCGTTTGCTCTTTTTTTCAAAGGCGATTTTGTCATCTGCAAGTTTTATGACAATCGTATCTCCCGGAGCATATTTGCCTGAAAGAATTTCTTCTGCAAGCATATCTTCTATTTTTCTTTGAATTAATCTTCTCAAAGGTCTTGCACCGTAAGCTTCAGAGTATCCGTTTTTAGCAAGATGATCTTTAACTTCATCAGTAACCTCAACTGACAATTCTCTTTCAGCCAGACGTTTGAACAAGTCTTTAAGCATTAATTCAACAATTTCTCTGATTTCTTCCTGTGACAGATGAGCAAAGACAATTGTTTCATCAATACGGTTCAAGAACTCAGGTCTGAATGCTTTTTTCATTTCTTCAGTAACTGTTTCTTTGAGTTTTTCGTATTTGTCTTTAGATTCATCATCATTAGTAGAGAAACCAAGTTTAGATGTTGTTGTAATCATACTTGCACCAACGTTAGATGTCATAATGATGATTGTATTTTTGAAGTTGATATGGCGTCCTTTAGCATCAGTCAAACGACCGTCATCAAGTATTTGAAGCATTATGTTAAATACATCAGGGTGTGCTTTTTCAATTTCATCAAAAAGAATTACCGAATAAGGTTTTTTACGAACCAATTCAGTTAAGTGTCCGCCGTCATCATAACCAACGTATCCCGGTGGTGAACCGATAAGTTTTGCTGTTGAATGTTTTTCCATAAATTCTGACATATCAACTCTTATCATGTTGTCCTCAGAACCAAAAACAGCTTCTGCAAGAGCTTTTGCAAGTTCTGTTTTACCTACCCCTGTAGGACCTGAGAATATAAAGCTTCCGATAGGTCTGTTAGGACTTTTTAGACCAACTCTTGCACGTCTTATTGCTTTTGAAATAGCAACAACCGCATCATGCTGACCTATTACTCTTTCGTGTAAAGTATCTTCGAGTTTAAGAAGTCTTTCGCTTTCACCTTCTGTTAATTTAGTAACAGGAACACCTGTCATTGTAGCAATTACTTCCGCTACATTTTCAGCCGTAACGGTAGGTTTGTTAGCTTCGTGTTCTTCTCTGTATTTTTGTGCCATTTCACGAATTCTGTCTTTCATCTCGGCTTCGTCATCACGAAGTTGTGATGCTTTTTCAAATTCCTGATTTCTAATAGCATCTTCTTTTTCTTTTATTATGTTTCTGAGTTCTTTTTCAAGTTCTTTTCCTTCCGGAGAAAGATTTGAAACTTTCAAACGAACTTTAGATGAAGCCTCATCAATTACATCAATTGCTTTATCAGGTAAAAATCTGTCTGTAATATATTTGTTAGATAATTTTACTGCTGCAACGATTGCATCGTCAGAAATTATAAGTTTGTGGTGGTCTTCATATTTAGGTTTAAGACCTTTGATAATTTCAATAGACTCATCTTCTGTAGGTTCGTCAATGATTACAGATTGGAAACGGCGTTCCAATGCTGAATCTTTTTCAACATATTTTCTGTATTCATCAAGAGTGGTTGCACCTATTACCTGAATTTCCCCTCTTGATAAGGCAGGTTTTAAGATGTTTGCAGCATCAATAGCACCTTCAGCGGCACCTGCACCGATTAATGTATGCATTTCATCAATAACAAGAATAATGTTTCCTGCCTGACGAATTTCATCCATAATTTTTTTCAAACGTTCTTCAAATTCGCCTCTGTATTTTGTACCGGCAACCAAAAGTCCCATATCAAGCTGGATTACTTTTTTGCCGTCCAATATGTCGGGAACTTCCGCATTAACAATTCTTGTAGCCAATCCTTCTGCTACAGCTGTTTTACCAACACCAGGTTCACCGATAAGTACCGGATTATTTTTTGTACGGCGTGCTAAAATTTGAATAACACGTTCAATTTCTTTTTCTCTGCCTACAACAGGATCAAGTCTTAATTCCTGAGCAGCAAGAGTTAAATCTCTGCCGAATTCATCCAAACTCGGTGTTTTTGTTTTTCCGCCTGAAGATGATGAAGAACCTGATGATCCGGAAGATACTGATTGCGGTTTAGATTCACCAAGCATTTTAACAACATTGCTTCTGATTTTATTAAGGTCTACACCAAGATTTTCCAAAACTCTTGCTGCAACACCTTCACCTTCTCTTATTAAACCTAAAAGCAAGTGTTCTGTACCTATATAATTGTGACCGAGTTGTCTTGCTTCATCCCATGATAATTCAAGAACTCTTTTAGCTCTTGGTGTAAATGGGATTTCAACAGCAACGAAACCCGAGCCTCTGCCAATAATTTTTTCAACTTCTGCTCTGGCATCTTTTAAAGTTACGCCCATAGATTTCAAAGTCTTGGCAGCAACACCTGTACCTTCACCGATAAGACCAAGTAAGACCTGCTCGGTGCCGACAAAGTTATGCCCTAAGCGGCGTGCCTCTTCCTGAGCCAGCATTATAACTTTTATGGCTTTCTCCGTAAAACGTTCAAACATTAAATTTTACTCCTATTCTCTCTCAAAGTATATATATATATTACATAAAAAACAAAAAACTTTCAAGGGTTTTAGCTAAAATATATGATAAATCAGAATTAATCCGGTATGCTATTATTCTTTGAACAAATCTATAAATTTATAAATTATTGACATGAACTAAAAATTCAGTCGAAGAAATTTAATAGCTCTGTGTTCTTGCAAAGAACCCTAAAATCTTTAAGGACAAGCTTTTGCAATAATTAATTTAAAAATTTAAATAAAATGGTTGACAATTAATTTTGCTTATAATAATATAAGAAACGTGAAAGAAATATACATGCTCCCATCGTCTAGAGGCCTAGGACAACACCCTTTCACGGTGTAGACGGGGATTCGAATTCCCCTGGGAGTACCATTTAATAAGCGCCGTAGAGGCGCTTTTTTAGTGCATTTATTTTTTTACGGGATTATTTAAATTTTCGTAGAAATAATATTTTTTTGCAGCCTGTGTGAATTTTTTATCTAACGGCTTTGCACTGATTGGCAGAGTATCTGCTAATCTCAGATTAAAATGTTTTTTCAAATACTCATCTTTAATTACACAACGGCATATATAAGGATAGACGTCGATGTCATCAGAGTCTGTTATATATTTATTGGTATTATCAAGATAATAGCAGGGGTTGTCCAAATGTTTGCGGAGCTTAATCTGACCGTTTGGTCCTAGATAGGTTTCCTGTTTTCGCTGCTCAAATTGTTTAATGTATGAGGAAGTCTGGTTATCATTTATAAAAACAATTATATTGTATTTGTTTATATCTATATTTTCAATATTTTCGTATAAGCCTAAATCAATATCATACCCTTTGTTTTCAAGCAGTTTTACAAGTATTAAATCGTCACCCATATTAGCGAAAAGTAATATTTTATTTTTGTTGTCGATTTTTTGTTCGATATATCGTTTTAGCAGACATGGCTCATTGGTGTAAAAGTTTTTGTAGTCATTTCTGTTTAAGTGGTCGATTTGAGTAATGTAAGCCCCGCAAACTCCAATTTCTCTGATTTGAGTAACAGGGTAGCCTAATTTAAAATATTTGATAATTCTGTTAAATGGTCTTGCCCACAGGTGTGTTGATACTAATGTAAGATAAAACATTGCAAATAAGAAGATAATAAGTTTGTACAGGTTAAATTTTTTTGAATATGAATAAGCCAGAATTGGTGCGGAAATAACGCAGAAAGCCATTAAAAATCTGATGCTGAATATCATAAACGCAAGCTGATAAGACATTGTACAAATATTAATTATAAATATAACGGCAAAGAGCAATAATAATAAAGTTATTCTATTTCTGTTAAAAACCGGTTTTATTAATGCCCAGATTAAGCAAGGCACGAATACAATTAAACCAAGAACACCAAGCCCCATTAACGGCTCTACAAGTGTTTGGTTAATAACATCCGGACGGGTATACAGCCCGTCACGTATTGTTGAAAATCCTAAAAGGTATAACAATGAATCTCTAATACCCTGAATATCTGTTCCGTAATACTGCCCCCATTTAAATCCTGAAAAATCAAAAAACATAAACATATATTTTATGAAGTTTGCAGGAATTGCACGAAGTCCGTACTGGTTTCTATGTACAGTCATGAAGTATTCACTGCCTATCGGATTTCCATAATTAATAAAGTTTAAAACGTAGTTATAAGAAGAAAATATTATAAAATTAATTAGTGCAAATCCAATAAAATTAAATAATGGTTTATAAAAATATTTTTTATTGTAATAAACAGATATCACCAGCATAAATAAAGCTGTTCCCGGGATAGCAAGAAAAGCCGTACTTTTAGTTCCTATAGCAAGTGCATAGGATAGAGCCGACATAAAAATCGGAACACCTTTGTTTTCAATATTACCTTTCCAGAACAAATACATCGAAGCAAGAACAAGTCCTGCAATTATAATATCGGTTTCTGTACCTGCAACCTGACAGATTACCGACGAGAAGGACGAAACAATAAAAATTACCCATAATTTTCTTCTCATGCTTAAATGCATTAATGATAGAATTCCGTATAAGGAGAATATTGCAGTCAAATATCCTCCGAAAGCAACAAAACCAACCCAGGCAGAACGTTTAATAAACATTAAAATCCAGGCATAAACTATTTCCGAGTTTACGGGTAAAATAATATTGCGGGTGTCAGGTATTTCAAAGTGATTAAGGTTATGGTTGCTTATCCAGAACAGGCTTCTTAATACATGGTACGCACCTGCATCTGCATTTATGACAGGCATGAAGCTTGCAAGAAATAATGCAGAGGAAATAAGAACTATAAAGCCTATTGATAATATAAAAAGGTATTTATCTTTTCTGACAGCCTGCCAATATTTGTAAAAAAAATTTTTTATGTCAGGTGTCCATTGAGGTCGGTTTTTTTTATTCCAAATAAATATTGAAAGAGCGAGGAATATGACATTTAATATAAGTACCCCGACAGGTGAAATTGCACTAAATAATGAGAGAAGTTCAATCGTTAGCACTACATTTGCAAAAGCTGTCAATAAAATGTATATAAATCCTTCTAATGATTTTTTTTCGCAAATCATTGAAGTTATAAAATATGATGATGAAAATACCAGCAAAAAAGATATTAAAAATAAAATCATAAATCTTACTCTCTCCCTTATAAAATCGTAGCAAAATCAGATTTTTTTTGCAAGAAAACACTTTACATTTGATTTCTTTCATTTATAATATTTCTATGACTGTTATTATTAATCAATACCGACGAATTGTAAGTAAATGGAAAGGCTTGTTATAAGCACGCTTACTTTTTGTCGTGAAAAAAGATTTTAAACAAGACCTTTCTAATTTGAGAGGTCTTGTTTTTGTTAATAATAGTTAATATAAAGCACATAAAAAGCAATAAAAAAAAATCAGTGTACTTAGAAGAAAAGTGAAAGGTAGAAATATGCAACAATATATCCGACGAAACTCAATTATCAAGGCGAACGCCCCAATCGTCAAATTAATGAATTTAATTTGGGGTCTATAGTACGATTTTTGAGCGGCAATTATATTTGCCCGGAAAGGAAAACATGATACCCGCAATTAATGCTAGCAGTATATATTCAAAATTAGGAAATAATAATTCTCTTGTCCCGATGGCAATAAAAGATGTTGCCAACAGTATGGGTTTAACGGCAGGTTCTTATATTACAGGAGATGCACTGGAAGGGAAAGACAGATTTTTAGATGAGTTTGGAACTCAGGCCATTTGGCTTTTTGGAATTCCTGTTTATAAAAAGCTTATGGATTTAACCATGTATAAAGCTTTGAAAATTGATCCTAATTTTGATGTTAGAAATCTTTCAAAAAACAGAAGCAAGCTTTTAGAAAAATCTATAGAATACGCAGATTCTTCAATTAAAGAAAGCATCAAGGAAGCAGTTAAAAATCCTAAATATACCAAAAACCTTGCAATGACAAAATTTATTGTCTCTACAGCTTTAACCATTGTTTCTTATGCAGGGTTGACAAAATACAGACATTACAAAACCAAAAAAGATGCAGAAAAAGAAATTCTGGCTGAAATGTCAAGACAAAAACAATCCGATAAGGATGTATTCTCATTTGAGGACAAACAACCGGAAGCATTTAAAGATTTAAAATTGTGCAAACAGACAAAACAACCTTCGTTTACAGGCGGAATACAAGATTTTATGTATAACCCCGTTAAAAACCTTATGATACTTGATGGTGCTATTACAGCAGAAAGATTAGCAGAATCAAGAAATAGACAAGAGCTTATAGGTTATGCGATAAAAGAAGGCTCAGTTTGGGCGTTTATGTATTTTGCAAGCAAGCCTATACAAAAATTCCTTGAAAATGCTGCTGAAAAAAATAAAAAAACTCCTGCTTCAATTGATTTAGATGCAAGAGTTATTGAAAGCAAAGAATTAAAAGATGCATTTTTGGACGGCAGTCTTACAAACAGCAGTAAAAAAGTGCTGTCTTTAATAACAGATGAGGAATTGCTTGATTTCATTCATAACAATCCTGATGATTTTGTGGTTCAAATGGCAAAAAAATCGGATGTTCTGCCTGTTATAAAGAACGCAACACAAGCTGATAACGTTGATTACAGAAAATTTATTGATCTGGATGAATTTAAGGGTGTTGCAGAAAAACTGACTAAACTTCAAAATAAATTTGAAGAATTCAAAAATGCAAACGTAAAAGAAAAATCTCTTGATGCATTTTTAGATAATGTAAAAAAATTGAAAAGAAGATCAATTCTGAAGAATATGGGAGCTTGCATAGGCGCTTTAGGCATACTTGCACCTGCAATTATGATTGCAATAAGAAAGCTTGACAAGAATAATAATGCTTTTCAGGTGAAAGAGGATTTGAAAAAAGAATTAGCTGCTAAGGGTAAGATTTAACGCCTTTGCCGCTGCAAACCCTGTAGACCAGCAGCTTTGCAGGTTGAAACCTCCGCAAAAACCGTCTATGTCCATTACTTCTCCGCAGAAGTATAATCCCTTAACAAGTTTGGATTCCATAGTCTTAGGATTAATTTCTTTTAAATCAACACCTCCTGCTGTTACAACTTCGCTGTCAGGAACTGTTCCTTGTGCTGTGACTTCAAAATTTTGAAGTTTTTCAAGAATTAAGTCACGAGTTTTTCCGTTAATTTTGTGGCATTTTTCGTCTATGTTTACATCTGCTGCTTTCAGGACAAATTCGGCAAGAGATTTTGGAACGTAATCTGAAATTAAATTTTTAATACTTTTATGGGGGTTTTCATTTAATGCTGTTTGCAAATCAATATTATCAACAAAATTAAAGCTTAATTTGTACGGGAATTTTTCTCTTGCTTTTATTGATGAGATTTTGTAAACGGCAGGACCTGATATTCCCTGATGTGTAAAAAGGACATCTTTAATCGACACTCCGCTGAGTGATGAAAAATCTTCTTTTGTTTTCAGTCCTGCAAGCGCAGGTTTAGGCTCTATGATGTTATGTCCTGTTTTTTTAATCATTCTGTAAGAAGAATGACCGCCGATAGATATAACAACATAATCAAAATTATAGTTTCCCGTATCGGTTGAAACAATAAAAGCCTCATTTATTTCTGTTACTTTTGCTTTAACGAATTTCACTTTATTTAATGCTTTCAGAAATTTTTCACGTACATCTTTTGAGCTGTTTGAAACGGGAAAAATTCTCATATCATCCTGAATATAGGTCTGTACTCCGATTTTTTCAAAAAAATCTATAGTATCTGAAGTGCAGAAATTTGAGAATACTGAATATAAAAATTTTTCTCCACGAGGATAGTATTTAGCCAATTCTTTAAAATCATATTCCGCATGTGCAAGGTTGCATCTGCCTCCGCCTGTGGGTAATAGTGTTCTTAGAGGTGATGAATAATCAAAAACAGTTACATCAAAATGATTTTGCAAAAAATAGGCACAAATACATCCTGCCGGTCCGCCGCCAATTACGGCAACCTTAAATTTCAACTCTTGTGCCATATAAAAATACCATTTCAGGATTTTCTAAATCACTGTGTAATTCAGTAACAGTTTTGTGTAAAACGGGATGTTCAAAGTTCGGTATTAATTCTAAGAGAGGAACAAGTGTAAATGCTCTTAAGTGAACAAATTTGTGAGGAATAATTAAATTTTCGTCATTAACAATATCTTTATTATAAAAGAGTATATCAATATCTATAGTTCTGTCAGTATATTTTGCATCTTGCGAACGTTTTCTTCCGAGCTGCTGCTCAATTCTCTGGCATTCCAAAAGAAGTGTCTGCGGAAGAAGACTTGTCTTAACTTCTACAACAGCGTTAACAAACCAGTTTTCAGAATCCATATTCCATGGCTCTGTTTCATAAAAAGCAGATGTTCGTATAATGCTGATACCATCAGCTGCACCAAGTAAACTTGTTGCCTGTTGTACATAACCTATACGGTCTCCGAAATTTGATCCTAAACTTAAATACGCTATTGCCATACGTATATTTTATGGCTTTTCTCAAGTGTTGTCAATATAAATTATATTATATGTGTCATGAATTTTTTTTATAATATAATATATGTGTAATGTTTATTTATGAATTTTTATCAACTATATTATTTCTTATAAGCCTGCCTTTTTATGCATTGATAAGAGCCTGCCGCAAAAAATTTATTCCGGGTTGGAAAGAAAAAATGGGATATTTTAAATCACCTGAACTCGGCGATAAAGTTATTATGTTTCATGGGGTGTCAGTGGGAGAGGTTATTGCTTTAGAAAATTTGGTAAAGAAGACTAAAGAAACTTTTCCTGATTATAAAATTGTAATTACTACAGGCACAGCTACAGGACAGGAAATTGCAAATAAAAAGTTTAGCAGTATTGCTGACTTTATTACTTATTTCCCGTTCGATATAGCTTTTTGTGTAAAGCTTTTTTTGAAAAAAATTAATCCGAGTGCGGTTCTTATTGCCGAAACCGAATTATGGCCGACATTTTCTTTTTATTGCAAGAAAAACAATATTCCATTATATGTTATCAACGGCAGAATTTCAGATTCTACTTTTAAATCTTATAGATTGATGAAGTATTTCTTTAAACTATTTTTGAAAAATTATACAAAAATTCTTACCCAAAGCGAAGAGGACAAAGAAAAATTTCTTGCAATCGGTTCCCCTCAAGACAGAACTGATGTTATGAAAAATCTTAAATTTGATGTCAAAAAGGCTGATGCAAATATTGATTTAGGTCAGTCTGCTTATCGTGTTATTATAGCAGGCAGCACGCATAAAGGCGAGGATGAAATTGTATTAAATGCGTTTTCAAAATTAAAAAAAGAATTTCCAGACATAAAACTGTTACTTGCACCAAGGCACTTGCAGCGTGTTGAAAATGTATCTGAGCTTGTGAAAAAAACAAATTTGTCATGGGGGCTGCGTTCTAACAAAGATGATTTTAAAAATAATGATATTATTTTATTAGACACCATGGGTGAATTAAGCAAGATGTATTCGATATGCGACTTTGCTTTTATAGGGGGCAGTTTTAATAAAACAGGCGGGCACAACCCTCTTGAAGCAATTGTTTATAATAAGCCTGCGGTTTCCGGACCTTCCATCCATAATTTCAGAGATATTTACTGGATTTTAACTCGTTCTAAAGCAGGTAAAGTTGTTAAAACTTCTGAAGAATTAACTGCTTATATGCATGATTTACTTGCAGATAAAGAATTTTATCTTGAAAGCTGCAACGATTGTAAAACAATTTTTGCTTCACAGCAAGGTGCTTTAGAAAATGTTATTAATGAACTAGATAATTTGTTATACCCTGTTAAATAGATGATTTTGGCGTATTTCCCTCCTTCATTCGTATGATTATTGTTACGAAATGTTAAATTTTTTGCTATGATAATTAAAGATTTCCTTAAAATGTGCCGTTAGGTATAACAAGGAAACAAAGCGAAAGGGAAAACGTCATGGGAATGGCAGCATCACAGGCTCGGTTCTTAGGACTGACAGCCAGAAAAACAAATACTGAATATGAAGGGCAACAGATTAACCAACAAAGAACTACTTTGGGTAATCAGTCTGCTAACTATTATAATCAGCTGCTGGGCATGACTGTTCCGGTTCCTCCGTCAGTTGCAGATTATACAAAAACTGTTTACACATTTGAAGACGGTTCTTTGAGCAACTCAATCAGCTCTTTGATTGCACAAAAAGATGGTACTTATTTAATCAGCTACACATCTTCTTGGAAAAATGATTTTGCTGTAGTTTCAGCTTCTCCTTCAATCTATACAAGAAAAGAAAATGATGACGGTTCTTATTCTTACTTTGTTGGAGCAAAAGAATTAAGAGAATTAGGAAAAACTATTACTGATGAAGATATTGCTAAAGATGAATATTTAAGCACTTTGTCACAAACTCAAATTGCTAAATTACAAGAAGAAGAAAAGCAATATCTGGAAGAATTAAACCAAAAATATGGTACTGCTGATTGGCAGGTAAGATATGTTCAAAATACATCTACAGGAACATGGTCTCCATATTTTGTTAAACAAAGCGTTCTTGATGATGCAATTTATAATGAAACAGGTTCATCACAAAGCAACATTCCTACATACACAGTAGGTTCTACTACAGAAACCGAAGAAATTAAAGGTGTTACAGCTCGTTTAGAACAAGATGCAACAGGTCGTATCATCAACATTACTCTTAACCCCGGTAAGGATGATGAAGTTACTTATGCGGTAACTACAAATACAGTTACTGACCAGGCTGCATACGACGATGCAATGAACCAATACGAATATGATAAATATGAATATGATCAATCAATTCAAAATATCAATGCTAAAATTGAAATTGTTCAAGCAGAAGATAAAAACTTAGAATTAAGATTGAAACAGTTAGATACAGAGCAAGATGCTATCCAAACAGAAATGGATGCTGTTCAAAAAGTTATTGAAAAGAACACTGAATCAACATTCAAAACATTCGGGTAGACTAAGCCTACTCCTCCACTCAGGCGGCGGATGAACTTAAAAAAGACTGCTAAAGATAGGCTAAGCTTTGTATTAAAAAAAATTTAATTTTCGGCTAATAACATACATTGTTATCGGCTGATAATATTTGTTTCCTTTCCCTTTTCCCTTAACGACTGATACGGTCGTTTTTTTTTTCGTAATTATTCAGACTGTATAGAAAGGTTCATTTTTTTTTGCGTAATTATTCAGACTGTATAGAAAGGTTCATGATTTCAATGTCGTCATAATCAATGTAAGCTGTTTGTTTCATGTTGCGACCTGTTTTAATGGTAACCTCATTTAACTGCCCATTGCGTATAAGGTTGTTGGGGATTTTAATTCGTTGTCCGTCACCGTTTAATTGTATTTCAGCTATTTTTGAGCCGTTAAAATAAACTTCTGGAGGGCTTGCAAAAGAATTTACGATACTGTTCTGTTTTAAGGAACGTGCCATTAACGTGTCTATACCTATTATAGAGCCTATAACAAGATAATTTGTTTTAGAGACGGCATTAGCTGCAATCTGGAATGTTTTACTGTAAAAAGGTCCGATTGATTTAGCTCGAAATTCACCTGAATTGGCAGAATTAGGCGAATAATTGTCATCTCCTAAATGCAGCATATCGTTTTCAATAACAAGATCATTAGGTTTGCTTTTTTCTATGCCTACTATAATAGGTCTTGCAGCGGATTTTTCATCAATGGTTAATGAGTATGGTCTATATCCGTCTTTTTCAACCGATAAAACAGTTGTTCCGTTTACTTTTGCATTCAAATTGAATGCTCCGTCATTATCTGAATAAGTTGTGTAATTTTGTTTTGGCAGAGATACTTTAGCGTTCGGTACAGGCATATTAGTTGTGTTATCAATAATTCTGCTTGCATTTCCTGTTCCTGTTTTTGTTACTCCGCCTTCTACGGTAGCAGATAATACAGCATTGTTAGAAATTAAACATATACATAAAATCAGTAAAAAACGTTTCATATAACCTCAACTCTTTCAATGGTATTTTAACGTTTAGATTAATGAATTTAATTAGCTTATTAGAATAATGTAGAGGTAAATATAAAAAAATAAAAAATTATGATTGAAATTTTAAATGTTTTTGGTATTATATGTATATGACAATTAAATTTATGCCGAAGTGATGAAATTGGTAGACGTGCTAGACTCAAAATCTTGTGTGGGCAACCACGTGCCGGTTCGAGTCCGGCCTTCGGCATTTTAACTCCCGTAAGGGAGTTTTTTAATTAAAGTTAATATAAATACTTTTATAAGGTAAATATAGCAAAATTTTTTATTTAGCTGTATTTATAAATTATGAAAATTTATGCATATTCCCCGATTTATAATTCTTATTTTAAAGATAACAGAAAAATTCAATCAGAAAAACCTGCTTTTGGAACTACTGCCAGACGATATGTTACGGAAAATGGAGATGAATTCGGAACTAACAGCTGGATGTTTCGGGATGATTTGGATTGGAATAGACTTGTGAAATATGAAAACAGGCATTTTAAAAATGCTGACAGAGTAAATGTTATCATACTTGCTTCATCTGACGGCTCTGAAAGTTATTCTAAGGTTATATCTTTAGCTGAAAACCTCTCTGAAGATGATGCTGAAAAATTTTACCCTGTTAAAGGTTATGATATTGATAAAGAAATGGTGAGAGCATCAGGAAGCGGACTTTTGAATACATCCATGCATGACCGTATGATGCTCCAGATATATTCTGATGATTATGAAAAATATTTTAGAGAAACTAATGAAAAACTTGTTATAAAGGATGATGTTCAATTTCAGAACCAAAAAACTTTAAAAGCAACAAGTCTTTTAAAGAACAATGTCCGGTTTAACAGGGCTGATATGTATGATGTGCTTCATAATCTTGATGATAACTCAAATACAGTTCTTATGTGCAGAAATGTTCTGGGGTATTTTGAAAATGACAAAATAGAGAAATTTGTGAAAATTGTATCAAATAAATTAAAACCTGAAAGTTTATTTGTTGTAGGTGACCATGATACCAAAAATTCATTTATTGACAGGTTTTTAAAAGAAAACGGATTTGAGAAAGTAATGCAGAATGTTTATAAAAGAATATAAATACGGGAAAACAGCAGAAATTATCTGCTGTTTTCAAATCTGTAAACGTTTTAATTAATCATCGTCATCTTCGCCGTTCATTACTTTGACAGCTTCAATGCTTCCTTTTTCGTAGTGTTCTTCCTCGTCAGGAGCAAGCATTTTCAAAAGCTGTAAAAAGTTTCCTACGTGAACTTTTTCATCATCTGCGATTTCATCTAACAGTCTTTTTGCTTCGGTATTATCAATAGATTCTTTCAGCTGCTCGTAGAATTGAATAGACTCGAATTCTGCTGCGACACTGAACCTTATGGCTCTAACAAGTTCATCTTTTGTTAATTTTCTATCACATTTATTACCTTTAAACGGTGTACCAAATTCAGGCATTGCGTTCCTCCTTTTTATTATTCATATAAATTCTATTCTTGTTTATTAAAAATTGCATTGCCTGTTTGTTCTATGGAAAAGGAGTGTTAAGATTTGCTTCATAAATTGGCAAGTTTTTAAATTTTTATATTTAAATATAAATGTTTAAAAATATTAAACATTTATACATACTTTGTACATTTTTAATTTATTTTTGGTAACATATAAAAAAAGCAGTTGACAAAATTTTTTATGTTCACTTTTTAATGTGATAACAAAATAAGGATTTATACATTGCAAAATACAATATCTAGAATTTATACAGGAACTAAGCAGAATGTTTACAGACGTTCTAATGATACATCTCTTTTAGATTATATAGAATTAAGACTTAATAAAATTTTTTCTGATGAAGTTAATTCATCTAATTCAATATTTCGTAAAGTTAAACAAAGTGCCATTCATAAGATGGCTTTGTTTTTATCCGGCAAGTTAACAAGGTCTTGTTCAATTGGGATTGCCGGAGAGACTGCCAGCGGCAAATCAACGATTGCTTTCGACATAATCAATACTATACAAGCTTTTTCTGAAGAGTATTGTATTAAAAATGCAATTACAAGAATTAACACAGATGATTATTATTATGACAGATCGGATATGGTAAAAAAAGCAGGAAGCTTTGCTGAATTTGCTAAACATTATGATTTGGATGTTCCCGAAGCGCTTGAATTAGAATTAATGAAAAAACACATTAAATCTCTTTTGTTTGGAAATACTGTTTATCTGCCTGAATATGATATGTCTGGAACTGCAATAAGACGTGACAATGTAAAACTTGCAGTGCCGTCAAAAATTATTATCTCAGAAGGACTTTTTACCTTAACCGATAAAGTTGTGGATGCATTTGATTTTAAAATTTATGTTGATGTTTCGCAAGATATTCAAAAAGAAAGATTTTATCAGCGTGCAGCAGAAAGAAATTTAGGTGATTCTGCCGATGAAGTTTATGAAAATGCATCAAGCAAGGCTAAAACCCATATTCATCCTACAGCGCAAAGTGCTGACATTGTACTTTCCGGCGAAGCAGACAGAGCTGCTTACAGAAAGTTTATAAATAAAATTTTATGCCTTGTGCAAGAAGTTTATTTTAAAGATTTAGTTGTTTCTTGATTATGTTCTTTATTGTAGCGGTATTTTGTAAACAGGTTTGAAGTGCCTGCTATGAAAAATCCCATTACTCCTATGCCGAATAATAAAGGTACACCTGCAATAAGTACTTTTTGCTTCAGTAGTTTTTTGTACATGGCATCAACATTGCCGCTGTGTTTTTCAGCTATTTTTCTTAAGTCTTTTAATTGTGGGACTTCAAGTTTTTCATTGATTAATTCTTTGCATTTACCGTTTTTATATAAAAGTTTTTTGAACCCTTTTTCAAGCAATTCGTTTCCGCAGATTATGTAAAAACCTACAAGAGGAAAGCGGAAAAGAGTTTCAAGAAAATTTTGTTTACCTCTGTCTTTAGATGCTCCGAAATATCCTGCCCCTCCAACAAGCACACATGATGTAAGTTGTCCTTTGCTTAGAGCAAGTTTGCCGTTATTGTCCGCAAAGTCAAGGCTAAAATATTTATTAAAGAAATCTGCTTTATTTTTGTTGTTTTTAAAGAACTTTGTTCCTGGAGCAAGAATTGCTTCCGATAAATTTTGCAGAACTTTTGAGTTTTGTCCTTTTTTTACAAGTAAAGTACTTAGAGCAAGACATCCTGCATAAATTCCTGCTGTATGTTTAATGTGTTTTTTAGCGCTTTTTTCTACTTTGTTGTTGAGTTCATTATTAATCTTTTTTTCTTTATCAAGGTTTGCAATGTTATCAAAGTTACCTTGTTTAAACATTTTTAAAGTCATAAGGTTTTTTATATAGTTTAATGAATACTCAACCAGAGGTATAGCGAGTGCACTAAGCGCAAGTGCAGCTTTTACCGGGAGTAATTTTTTATTATCAAGCGCTTTATTTTGTTTTAATAATTCCGTTGCAGGAGTGGAAATTTGTTTTTTAAGGTTCTGAGGTAATTTGTTAGAATATAATTTTCTGAAAATACCTTCTCCCAAAATTGCAGGACAGTAATACACAAGCATGGATTCACTTAATTCCAAAAACGAATTTTCAACCAAATCAGCCTTACTTCTTGCAAAAACAGCTTTTGGAGCAAGTCCTGTAGCCGTATCCTGAATAAATCTGATATTTGAAAGTCCGGCACCGCCTTCCTGTACTGCTACAATTTTGCTTGCAGCTTTTAAACATGTTCCGATATTACCTGCATTGGTAAATGATATATTATTAACGTTATTAGTTTTCATGAGTAATTTCCTTTTTATAATCTGACAATACAAAATGACCTGCACAAACAGTACAGGTCATTAATAAATAAAATTATTATCAGCTTATTGCCAGCTTAAAAGACCTGTACTTTCGAACAGGTGCCACCAAGATTGAGTGTTTAAATTTAAGTTTGGCATAAAATTACTTTTCCTTTTGCATCTATACTAACACGTAAAATATAAAAAATCAACATAAAAAACTTTGACAGTCTTGTAACCAGATGTATAAAAAGATTACAAAATATTTACAAAAAGCAGAAAAATAGCAATAATTAAATTTTTCAGGTATTATATAGATGTTGGAATAATTACAGACTGGTAGGAGACAACAATTTTGACTAAATTAGCCCCTTATGCTATTACCCATAATAGTGCGCTGCCTTCTTTTGCACAAAAGCAAAAAGAAGCTCCGCAAAAAGAGACTAAACAGCAGCAATATTCAGATCCTTTAATGAAGTGGCCTGTACGTGGACTTGCATATTCAAATGAATTAGGTGCCGCAATAAGTGAAGTAGCTCCAAAATTAGGAACATTATTATGGTTTCCTGCAATGCTTTATTTTGGTGCTGATATTTATGATAAATACAAAAATGAAAAGACTTCATATGACCCGAATGCAAAACGTGGAACAGAGCAAGCTATATTTCAGTTACTTGCCAGCGTTTTAATGCCTACCGGAGCTGTTATTGCAGGTCAAAAAGCTGCATCTGCTATGGGAGTTATGGGAAAAACAGGTCTTTCGCTTCAAACTCAGGAAGAAGTTACTAACTTCTTGCAAGAGTTTATGAGCAGACGTCATATTGATAAATATAAAGATAATATTCCTGAATTTAAGAAACATTTTGTAGATTCTTTATCAACAAAAAGAGAAAACCTAATCAAAGAAAATATGATTAAAAATCCTGTTAAGCTTGTCGGAAATTATATTTTCGGGCGTAGACATCCTGAGTCTATTGCTTTATCAGAAAAAGACAGGGTGCTGAAATATGCAGACGATCATATAGATACAATGTTTAAAATTCATAAAAGCTTGATGGAAAACAAAAAGCCGGCAGAATTTTCAGAAAAAATGTGGAAGCAATTTAATAAATTGAAGATTAAATTTGCAAAAGATCCTGATTATGCTGATACGTACATTAGAGATGCGGCAGAACAAGTAATTAAGAAGTTCCAAAAAAGCAAAATTACAAATGCAAAAGTGTTGAAAACAATCGGCGGTTTTGTTGCATTAGGATTGGCTATCAAGCCTATTGATACTTTTGTAGAAAAAGTTATTATGAAAAAATATGTTGAACCTAATCTGAAAATACTTGATAATTCTCAGGTCAAAGAATATAAAGAAAAAGTATTAACATAAATAAAAGCTCCTTATTAAAAGGAGCTTTAAATTTATATTTTAATTTTTACAACTGCTTTTTTTACACTATGAGTTTTATTGTTATAGTTTATCTGCGGCATATGAGCCTCATGGGGATAAATCAAGGCAAAATTATACGGTGTTAATTGTACGCTGTTTAATGGAATATCAGGAGTTTCAAAAAACATTATGTCACGATTTTCATCATACTCCTCTGATACTTTTAATCCGTCAGTGTTAATATAATCAAGTCGTTCATTGCCTGTTAAAAGCATTTGTATATCTATATACTTTTTGTGTGCTTCAAGTTTACAGTTATTAAAATCTTTTGTATTGTAAACGTCAATATTAACGTATGTATTTTCGTCAATAACATATCGTCCTGCCGCAATTTCAGGTGTCAGACCCAGTAGGAAATCTGACACTTTTTCTGAAATTACATTATATTTATTTATGTTGTTTAATTTATCGTATATCATATCTAGAAAAACTTTACAGGTCTAATCGTTTTAATCTGACAAT
>HF991465.1 GCA_000433095.1 Clostridium sp. CAG:967 | reverse complement strand
GTGTCTGTGTCTGTATCGGTATCTGTGTCTGTATCAGTGTCTGTATCTG
This sequence comes from Clostridium sp. CAG:967, assembly GCA_000433095.1. Taxonomy (GTDB): domain Bacteria; phylum Cyanobacteriota; class Vampirovibrionia; order Gastranaerophilales; family Gastranaerophilaceae; genus Stercorousia. Next base: position 550 of record HF991465.1, on the reverse strand, counting down.
TATCTGTGTCTGTATCAGTATCAGTATCTGTGTCTGTATCTGTATCAGTATCTGTGTCGGTATCTGTGTCTGTATCTGTATCAGTATCTGTATCTGTGTCTGTATCCGTATCGGTGTCTGTATCAGTATCTGTGTCTGTATCAGTATCTGTGTCTGTGTCTGTGTCTGTATCAGTATCCGTATCCGTATCTGTGTCTGTGTCTGTATCGGTATCAGTGTCTGTATCAGTGTCTGTGTCTGTATCTGTGTCTGTATCAGTGTCTGTGTCTGTATCGGTATCAGTGTCAGTATCTGTGTCTGTGTCTGTGTCTGTGTCTGTATCGGTATCAGTGTCAGTATCAGTATCTGTATCAGTATCAGTGTCTGTGTCAGTATCTGTGTCTGTGTCAGTATCTGTGTCTGTGTCTGTGTCTGTGTCAGTGTCGGTATCAGTGTCTGTATCTGTATCTGTATCTGTATCTGTATCAGTGTCAGTGTCAGTGTCGGTATCAGTGTCTGTGTCTGTATCGGTATCAGTGTCAGTGTCGGTATCGGTATCAGTGTCAGTGTC
>HF991464.1:944-17682 GCA_000433095.1 Clostridium sp. CAG:967 | reverse complement strand
TCTAAAGGGCGGGAGTTTTCCTGCGGATAAGTCTTTTATAAGTTCCTCAACTTTCACTTTATATTTTGCCATATTCCAAAACTTATGCTATACTTTCAATTAATAGAATTATGGAGAGGCTATGAACTTAGTACATATATTTACAGATATTCCGATTTTGATTGTATTGTTTACATTCTTATTTTCAATTATTTACTGTTTGAAAAACTATTTCTTTGTAGGTAAAAATTTGAAAACACTCCTTGCGTTTATCTCAAGGTTTAAAAAAACAGATTTGAATTTCAGATTTAAAGAGATTGATGAATGGATGTCATCCAATCCTTATGTTTCAAGTTCGTGGCTTGAGTTCAAAAATACACTTGTCTTTTCGGAATCCGTTGCCCTTAAAGGGCAAAACAATGATTTAACCTACAAAGAAGTTTCTTCAACGGTTCAAAATATTCAGACAACTGTTGATCCTTTATACTTCTTTAATGAAGATACTTTAATTACTTCAAAATTCAATAATAAGTTTTTACAGACAGTACCGACTATTCTGACAGGTTTCGGACCTTTGTTCACGTTTTTAAACATCGCAATTGCATTTGGTAAAATTGACTTTTCATCTCAAGAAAAAACAATTGCATCAGTTGCGGGTTTGATGTCTTCAATGCAGACTGCGGCGCTTGTTTCAGTTATTGCTGTAGGTTCTTCGCTGCTGTTTTTGATGTTCGAAAGAATTGTTTTCCAAAGAATGTGCCAAAATCCGCTGTCTAAATGCGAAGATTTATTCGGAAAGCTGTTTGATAATATTTCTTCTGAAAAATTCTTACTTGAACTTTTAAAAGAAACTAAAATTCAAAATAATTCAATATCAAATCTGATTACAGCAATGCCTCAACACTTCAAAGTTGCATTAAATTCCGGTATTGCAAGCAACCTTGTACCGTATCTGGAAAACTTGATTTTCGGTATAAATCAGGTCAACAAAAGTATGAAAGAAGTTGCCAAAAGTGCAGCATCCAAATCAGATGATGTAGATGATTTATTTTAGAGGATACTTGTTATGGCAATAAGAATGAGAAGCGGAAAAAAAGAAGAAAATGATAACAATATTTTCTGGACTACTATGGCAGACTTGCTTTTAGGTTTGGCTATCATTTTTATGACCTTGTTTGTCCTTGCCATGACAGGATTTACACAACAGAGTTTGGAACAGAAAAAACAGCAGCTTGAAGTTAATAAAGAGCTTATTGAAAATTTGAAAAAAGCAAATATTGAAGCTCAGGTTGATCCTATGACAGGTGATATTAAAATTTCCGATTTGGAATTGTTTGAGTTGAGCAGCTATACGCTATCCGATAAAGGAAAAGCTTATCTCGATAAGCTGGTTCCAATTTATATTAATACTATTTTTTCTAAAAAAGAATTGATAAATGAAATCGAAAACATTATTATACAAGGTCATACAGACAGCCAGTCTTATGCAGGCATTAAAAATCCTGATGAACAGTATATGAAGAATATGACACTGAGCCTGCAAAGAGCCAATTCTGTTGCTGATTATATGTTCAAAACCAATTTTAATAAAGAATACAATGACAAATTAAAGAAAATGATTGTTGTTGAGGGCAAAAGTTTTTCAGAACCCGTAATGACAAACGGAAAAGAAGATTACAACAAGAGCAGGCGTGTTGAAATGCGTTTGAAAGTTAAGAAACTTGATATTACTGAAGTTTTAGTTCATGGAGTTCAATTTTTAAAATGATAAACGAAGATTTAATATTAGAAACCATAAATATGATTAAGCTGTACAACCTTGACATAAGAACAGTCACACTTGCTATAAGTTTAAGAGATTGTATGGACAGCGACGTAGATGTTGTCTGTGAAAATATTTATAATAAAATTACACGTTATGCAAAAAATCTTGTTGAATATGCAAACGATTTAGAGAATGATTATTCAATCCCAATTATCAATAAAAGAATTGCTGTGACTCCGATTTCATTAGTCGGGGAGTCTTGCAAAAACCCTGATTACGTAAAGATTGCCAAAACTCTCGATAAAGCTGCAAAAGATGCAGGTGTAAATTTTATCGGAGGTTTTTCTGCTCTTGTTGAAAAAGGTTGCACAAAAGGTGATAAACTTCTGATAGAAAGTATTCCCGAAGCCCTTGCGCAGACAGAAAGATTGTGTTCATCAATCAACGTTGCATCATCAAAAGCCGGCATAAACATGGATGCTGTTTTAAAAATGGCTGAAACAATAAGAAAAACAGCAGAACTTACAAAAGATAAAGATTGTCTGGGCGCTGCAAAACTTGTAGTTTTCTGTAATTCACCAGGGGATAACCCGTTTATGGCAGGTGCATTCTGCGGTGTGGGCGAGCCGGAATGTGCGTTGAATGTTGGAGTATCAGGTCCGGGTGTTGTCAGGGCAGCTGTTGATGCTTTAGATAAGAATGCAAGCCTTAGCGAGCTTGCAAATAAGATTAAACAAATTGCCTATAAAATTACTTCTACAGGTGAGCTTATAGGAAGAAAACTGGCACAAAGACTTGAAATACCTTTCGGTGTAATTGATTTGTCGTTAGCTCCAACACCTGATGAGGGTGACAGTGTAGCAGGAATTTTTCAGGCAATGGGTTTGGAGCATGCGGGTGCACACGGTACAACAGCCGCACTTGCAATGCTTAACGATGCCGTGAAAAAAGGCGGTATTATGGCAAGCTCTCATGTAGGCGGTTTATCAGGCGCATTTATTCCTGTTTCCGAGGATGCAGGAATGATTGAAGCAGCAGAAAAGGGATATTTGACTTTCGATAAACTTGAAGCTATGACATCTGTCTGTTCTGTAGGTCTTGATATGATTGCAATACCGGGTGATACTCCGGTTGATACTATTGCAGGTATGATTGCCGATGAAATGGCAATCGGAATGATTAATAAAAAGACAACTGCTGTTAGATTAATACCTGTTTTGGGAAAGAAAATAGGAGAAGAAGTCGTATTTGGCGGATTATTGGGTAAGGCTCCGATAATGCCTGTGAATACATTATCTTCAACAGGGTTTGTTCGCAGAGGCGGCAGAATTCCTGCACCTATTCACAGTTTAAACAATTAAGATGAAAGATGAATTATAATATTATTAGGAGTTAAGATATGCCTGAATCTATACGTGTATTTGAAAACAGTTTAAGAGAGTATTTGATTAACGTGCAAACTGATTCTTATAACACGCATGGAAAAGTTGAACAAAAATATAATAATTTAAAATTTTTTATGGATCCTAAAAAGACTTCAACTCCTCACTTTTGGGTTTCAGTAAACATATCTGCCGTTTGTTATGCAATTGATCCCGTAGAAAAGTTAGATGGCAGTATGGGTTCGGATGAGAGGTTTGTTCTAATGTGGGCAAACAGACCTAATATAAACGGAGAATTGAGAAAACACTGGGTATATATTACAAAATCAAATGAAATTCTTACCCAGCAGGTTAAAAACGAAAAGAAAACCGAAGAAAATTTAGAAATTACAAAGGCTGAAATACAGGAAGCAGCGGAATCTGTAACGGGTTCAGGTGTTCGTCATAAGTTAAAAGCCTTTGAAGCAAGATTAAGGATGAAACGATATGGCAAAGACGTTAAACGAGTTGGCAGGGGAGCTTAAAACTCTGATAATTGAGCTCCAATCGGATGCTCACAATCAGGGAAACCTGAGAGTTGAAAGATATAACAATCTTAAACTGATTATGGAGCCTTCAAAAAACAGTTCACCGCATGTTATTGTGGATTTGGCAATGGCTGATGCTGAATTTGACATCAGGACGGGGCAAAAGTTAAACGGCGGACTGGGACCGGACGAACGTTATGTTTTAAGGTGGTTTAATAAAGCTAATACTCTTACACAACTGCAAGAAACCTGGAATAATGCAGTGAAAAACAGAGGCAAAGTAAAAGAAGATTAGTTTTTCTTCTCAATCATTGATTTTGAACGTAGTTTTCTGTGATAGGTAATGGCAAATCTGTGAGCTTCATCTCTTATTCTCTGGAAAAGGAATAATGCGCTTGAATTTCTTGGTAAAATAACAGGTTTTGATTGTTTTGGCAGGAAAACTTCTTCGTGTTTTTTTGCAAGGCTGACTACGTCAATTCCTGAAACACCCAAGTCTTCAATAATTTGCATTACACTTGAAAGCTGGCCTTTTCCTCCATCTATGATAATTAAATCGGGTTTAGCCCATTTTTCTTCTCCGAGCCTGTTCAATCGGCGGGTTAAAACTTCTTTCATTGAAAGAAAATCGTCAGGTTTTCCTTCGGTCATTTTTACTTTGAATTTCCTGTATTCTGACTTTTTAGGAACTCCGTTTATGAATGTTACCATTGATGCAACGGTATTAGTTCCCTGAATATGTGAAATATCATAGCATTCCATTCTGTATGGAAAGTTTTTCAGTTCAAGTTTTTCAGCCAGGTACGAGCCGATTTCATTAAAGTCATCTCTTATTTTGGACATTTTTGAAAGTTTTGCATTGTCCAGAACAACTTTCGCATTTTTATCCGCAAGCATTTGGAGTTCTTTGCCCTGAGCTGATTTGCCGTAACTGATCTTGATTTTCTTTTGCGCCAGAATTTCAAGCCATTCCTCATATAAATCTTTTTCACCTATTGCCTCAAGCTCATTTGAAACAATTTTGTCAGGATATTCAAGTTTTAATGTGCTGTAGTATTCTTTGAAGAAAGTTTCGAAAAATTCTGTTCTGTCGTCTTCTTCGACTTCGTAAACAAAATCTTTTTTATCAATTAACCTTCCCTCTCTAATCATAAGAATTACAATGGCAAAAATTCCCTCATCTGCCATAAGAGAGATTACATCTTCATTTAATTTGGTATTTTCGTAAACAACTTTTTGTTTTTCCAGAGTTTTTTGCAAGTCATTATAACTGTCACGGAGTTTTGCGGCTTTTTCAAACTGCAAGCTTTCAGAGTATTTCTGCATCTGTTCTTTAAGCTGTTTCATTAATTCGGACTGTTTTCCCGATAAAAATAATTCTGCCTGTCGCACAATGTTTTTATATTCTTCAGAAGATACAAGATTTTGACATGGTGCCATGCATCTTCCAATATGGTAATACAGGCATGGACGGTCTTTGAATTTCGGGGATTTGCACTGTTTCAGGGGAAAAATCTTCTTTAAAAAGTCCAGTGTCGCATGCATTGCACGTACATCAGTGTACGGTCCGTAATATCTTCCCTTCTCAGGGTTCATGTTTTTTTTGCGAACGATTGTAATTCTTGGGAAATCCTCATCCGTAATCAAAAAGTAAGGATATTTTTTGTCATCTTTTAATAATACATTATAACGGGGTTTGTGTTTTTTAATTAAATGGCTTTCGAGAATTAAAGCCTCAACTTCTGTATTGGTTATTATATATTCCATTCGTTCGATTTGCGACACAAGAACTTCTACTTTAACGCTGTCATGTTTTCTGTTAAAGTAGCTCATTACACGCCGCTTGAGAATTTTCGCTTTGCCGACATAAATTATCTCCCCGTCTTTGTTGTAGTAAATATAACATCCGGGAAGCGACGGAAGCAGTTTTAGTGTTTGTTTTAAATTCTCGTTCATCAATTCCATTATAGCATATAACCTGTAGAGGTTGAAAAAATCTTATAATACATTATAATAATAAATAGGATTATATGTATAATTTTTTTAAAACAAAAAATTTAATAAATCTTCTTTTGATCTTGGGTTTTTGTATTAGTTCAGTGTCAGCATCTGAAATCATAAATATGCCTAAGGCTTCGGAACGTCCTGTTTGGAATGATTTATGTCCTTTGGGTTTGGAAGATGCGCAATACAAAGATATAAAATGGTTCTGGCCTGACGGTACAAAAGCAACTCAGGAGATTTATAATTATTGGGCAAAAAGACGTGCGGATTTTGAAGATGCTCTTGCCGAGTGTGAATTTATGAATGATGAGTTCAAATCTGCGTGCTATGAAAATGTTAAATCCAAACAATTATTTGATAACGAATTGTATAATATTGACAAACAAAAAAAACAAATCAGCCGTCAGGTTTGGAAAGAAAATTACAAAACCGGAAACTCCATAATGATTAATATTCTTCGATTATAACGGCTGATAAATCTATTTAATTATTGTTGAAACCTGATCGGTTATATCATCTCCGCCATATAAAACAGTGTTTTTGGGCAGTACAATATTGTAGTTCATGCTGCGTGCTTTTTCTACTACCGCAGTTTTAATCTTATTATCTATAGCTGTTAATTTGCTGTTGTAAGATGTATCAAGTGCAAGCTTTTGCTGATTAATTTCATTTCTGTATTTTTCTTCCAACTGAGCAATTTTAGCAGGGTCTTTCTCTTTGGAAATTTCTGCTCTTGCCTTGTCAATTGTTGCCTGCATCGCCTGAACCTGTTTTTCCTGATCAGTTTTCAAAGCTTTAATTTCAGATGAATTAGATACAATTTTTTGAATGTCCACAATAGCAACTTTATAGTCAGGGTTTGTCCCCGAAACAGCGATGTTATTGATTGAATAACCCGCTGCAAAAGCTGTTATTACAACAAGCACACCAAATATTTTTTTCTTCATAAGTAAATCCTTTCTTTAGTGATTTAAGATTAAAATGAAAGATAAAATTTTTAATTGGTTACTTGGATTAATTTCATGTTTTTTGTATGATGATTTTGCAATGAATATTTCATTTTAAAAAGGAGAGAAAATTATGAAAAAATCCATTAAAGACTTAGGTGATGTTAAAGGAAAACGTGCTCTTGTAAGAGTTGACGTAAACGTACCTTTAGATGCAGACAAAAACGTTACCGATGATACAAGAATTCAGGCTATTATTCCTACAGTAAGAGCTTTACAGGAAAAAGGAGCTAAAATTATATTAATGGCGCACTTAGGCAGACCAAAAGGCGAATGGAACCCTGAATTTTCTTTAGAACCTGTTGCAAAACATATGTCTAAAGTTTTGGGTGAAGATGTTTTATTTGTAAAATCACCTGTAGGCGAAGGTGCAGATAAAGAATTGGAAAGCTTAAAAGACGGTCAGGTTGCATTATTGGAAAACATCCGTTACTACAAAGCTGAAGAAGCAAAAGATGATGATATGACTTTTGCTAATGAATTGGCTAAACTCGGTGATTTCTATGTAAACGATGCTTTTGGTGCAGCTCACAGAAACCACACTTCAACAGCTAAATTGGCTAAAGTTTTAAAACCTGCTGTTTCAGGCTTGTTAATGGAAAAAGAAATCAGATGCCTGTCACAAGCTCTTGATAATCCTCAAAGACCGTTCACAGCTATTGTAGGCGGTGCTAAAGTTTCTTCTAAAATCGGTGTTTTAGAAAACCTTATTGATAAAGTTGACAATTTGATTATCGGCGGCGGTATGGCTTATACATTTGTAAAAGCTAACGGTGGTAAAATCGGTAACTCAATTTGTGAAGACGATCAAATGGATGTTGCAAAAGCTATTGAAAAGAAAGCAGCTGATAAAGGTGTAAAAATCATTATGGCTACAGATGTTCTTGCAGCAGATGACTTCTCAGGAAACGGAACAAACAAATTTGTTGCAATTAACGAAATTCCTGACGGATTTGAAGGCGTAGATGCAGGCCCTGACTCAAGAAAAGCATTTGCAGACGTTATCAAAAATTCTAAAACAATTTTGATGAACGGACCTGTAGGCGCATTTGAAAATCCTAAATTTGCAGAAGGTACAAAAGCTGTATTGGAAGCTGTAGTTGAAGCTACTAAAAACGGTGCAACTTCTGTTATCGGCGGTGGTGATTCTGTATCTGCTGCTAAAAAATTCTTCAAAGCAGAAGATTTTACACACGTTTCAACAGGCGGCGGAGCTTCTCTTGAATTCATCGAAGGTAAAGTGTTACCGGGTGTAGCAGCTTTAGATGACAAGTAAAAATTAATGAAAAATTCAAAATACACCTGTTATTAAACAGGTGTATTTTTTTGTTGTAAAGTTTCCTTTTTCAACAGGTCTTTTTTATTGTTGTGAAGTCCGGCATCTCTTGAAAAAGTAGAAAAAGGCTTTATAATGAAAAAGTAAGTAATTAATCAGGAGTGAAAGAATGTCAAGAAGTAAAAAAGATTTAGCTGCTTATAATTTCGGGGGGGGGGCACTCTAAAAGCACTCCTTGAGCCGTTTTTAAAACAGAAATCAATCGGTTTTACGTTAGCGGAGATGATGGTTGTAATGCTGATCTTGAGTATCGTATTGGCTGCCATGGCACCCGTAATGACCACAAGAAACAAGACCGAACAGTCATCTCCATGGAGATATTCTGAGGGAAATTTGTCTGATGCCTACTATGGTTTAGGTGTCAACCAGACAGCAATGATCGGTCAACGGGAGTTTGAGACTACTGATGAACCTGCGAAATTAATTATTAATGCAAATAGTCAAGGTCATGGTGATCATATTGCATTCAAGTTTGACACTACCAACCAGGGTTTACTAAGATTAAGGAATAACAGTGTATTATTGGGTTCGTTGAATGCCGGTGGCACTCTTGGTTCAAATGCTGTAGCAATCGGCGCACTTACTGATACTGACGAAAATGCTATAGCTATTGGTAAATCATCAAAAGCTGGAAATACTTCTTCAGTAGCCGTCGGATATTTAACTGAAGCTGGGGGAGAAAATTCCACAGCAGTAGGTTATGGCGCCACTGCATCAGGCAAAGGTTCCATAGCACTGGGTGGTGGCGGAGCATTAGAGCAGCCAACAGCCGGAGCTAACGGAGCTGTTGCTATAGGTTATGCATTATCTAACGGCGCAAATTCAGTAGCAATAGGTCCCGGAGGAATAGGTTCATCAATGGATAGCCGTACCCGTGCAACAGGTTCATCAAGTCTTGCTATAGGCGGTAATGCACAATCTACCAAAGGCTATTCCGTTTCCCTTGGTGTAAGCTCACGCAGTACAGAAGAGTATGCAATGTCATTAGGTACACTTTCTACAGCCAGTGCTGAAAAATCACTGGCACTTGGTTATAGTGCATCTTCAAGTGGTGGAAATGCTATAGCTGTTGGTACCTCTGCAGAAGCATCCTATGATTCGGGTATATCTATCGGCAATGATGCAGAAGCCGGTTCCACAAACTCTGTTGCAATAGGCAGAAGCGCACACACAGGCGAAAATGATGCAATTGCTATCGGAACAGAAGTATATGCTTCCGGGGAAAGCAGCATAGCTATAGGAAGTAATGCAGAACAATCAACAACATCCGCAACAGGTCAAGGTGCAATAGCCATAGGCGACGGGGCAATCTCTTCAGCCGAGAATTCAGTTGCACTTGGAGTAATCAGTCATGCAAGAGGTACGAATAATGTAGCCATAGGTTTTAATGCTTGTAATGGTGTAACAGGTACAAATAAAATCTGTATTGGAGCAAATTCGGGACCGAGTGATCCTGTACAAAAAAGTGATACCTCAACAGAAAGTATATACTTTGGTACAGCAGGTCATTTTAAACGTCCTGACGGAAGGTATGATTCTGATGTAAACAGTATTATGGAGCTTCATAAACGTGGGGATTATGCATTAGCAGTTGTCAATGCAGACTTTGTCGTGCGTGGTGACCTGATTACGATGCCACGTAAGAAAAGCGGCGGTAGAGATGCCAGATACGGTTCTTTTAGAACAAAATATATTGATAACCAAATAGAATTTGATAACATAGGTGATCCTAGCGACAGTTTCTTTTCATCTGACAGACGTTTGAAATATGTAGGTGAAGAAAATACATCAGGACTGGATAAAATCCGTCAATTGAAAATCTTTAACTACACATTTAAACAAGACGAAAGCAAAACTCCACGTGTCGGTGTAATCGCACAGGATTTACAGAAAATCTTCCCTGATGCAGTAAAAAAAGGTGCTGACGGATTTTTATCAATCCGCATGGAAGATATGTTCTATGCAGTCATCAATGCAATCAAGGAACTTGATGCAAAAGTTTCTGCACAGGACAGGAGAATTCAGGAACTTGAAAATATTGTAAGACAGCAGGATGCACGTTTAAAATTACTAGAAACAAAACTGAAATAAAATAAGCTGTTTTCGTGAAAATTACACGAAAACCTAAGTGGCGGTTAAGCGCCAGGCTTACTTTCATTCCTTCTCCCGTCTAAATGGCGGGAGTTTTCCTGCGGATAGGTCTTTTATAAGTTCTTCGCATTAATATTTTTATGATAAAATAATTTTAAGAATGAGGGTTTTATGAAAAATATTTTAATTACAGGCGGAGCAGGCTTTATAGGTTCACACTTATCCGAAAAACTTTTGGAGCAAGGCAATCACGTAATTTGTCTTGATAACTTTTTTACGGGTTCCAGAAAAAATATAGAACATCTTTTGGATAACAAAGAGTTTGAGCTCATAAGACATGATATTATTGAGCCTATCATACTTGAAGTTGATCAGATTTATAACCTTGCCTGTCCTGCAAGCCCTATTCATTACCAGTACAACGCTATAAAAACAATTAAAACCAACGTTCTCGGGGTTACAAATATGCTGGATTTGGCTGATGAAACCAAGGCAAGGATTTTGCAGGCATCTACAAGCGAGGTTTACGGGGACCCTGTAGTGCATCCGCAAAGAGAAGATTACTGGGGCAACGTTAACCCTATAGGCTTAAGAAGCTGTTATGACGAGGGGAAACGTGTAGCAGAAGCCTTGATGATGGATTATCACAGGCAGCATAATGTTGATATAAGAATTATCAGAATTTTCAACACATACGGTCCACGAATGGCTGAAAACGATGGCAGAGTTGTTTCAAACTTTATTTTACAGGCTTTGAAAAACGAGGATATAACAATATACGGAAACGGTTCTCAAACCCGTTCATTCTGCTATGTTGATGATCTGGTGCGTGGAATGATTACATTGATGAACACAGAGGACTTTATGGGTCCTGTGAATGTAGGAAACGACGGTGAGTATACAATTCTTGAGCTTGCAAAAATGATAATAGAGTTGTCCGGTTCAAAATCAAATATAGTCTTTAAGCCTCTTCCGTCCGATGATCCTTGTCAGCGCCGTCCGGATTTGACTTTGGCAAAAGAAAAGCTGGGTTACGAGCCAACAGTTCATGTCCGTGACGGCTTGTTAAAAACAATTGAATACTTTAAAAAAGTTCTGTAACTTTGTCAATGGATTTATTTTGTAACTCAAGCAAGGAGAGATAATCTCCGTCGTTGCTGATTTCGGTATGCGTAATTGCATCATAAAGCACTTTATTTATGGCTTCGATATATAGAGTTTCCTCCTCTATGATTTTAAGTTTTTCTTTATCAGTGCACATAATTAACCTTTCTTAATATATTTAAATTGTTTATAATATAATTAAATTAAAAACGATTTAAATAATAACAGAATAATTTTTAATTGTCAATAATAATTTTATAAATATATAATTGATATATGAGTGCAAATAAAGACTTAAGAAAATTGTTATTGGAAGAAAATAAGACAATTAAACAGCTTGCTGATATGGCAAGTCAGATTGCAGGCAAAAGTATAACTCAGTATAGTATCTCCCAAAAGCTAAACAGGAACTCAATGAAATATGACGAAGTTCAGTTTCTTGCAGGGGTTCTGGGTTATGAAATCGAGTTTAAAAAAATAAAATAACAACTCTTGAATTTTTGAAAAAATGAGTTATAATATAGAAAAGGGCGGAGGATTTTCGGTAGGGCGCCGTGTGAGCGATAGCGAACCCAGCCCGTGAGATGGAGCCGGACGTTACTCCGGCGACAACCCGAATAATCCGACCAGCGGATTGCAGTCCGCACTTTAAAAGCCCCTTATAGTGTTTTTAGCGTTAGTATTATCAGTAAGATAAGCACTAACGCTTTTTCAGTTATACTGAAATCCACTTTACCACCCCCTTTCAATGTTCTGACAAATTTTCAGTTTGTTCCATGAAAGCTGAGCAGTCGGGCTTACCCTTTAATTTAATAATATATCGTTTTTTGTGGTAATAAATCATTTAGTGAATGTATTTTGTTTGTTGCAAACAAAAATTTTTTGTCTGATAATGTCATTGAATAAGTTTATTGAAAGGAGAGTTTAGCATGTGGGAAAAAGATATTGATATCAATCAAGTTGTTGAAATCCGCACAAGAACAAATGTTTATTTTGGCGTAGGTGCTATCAAAAAAATTGATGACATTGCTCGTGTTTTAAAAACTAAAGGAATTGACAAAGTTATCGTTATGTCAGGCAGAAATGCTTACAAAGCTACAGGAGCATGGGATTATGTTGAAAAAGCTCTGAAAGATAACGGTATCGGATATATTAATTATGATCAGGTTACTCCAAACCCTACAACGGTTCACGTAAACGATGCTGCCAAAATGGCAAGAGATTTCGGAGCAAAAGCTGTTATTGCAATCGGAGGCGGTTCGCCGACTGATGCAGGTAAATCAGTTGCAATCCTGCTTGAATACCCTGAAAAAACTGCTGAAAATATTTATGATTTTGAATTTGCGCCTGAAAAAGCTGCGCCTATCGTATCTATTAACTTAACTCACGGTACAGGTACTGAAACAAACAGATTTGCGGTTGTAACAAACCTTGAAAAGAACTTCAAACCGGCAATTGCGTACGATTGTATTTATCCTATGTTTGCAATTGATGATCCTCAGTTAATGACTAAATTGTCGCCTAAACAAACAAGATACGTTTCAATTGATGCTGTTAACCACGTTGTAGAAGCTGCAACTTCAACAGTTGCATCACCTTATTCAATAAGTCTTGCAAAACAGGTTATTGAACTTGTGGCTAAATACTTGCCGAAAGCTATTGCAAATCCTGATGATTTAGAAGCTCGTTACTTCCTTGCATACGCTGCTATGATGGGCGGTGTAAGTTTTGATAACGGTTTATTGCATTATACACACGCTCTGGAACACCCTTTGAGTGCTGTTAAACCTGAATTGTCACACGGTTTGGGCTTAGCAATCCTTTTACCTGCGGTAGTAAAAACAATTTACAAAGATAGACCGCATGTATTGGCTGATATCCTTGCTCCTATTGCACCGGGATTAAGAGGGGAAGCTTCCGAAGCTGATAAGGCTGCAAAAGAAGTTCAAAGCTGGCTTCAATCCGTAGACGTTCCTCAAAAACTTGAAGATGAAGGATTTACTGAAGCTGATGTTGAAAAACTTGTTGACCTTGTTTACACAACACCTTCTCTTGCAGGTCTTTTGGACATTGCTCCGTCAGGAAACGGCAGAGATGTTGTAGAAGCAATTTACAGAGATTCTTTGAAACCTCTGTAAGATTTAACTTTTTAAAAAAAGGGCGCCTTTTAAGGACGTCCTTTTTTTTGTATTATAATTTATATTATGATTACTAAAAGAAAGTTGGAATTGCTGGCTCCTGCAAAGGACAAAAATACAGCCGCAGCTGCAATAGAAAGCGGTGCCGATGCTGTTTATATAGGTTCGCCAAAGTTTGGAGCACGTCAGGCAGCAGGTAATTCCTTGGAAGATATTAAAGAAATTGTTGATTATGCTCACAGATTTTATGTAAAAGTTCACGTTACGATTAACACGATTTTGACAGATGATGAACTTGTTGAGGCAAAAGAGCTTATTAATAAGCTTTATGAAATCGGAGTTGATGCAATAATCGTTCAGGATATGGGAATTTTGGAACTTGCTGTTAAAGGTGAACTTCCTCCCATACAAATTCACGCCAGCACTCAATGTGACACAAGGACTTTGGAAAAAGCCGAATTTTTCAAAAACATAGGTGTTTCAAGAGTAATTCTTGCAAGAGAGCTTTCACTCGAAAAAATTAGAGAAATTTGTTCTGCTGTTTCTGCAAAGGATGATGAAGATGCAATTGAGGTGGAAACATTTATCCATGGAGCTTTATGCGTAAGTTACAGCGGTCAGTGCTATATGAGCCATTATATCGGCGGACGTTCCGCTAACAGGGGGGAATGCGCTCAGGCATGCCGTAAAAAATATACGCTTGTCGATGAAGACGGAAATGTTATTGCAAAGGATAAGCATCTTTTAAGTTTGAAAGACTTTAACGCATCAGCACAAATTGAAGAACTTGCAAAAGCAGGAGTGAAATCTTTTAAAATAGAAGGGCGTTTGAAAGACGAGAATTACGTAAGAAATGTTGTTGCTTATTACAGAAAACTGCTTGATAACTGCGGGAGAAAATCTTCGTCAGGTCAGGTATTTATGGATTTTGAGCCCGATGTAAACAAGAGCTTTAATCGTGGATTTACGGAATATTTTTTGAAAAAACGAAGTAAATGCTATAACTTTGATACGCCCAAAGCAATAGGTGAAAAAATCGGAACCGTTACAAAAGCCGGCAGAGATTTTTTTGAGATAAAAACAAAAGTTCAGTTGAATAATCAGGACGGGTTATGCTTTATGCTCGGCGGGCATTTTGAAGGCTGTCTTGTAAATAAAACGGAGAACAACAGAGTTTTTCCTAACCGTATGAACGGGATTAAAGCCGGTACCGAAATTTACAGAAACAATGATTTTCAATTTGAAAAAACGCTTGCAAATTCAAAGATTAAACGGCGCATAGGAGCAGAAATCGTCTATCGTGACGGAATTATAACAGCTATTGACGATAATAAAAATTCAGCACAGATACAGGTTGAGTTTGATGAAACTCCTAAAAATCCTCAGAAAATGCAGGAAACATTTATAAGACAAATGGAAAAAACAGGCGAAAGCGATTTTTTTACAAGGAAAGTCTGCGTTTGTTCCGACCTGCCTTTTATACCGATTTCCGAAATCAATGAGTTGAGGAGAGCACTGCTTGAAAAACTTATGGAAGAACGTTTGAAAAATTACAGGCGGGAATATCAAAAGCCGCTGCATTATACGGAATTTCCGCAAAAAGAACTTGATTACAAAGCAAATATCCATAACAATTCTGCAAAAGAGTTTTATGAAAAATGCGGCTCTAAAGTTTGTGAGATGTCTGCTGAAAGCGGCTCTGCGCCTTATGAATTAATGCGCACTAAACACTGTCTGAAATTCGCTTTTGATATGTGCAAGTCGCCTAAAAAACTTTATTTGATTGATGAAAAAGGAAAAAGATATCCGCTTCACTTTGATTGCAAAAATTGCGAAATGGTTATTTCAGCCAGTTAACACAGAGATTTATAAACTTTTCTGGAGCATCCAGAAATAAATCTTCTGCGTGTATGCCGTTTTCAAAAAGTTCAAAACGTTTTTCACACTTTGCGTTTTCATAAAGCTTTTGAGTATGCCAGCAATATACTGTAGGATCTTTTTTACCTGCAATAAACAAAATCGGAATTTTGATTTGTTTTACAATATCAATCGGCTTTATTTTTTTATGGATTATTATTGACGGGCGTACAGAAAGCCAACGTTTAAGCTCAAATTTTTTCAAAGTCGGAATGAATGCTTCTTTTTTCCACATACGGTTTTCAATTTTATTGAAATCGCAAGGCGGCGAAACTGCAATAACTTTATCAACATCGTTGTTTTGTGCACAATGGATTAGTGCAATAGAGGCTCCAAGAGAAAATCCCGCAAGGTAAATTTTTTTGTAATGCTTTTTTGCAAAGTCGACAACAGTTTTTAAATCAATTATTTCTCTGCTTGTGAAAGTATAAAACCCTGAGCTTTTTCCGTGTCCCCTAAAATCAAAGGAAATAACATCAAAATATTCGGAAAACATTTCAGCCATTTCAGAAAAAGCCTTGCTGTCTTTTGTCATAAACCAGCCGTGGGCAAGTATAACAACACTGTCATACCCTGTTTGGTAATGATTTACGGCAAGCTTAATTTTGTCGGAAGTATAAAGAAAAATTTCTTTCATAAATTAAGATTAGCATGTTTTGACTTCGATGAAAATAACCTTAAATAAAAATTGTAGATATCATACGAAAGTATGAGCAAGAAAAGCAGGTTTTGGTATATATTAAATGTACCAGAGGGTAGAATTTGTGTTAAACGGTGTATTTCAAAGACCTTATTTAAATAAAGACGGCAGAAGTCTTGTTAAGAAAAAACAAGATGAAGAAAAAAATGCATCTTCTGCTGCACAGCGTGAGGAGCAATCTAATCAGAATGCAAAAAGTAAAGGTCTTCAATATGTAGAACAAAACAAACAGTCATACTCACCTGCTTACCTGCGTGCTCAAAATAACGGAGAACAGGTTGACTGGCGTCAAATGCGTTCTCAAATTCAAAGTCAGGTGCACACAAGAGCTGCCCAAAATACCCCTCAAACAACAGTAAATCATACTGATGCAGCTGCTCCAACCAGGACTTTATCAGGCAGAAGCACAGTTATTAACATTGCACAAATTCTAAAAGATTTTAAAAACACAGCTGCCGCTATCGGTACTCCGGATGATTTGAAAGAAGAGGTCAACGGCTATCTTACCCTAATTGAAGCTCAGGTTAAAAAAGATAACCCTAACACCAAACTTGTTAAATCAAATTTAAAAAATGCTTCAACAATTCTTGATAATTATATTTCCAAAACCCTGAACAAAGAGTCAAAAGTTGTTGAAAACTGGGTTGATGCATTATTTTTACAACAGATTGATTTCAGCTACAACGAAGGTGATATTAACCCTCAATTTCTGGTAAAATTCCCTGAAGGAAGTACACAGCAGGAAGCAAAAACCGAAAATAAAACAGTTGTAAATGAAACCGTAACAG
>HF991464.1:0-883 GCA_000433095.1 Clostridium sp. CAG:967 | reverse complement strand
AAATCGACACAAATTCTAAGGTAATATCTCTAATTCCTCAGGACAAAGAGTTAAAGTCATTATTTATTCAGGCTAAAAAGGCTTCTTATGCAAACGAACCTGAAAAAGCAATTGCAACTTTCCAAAAAGCGCTTGAACGTGCAGATGAAGTCGGTGATACAGAAACCAAGTCAAAAATTTTCTATGAAGTCGGCAGAATTTATGATGACCACGACTACTATGCTCAAGCTTTGAAAAGTTACAATCAGTCTGTTCAAAATACTACTGATAATAATGTTAAAACAAAAGCACATTATTCAATGGCACAGATTTACGACGATGTAAATCAAATTGAACCTGCATTGGACCATTACTTTAATTCAATATCTTATGCGGGACAGGAAGATAATTTTGCAGCTCAATCAACTTCGTTGACTAAAATGGGTAATATTTTTACCGATATGTATGAAGATCAAGCTATGGATTATTACTCTGTGGCTGATGATTTGGCAGCACAAATCGACAATTCAAAAATAAAAGGTTTTGTATCTTCAAGTCTCGGTAATGCATATGAAAAATTCGGCGAACCGCAGGAAGCTTTAAAGTCATACTCAAAAGCAGTTCAGCATTATACTGATGCTGACTCACCTTTGAAAGTTGCTCAAAATTATTCAAAAGCAGCTGATATAATGGTTGAATACAGCAATGTTTCAAAAGCCAAAGGTCTGTTAACAAAAGCTCAAAACTATGCACGTCAAACAGACGATGTGAATTTGATGAATGAAATAAGAGAAAAATTAAACAGTCTTGAACTACTGGGTTAAATATGTTATAATAAAAACGGTTAAAGTATATAAGGAGCAGTTATGAAAAGATTAAGTCACGTTGGGGGGGGGGCAACCGT
>HF991463.1:82030-85587 GCA_000433095.1 Clostridium sp. CAG:967 | reverse complement strand
ATGCAAAACCCGATGTGGCGGATCCAGCAGCTACGCTGGTTGCTTCTTTCTTATATTTCAATATTCAGTTTAACATATATTACAGCTCTTTGCAATATAAATTAACTTTTAACTTTGTGATAAACTATTGGTATGGAAAAGAAGATTTCGGACAAAGTTATTAACAGATTAACCTTATATCATTGTATTTTATCGGATTATATCAATGATAATATTGAATTTATTTCAAGCAAACAAATTGCTCAATTACTGAATATTGATGATTCTCAGGTTAGAAAAGATATTAATTTACTGAATAATTCAGGCAAATGCAGGGTGGGCTACATTGTTAAAGAGTTAAAAATCTCAATTGAAAAAACTTTAGGATTTAAGAAAACAAAAAAAGCTTTTATTATTGGCGCAGGTAATCTAGGCTCTGCTATTGCAAAATATGACAATTTTATTGATTACGGGCTGAATATTTTAGGATTATTTGATAATGATCCGAACAAAATAGGCAAAATCGTTAACGGAATGAAAATAAAAGAAATATCTGAACTACCCGAAATCGCTTTACAAGAAGGTGCCGATATTGCAATATTAACTGTTCCAAGGCAGTTCGCACAAACAACAGCAGATTTTCTTGTAAAAGCAGATATAAAATATATTTGGAACTTTACACCCGTAGTTCTATCTGTGCCGGACAATGTTCAGGTTTGGAACGAAAACTTAATGGGTAACTTTTTGCAGTTTACTTACAATATTTAATTTATTAATTTGATATAAATATCTCAACCCCTCAAGGGTTAAAGTCGGGTTAATAAAATCGAAAGGGCGTTTAAGATAATTTGCAATTAGTCCCGAATATCCGCCCGTAGCTACAAGAACAGCACGCTGTCCCAGTTCTTTTTCGCATTGCTCCACCAATCCGTCAATCATTGCGGCAGAACCTCTTAAAACTCCCGATAATATAGCATCTGTAGTGTTATGCCCTATTGCAAAATTAGAAAGAGTAACATCAATTCTCGGCAATTTAGAAGTAAATTTATTCAATGCTTTTAACTGTAGAGTAACACCCGGAGCTATAACTCCGCCTATAAACTGTCCTTTAGCATTTACTATATCAAATGTTGTTGCAGTACCAAAGTCAACAACTATTACTGGATGATTATATAAGACATAAGCTCCTGCTGCATTTGCAATTCTGTCAGCACCTGCTTCATTAGGATTATCAAGTAATATTTCAACTCCGGTATTAATATTGGTCGATAAAACAATTGCTTCAAACTTAAACACATTATTTACAGCTGTTTTGAATTTATTTGTAAGTTCCTCTACAACAGAAGAAATTATACATCCGTCAACTTTGAAATCTTTAAATAAAGATTTTAAAAGAACTTCATACTCTTCAAGTGACAAATCTTTATCCGAAGCAAGTCTGTATTCTTCAACCAGAGCATCTTCCTCAAAAATCCCTAATGTTATACTTGTATTTCCTATATCAGCTGTAAGTAACATAAAAACTAGTCCTCATTTCGAAGACTAGTTTATATCAAATATAATCATTTTGCAAAGTCATTAAACCTGAGTTGCAGCCTGCCCTGAACCCTTGCCGCCGAGCAATCCGCCGATATTTCCGATATCAGGCATATAAGCTGTTTTAATAGGTGTACCTGACAAACCTGATTGCAAAAGTTCTTCTTCAAACTTTTTCACCTTTTTATTATTTGCATCAACAGGTAAGCTGCCGAAGCCTTCAATTGTCTTTTCGCCGAAACCAATAGCTTTAATAGGACCAGTCATAGTTTTATACTCCTCAATATTATACTCTTATTTCTTATATATATATTAAGGATATATTTTCCACAAAATTGACTTAATCAAACAGATTTGTTACATAAGTTAACAAAGACATTATTTTAAAATATTTTTTTCAAGAGCAACAGCAGTTTTGGTCTTTGCAAGACCGCCCTGAGAACTTTCTTTTAATAACGGCGACATCAGTTGACCTGTTTGTTCCATAGCATCTACAACTTCATCAATAGGAATTTTCGATATAATATCAGCCATAGCAAGCTCGGATGCTGTTACGGCATGAAGTGCCAGAAACGGGTTGCGTTTAACACAAGGGATTTCCACAAGTCCGCAAACCGGATCACAGGTTAGTCCCATAATATTTTTTAAAGCCAGAGCAACAGCGTTAATTATTTGTTTCGTATTCCCGCCTCTCATTTGTGTCAGCGCAGCAGATGCCATTGCGGAAGCAACACCGCATTCAGCCTGACAACCTCCTACAGCACCGGCAAGAGCCATTTTATTTGCAACAAGTCTCCCGACTTCACCCGCCGTAATCAATGCGTTTATCTGTTCACCTTCAGGTATTTTATTATCCTCGGCATAGGCTACCAAAACAGCAGGAACAATTCCGCAAGAACCCGCTGTCGGACAAGCTACAATTGTACCCATTCTGAGATTTTGTTCGCTTGTTGCCAGAGCATAAGTCAACATCTTTTGTGCAGTAGAACCTAGTATTGACGGGGATTTTTCAAATCTTTTCTGAAGCTTATCGCAATCATCGCCGCTCATACCGCTTGGTGAAGGTTCAGTTGATTTTAAACCTGATTTAATTGCTTCTTTCATAGCATCTAAGCTCTTTTTAGCTTGAAGCCTTACGTGATATTCAGAATATTCACCGTTAGATGCTTCATTATCAAGCGCTATTTCGTAAATCTTTTTATTCTGCTCTTTACAAGCATAATACAGCTGTCTGAATGTCGTTATATCTTTATCCATTACAATTAACTTTCTAACTTTTCAATATATCTTACAAGGTACATGTCTTGAAGGTCGCTTATAGAATTTAAACATTTTTTTGAAAGCTCTCCGTCAAGACAAATACACATTGATGCATCTCTGCCTTTTCCGCTTCTGTCACAATGAAGCGATGCAATATTTACATTATCTTCCTGAATTATTCCGGTAACCTTTGAAATTACACCCGGCATATCATCGTAAACCACAAGTAGTGTATTATATTTACCGTTTAAGTTAACGGAAAACTTACCGATTTTTGTGAGTACAATCTCTCCCGCCCCGACAGAATCTCCTGACAAGGTCATATCCATATCACCCTCAAAAATGAAATCAACAGCATTGGGGTGACGGTTAAAATCCTCATGAAATTCAAATTCATAATTAATTTCTTTAGCCTCAGGGGTTTCAAATACATTTTTAATTCTCTCATCATCAACAGAGAAACCTAATATTCCTGCAAGAAGACCTTTATCGGTGCCGTGTCCTTTTCCTGTAAGTGCATAAGAATTATAAAGTTTAAAAATAACCTTCTCAGGCTTAGCTTTATAAACATTCCTTGCAAGAAGTCCTAACCTTACGGCACCTGCAGTATGAGAACTTGACGGACCTGCCATAATCGGGGAAATTATATCTATAATTGAAGCTTGGCGCATATTTATTTTCCTTATCTGAAAATAATTATAGCATCTTATTAAATATTGTAAATAATTTGTAAATTTTTGACAATAAACAAGACTTTTATGGTTTTATATATATACGTAATT
>HF991463.1:0-81976 GCA_000433095.1 Clostridium sp. CAG:967 | reverse complement strand
AAAATTTTTAGTGTAGCAAAGGAGTAAAATGTTTAGTCCTGAATTCATGAAGTATTTAATTAATTATCAAAAATCAGAGTTTGCCCCAACTGAGACAAAAAAGGAAATCAAGTTTAAAAATAATAAATCAGGCAAACTGGCAGAAGTATTTGCAATAGTTACAAAATAGCCTGTTGAGCTTGCGGAGAAATTAAAAATTTTCTCGCAAACGCTATTTGCATTTAGTTTTTCCGTTCCATGTTAAATTATCGCAGTACAGATAATCCATATTTTCGTTCTGCATAACCCATGCCGTACAGCCAATACCATTTAAATAAGAGTCACGGTTTTTGTTGCATGACGTTGAAAATGGATATTCATAACCTTCAATGCCAAACGGAATGATACTAGATGGAGTAAGCACAAAACCGAACATATCCCTGCCCCATTGATTTGGAGGATATTTACCGTTTATATCCGTATATATAAAGCCGCAAGTTTTATGTGATGCCGAACAACTGCCTGCGCTCCAGAACAAAAATAAAGTTCCGTCGTTCAAAACAAATGATGCAAAATTTGAACCTTCCCTACTATAATTTATATGTTTTGTACCATTTAACCTTGTGTACATGACATCAGGAAAACAGGAGCCATTATCACACACTTTAACAACTTTTAAGTTTTCTATCAAATATCCTGCCAGAGTTTGCGGGACAGGATACTCCTGCGGACTCCATGTCCATTCATCCGGAGAACCGTATTTGTTAGAAGCGGTAATATATGCCTGTGATAATACAGAATAAGTCTTTTTTAATTTAGCAATCGTTTCTTTTTCTTTGTAATTATTAATCACTGACGGCATTGTAAGTGCCGCAACAACGCCGATAATACCGAGAGTGATAAGAACCTCGGCTAAAGTAAACCCTGAATAATTCTTCATACATAACTCCGCTTAATTATTTATAACATTATAATTATACATATAACTATATAGTTATACTACAATATTAATTTGTTAATGTCAAGAACAAACCCTAAAGATAACATATAATTAAGAAATGAATATCAAAGAAGAAATAAAAGTGATTATTGCCCGCAGAGGAACCACATTAA
This sequence comes from Clostridium sp. CAG:967, assembly GCA_000433095.1. Lineage (GTDB taxonomy): Bacteria > Cyanobacteriota > Vampirovibrionia > Gastranaerophilales > Gastranaerophilaceae > Stercorousia. The sequence continues at coordinate 80,884 of HF991463.1, read as the reverse complement.
AAAAAGTATGTGAAGCTCTTTCTGAAAAAACAGGCAAATTCTATTCTTACAACAACATTTCTAACAAGCTGCATCGTGGAACCATTAAATTCAACGAAGTACAGCAAATCTTTGAAATTCTAAATTACGAATTAAATTATAGAGACTTAAACAATCATTAATTAACACAAAAAAAACGCCGTTTCTGTTAAAAACGGCGTTGGAATTCTTTGAATAATTCCTCGTAATAGTGTGAAGTGTAGTGTGCAATAAAACGTTTTTTGATTCCTCGTTTTATGCTTTTCCTCGTGTTCATGTATATAAACAATTTTTTGTATATATAATTGCTATATTTGAAATATCATTTGTATATTTTGTTACAAAACTTAATGACTATAAATTCACACAGTGGTATTTTTACGGGAATGTTATAATATAAATAGAGAATAGTTTTAGATGGTATTAAAGGAGAAATATGAAAATACTGGTTTCAAACGATGACGGCATTGCAGCTAACGGTATCAGATGTTTGACAGAAACATTGGCTCAACAACATGATGTTTATGTAATAGCACCTGACAGAGAAAGAAGTGCAGCAGGACACTCATTAACTCTGCATACTCCGCTGCGTGTTGAAGAAGTAGAAGCTTATCATGGTGTAAAAAGAGCTTGGGTAACAACAGGGACACCAGGAGATTGTGTTAAAATAGGAATTAATGCAATTTTGACACCGGAAGAACAGCCTGATGTAGTAATTTCAGGGATTAACCATGGGCCTAATCTGGGCGCAGATATTTTATATTCAGGAACAGTTAGCTGTGCAATGGAAGGCGCAATGCTGGGCGTTCCAAGTATTGCAATGTCACTTGCAAGCATGAACTATGAATACGAGCATTTTAAATATGCTGCAAAATTTGTAAATCTGCTTTTGCCAAAGCTTAAAGAATTCAATTTCCCTAAAAAGAGTATTCTGAATATTAACGTTCCGGCTCTGGATGAAGATGATATTGCAGGTGTTGCGATTACAGAACTCGGAAAAAAAATGTTTACAGACAATTACGAAAAAAGAGTTGATCCCAGAGGAAAAGTATACTACTGGATGGCAGGTGAACTTATCACAGAATCCGAAGACTCAAATACAGATATAGCAGCAGTTAAGAATAACAAAATCTCAATCACTCCGGTAACTTACGAGATGACAAAAGAAGATGTTATGACAAATCTTGAAAATGTCCTTTGTAAAGGTGATGCCTGCAACTGGTTTATTTAAACAAAAAAGAGGTCATAAGACCTCTTTTTTAGTTAGTAAAGAAAATTACATATATTTTAAAAAGTATATACAGTATTAAAGCTCCAAAAATTAATAAGCTTTTTATTTTCATATTTCTGAGTGTTTTATCTGTTTCTGCTAGAATTTCATCTGTTTTTCTAATCAAATCAATTGATTTGATACTGTCGTTAATAAGGTCAATTGTATCCTGATCTTTCGCTACAGCCAGAGCTTTGTTATAATCTTCAAGAGCTCCTTCTCTGTCATTTAATACATAATTTTTATACTCTCCACGATGCCAGTTAAACGATTCATCAATAGAAACAGCTTTATCAAAACATTCAAGAGCCTTTTCTTTATTTTCACGATAAGTATAAATATCTGCTAAATAGCAGTAAGTAAATCCGTCAGCTTTGCCATCCGTAATATCCTTTTTAATTTTTGCAAGAAGCTGGTTGCAGACTTTATCAACAGTTTCTTTGTCAAAATCAGGTTTTACATCATCTTTTATAGAAAATTCATAAAGATGCCAGTACGCATTGAAGAGCATATCATAATTGTGAGTGCTTGCATCACCCATTCTTATATCCTGAGAATACTTTTTAACTTCATCTCTGTATTGCCGGATAACTTCCTGTCTATAATCTGCAACTTCATCAGCCATAAACAATTTCCTTTCTTTAGGATTATTCCATAATTATTCTTGCAGGGTAATTGTTTCTTAAAAGTTCGTTAGCCATAACCTGTGCTTTTTCACGTGTAGAGTATGAACCGACTTGTATTGTATAAGCACCGCCGATATTTCTCACAAACGGTGAAATGTTTAAACCTGATTCGGCAATAATACCTTTTGCAACTTCTGCCTGTTCTTTAGTAGTATAGTAACCGACAATGACTTTTGCAGTTGATGAAGATGTTGGAGGCTGAACAGTTTTTGGAGCAGGCGATGCTGTTTCCGCAGGTTTTGGTGCTGCTTCTTTATCGGGTAAAGTTATAGGCGCTTCTTCTTTTGGAGTTTCTTCCGATTTTTTATCATCTTTTTTATGTTCGGGAAGAATAACTTTTTCTTCCAATTCATTAGCAAACATATTTTCTTCAGAATTTAAAGAACCGCTGTCTTCTTCTTTTAAAAGTTTTAATCTTTCATCAACGGAAGCTTTATCTAAAGCCTCGTTGGTAACAGCAGAATCATCACCGATAGAAACATCAACTTCCGGTGAAATCTGTTTAGCTATACCAAGGAAAAGCAAAAGTAAAATAAAAAATGCCGATACAAAAATTATAATCCCTTCATTAGGATTTTTAGTAACTTTTTTTTGATATTCTTTATAACTTATATGTGAAGGTCTTTTTGAATCTTCTTCCATTATACACCTCTAACTTTTGTTGATGCCAATATTATATCATCAATTTCCTGCTCATATTTTGTCATAACTTCTTTTGCAAAGTCTTCAATATCGGTTATTCCCATTTCGCTTGTCAAACCGCTTGCTTTAACAGGAGCCCCCTCAGAATCAATATTAATACCTGTATGGATTAATATTGAGGTCATTGATTTTGTTGCTATAGAAACTGTTAATTTTTTTCCTTCAAAGAATAAATCATCACCGTTTCTGGTAATATTGAAACCTCGTTTTTCAAGTGCTTCTTTAATCGTGCAGATAAGAAGTCTTTGTCTGAAAACCCCTTCCACAAGCCCTACATTAAACTGTTCAGAAATAAAGCTGAGCATAGACTTGCTGTAAATAGGTTCATTATTAATAACATCTTCTATATCAACCATTTCGGTCAATTTAACTTCGCATTCTCCGATAAAAGCAACGGCTGCATCTCCTTGGATTTTAAAATTCTTATAAATCCAGTGCGGCGCAAGCTGCCAACCCTCGTATTTAATCTCTTGTTCTAAAAATTTTGTTTTCAAAAAAGTTCCCTTATAAAATATGTGTCATGGTTATTTATTAAAGCGTTTTTCAATCTTGTACAAGATTCACATTTCCCGCAATGTTTCTCACCGTTTTGATAACAGCTTCTAACATATTGAAGCGGAATATTATTATCTAACGCCAGTTTTACTATATCATTTTTATCGGAATTTATCAAGGGCGCAACAACTTTCGGATGCTTTTGTGTAGAAAATTCAAATCCTGCGTTTATTCTGTCAATAAATTCCTGCGTATTATCAGGAAATGTTTGCCCTTCCTCTTTATTTGCACCTATGATTATATAATCATAGTCTTCCCCGTCAGCAAAACTTCCTGCGATATTCAAAAAAAGTCCGTTTCTGTTAGGAACCCAAACATTTTTGGCAGACTGTTCCGGATTATCCAGTTCATTCCCCTGAGGGACGTCCTTATCACTTACCAGTGCAGTATGCGTTATCTCTTTAAGCCAATCAAGCACCATTACTTTATGCTCTATATTATAATAATTACAAACAGCCTTAGATGTTTCAATTTCCTGTTTTGCGGACTTTTGCCCGTAATCAAATGTTAAAGCAAGCGAAATACCGTATTCTTTTATCCCCAGGCCCAGACTAACCAACGAATCCAAACCGCCTGAAAGCAGAATAATTCCTTTACTCATCTTCATCCTCATTATCTTCTTCATATTCTGAAATCATAGATACCGCTTCCATTTTTAACATATCAGGATAATCCGAACCGTTTGCCACTTCGTCCAATATTTCACGTCCGATAAGATTATAAAGCGCAATAAGAGCATTTTTCTTAACTTCTTCATCCTTATCTTCAATCAGACAGGTCTTAATAGTTTCTACAGCCTGCGGATTTTCACTTTCCATAATCGCTTCTATAGCATTAATCCTTATTTGCGGAGATTCATCAACAAGCGAATTTTTCAGTGCATTAAACACTCTCTCGTCATCATCAAGTCTTAATTTTCCTAAAGCCTCGATAATACGCTCTTTCAAAAAAGTAAATTTATTCCATATCCCCTTTTGTGTTTCCAAAATACTAACAAGAGGATCAACAGCACGCAAATCACCGAGCATCCCCAAAGCGGATGCAGCAGTTTCTCTTAAATAAACAGATTTCTCATCTTCATCTTTTACAACTTCAATCAAAGGAGCAACGGCATATCTGTCGCCAATTCTTCCTAAGGCATCAGCACATGCCAGTCTGACCTTATAATTTTCATCCTTGTTATTTAAACAATATAAAAGCGGTGTAACAGCAGACGTATCCTTCAAATTAGCAATCGCCTTTGCGCAAATAGCTCTAACATTTATGAAAGCATCTTTATCGTTATCTAAATTTTTCATTAAAAGAATATCAAGCAAATAACTCAAAGTAGATTTATCTCTAATCCTGTCAGCACACTGAATTACATTCATTAAGATTTCCGGTTCTTTAGAAACAGACAAAAAGTAGTTGTAAATTTTAACAAGATTAACTTGTTCATATACTTCGTCAAGCGCTTGAATTTTGCGGATAACAGAGTTAATGTCAGAATTATCAAACAAATTACATTCTTTAGCTATTAAATCTAAATCCAGGTAATCTTTTTCCACTGTTTATACCCCATTTATACTGCAAAATATACTATAAATGTCTTTTTTTTTCAAGCAAATTCAAAAAAATTTACTACATACTTAGTAACAATTATATAATTTTCAGTTTAAGGTATCAGATTTTAAGCCTTAGCTTGATTTTCCGCTTTTGCTTTTTTATGTGCAAGGTATTTTTCACAGAGAATATTTGCAGGTTTTGTCACAGCTACAGGAACAATATAGCGGTAAACAAGGGCAAATACTATCATTGATCTAAGCATTCCCATACCTTTTATTTTACCCATAAACGCTTTAGCTTCTTTCATATCACCGCCGATAGCTTCCAAAGATTTATAGTAATCGTGTTTTTTAACTTCTTTTTCAACTTTCAAAAGTGATTTTAATTCCGGTTTAACACCTTTTTTCTTGGCAGCAGCTTTTATAGCTTTATTTTCTTCTGCAATTTTAATATTGCTGTTCTTAAAGTTTTCCGCAAACTTTTCATCGCCTAACTGATAGCCTGCATATCTGGCAGTAACGTTTTCCCACCAGTTTTTCAATGATTTATCCAGCGTATAAGCACCAATTGTAGAAACAATAAAAGTTAAGCCCTGATTTACTGCCAGTGTACGTTTTCTGTCTTTATCAAGCTTATCGTTTGTCAATGTTTTTTGCATATACAATCCGCTTGTAATTACAGAACCTGTAGTCAGACAGTGTTGGAACAGGTTATCGCTGTTTTTAAGTTTGTCTGCAAGCCAGAAGGTAGGTTTACTGTCAATAACTTTTGAAGTGAATTTTTCAGCAATTTTATCGGTACAGTTGTCATAAAATTTTAAAAACGGTTCGAACAAGCTTGATTCTTCGCTTGCAGCTTTTTTCAGAACTTCTTCCGCTGCATCGACAACCCTTGATGACGGATTAGCTGTAAAATGCTGTTTGGCTGCATGATTGTTCTGGTTGTAATATCTGTTATTATTGAAGGTGTTTGTGTTTAATGTTACGTTCATTATTTAACACCTCCTTTGAATTGCTGAAAAGCAGGTTTTTCTATAAAATCCATTTTAGGTGTTTCCATATTACTGTCAACTGTTTTTGTATCAGCGGTGTTTGGGGTTTCGGGTTTCTTTTTCTTTTCAACACCAAATACGTATTTAAGAATTGGAGGAATAAGTGCAATTGTTAATGTTGCTCTCGGTACTGCAATAATCCAATCAGGAACGTTCTTAACAAGAACTTCCATTGCACCCTTGTGTTTTCCGATATTTTTTAATAACTGCTTAGATTTAGTATTGATTATTTCGCCTGCTGCATTCTTTAACGATGCTCTTTGTTCTAAAGCTTTTTCAATTCTAAGCATTTTGGTTAATTTTTTGCTCTTATATTTTTCAGGATCACCAAAAACTTTTTTAATAGATTCATCAAACGGACTTGTAATAATTGTTGATGCTACAAAACCGATTATACCTGATGCCATTGAGTGACCGGAGGCATAAATTTTATCTTCCTTATCTTTTTTGCCGGGGAGCGCCATGATTGTTGCAGGTCTTAAAACACCTGCCAATCCTAATGCAATCAATGCACTTGTTGAAATATTATGATTATAAGAATAAGAAAGAAAACTGCTGAACCAATTCTTGGTAAGAATTCCGCCCTTCTTGAACCAATTCTTGATAAGAATCCCCCCCTTCTTAAAAGCAGTAGCGGCAGCTTCACTCTTACCCGTAAAACTGCCGCTATATGCTGCATTATATCCTCTATTGTCATTATTTTTATACACGCCCGCACTATTCTTCTCTCTGAAGTTCTGAGGTTCCGAATGGAGCGTTAAACTTCCCTGCTTTAGGGACATATCACGTTGTATAGAATTTACTTTCATTTTTTCACCAAATAATTAAATGTCTTCTACGTTTATTTTAAAACAAAGGAAAATTTTTTTTGCCATGTATTTTAAGAAAATTTACAATTATTTTTCTAATAATAACTCTAATATAATAAGAGCCTAAAATACGAAAATTTCAGGCTCTTAACAATTGGTGTTTAATATACACTATCTATATATCAAGTCCCAAATCCAAAGTTGGAGCTTTTGCAACAATAGCACTTGACGAAATTATATCTACACCTGTAGATGCAATATCATTAACAGTTTCGAGGTTTACGTTTCCGCTTGCCTCAACAACGGCAGAATGATTTATTATTTCTACTGCTTTTTTCATATTTTCAACAGACATGTTATCAAGCATAATAATATCAGCTTTAACTTCAACAGCCTCTTTAACCTGCTCTAACGTATCGCATTCAACTTCAATTTTATGGGCATGAGAAATATTTGCTCTTAACTTAGTAACCGCATTGGTTATTGAGCCTGCAAGCCTTATGTGGTTATCTTTTATCATCGCACAATCAGAAAGGTTAAATCTGTGTAATGCGCCGCCGCCGACTTTAACAGAATACTTCTCAAAAACTCTGAAGTTTGGAGTTGTTTTTCTTGTATCGACTATTTTTGCATTATAAGGAGCAATTGCATCCTGATACTTCCTTGTTTCAGTTGCTATACCTGACATTCTCTGGATATAGTTTAATGAAACTCTTTCTCCCATTAAAAGATATTTTGCAGGACCTGAAATATCAGCAATTTTATCGCCCTTTTTTATTCTATCGCCATCTTTAAAATAAAATTTTATTTTAACATCATCCGAAAGTATTTTGAATACTGTCTTAAAAACTTCGCATCCGCAAAGAACACCTTCGCTTCTTGTATTTAATTCCCCTGACAAAAAGTCATCGTCAGATGCTAAATTCTCAGTAGTAATATCTCCAAAACCGATATCTTCTTCCAACGCCATTTTAACATGGTCTTCTATATAAAACTTACTTAACAAAGCTGAGTTCTCCTTCTTTTTTAGTTATACAGCTGTGAATACATTCTTCATGAGTTTCCAAATAATCCAATCTGTAATGTGCACCTCTTGATTCTTTTCTTTGCAAAGCAGAATGAGCTATTAAGTTTGCAACCGTAAGCATGTTTTTAAATTCATACTCATCACGGCTGGCACATTTGTCGGTTCTCGGAAATTCACGTTTTAACTCGTCCAATTTTTCCAAAGCAGTCATTAAAGACTCTTCGCTTCTTAAAATTCCCACATAGTCCCACATAATATCCTGAAGTTTCTTTTTCAAAGAAGGAATATCAAGTTCATCAAGAACCACATCCTCATCAGAATATTTATCAAGAATTAATTTAATATCTTCATCAATTTGTTTTGGAGTTTTTAGTTCAATTGATTTTAAGAATTCCGCAGCCGAGAATGCGCAAACAACACATTCTAAAAGCGAATTACTAGCCAGTCTGTTGCCGCCGTGAAGTCCTGTTGATGCGACCTCGCCTATTGCATACAGCCCCTTAATTGAGGTTTCGCCTCTCAAATTTGTTTTAACACCGCCCATAAAATAGTGTGCAGCGGGTGCTACAGGTATAAAATCATGAGCAATATCAATGCCGTTTTCAAGACATTTTCTTGAAATATTCGGAAAACGTTTGGCAAGTTTTTTTTCATCAATACAAGTTGCATTCAAATAAACATTATCAACGTTATTTTGCATCATTTCATTAAAGTTGGCTCTGGTTACAATGTCACGTGGTGCCAGTTCTTTTTTTGCATCATATTTATGCATAAATTCAACCCCGTCACCATCACAAAGTTTAGCGCCTTCGCCTCTTACAGCTTCACTGATTAAAAATCTGTTTTCTTCACCGTCAATAGCAAGTGCTGTAGGATGGAACTGGACAAATTCCATATCCTGCATTACCGCTCCTGCGTTATAAGCCAATGCAAGTCCGTCGCCTGTAGCGCCTGCGGGATTTGTAGTATATTTGTACAACTGCCCCAATCCGCCTGTTGCAAGGATTACGGCAGGTGAATATATTGTTTCATACTCGCCGATATCATCGTTAAATACCAGTACACCTTTACATTCACAATCAGAGTTTACAATAAGTTCAACAGCATCTGTCTGTTCGTAAACATCAATATTTGAATTTTCACTGACCTTTTTGCAAAGCGCCTGTTCAATCATTTTACCTGTAGCATCACCGCCTGAATGAAGAATTCTTCTTACACTGTGAGCTGCTTCTTTAGTAAAACATAATTCGTTATTTTCATCCCTGTCAAACTCAACACCGAATTTAAGCAAATCTTTAATAACAGTATCGGAATGTTCGGATATATATTTAACTGTATTAAATTCACTTAACCCGGCTCCTGCTTTGATTGTATCTGATATGTGAGAAGCAGTTGAATCTGATTTATTTTCTTTCATAACTCCGACCATACCGCCTTGTGCGTATCTGGAGTTACTTTCTCCCAATTTAGATTTAGTAATTAAAAGAATTCCATCAGCAAGGTTAACCTGCTGTTCAATTTTTAAAGCCGCATATAAGCCTGCAATCCCGCTTCCTATAATTACTGTAGAATATTTTGAATATTTCATAATTTAAACCTTATGTATATTTACCATTCACATAATATCTCAAAATAAATTATTTTGCCAGTGACCAAACATAAAGTTTTTATTAAATTTTAATTTGATGTGTTAATTCTTCATAAAACATATATACGAGGCTTATATAAATAATGTTCATTTTTTGAAATGCGATATTAAAATAAATATCACTTCCTATATAAATCCAAATAATAGTTCTTAATCATACCCTTATAATATAGCCCTCAAAACTTCACACTTACTGGATTAAAAGATACAGAAAAAGCTTTATAAGTTATATATCGGGAAATATACTTTGAGGAGTTAATATGACAGATACACCTATAAAAATGTTATTAGTAGAAGATCAAAAGCTTATGCGTGTAGGACTGAAGTCGCTTTTTGAAGATCAGAACGAAATTGAAGTGGCAACAGAGGCACAGAGCGGAAAAGAAGCTGTTGAAAAATTCCGCCAATATCATCCTGATGTTGTTTTAATGGATATCGGTCTGCCTGATATCTCAGGGATTGAAGCAACAAAAAGAATTCTAGAAATAAATGACAAAGCAAAAGTAATAATTCTTACCTCACACCTGAGCGAAAAGGAAATACTTGATGCACTTCACGCAGGTGCCTGCGCTTATGTAATGAAAGACATAAATACAGAAATCCTGAAAATGATTATTAAAACAATCAAAGAAGGCGCAATGTGGCTTGATCCGCAGGTAGTTCCCATTTTAAGAGAGAAAAACTGCGGTGTTATTCCTCCACGCCAAATGTCACGTGCAATGTTTAAAGAGCAGCACGCAAATTTGACACAACGTGAATATGAAGTGCTGAAGCTTGTTGTTGACGGGATGTCTAACAATGAAATCGCCGAGAAATTAACTATTTCCGAACACACTGCAAAAGCACACGTATGTAATATTATCCAAAAACTTGTTGTAGATGACAGAACACAGGCAGCAGTAAAAGCATTGAAAGAAGGGCTTGTTTAAATATTGTTAAATCCTTATTCTTTTGTTATAAATAATATACAAGCATTATAATTATAGGGATTTAATTAATGAAAACAAATATACTTTCTAACCCCAAAGGCGACATATTGGGCGGTATAACCGCAGGTGTCATAGCCCTTCCTTTAGCAATAGCGTTAGGTGTTGCAAGCGGACTTGGCGCAACAGCAGGTATGTACGGTGCAATTATAGTCGGTCTGCTCGCAGCAATTTTTGGAGGAACACCTACCCAGATTACAGGTCCAACAGGTCCTATGGCTGTTGTTTTAGCTTCTATGGTTGCTTTAAATCCGAATAACACAGCAATTGTATTTACAACCATATTTGTTGCAGGGGTTATTCAAATACTTTTAGGCTGTTTTAAGGTCGGAAAACTTGTTAATTTTATTCCTTATCCTGTTATATCAGGCTTTATGAGCGGTATTGGAGCAATTATAATACTTTTGCAGCTTAACCCTCTTTTGGGACTGGAGTATAACGGAACACCGTTCGGAGGATTTATAAATGTTTTAAAAAGCCTTGATTTTATTAATTATTCAAGTTTAATACTTGGTATTATTTCACTTTTAATAGTGTTTTTTACCCCTAAAAAACTTGCCTCTAAAGTTCCTCCTCCTTTAATAGCTCTTGTTGCAGGAACTATGATTTCTACAGGGCTCGGGCTTAATGTTGGAACTATTGGTGAAATTCCTGCCAGCTTTCCTAAATTTATTTTACCTGCTTTTCATTTCGCAGATTTAAAAATCATAATTTCAATGGCTGTAACACTTGCGGTATTGGGTTCTATAGATTCACTGTTAACCTCTCTGGTAGCAGATTCTTTAACAAAAACAAAGCATCAGCCAAACAGAGAATTAATCGGACAGGGTATCGGTAATGCTGTGGCAGGTCTGTTCGGCGGTGTAGCAAGTGCAGGAGCAACAATGAGAACCGTTGTAAACATTAAAACAGGCGGTAAAACAAGATTATCAGGGATAATACATTCTGTGTTTTTAATGCTTGTTATACTCTTTCTCGCACCTGTTGCATCACAAATACCTCTCGCTGTTCTGGCAGGTATCCTTGTAAAAGTCGGAATAAGCATAATAGATTATAAGTTCTTGAAAGTATTAAAGGTCGCACCCCGTTCAGATTTATTCGTTATGCTGGCTGTTTTCTTTATAACAGTATTTTATGATTTGATTACAGCCGTAGGTATCGGAATAGTATTGTCTGCTATACTTTTTGCATCGCATATAGCTAAAGAATTCCAAATTGACATTGATAAACTCCCGAATTGCTCTGGCAACGAAGATTGTTTTGATGAAATTTTACAAAACAAAATTATGATACTAAAAATTGACGGAGTTTTATTCTTTGGCTCCGCATCACAAATTATGTCAAGAATAGATGAAGTTATGCACGAAGAATGCGTAATTATAGATTGCAGCAGCATAACAAGTATGGATATTTCCGCAGTATTTGCACTTGAAGATTTAATAATGACTTTGAAAGACAAAAAAATCAGGGTAATCTTAATTTTCAATAACCGAATTCTGGCAGCACGGGTATTACGTTCAGGCCTGCGCAAAATTATTGACAGGAATTCTTATACTTTTTCAAAAAAAGAAGCTGTTGAAAAAGCTCAAAAGCTCATTGCCATTATTGAAAAAAAATGATAAGATAGCTTTTAGGAGGAAGAATATATGAAAAAATTATTAGCTTGCTTGTTCATGGTTATGGTCCTACAAACAGCAGCATTTGCTGATGCTGAAACAGATATGCACCAATTGTATATTGCACAAATTCAAGCACAAAATATTAAATACAACACCTGGAACTTTTTTCAGGCTATAAGTAATGGTAATGTGCAGCTTGTTAACTTATTTTTGAAGTCGGGTATGAGCCCTGATTCTACATTTATGGGAACGCCTGCAATTTATATGGCTATTGCAAGTAAGCAAGATGAAGTTGTCAAATTACTTCTTGATAACAATGTAGATCCAAACAAAGAAATAGGCGGACTGACTCCGCTAATTATGGCAATAAGAAATAAAGATGTCAAAATTGTTGGCACTTTAATTGCTTACGGTGCTGATGTTAATAAAGAAGCAGGTTACACAAAACCATTAGTATATGCAATAAAAAAGAAACAGCCTAAAATCGTTGAAGTTTTAGTTAATGCAGGAGCAAAACCTGATAATGAAGTTTTAATAAATGCTTTAAAATCAGATGATTCTTATATAAAAGATACTGTTTTAAGACGTTATAAAGAAATAGAATAAAAAAGAGGCTTTAAAAGCCTCTTTTTTTTAAGTTTTATTTTTCTTCGTCTTTAATTAATTTTTCTTTATCTTTAGCGATTTTTTTCTCGTCTTTTTCTTCTTTATCTTTCTGGTGCTTTTCTTTTATATCTTCCGCTTTTTCTGCGATTTTTTCTTTAGCATCATGAGCCTTATCCTTAATGTTTTCCTTTAGTTCATGAGCTTTGTCTTTTACTTTTTCCGCACCTTCTTTAATATCTTCTTTCATAGCATGCGCCTTCTCTTTTACTTTATCGGCAGCATCATGCATTTTTTCTTTCATTGTTTCCTTATCTTTTTCGTTTTTCATAGCAACATCCTTTCGTTAGTGTGAACAAATACATTATTTACTATGACGGGTAGGTTTTAATGCGAAGAAAGTATAATATTATTCAAATTATCAGCATTTGTTTTAACGGGAAACCATTTTGATTTAAGGTAATTATATGCAGGTTTTTCTACCAGATGATAAACAACAATTCCTGCCAAAACAGAACAAACAAGCGGCACAAACAAATTAATTATCGGGTAACTTATAACAAAATTCGGATGTATTTTCCATATATATTCTCTGAAAAGGTTAAGTACAACAGGATGTATTATAAATATTGAATAAGAATATTTGCCTAAAAATACAGAAAAATTTTGATTAAATAACTTACTCAAATAGCCTTTTTGATTAACAAAAAGCCAGAACAATAAACAAAAAGTAATGAGATAAAACAAATAAATATCAGGCGATTTAGACTTATAACATACAGTATTGTAAACAACCGTTATCAAAAGATAACCCTCTATACCCGTATATATTAATTTTTTCCATATATTGTCTAAAGCTGAAAACCGCCCCCCAATTTTTCCAAATATTATCAAAAGCAAAAAAACCCCCCCCCCCCCGAGTTTTCAGGAATATCTTACCTATAAAATATCCCAAACCAATACAATAAATTCCTCTTAATAAACCTATATTATTAAGAACAAATACATCTTTAGAAGACATTCCGTTTGAATGAATTTTTGCAGATAATGCCAAAATTACCAGCGATACTATTAAAAAATTTACATGTTTTGAAGACACGTTTTTTAATATATAAAAATACAGAAGAGTACACCAAAATAATGCAGATACAAACCATGTTGAAATCATGTTGCCAAAAGCCGTATTTATTCCTATATTATCAATTAATAAAATAGTAAGAAGATTAGAGTACTTGCAAAATTCTATTGGAGTAAATAAAGATAAAAGCCAGTATAAACATATCGTAAAAGCCAGAACAGGCCATAATCTAATAATTTTTTTCTTTGCAAAGTCTATTATATCAGTATTAAAATTAGTTTTTGTAATTAAAAAGAAACCTGCAATTACAAAAAAGTATTCTACACATAATTGCCCGTTGCAGTGGTGATGTAATTTATTATATAACTCAACGGAATCACCTAACTTTATATATAAATAACCTGCAACAAGATGAAAATATACAATAAATATAGAAAAAATAAATCGTAAAAACTCAATATTTTTTATTTTTATTGATTGTTTAATATTTTCCAATGTGTCAGCTCCCCTATTTCATTACTTTGCTAATACTTCTGCTGCCTGCTTTTTAAATTGCATTTCATAAAGCATTTTGTATGCGCCGTTATCAATCTTAAGAAGTTCTTCATGGTTTCCGGTTTCAGCGATTTCACCTTCATTAATAACTACAATTTTATCAGCATTCTGGATTGTAGAAAGTCTGTGAGCGATTACAAATACTGTTTTATCCTGCATTAAATTGTCAATAGCCTTCTGAACAATTGCCTCTGCTTTATTGTCCAAAGCAGAAGTTGCCTCATCTAAAATTACAATTGGAGCATTCTTAAGAAAAGCACGTGCAATTGCAACTCTTTGCTTTTGCCCGCCTGATAAAAGAATTCCACGTTCGCCTATTTGCGTATCCAAACCATTTGACAACCCTGCTATAAAATCATCGAGATATGCCATTTTAATGGCTTTCTCAACATCCTTTTCAGTCGCATTTTCATTCCCCAGCATAACATTATCTCTTATGGTTCCGGAAAACAAGAAATTGTCCTGAAAAACAATAGCAATATTTTGTCTTAAAGATTTAAGTGTCAGATTTCTGATATCTATGCCGTCAATTAATATTCCACCTGATACAACATCATAAAATCTTGGAATAAGACTTACTATAGTTGATTTTCCACCTCCGGAGTTCCCAACCAGAGCAATAGTTTCTCCTGCTGTTACTTTTAAATTTATATTTTTTAACACAGGTTTATTTCTAACATATTCAAAATTAACGTCTTTAAATTCTATTGTTCCAATATTATTTAATACAACGGCATTTTCACTATCTTTAATCTTAGGTTCTGACTCAAGTATACTAAATACTCTTTCAATAGCCAGGAAAGAAAATTGAACAGCATTAAAGTTATTGCCGAGATTTTTAATAGGAGTATACAACATAATTAAAGCAGTAATAAATGAAACAAAATTACCGCTTGTAATTTGATTTGTCAAAATTAAATGACTTCCGTAAGCTATAGCTATCCCGATACCTACAGATACTATAACGTGCATCATAGGTGACAACCATGAAGTTCGTTGAATAAGTTTTATTTTTAAAGAAAATAATGAATTTAAAATATTTTTAAATTTTGTTTCCTGAATCTTATCAAGATTATAAGAAGCGATAGTTTTGTTTCCTGCAAAACTTTCATTATACGAAGTAATAATTGAGGCTGTAATTGAAATAGATTTATCAAGAACATCCTTAATTCTCTTACGGATTTTGGTCAACGGTAAAAATGCGCATCCAAGAACAAATACAGCAATCAATGCAAGCTGCCATGAATTATAAAATAATACACATACAAGCGAAAGAGAAGAAAATAATCTTGAAACAAAAGTTTTTAAATTATCTAACAGTCCTGCACAGGCAGCATCTGCATCGTTATTAAATCTAAAAACAATATCTCCGGATTTCTTCTTATCAAAATAAGCTGTTTCCAGGGTAAGCATTTTTTTATACAAATCAAACTTCAGGTCGTTTGTAATTTTTGTTCCAACCCAGGTGTTCATATAAGTCGCAAAATAATTTAAAAATCCCTGAACAGATGTAAAAGCTACAATTGCAAAAGGAATATACATTGGCGATTGAACTGATTTGTCAACCATAACCAAATCCATATAAGGTTTTAAAGATAAAGCAATTACAGCATCCAAAGAACCTATAGGGATACAAATGAGAACTGCTAACAGTGCTCTAAACCAGTATGGTTTAACATAAGGCATAATTTTAGAATAATTTACATAAGCCTGTGTAGATTTTAAATAATCAATAAAATTTTTAGGTTCTTCATAGTCTTTATTAATTACACCCGAAAACGAAAGCACGTTTTCCTCATCCTGTGTAAGCCTTTCGAACCAGAAAGGACAATTTTGAAATCTTATTATATAGTTATTATTATATTTTTTATAAATCAGTTTAACCAGCTTAAATACAGCTGCTGAAGAAATTTCTATATTTTGAAAATCAATTAACAAATCGAGTTTATAAATAGGAAAATTTTGCTTAATATCAATAGTTGTGAATTTTCCATTTTCAAGAATTTTAATAAATTGACGTCCCTTATCAAGTTTTACAATCGGATTGCAATATTTTAACCATGATACACCATCTCCCACATGATGGAATTTGCAAAATATCTCATGAAGTTCTTTATACGGAACATCAGAATAATTTTTCTCAACAGTGCCACGTCTGAGGCAGAATAAATCAAATCCGACCGGCAAATCAATTCCGCCGAATTCAAATCCTATTAAATATTTTTTATTTTGACAATTTATTATGTTTTGGGGTTTAAAATCGCAATGAGAACGAACCATTTCTATCTCATCGTAACTGCTTAAAAGTTCTCTATATTCAATAAAAGCTTCACTATTAATGAAATTTTCCCGGCTTATAGTATTATCAGGACATCTTTCTTCTACAATACTATTCATAATTTCATTAATCTTTTCCGGAGTAAGTTTCACAGTATAAGATTCTTTTTCATAAATATCATATAAAATATCTTCATAAATCTTGACATCACCATATTGACCTCTAGATGTATTCTCTAGGAAAGGATATAAGACATAATAGACATTATCACATTCACCGTATGAAACAGGCATAATAAATTCAAAATATTTAGACCAAACTAATGATTTATCTGTTATATTATCTACAGTCTTTTTTAAACGGTATTTTTGAGCATCAGAAAATGCCAAAGTCAGCCAATATTTTTTGTATTCACTATGCCTATCTTTACAAATATAACCTACCTGGCGTTCAAGGTTAATTTTCAAAGAATTTTGTTGAATAAGTGATAAATTAATATTGGAGTTTTCTTTTATTTTATTAAATATATTCTTTAAAAGCTCTTTTTGCATTTGTTATAAATTTCCTATTATTTTTTAATTAAAAACATTTGTCCGCTGTTCATATAAAGAGGAATGAAATCGTTTTTATTTTCTTCAATAAATTCATCTACCGCTTTTTGTCCGCCGATTAAAGTCGGAGTGTGCCCGTAGTCTTCAGCAATAATTATACCATTTTTCACTACTTTATCTTTAACCTTATATAATGCTGCTTTTACTGCTTCATACAGGTCAACATCAATATTTGCAACACAAATTTTCTCAATCTCAGCCGGCAACTCATCAGAAATTATATTACCTTTAACGACATTTGCATTATCATATTTTGACAGTCTTTCTTTAACATTGTCATAAGAAGTATTTGTATGCCCCTTTTTCCAAAAAGTATCATTGGATTTAAAAGCTTGTTCATAATTAAAACCTTCGTATGTATCAATAAAATATGCTCTTTTATTTATACCTGTTTTCTTCATATAATTTAAGGCAGCAGAAGCTGAATCTCCTTTAAAAGTACCTATTTCAACGTAATCACCTTCGAGTGTATTGCTTGCCTTAATAGCCTGAAATATATTTTCAAAATCTACCGGACAGAAATGCCAGCTGTCAGACATTGATTCTTCATCTAAAACTTTTAAGGCATTTTCATCCGTATGAAAATATCTTGCATGAGGAAAGGACTGTATAGCCGCATAATATTTTATATTATATTTATTAAGCTCGTCGATTAAATCCAGAGCAACATAATCCTGATTATATGCAAGAATTGCCATATCAGTATCCGGGTTCATACTCTTAATATCATCTTTGTTATAAACCTTAAAATCATTTTCTAATCCCTGGACATCTGTAAATAAGAACCCGTTATATTCAGGATAACGCTCTTGAAAAACTTTCATAGACAAAATCATTTTACCTCTTGAAATTCTATCTCTGAAAACAGGATAAAGTTTTCTTGCTTTCATCTGTTCAAAAGTATTGTATATAAGCAATTCTTGTTCATAAAAGTCTTTGTTGCCAATATTTTCGATTACCCATTTCTTTCTTTCTTCATTATTAACGCATACAACCTTGCTGCTTAGTTTAGCAATATTATCTCTGGTTTCATATAAACCTGAAAGAATTCTTTTTTGTATAACTTTTTCATTTCTAAATCTAAACTTTACTCCCATTAAAGTAAAAGTTTTATGATCTCCATGATTTTTCACAGATAATATATTTTCCAACAATTTAGACATAATTTCTCCTTTATATTTTAGTATTTGCCTCTACCCTTATTCCATCCATAGAATATTTATTATTTTCAGCAAAGCCGTTACCCGAACAAGCTCCATTATATAATTTTTGAACATATTCAATTGATTTGGAATTATATTTCCAAAAAGGATATGCCAAGAATTTAAAGCCGTTTTTATCCAGTTGCTTAATATATTCAGGACAAATCAATTCTGTTTTTAAGATTTCTTCATCTTCAATGATACTTAAATCCGGATGGGATTTTGTATGATATTGAAGTCGACCTCCTGATTTTATTATCTTCTCCAAATCTTTTTTATTTAAAAAATTTTTATCACCTTTTTCTCCTCTGTTAAAGAAATCTTCAACAATAAAAACTTCAAAAGGATAACCAAAGAATTTAAGAACAGGTACAGCATATTTTAATACACTTTTGTAACCGTCGTCAAACCTTAAAACAACCTGATTATTATCATTCAAGTCATAATCGTCGAGATATACAACAATTTTTTTTCTTATTGCATACATCTGCATGATAAAATTCCAAACATTAACGGTAATTTTATCATTTTTGATAAATGAAACTTTATGATAAGTTAAAATCATACTTTAGCTGCCTCTTTACAAGATATTTTTTTAATATCTTTTACGACTTGTTTTACATTGAAATCAGGAGTATTAACATATTCATTTACATCAGATGTAGAACAAATTCTGTTTAAAGTAAACAATTTTTTCCAATCACAATTTGAATAAATAACAAACAGTTTTTCACCGAGTTCATGCATTATATCAGTAAATCCGCTTCTTGGAGAAACTGTCGCATAACAATTGTGTGATAAAGCTACAAGTTCTTCTGTTGTAAAATCAGAACAGCAGACGGCTCCGTTTAATTTTAACTTATGTAAAAAGTCGTTAACTATAATTTCGAAACCTTCTGCCTTGAGTTCTTTTATTAACGAATTCCACAAATTTACATCATTAAGCGGTAACCATCTTGCATCAGGTGAAATTAATACAGTTTTGTTTAAATCTTTTATACAAGCAATTTTAGCTTTTAAATCATCATTTATTTCAGGATACCAAACAGGGTGGTTTAAAGGTAAGCCTTTTAAATCCATTGAATTTCTTACAAAATCCAAGAAATAATCTTCTTTAACACGTGTAGTTTTGTTATATGTCCAGTGAGCGTAGAAAGGAATACCCTTGACTGGTTTGGTTGTCATATTGATTGCTTCTGAGAATGTCCCTTGTTTTTGAACGCTCATAGTTTCAAGAACCATATAATTTGTAATACCGTACATTTTCATGATTACTTCATGAGATTTAACAACCACCCAGAATATTTTTGTACCGTATTTGGCTTCAAGTTCTTTCCAGTAAGAAGCATACAACATAGTATCGCCTATACCGTTGATACAAACAAATATCATCTGGTCCTTAGGAGCCATTTCTTTTATTTGTCTGTCAAGTCTTTCAAGCTCAAGATATAATCTTATGTTTTTTTGGTTTTCTTTTAATGTATTAATCTCCTGTTTTAAAGAACAAATTTGATTTTGCAAGAATTTTTTATTCTTTACTTTAAATTTTATTCGTGCTCCCATAACAGTAACAATTTTATGAGATTTTTCATTATTATTAGGACAATCATTTTTAACTGAAAATACTTGTTCCAATAATTTAACAGATTTATTTTTTCTGTACATTTTGTTAATTTTTCTTTTCTGTTTCAAACTTAATGTCTTGTTACTGTTAACTAATTTTTGCGAGAAGAAATCTCTGACTTTTTCTCCGCACCAGTGGGTTCCGTCAGTACATTCCCTATCTCTCATTTCAGTATAAGTAGGAGATTTAAGTTCCGGAATTGCACCGAAAGTTAAAAATGCGTGGGCATTGTAACAATGAGATTCCCTGCAGTTGTTGCCTACAACTCTAAAGCGGATAGGTTCATCTACATTTTCATAAATATTTTGGAGAATATCACCTTTATAGCATTGTTTCATTTCTCCTGTACCTATATTCAGATAGAAAGTCCAATCACCTGCATAACAAAATTCTTTTCGTTTTTTGTTAAATACTGAATATTTATAATTGAACAATCCTGATTTAAATTGTCCCCAGATATTTTTATACTCTGCTTTTGAATGAGATGTTAAAATCGGCAGTTCGTATTGTGTATTATCACGTGCAACCGTAATATGAGGAAGGGCTTTAACATTTTTTAAAGCAACCTCTTTGACTTCATCAATATATGGAATTAACTCATCACTCGGAGTAATTTCAAGAGTGAAAGAAGCACCTGCATCTCTTACTTTTCTAATATTATCAAAGAATTTATCCATCATATTAATTCTTTTAAGTTCTAAATAATGGAAAGAAAATTTGAAGAAAAGTCTTTCTAAGAGTTCCTTAGGCATTTGGGCAATTTCGTCAAATCTTTTGGAAACAGTACCATTAGTAACGACCATTATATAATGACCTTCTTCCAATAACTTTCTAATAATGCTAATCATTTCAGGAGGCAATAAAGTTTCTCCTCCGCCACAAAAGTTTATACAGCAAACACCTCCAAGTCTTTCTTTAGACAAAGCTTTTGCAATATGGTCAGCAGAATATTTGAACTCGGGCAAACAAGCATCGAACTTTCTCTGCTGTGTAATATAGCAATAATGACATCTTAAATTGCAAGTAGTTACAGGCACATAACAATCTATAAATCGTTTAATTTTATCTTTTTCCATTATTTTACACTCCATATTGTATTTTTAATTGTTTTTTCATATTTAAGTTTGCTGAGATATAAGTTGAAAAACTTTTCGATATTAAATGTATTATTTAAAATATTCAGATCTGCTTTGGAAGTTTTTGTTTTCAGGTTATCTATACTTATATCATTAACTGATGATATTATATGTGTATTTTTGTATGATTGCATTGAATACTCATAAATTCCGGAAACTTTTTTGTAAGAATTATCTAAAAGATAAACTTCTTTTCCCAAAAGGGAAGAAACCAAACCTATATGTAATCTGTCTGTTATAATAATATCAAATGAATTTAAAGTTTCAATAAATACTCTTGAAATAAGACCTACAACTCCGGTATCAGTGCAAGGGCTGTTCGCAAAAATTGATAAATCCATACTTGGAAAAGCTGTTTTTTCTGACTTCTTTTCTGCATCAGTGCGTAATAAATATCCTATTCTGACTTTATTTGAATTTATTACAGTTTTTTCATTCAATGCACACTGCACGTTTTGGTATAACTTTTTTATTTTAGGATAAATTATATTAACAAGAACCGATAAATCCTTATTGCTTAAATATTGAATATTCTCTTTAATTTTTTGAACATCGTATTTTTCCTGCAAATCAAGGTTTAAAGAAAATGCCATATCATCTGCCTGAATAAATTTTGCTCTGTTATTTTTAGAGATACAGTATTTATAGCTGAATTCTTCACGGCAAAATACCGTAAATCTTTCATCAAAGCATTCAAGAACATCATCACATTCAAAAAAACTTGATGGCAGTACAACACATTTTTTGAGATTTTTATCTCTAAAAATATCTAAGACTTTTTGATAATTCCAATATTTTACGAAAAGTCCGCCTCCGCCGTATACAAGATTATAATCTTCACACGGTGCAAAAGATTGCCCGGAGTAATTATCAACAATGCTGTAATTATATTTACCGTTATTTAAAATTTGATATTCTGCTTCGGCAATAATACCGTCGCCCATATTACCGACATTCGGATAGAAATAGAATTTATCAAAATCTTTTACATATTCTTTGATTTTATTGTCAAAATCAGGATATCTGCCTTTAAATTGATTATTCTTAGCATCTGACAAAAGTTTATCTTCCATGAAGTATTTTGTTAACTCCAAATTATTTTCAATATCTTTATCAAATGCAATTTTTTGTTGATTTAATTTATAGTACAAATCATTAAATCTGTTATCTAATACAGCTTTTTTATCTTTGAACGTAAATTTTATTCCTAATATCCTGAATATCTTTTTATTGTTTTCTTTTTTCTTAGAAAAAATCATTTGTTTTTTTAATGAAATTTTTATTCCCAAAAGTTTGAAAATGATTTTATCACGTTTTTCCTCAAAACCCAACAATCTATTGCCAAAATCTATTTTTGACACATTCAAATTATTTATTTTATGGAATTTATTTTTTTTGATTAAATGAATATTTTCATTTTGCAAAATATCATTATCCAAACTTTTAGCAAGCTCTCTTAATTTCTTTTTCACAAGCTTTTTATCTTGACAATGGCTATAAGCATTCCACATTATACTGTTAAATTTATTTGAAATTAAATCTTTATGCTTATCTAATAAATTGAAACTCTCATAATATTTATAAATATTTTCATAAATTTTTATATAATCTAAAGCCTTATTAGACTTTTTAGTACACATATTTCCTATAATAGAATTAGAACGTTGTAAATAATTATATAAATATTTGTCGATATAATATGCACTTTTACAATAAATTGCATATTTTAAGAAAAATTCATTATCTTCATAAATTAAACCGTTTGGAAAAGTAAGATTATTATCTTTAATAATTTCAGTCTTAAATAATTTATTCCAAACAGTAACGGTTGTCCTGCATAGAATCGAATCATTAATTTCTTTATAACCTACATTTTTAATATTATGATAATCTTTTGCTAAAACCACACCAATATTATCTTCATCGATATTTTCCACAACGATTTTTGCACCCCAGGAAACAAAATCAACATTATTCTTTTCCATTGCTGCCAATGCAAGTTCATAAGTATCAGGCTCTACCCAATCATCGGAATCTACAAAACCTACATAATCGGTTGTTACATATTTCATGCCATAGTTTCGTGCAGATGACAATCCGCCGTTTTCTTTGTTTATAATTTTAATTCTGCTGTCTTTATTGGCAAAATCTTTAAGAATTTCTACTGAGCTGTCAGTTGAACCATCATTTACACATATTATATCAATATCTTTTAAGGTTTGATTTAACAAACTGTTTAAACATCTTGAAAGATAATTTTCTACATTATATACAGGTACTACTATAGAGATTTTACTCATACTTCCTCCAAGCTTTCTTTCTTATTTAAGCTGTTATTTTTCTTACCTATTTCAATTTTAATTTTTATGCCTAATATATTAACAATTTTTATTTTTTGTCCATCAAAATAAGTGTTTTTAACCGAAAATAATTTTGCTAAATAATTTGGGTTACAAAAATCTTTCAATTCTTGATAATTAAAACATTCTATAAGAATATCTATTCCTACATTAGCAATTACATAATTTTTAAATTCATTTATGGCTTTTCTGTTTTTGAATATATTCCAGCGTGCTCTGGGCTGTTTTGCCCACCATAACATGTTCATAATAAATTTTTGTAATGCCATTACTTTATACTTATATGCTGCATTTGCAAATATTTCAGTATTTATTAAATATTTGCATGCTTCAATATCATGAATGGGTGTAATCTGAGTAGTTAACGAGTTATCTCTAGAAATTCTGTGGTTATATAAAGATACAGGAAGAAAAACTATGTTAGGATTTGACAATATACAAAAATAATTAAATACACCATCTTCAGCAATTTTCAGATTTTCTGCAAACTTTATATTATGTTTTTTCAAAAATGAATTTTTAAATAGTTTATTCCATATTGTGTGTGTTATATGTATCATTTCATTTAAATTATCATTTTCTTCTAAACATATATACAGACTTTTTAAGTTTTTTTCTTCTACTATCTCATCGGTTACATATTTTGCTCCAAAAAACAACATATCGGCATTTGTGTTTACAGCTTTATTATAAGCAATTTCATAACAGTCAGGTTCTATCCAATCATCAGGGTCTACAAACGAAATATATTCCCCATTGGCAACATTCAAACCTCTGTTTCTTGCAGCGGAAACTCCTGCATTTTCCTGACTGATAACTCTTATACGACTATCCTTATTCTTATATTCATTTAGAATTTCCAAAGATTTATCGTCAGATCCGTCATTTATACATATCACTTCAAAATCAGTGAAGCTCTGAGCTAATATACTATCCAAACAAATTGACAAATATTTTTCAACATTATAAACAGGTATTATTATAGAAATTTTAGGCATTTCCCCTCCTGAATTTTAGCTTAATTCCTAAAATTGTAACTATCTTAAATTTCTTATTATCTGTATTTCGTACTGAAAAAATAAGTCTGATAATGTACTTAAACAAGTCTATATACAAATTACTTTTCATAAGCTCTTGTAATAAATCACATAATCCTTCATTATAATTCCTGAACATTTCCAAATCATTTGAGGTTAGATTAAGTGAATTAAAAAACTTTTTAATATCAGTTTTCATCAACAAAAATTTTAAATAAGATTTCTCTTTTACTCTTCTTAAAATATCAAAATATATTGTACAAAGATAATTTTCTATAAATTCTTTTTTATATTTCTTAATTAAACCGTTCTTTTCCAACATTTCTTTAGAAATATATGCCATCCTTATACTATCTTTACAAATTCCTAAAATGTTTGTTGTAGTAGAATTTTCTGCATTTAATCTGTAAACAATATATTTCTTGTCAGTTATTCTTATTTTTGGAGAACTGATTTTTAAGAGAAAATTAAATAAAATATCTTCCCAATACACACCTTCTGCAAAAACTATATTATTATTAATCAGAAAATCTTTTTTATAAACTTTATCCCATGCCATACCGGAAAGAATAATTTCTGATGCTTTAACTTTTAAAGATGTATCCATTTTAAATTTATCGTATAAAAACGGAAAACGTTTACATTTTTCATCTTCAACTAAGATGTTTATATCATTATGATATTCATAGTAATTGAAAACATATATATCAATATCACTGTTTACAATTTCTTCATACACATTTTTATAAAAATCTAAATCATTAATCCAATCATCAGAATCAATAAAATGAATATAAGGTGATTTTGCTTTAACAACACCCAAATTTCTGCAATATCCCTGTTTTTTATTTTCACTGTTTTCAATCAAAACAAATCTGCTGTCATTTTGAGCAAAATTTTTGACAATATCCCAGGAATTATCTTGAGAAAAATCATTTATGCATATAATTTCAATGTCTTTTAAGCTCTGATTAACAATACTGTTAAGACATTGTTCTATAAATTTTTGCGAATTATATACAGGTAATATAACTGTTATTTTTGGCATAAATGATTTTCCTTAATGTTTAAAATTTCTTTCAGTAAAGAAGAATTATCATATTTTTCTACGTTAAATTCTCTTACTTTATTCAAATTTACATCCTTAATTTTTTCAATACCAAATCCTGACATTACGTGTTCTACCGGCATATCTTTAAAAATCGGACGCATACGGAATTTTGTATATAAAACATCTGTAGGAACATTAGTCTGTAATAAAAATTCTGTTAAACCGCTTCTTAAAGAAACTATTTTCTTAGCTTTCCGTGCGAGTGCAAAAAGTTCGGAATATGTCAGAAAACAACTTTTATACTCTACACCGGTCAAATCAACGATGTTGTCCGCCAAATTAACATATATATCGTAATTTGCATTGCGGTAACCATTAATCAAATCAATCCAAAACTGATTATCAACAAGTTCACACGATTTAGCTTCAGGAGCAATTATAACAAAATTATCTATATTAAGCCCCGTCTCAGAAACTTTTTCTAACATTGATTTTTCGCTATCTGCCGGCACTATTGCTTTACGCATTTTCAAATCTTTTTCTGAAACCCCCGCATGTTTAATAATTGAAGAAAAGTAATGATATTCTCCTACAGGATTATTCTTTATATTGTACTCAATTGTTCTGAAATAAATATCAGAAAATATTACAAAGAATCGAAAATTGTCGATTACAGTGCAATCGTCCTTAAGTTTTATACAGGGGTTATCAAGATAAATAACAGGGATTTCAGGACAAATCATTTTTACTATTTCTAAATGATATTTTTTCGTAGCAACCAATAAAGGATTTTTACTGCCATTCTTTTTTATAAATGCATCAAAAACATGTGATAAAAATAAATAAATTTCACCGCTGTTCGCATTTAAAACGTAAATATCATCGTATTTTTTATCAAAATAATTTAAACAAGTCTTTTTTAACTCATCAATATTTGATTTTTGTTTTACTATTCTGCCGCAAAAATATTTTGTCTTAACATTCCCATGTTCGACCTTTTTGCAAACAGAAATACCTGATAACAAAATGTTTTTTTCTATATAATAACCAAAATTTCTTTTTTCTTTGTGTATTTGTAATAAGCCGCCTGCATAGGACTCGAAAGATTTTACAATATGAGTTGAATCATAAATTGTATATTCCATAGTCTTTTTATACAAAACAATACCAAGAAATCTGAAAGTAATTGTGTTACCTGTTTTTTGCTTTCCAAATATTTTCACAGATAAACTCCTTGAAATTCTCTATATCTATTTGTAATTATAAAAAACTCGACTGACATACGACTACAAATCCTCATTAATTGCGAATTCAATATTTAACTTATCATCTCTATCTTTATTGATAGCATAAGCAGTATTTAAACCGCTCGGTTTTCTGTCATTTACAAGAATTCTCTCGCCAAAAGGCATATCTGTAAGAATATAATCATATCTGATATTATTTTTATGCAAAAACATCTTTAAATCTTCAAGATATTCATCTTTTCTTGCTGTTAAAAGAATGACTTTATCTTCATCGGATATTCTGGAGTAAAAATCTTTTACTCCTTCTAACAAAACATCACCGCCTTTTAAATGACCGTTATGTTTTACAATAGTACCGTCAACATCCAGTATCCATGTTTTAGCTAATGGCGATAGTTCAATCATCTTATAACATTTCTCCCGCAAGCATTATTCCGTTGTAAAATGCGCCACAAATTGAATCATAATCTTCCCACGCATAAGTTGTCAGCGACAACCAAATAACACTATGCAAAGCTTTAATTTTATTTTTATCAATGTTCGGAATATTGTCAAAGAAAAATTCTTCCATATCTTCCCAATTGTTAGGTTTTATAGCTAATTCAACCTCTTTTTCTTTAATATCCAGCGTAAATTTCTTACGATTAAACTGGTCATAATTACCTTTCAGTGAATAATAAAGTTTAGCCCAATCATAGTCTACATCACCGTATAATTTTGTTTTGCCAAAATATCCTCTCGGATCTATCAAAATTGTTTTCATATTGAATGTATCAAACATCAAATTAGAAAAAGTACAGTCACCGTGAATTAATTTAAATTCTTTCGGCATCATCTTTTCTAAAATATTAGTGAAATTTTCTTTGTCAAAGAATACATTCTTGTAATAATGCCCGTTTATTCTTATGAATTCTTTATCTGCAAAAGGAACTAATTTTTCAATTTTTGACAATCTTTCAAAAGTTTTATGTATATAGTTCATTTTTGTATCTTCAATATTTGCAGGCTGTGCAGGAACAAGGTTATGCAAAGTTTCAAGAGCTTCGATAATATTTAGCAGGATTTCCTCTTTTTGACTTCTTGTCAGGCAATCGTATTCATAAATATTTTTACCCTGAACCTTTTTCATTTTTAAAGGTTCATACTCATAAATCTCAGGAATAAATTCATATCCTTTATCTTTTACAAACTTATACCAGGCTCTTTCATCAACAGCGATTTTTCTTCCCTGCTCGTTAATACCTTCTTTAATAACAATATCACCGTCAAACTTCATAGAATTGAACGGCCTCCATCTTTTTGTACATTCGTTGTTTTCAGAATATGACAGCATAGTTCCAATTTCCTTTGACCCGTATAGAGGAAGCTCTTTAAAGTTTATATTTTGAGTTTTCAACCATGGCACAAGAGCTCCTTCTTCAGGAATATTTTCCAAATACTTCTTATTTTCAAATATAAACAAACCGGCAACACCTTTTTCGACCGATGGTTCATGTATAAATTCATTTTTATCAAAAGACCAGCGGCATTCAAATTCTTTTGAAATTCCGACAAAATTACCTTTAGTTTCAGGGATTTCAAAATTTTCAGACAATATCAAATCACACCATAAAATCATGAATTGTTCGTCATCCGAAAAATGGCTGACAGCTTCTTTAATACCTGAAGCGGTACCTTTCTTATGAGTTTTAACAATCTTATAATTATATTCACTGCCAAAACTTTCAAGATACTTTTCCAAAACATCTGTTTTGTAATCGGCAATTATTGTAAATTCAGCACTGGGAAACTTTTTAAAAGCATAAAACAATATAGGCAGATTATTTACAGGAACTAAACATTTCGGTTTATTTCTTGTCAATCCCTCTAATCTTGTACCTTTACCGCCTGCCTGAATAATAATCTTAGTCATTTCTAAATCCTCCGATTACCATAAGAAAAACTCTAAACATTCTCTCCTGCTTATTCTTCAAGCTTGTCAAAAAATTTTCCATAACAACAAACAGATAATATGTTAAGATATTCTTATCAAATAAATACTATCATGAACACAATTATTATTAAAACTAATTTTAACTAATATTTCGTAATGATAAGAACAATTATACTAAACAGGTCCAAAATTCCCTAATTTCAATAGTTTAACAGACTGTCGGTTTGGTTATTTTCCCTCGCACCTTGCGGGAGGGCAGGCAAGATTTGCGAATACGGATGAAGGATATATATTTTGTAACAATTAGCAAATTTTTTATAAGAGAAATACTTTATATAAATATAGGGAAAATTTAGGAATATTTTATATGCGATTTGGCAAAGAAATTATTGCTTGGACAAAAACAGGTGGCAAAAGTATACTTGCTGCCAGCCCCGTAAAAATTAATATTTGTGAATTGAAATTTGTACCAAAGCTTGAAGCTGATGTTGTTCAATTCTCACAAAAAGCAAAAGAATTTGTTCCATTAAAAACAATGGAAGAAGCTAAACAATACGCAAGAAAAACTTTTGGTATCAAGGATTTCAATATGATCTCACTTGATACGGCAAATTATATCCTGCAAAGTTTCCACCAAATTAAAAAAGCTGTAGATTCACCAATAGGCATAAAGAAAATAATCGGCAAAGAAAGTATTCCACGCTCAGCATCAGCTGCAAAAACGAAACCTTTTGAGCAAGTTGCAGCTTGTATAGATGCAAAAAATGGTATATTAACCATTTCTGAAAACTGCATACGTCACAATATAGCAAACCACATTAGTATTCTCTCACAAAAAGATGCTGCTAATATACTTTCCTATTTAAAAATAATGGATCAATTATTATCCAGTCAAGCAAATCTTTGTGAAATATCAAAACAATTACAAAAGTTCAATATCAACTACGCTCATGTGCATGAAATGCCTAACCAAACAGTCTTTCATGAGATTTTTCATAGATTACATTTTTTAAACTGCTCAAGTAAAAAAGATTATTATAAAATGGGCAAACTAGAAGAATTGGCAGCCTGGAGAATAAAAGATACTGGCATAACTACAGAATTTTTATCCCCGAAAGTTCAAAAAATTATTTCAAACTGGGAATTTATAGGTGACTACGCAAAAACTTCACCTTGTGAGTTTGTAGCAGAAGTCGGTTCTGCAATTGTGGGCGGAGTAGAACCGCCAAAAGAAATTATGGCTTTGTATTACAAATACGGGGGTCCTAAAATAAAAGTAAAAGCTGCAAATAAAAATCATTGTTTTCAACAATAAAAAAGACTTCCGCAAAGAAGTCTTTTTTATTACGCGTGGAGGGATTCGAACCCCCGACCTTTTGGTTCGTAGCCAAACACTCTATCCAACTGAGCTACACACGCTTATAGGGTCTTAAGGTGAACACAACTTTTAAAAGCCGTGAATTATTAACAACTAATATTTTATATAAAAAAATAAATATTTTCAAGTTTTTTTCAAAAAAAATAAAAAAAAGATTTATCATTAATATTTTCAAAAATCTATGTGTTATCTTTTAACTGACAGGAGGTAAAATGGAAAGATTAACTAATAGAGAGATTGATATTTTAAGATTATTAACATTGGGTTACGCTAATTGGCAAATCAGTAAAATTATTTTTGTAAGCACACATACGGTTAAGGCTCATATCAGTTCCATTATTAGGAAATTGGATGCCAAAAACAGAACTAATGCTGTTTACATAGCTATTAAAAACAATATTATAGATATATAAATTGTTACAATTTGATAGCTTTTCTTGCCCGTTATATAATAATAATGAGCGAGATTGATATATGAAAAAATTATTTATTATATTTACTTTATTTGTAATCACTTTATTTACATTTGTCCAAAAAGCTTGTGCTGAAGAAATTTTCAAATTTACTTCAGCCAACTTTGATACGTCAAATTCAATGATTGTATTAACTGCGCAGGATACTGAAACAGGTTCTGTCCTGCCTGATGTTAAGCTTGTAAAAATGGAAAATCCGTCAAGAGCATACTTTGATCTTGACGCTTCCATTATTACATTCCCCAAGCAAGAATGGATTTACCAAACAGGTCCAATTAAACAAATTAAAATAAACCAGTTTTCAATTAACCCTAATAAGGTCAGAGTTGTAATGTATTATGATAACGACTTTGATCCGGATACAATTAAGTTCTTAAAGTTAAAAAATAATATATTTATTAAGTTTAAAAACGGAACTACCTGTGACAACCCTTATTTTCATAATACTTACAGAGATGAACACGCTTCATCAAGCGATTTTTATGAATATTTGACCGTTACAACTCCGGTGCCGGTTCAAAACCAGGACAATATAGCAGCTCAAATTCAAGAAGCATTTAACACGCAAATTGAACAAGCTATGGCTAAAAAAGAACTGAAACTTAATACAAAATACTATCTTAATAAAATTACACCAAGACAAAACGGGATTTTATTAAACGGTTTTGGCGCCGTTACTATAGAAAGACCAATGATATTATATAACCCTACAAGAATTGTTTACGACCTTCCCAACACTCTTGTAGATATGGATATAAGAAATAAAGAATACCGGATTAACGAAACCGAAACAGTTAAAATAGGACAATTCTCTGTTAACAAAGCAAGAATTGTTATTACAACAGATGCTGTTCAGGATTACATCCCAATATATTCAAGCGACAACCAGTCATTAATCCTGGCTAACTACAAAAAAACTAATAACAGTACTTTATATAACAGTGAAAGCAATGCAGTTGCTTACAGCAAAGAAAAAACAGACAGCCTGACTTCATCATTAATTTGGAGATTTGACACTCCGATTGTTCATGGTGTTGACAGATATAAAGATAAAATCATTATATATTTATATAATGTTTCCAAATACAATGATGCAAATTTCAAATCAGCGGCAGCAAATTCTGTGTTCTCGTCTTCAACAGTTGATTTGATGCCTAAAACAGGTTTAAAACTTACAATACCTTTAGAGCAGGATGCAATAGCAAGTACTTATTTGGGCGCAGACGGAAAAAGCCTTAAAGTTACCGTAAAAGAAGCTAAAAAGAAAGCTGCAGCGGCAACTAAACCAACACCTGCAATTATTTTAAACCCTCCTTCAACAACCCCTGTTTCCTCAGGTGTTAAAAAGATTGTAATTGATGCAGGACATGGAGGAACAGATGCCGGAGCAGTAGGCGGAGGAACTTACGAAAAAGATATAACACTTGATGTTGCAAAACGAGTGGAAGATTTGTTAAAGAAAAGCGGTTTTGCGGTATTAATGACAAGACCTAATGATACTTATGTATCTTTACAGGACAGGGTAGCAATGAGTGAAAAATATAATCCTGATATCTTCGTAAGTATTCACGTAAACTCAAGTGTAAGACCTGAAATTACCGGAGTTGAAACACACTATTACCATCAGGAAAGTATGACACTTGCCCAAACAGTCCACTCATCACTTGCAAGTGCGGTTGATTCTCCAAATCGTGGATTGTTCAAGTCCAAATTTTATGTTATAAATCATACTACAGCTCCTGCAATTTTAGTCGAAATAGGATTTATTTCCAACAGTGCAGAAAGAGCCCAACTGGTTGGAGAAAAACGGAAGCAGGCAACTGCAAAAGCAATAGCAGACGGAGTAAAGAACTATTTTAAACAGTACAGATAAAAAAACAGATAACAGACCTTTGGCATTCTTTGATTCGGGTGTCGGCGGACTAACAGTATTTGAGAAGGTTAAAAAATTATTACCTAATGAAAATACTCTTTATTTCGGCGATACAAAAAATATGCCTTACGGAGAGAAAACAGAAGAACAACTAATTGAGTATGCGGATAAAATATTTAAATTTTTTGAAACACAAAATGCAAAAGCTGTAATAATGGCGTGTAACACAACATCAGCGATAACATACGAAAAATTAAAAGACAACTACAACTTTAAAGTTTATCCTATAATTCAGTCTGTTTGTTCAACTATAGCAGGACAAAATAACCTCAAAAAACTTGGCGTAATAGCAACTCCGGCAACAATAAATTCTCACGCATACTCAAGAGAAATCGCTAAATATAATAGTGACATGGAAGTATTTGAACTTGCAGCGCCAAATTGGGTAAGAATTGTTGAAGAACACAGAATTAATCAGCCTCAAAGCATATTGCAGGTTCAAGAGATTTTGGAAGTTATGGAACAATTTTCTCCTGACAAAATTGTTCTGGCATGTACTCATTATCCTTATCTTATGAGTATTTTGAGGAAATTTATGCCACAGGACAAGTTTATTGATCCGGCTGTTTATTTTGCTGAGAATATTAAAAATGATTTAGCAGAACAGAATATGCTGAATAATGAGTTTGAATACGAAAAATTTTATGTAAGCTCTAATCCTGAAAATTTTAAAATAGCATCAGAACTGTTTTACCAATTAAAAGAATTACCGCAATTAAAAAGCCCTCAATAATGAGGGCTTTTTTTATATTCTACAAGGTAAAATCACCTTTAAGTCTTTTCTCAAAATCAGCAGCTTTTCTTTCAGCTTCTGCCTTTGCTTCTGCTTTAGCCTTCTCTTGTGCTTTTTGAGCATCAGCTTCTTTTTTCATGCTTTCTGTCATAAAAGGCACTTGAATTTCTTCCTTTTCAGCCTGAGGCAATTCAGGGGCAGGGAATACAGGAGGTTTTCCGAATTTTTCCTGTAATTCATCCAAACGTTTTTGGGCATCCGGATCGAATTTATATTTGTCAGGTATATTCAGCATTCCTGAAGAGCCTTTGCCAAATACATACTCATACATTGATGCACCTCTGAACCTGTCTTCTGCAGTTCCGTTTGGCACAGTATATCTGTAATCACCAGGTTTTACCCAATCTCTGTTTTTATTGCTTGCATCAACTGCATCTTTTATCATTTTTAATGCTCTAACTTTATCTTCATCAGAAACATCCTTATCAAAAATTATAGCAGAAGGAAGTGATTTATTATTGCCTGTAGCTTTATTGAATTCCGCAAGCACATCTCTTACGTTTTCGGCAGTAAGTTTTGTAACTTTTACTTTTGGATTGCCTTTGTCGTCATAGAATACATGCCCTGTATCATCAGCTTTCGTTTGTCCGCCTGTTTTAGCTTTTTTTGCACCTCCTGCTTTATATGTTTTTGCAATATCACCAGGAAGGTCTAATTTATCCCATTTAGCATTGTTTTTAACCTTGCCTTCTTTATCAAATACGCTCGGATTAAATTTTGCAACATCACTTATTAACTTGTCTTTATCAACTTTGCCAGCATCAATTCCTCTGGCGTTCAACAATGCTTCAACAGCACCTGCCGCATCTTTAGCTTCCATTATTTTAGAACTGTGTCTGAAACTTGAAGGAACGCTTGTCCAACCCGCAGGAAGGTGAAGTTTTCCCGCAGCTTTCTTAGGAGTTTTTTCAACAGGTTTTTCTTCTTCAATATCTGTAAGATTTTCAGCAGCAATTTCTTGAGGAATTACTGTTTCTTTTATACCTTTTTCTAAGTCATTGATAACTTTTGTTCCGTCGCTTAGGAATTGTGTAGTTTTTAGAGCTTTTCCATCAGGGCTGAACTCTGTTTCTTCTTTAGTTACATCATTTTTAATCATTTTGCCTTCATAGGTAACTGTTTGCTTTAAGGCTGCCCCCCCCCCGTTGTACTCGTATTCAGTCACTTTTGCAGAGTCAGGATCGCCTTTAAATGTATCAACTACACGAACAGGTTGTTCTTTTCCGTTGAAACTTTCATATTTTATAAATGTTTCATTTTGACCACGTGTTTCAGTCATTGAATTTTTACGGCCATTAAAATAATCATATTTTCTTTCGGCTTTTACACCGTTTTCATCAACGTATTCACCTGTAAGAACCTGTCCTTCTTCATTATATTTTTCAAACACAGCTCTGTAAGCATTACCTTTTGCATCATATCTGTGCTCGGATTTTTCTGCAAGATTTCCGTTCTTGTGATACTGTTCTGTAAGAACACCCTCGTCAGTAATCACCTGAGCATATTTGATTTTATTATCCTTTGTATAAAAATGCTTTTCACTGTCACTGACTTTTACAGGATAAATATCATCGTCTTTCAATTCACTTGATGCAATCGTATCAAGAGTTTTAATTGCATTCTTAATTTCTTTTCTGGAACCCTCAAGTCCCATAGCTCTTGCTTCTTTTACGGATAGACCATTCTTGTTTTTATCAAATTCTTTTTTTAATTTCTCAATATCTGTTGAGTAAATCATAGAATTTTCATCAAAACCTGCTTTTTTGAAATAGTTAAATAATAACTCATTCTCCTTTTTCAAAGCAGCTAACCTTACCCCTTTAGAACTGAATTGTTGGTTCAAAGGTCCGATACCATTTGTTTTATCAACCATTTTTACCGCCTTTCTACATCACACACGTACACCTAATAGTCGATAATTCAAATATCGGAACATTCTATTAAAAACTTTAGAAAAAGAACGGATTACATTAACATTTGTTAACAATATAATCTAAACAAGAAGCATAATCAGGCATTTCTATTATTGATGAAGCGAGTTTATCAGCAGTAATATTTAAAGCTGTAGTGTTTTCTTTTACGGCGAAAACTTTAATATTCCTTTTAACAGCCTCAAACACAGGGGTAGAACCGAGTGCATCAAAAGGCATTACAAGATAATCAAGCTCATCTATACTTATACCGTCATCCTTCACAAGCTGCGGAGCACAGCTTAAGCCGATAAGAATGCAGGGTAAAAATGTCGGTGTAATATATTCAGATGCAGCACGTCCGTCAACAAGCTCCGGATAAATTTGATAATCAGCAAATGCCGGAGAATGCGCACAAGGTATTTGTAATTCTTTAGAAATATAATGAGATAAAATCGCTTCCACTCCTCCCACAGGATCTGTTCCAATACCGTTTGCATAATCAGGATTATTATCCTCGGGATCTTCAAACAAACACACAAGTGCAACAGCTTCTGCTCCTCTTTGTATCAGATTTTTTGAAGCATCAAGCAGTGTTTCAACATTTAATACACTTCCTGTTGAAATACCATTTTCTTCAACTTTAAATTCAACCCCTACATTATCTTCTGTAATCTCATATCCGATAACATCTATGCCGTATACACATTTGACCGCATTAATTGTGTTAATATGAACATTTAAAACATCTTCCGGAATTGCCTTATCAAATACAACTCCGATTTTGTTACGGATTGATGGTTTAATGTTTATTTCTCCCTTGAAAAAACTGTCCAGAGAATATCCTTCAACATAATACATATTGCTGTTAATACCAGAAAAACAACCTGCATTAACCACATTCGGATTTACAATCAATTTAGAAACTTCAGAAAATTTTGCAGCATAAGGACTTGCATCTCCCGCATAACCTCCGACAGAAGCCCCAATTCCTGTTGGTACAATAAAAGCACCTAGTTTTTCACCACTTTCAAGCATATATTTATATTACAACAAAAAAAGCGGTCTTAACCGCTTTTTAAGTAATTTGCTATTCAATTGTGCTAACTTACTGTTGGACACCTCCGTATGAAAAGTCATTCTTGATATTTGTTTGTAACAACTTAGTCCAGCTTGATTCAAAAGTGTTAATCTCGTTCAATTTAGTTTCTAAGTTATTTTTTTCAAGCTCTAATTCTTGTTCCCAAGAGTTCAAGTTTGCTAATTCAAGCTCGTGCTCCTGCTGTAATTGTTCAGTCAGCAATTCGTAGTTTTCAGGATCATCTTCATAATAACCGTAATAAATTTCATTCATCTGGTCATTATATTTAGCCTGATTTTCAGCAACCTGTTTAGATGAATTTAACATGTCCATCATTACAGTTGACAATTTTTCATTAATCAATGATTTTTGTTTTGTGTAAAGTAACAATGTTTCATGAATATTTGAAATTGCCATCTCTCTCGTCCTCTTGTTTTTGTTCTGGTATATATATAAACAATTTTCAAAAAGTCTGATTTCAAGAAGTATATTTTTTGTTACATTTGTTAACACTTTAAAATAAGACAATAAACTGATACTTATTCCAATTATTTTATTTTTATACTATAATATATATATTATATAGGAGAGCAAAAATGAATCAGGAAACTTATATGAAAATAATGGGATACGTCCCTACCGTTATTGAAGCATCTTCTCGTGGAGAACGTTCATTTGACATATTTTCAAGATTATTAAGAGAAAGAATTATATTCTTGGGTTCTGAAATTGATGATGAAGTAGCAAACTCAATTGTTGCACAACTTCTTTTATTGGACAGCGAAAATTCAGAAAAAGATATTATGTTATATATTAACAGCCCCGGAGGTGTAATTACTGCCGGTATGGCAATCTATGACACAATGCAGCTTATTAAATCTGATGTAGCAACAATCTGTCTTGGCGATGCCGCATCAATGGGAGCTTTCCTGTTATGCTCAGGTGCAAAAGGCAAAAGAATGGCTTTACCTAATGCAAGAGTAATGATACACCAACCATTAGGCGGAGCTCAGGGACAGGCTACCGATATTGAAATCGAAGCTAAAGAAATTCTTAGAATGAAAGATATGTTGATTGAAATTATTGCAAATAATTCAGGTCAGCCTATTGAAAAAGTTAAAGAAGATTGTGAACGTGACCACTTCTTAACTGCTCAAGAAGCTTTAGAATACGGACTTATAGATAAAGTTGTGAGAAAAGGCGAAAAGTAGTTTGTAACATAACTTAACAAAAGACGAAAATGCATGCAATTCTTAGGAGTTGCATGTTTTTATATAATTGTAAGGTTAAAAGGTTACAAAGGTTAGTTACAAAATTTAGGTAGGAGTAAACAAAATGTCTCTATTGATTTTCGCATACCGAAAATTAGACATTATGCATCGTAAGAACGATTTGAATTATCGTTTGATGAACTTGACCAGAAAGTTATCCGATTTGCAGCAATATGCAGCGAACATAGCAGACGGTTCAGTTTCTATGAGCGATATGATGAACACTCCAAGTTCAATGTTCGGTCGTCAAATGATGTATATGCAATATGCTCATAACGGAGCTTTGTTCGGTGCGCAACAAAAAATGGCTATGATGCAGCCGCAGATTGCTATGCAAATGCAGCAAATGCAAGATCCTAATTATCAAGCGATGTATCAGCAATGGATCTTCAAGAGTCTTTATGACCAGGAACGTGAAAGAATGGGTAAACAAGAAACCAAACTGCTTAACGAACAAGAAAAACAAATTCAGGCAGAAAAAGCAAAACTTGAAACCCAATTAAAACTTCTTGATCAAGAACTTGAAGCTTGCAAACAGGGTGAAGATGCCGCTATTAAGCAATGGAAACCTGAATACACAGCTTAAAAACAAGTTTTACCTATAATATCCTATCCTTAACTAACCTGTAAGGAGTTCACTTATCGTGAACTCCTTTTTAAAATTTAGCCACTTTACAATATTACAAACATTTTACTACACACTGAGTATGTAATCCGTTTTTATATCAAAACTTTCACGGGGCAGTTTCTCAACACACAACTCTTTAGCAATAGGGGTTACCGATACAAAATTATTATATTCGGCTAAAAACCTGTCGTAAAATCCTCCGCCGTAACCTAAACGATAATTCTCATAATCAGCGGCAAGAGCAGGAACAAAAACCAAATCCAAAATTTTGGGGCTTACGGGATTGCTGCAGGGTTCTTCTACCTTAAAATCAGACTGCTCAAGCTTATCACCTTTTTTGAAAGGACAAACATATAATTTGTCCTGATTAACTTTTGGCAGATAAAAATTTTTATCATCATTTAACAAGTCACGTAAATCAATTTCATACTTCATCGGATAGAACAACAGAACATTTTTTGCATTAATATAATATTGCTGTTTCCTTATTTCTTTAACAATATTTGAACTTATTGCTGATATGTCAAGCTCTTTTCGCAGAGCTTTCGCTCTAATCCTCAAGTCGGTTTTCTTATCCATAATTTTAGTATATAATAAACATATTGTATAAAAGAGGGGCATAAACAATGTCAGATATGTGCAGCAATAATCTTATAAACCCTAACTGGGCAAAACATGGTTATATTCAAGTATACACAGGCAACGGCAAGGGAAAAACAACTGCTTCATTAGGGCTTGCAATGAGAGCTCTCGGAAGATGCTGGAAAGTCCTTATTGTAATGTTTTTGAAAGGCGGCGATGACTATGGGGAACTTAATTCTTTCAGAAATCTTTCGCCTGAAATTTCTAAAAATTTAAACATTGTTCAAGCAGGCTTAGATAGAATTGTATATTCTGATAACAAAACCCCCGAAGACGAAAAAGAAATTAAAAAAGGCTGGGAGCTTGCTAAAAAAGCTATCCAAAATGACGAATACAATCTTATAATTCTTGATGAAGCAAATGTAGCTATAGATTTAGGATTTATTGATGTGGATGAAGTGGCTGAAACATTAAAAAATAAACCTGAAGAAATGGAAATTGTTCTGACAGGCAGAAATGCCAATCCGAAAATAATAGAACTGGCACATCTTGTTTCTGAAATAAAGCCCGTAAAGCATTACTGGGACACAGGAATTGTCGCAAGAAAAGGGATAGAATATTGATTACTAACTACCAGGGGTAATCATCTTTTATTTCCCAACCGTCCATTTCAATAAGAGTAGAACAATATGAACCGGGTCCCATTACACCCCCTTGCGCATCTACATTACACTGCCCGCTTGTTCCGGGATATACAACATTATTTCGATTAGGCATCCCTGTTTCATATTGAGAATATGTCCTTAGAGCATTCTTATAATATGTAAAAAGAAACAAATCTCTACCTAATTTATTAGGTTTCTGTTTTCCGTTTATGTCAACACCAATGTGAAAATTTACCGGATAACCTGGATCAGCCAAATAAATAAAAATATATGTTCCATCTGCCAGAATAAGTGTTGGCCAGGTACTATAGGAATGTGAATTTCCTGTTAAATCAGTCCAGGAATAAATTTCTTTTTGAGTGTCTACTATGACTTTTAAATATGGTTTAAAGTATTTTTGCCCGAATTCATAAGGATCTGAATAATCCCAATCATTAACCTCGCCATATTCTTGTTTTGCAAAAATAGTTGCCTGCTGAAGGATGCTATAGGCTTTCTTTAACTTTGCAACTGTTTCTTTTTTCTGATGATTAGCTATTAAGACAGGCATTGTCATAGCTGCTACAATGCCGATTATACCGAGTGTGACAAGAACCTCTGCCAGGGTAAACGCAGCTTTACGATAATCTTTCGACATGGCTACGCACGTAGTGTCCTCTGCAAGGGTAAAAGCAAATTTTCTCTTCATAAAAATCCCACCATGATTGTGATGCAACATATCACTATTATAACAGATTTTTATATTTTTACAACCCTTGCAAAACGCTTTATAGGAGCTTAAACGGTTGCCCCCCCCCCGAAATTAATAAATCTTTTCATAAATCGCTCCTTTCTAGAATTTTTTAATAATTATGCAAAACCCTTGTGGCAGATCCGGCGGCTACGCTGGTGCCTTCTTTCAATATGTTATAATTATAACATTTTTGGAAGAGCATTTCAAGAATGCTTAAGCACTTCTTCTCATTAAATCAGATAATTTTACCTCTTTTTGGATTTTTTGAACTTTTTTTACAGGCTTCTTTTCCTCAGGTTCTTCTTCTTTAAATTGGGATAATCCGACTTTCATTTTTGAATTCTGGTCACTTATCATAAAAATATCTTTAAAAAATGCTATTATTTCTTTCATATTTATCTCCTGAATATATTATAGACTACATTCTATAAATTATATCATATATTAAAACTATTTTCCCTCGAAAAATCATTGTAGTTTATGTTATATTATTGATATAACGAGCTTAGGAGTAAAATTTGAACACTGATAGTTTAGAAGTTTTGAACCAAAAACACAAACAGGATTTTAATACAGCTTTGAATATTTATGAAAATGATTATTCACATGAAGATTTGATAAAACTGCTTGAAAACGGTTCTATAGTTGAAAAGCAAATTTCAGCTTTAAAATTAGACACCATAAATTCAACCATTGAAGCAGATATTTTTATGTCTAATCTTACGGGCTGCGATGGAAAAATCAGAGAAGCAGTGTCATTCAGACTTCAAGAATTTACTGCTAAAACCCCTGATTTTTTTACTAAACATGCTGATAAGTTTCTTGATGCTGTTATAGATATTAACGGTAACATATGCAGAAATACTATATCTGCCATTAAGTATTTGAAAAACGACAATAAATTTTGTGAAGAATTCTGCTGCAAATTAATAGAAAAAACCGATAATTTAGCTGACATAGTAAGTAAATTTGATATTCAAGACGGCAAATATAAGGTTAACAAAGAAATATTTAAACTCTACTGGTATCTTGAAACTATATACGAATTCTCAGAGTTTATTTCTGAGATAAAACTTGCAAGATTACTTGCAAAAACCAAAAATATAAATGAATATACTATAAGAGAAAAGACTGCAAAAATTCTCACTAAAAATTTCCAAAATGATGAACTTTTAAAAATTAGAGAGGAGCTCAAGCAAGACAAAAACTACTACGTAAGAAGGTTTTAGGCAAAGTATATTAACTTTTGTTAAGAAGTTAATACAAAATATATACACATTACGCAATTTTTAATTAATAATTTCCTTTATATAAGTACAAGGGGAATTACAAAGGGAATACTTAAAAAGGAGAAAAATATGGCTAGAGTGTTAATATCAATGCCTGAAAGATTTTTAGACGAAATTGATCAAGTAGCAGGAAACGAAAATCGCACAAGATCTGAATTAATCAGAGAAGCTCTTAGAACTTATATGTACAGAAATCAACTCAGAAATACTAAAAAAGCCAACAAAAATGCTGAAATTTTAGAAGCATTACTCGGATAAAAAAACAAAAGTTAGGGGAAAGGTCAAAGAAATGGAAAATACAGAATACATTATGTCATCACTAGACGAATATTTTGAGATTTTAGACAAAGAAAACAAAAAACGTTCTGAACTTGTTGCAAAATCACTTGTTAAATATTTACAAAAATCAAAAGAAAATAACAAGTTCGCATCACTTCAAATGGCGAAATAGGTTAAGGTCAATTATTTTGGGAAAAGGTACAAAATTTATAGGGGTTTAAAAAAGCGGTATTCATTACCGCTTTTATGATATTAAAAAAAGAGCCTTGATTTCTCAGGGCTCTTTTTAAATATGATAATGTTGTTAAAATTATTCAATAATTTTGTCAACAACACCGGCACCAACTGTGTGGCCGCCTTCACGAATCGCAAATCTCATACCTTCTTCGATAGCTACAGGAGCGATAAGTTCAACTTCCATAACTACGTTATCACCAGGCATTACCATTTGACCTTCGAATTTAATTGAACCAGTAACGTCAGTAGTTCTGATGTAGAACTGAGGTCTGTAACCAGGGAAGAATGGAGTATGACGTCCGCCTTCTTCTTTAGTCAATACATAAACGTTAGCTGTAAATTTAGTGTGCGGTTTAATTGAACCAGGTTTAGCAAGTACTTGACCACGTTGGATTTCAGTTTTATCAACACCACGTAATAAAGCACCGATGTTGTCACCAGCTTGACCTTGATCAAGTTGTTTTCTAAACATTTCAACACCTGTTACAGTTGTTTTCTTAGTTTCGCCTAAGCCAACCAATTCAACTTCGTCACCAACTTTAACAATACCACGTTCAACTCTACCTGTTGCAACAGTACCACGACCGGTAATAGAGAATACGTCTTCTACAGGCATCAAGAACGGTTTGTCTAAGTCACGTTCAGGAGTTGGGAAGTAAGAATCGATAGCATCCATCAATTCCCAAATTTTATCAACCCATTTATCTTCGCCACGTTTAATTGAAGGGTTAGCTTGAACTGCTTCTAAAGCTTTTAAAGCTGAACCGTGAACGAACGGAATATTGTCGCCGTCGAATTCATAAGAACTTAAGATTTCTCTAACTTCCATTTCAACAAGTTCTAATAATTCAGGATCGTCAACCATATCACATTTGTTTAAGAATACAACAAGGTTAGGAACACCAACTTGACGAGCAAGCAAGATGTGTTCACGAGTTTGAGGCAT
Source organism: Clostridium sp. CAG:967 (assembly GCA_000433095.1). Lineage (GTDB taxonomy): Bacteria > Cyanobacteriota > Vampirovibrionia > Gastranaerophilales > Gastranaerophilaceae > Stercorousia. The sequence goes on along the minus strand of HF991463.1, from coordinate 38,055 downwards.
AGCACCGTCAGTTGCTGCTACTACAAGAATAGCGCCGTCCATTTGAGCTGCACCTGTAATCATGTTTTTAACATAGTCTGCGTGGCCCGGGCAGTCAACGTGAGCATAGTGTCTTGCTTCTGTTTCGTATTCTACGTGAGCTGTAGAGATGGTTATACCTCTTGCTCTTTCTTCCGGAGCTGCATCGATTTCATCGAATTTTTTAGCTTGAGCTCCGCCAGCTGCAGCCATAACGCCTGTAATAGCTGCTGTTAATGTTGTTTTACCGTGGTCAACGTGTCCTACTGTACCTACGTTAACGTGCGGTTTGGTTCTTTCAAACTTTTCACGTGCCATGAGAATAATCTCCTTTTTCTTTACTTATACTATAATACTAATTTGGTATTTTAAGCCATAATATTATAATATTTGCTCAATATTTTTTGTCAACAGTATACGTCATAGGCAACTTTGGACGGATTTATTTGACAATATCAGAAACTCAATCTATAATTGGCTAAAGGAAGTTTTTTAATGACAAAAGGCAAATGTTTATTATTACATATCCCTAAACTCAATATTTTGGAAGACGGAGCTTCTTCAAGCATAAATTTTATTGCTATGGGGATTTATTCACTATGCCACCAGCTTGTTATAAACGGTTTTGATGCGGAGGTTTTGCATTTAAGTGTTGAAAAATACCTTGATAAGAGTTTTTCTGCTGCAAAATACGTAAAAGATAACAATATTAAATTTATTGCTTTATCACTGCATTGGCACCCGCAATCTTATGATGTAATCGAAATTGCAAAATCTATAAAAAAAGAAAATCCTGATGTATACATTTCGCTGGGCGGTTTTACGGCATCATTTTTCGCAAAAGAAATACTTGAAAAATACACTTATATAGATGCAATAATTAAAGGGGAGGGAGAAATTCCTATTGCAGAACTTGCGAAAGATGTTTTTGCAGGAAAGACTGATTTATCCGGCATTCCTAATCTATGCTGGCGTAACGGCAAAGATATTATTATGAACAAAAAAAATTATGTTGCATCTGATGAAGATTTGGACAAATTTAATTTTGTCGGATTTGATTACTTAAAACATTTTGACAGTTATTTTAAAACCGGTTATATGCTTAATCTGTGCAAAGCCGGAGAACTGACAGGCTCCTCCACTATTCATGGTGTATGCATAGGGCGTGGATGTTACGGGAATTGCTCGTGGTGCGGAGGCGGGTTTAAAAACGTTGAGAAAATCACAGGAAGAAACCGTATTTCCAGACGTTCCGCAAAAACCATCGTTGAAGACATGAAAATTCTCAAACAAAAATTTAATGTAAAAAACTTCCACTTTGCATTTGATCCAACACCTTTTAATCAGGAAAAACAGATTGAGCTGTTTAATTATCTTTCAGAACACTTTGATGAAAAATTAAATATAACCTTTGAATGTTTCGGACTTCCCCAAAAAGATTTTATAAAAACATTTAAAGATAGCTGTGCAGCCAATTCCGTTCTTCTAATATCGCCTGAATTTGCAGATGAAAATTTAAGAAAAAAACACAAAACTTTTTATTATTCAAATCAGGAGCTTGAAGATATTTTAGGATATATGAACGAATTAAGAGTAATGTGCGATCTGTCATTTGCAGACATTCCAAACTTAACGGACGAACAAAGGAATGCATCCGTTGAATACGGAGAATACTTAACAGATAAGTATCCTGACAGCGTTAACGGTTACTCTATGGGGAAAATCATCCTTGAACCCGGTTCTAAATGGTTTGATGAGCCTGATTTGTGCGGCGGATGTCCTGAACGCAAATGCTTTGAAGATTTTTATAATGACAACCGTTCTATAGAACTTTCGTTTGATGCGTTAGAGTTAGAAAAGGAGATAAAATGAGTATTCTGAGATATCCTGATGCTGTTTGGTCTTTACCGTTGCTGTTTAACAAGAATGATGATTTGACCAATAATATTATTAAATGCTATAAAGATTTGAATGAAACATATAATTTCATTAATTTCGGTACGTTTCGATGCAAATGGAGCGGCGGCAGACCTTCAAGAATAAAAAATTACGACATCGAATCAACGGTAAATTATCTGACAAAGGTCACAGAACAAGGGATTACACCTGCTTTTACATTTTCAAACTACCATATAACGGAAGAAGATTTAAATGACAAATTCTGTAATGAAATTCTTGATACTGCCGTAAAGCTTAAGTGCCAATTTATTGTATCATCAGATTTATTGCATAATTATATAAAGAAATTATATCCTGATGCTTACTGCACTTGTTCGGTTATTAAGCCTTATTTCGAGCTTGAAAGTACTGATGACAGGGAAGCGGATTTTTATAACAGAATGCTGGATAAATTTGACAGAGTTGTAGCAAGACCGGAATATGTGAAATACAAATTGAAAGATGAAGCACATCTTATAAATGACCTTACGAGAATAGAAATATTACTGAACCAGACATGTCTGCCTAACTGTCCGTTTGCGGCAAAACATTATACCGCTATCGAAAAGGCTGAGTACACAGACTCGGAAGACTTTGATGTAGATTTTCAATGTCCGAGAATTGAACAGAGTATTCAGGAAAAAACAAAACACAATGTTATGTTATCAACCGATGAGCTTGATTTCATGGTTAATGAGCTGAAAATAAGACATTTAAAATTACAGGGAAGAGATTTTAACAAAAAAATGGTTTTATTTTTATTAATTTCATATATGTTTGAGCCTGTCGGTGATGCACAGTTTACACTTATGAACCTTTTAAGTGAATGTTCAATATAAAAAATAAAAAAGGGTAATTGAAAAATTACCCTTTTTTAATGAATTTATATTTCCGGCGACTATGCTTCTTCGTCTTCTGAAATTTCTTCGTCTGATGCGGTTTCTTCTTGGAAATCTTCTTCATCAACAACTTGTTGGTTCATTTCTTCTTCGATTTCTTCCTGAAGTTCATCTTGAATTTCAATTTCTTCAACATCTTCCGCAGCTTCGTCATAATTGCGGAAGTTAGCAGCTTCGGCTTTTTCCATTTGAGAAACACTCTTAATGTCTATTTTCCATCCTGTCAATTTGTGAGCCAGTCTTACGTTTTGACCTTCACGTCCGATAGCAAGGCTTAGCTGGTCATCAGGAACAACAACCATTGCTTCATGCGAGTATTCGTCATCTGCAAGAATATCAACAGACACAACTCTTGAAGGTGATAATGCGTTTACGATATACTCAACAGGATCTTCCGAATATCTGACAATATCAATTTTTTCGTTTTTCAATTCAGAAACAATAGTTTGAATTCTTGAGCCACGAGGTCCGATACAAGCACCTACAGAATCAACTTCCGGATCATTTGACCAAACAGCGATTTTTGTTCTGTAACCTGCTTCACGTGAAATTGATTTAATTTCAACAATTCCGTCTTCAATTTCAGGAACTTCAAGTTCAAACAATTCTCTAACGATTTCTGCATGAGCATGAGAAACAATTACTTGAGGTAATCTTGTAGTTTCTTTAACGTTAAGAACAAATACTCTTATTCTGTTTCCCGGTTTATAGTATTCACCCGGAATTTGTTCTTTTTGAGGCATTATAGCATCAGTTTTACCGATGTTTACAATAACATTGCGGTTTTCAACTCTTTGAATAATACCTGTTGTCAAAGTGCCTTTTTTATCAATAAACTCTTGAAGAACAAGATTTCTTTCAGCTTCTCTTATTCTCTGTGTAATAACCTGTTTGGCAGATTGAGCAGCAATACGTCCGAACTGATCAGGAGTAACTTCGATTTTAATTTCATCGCCGACTTCAACATCTTCAACGATTTCCTGAGCATCAGAAAGCGTAATTTGAGTATCTTCATCTTCAACCTCATCTACAACAAGTTTAGTTCTGAAAACACCGATTTCTCCTGATTGTTCATCTAAAATTGCTTCAATATTTGTAGCTTCTTTTATATGCATATGTTTTTTGTAAGCTGCAACCATAGCATCACAAAGAGAAGCAATTAATACATCTTTAGATATGCCTCTTTCTCTTTCCAATTCTTCACAAGCTTCAAACAGTGCTGTTCCTATTTTAATCATTTTCTTATCCTTTCATTTATTAATCTATATATAATTTTGCAGATTGTATGTTGTTTTTAGGTATTTGTAATTCCTGACCGTCATCAAAGCGGAAAAATTTCAGTCCGTTTACTTCGTCAAAATCAAGAATTTCACCTTTAAAAATCTTTTCTTCTTCACCTTCCAAAGGCTGTTTTAATTTTAAGCTTATTCTTCTTCCCTGAAAATAAACAAATTCTTTCTCTGATTTGAATTTTCTTTCCAATCCAGGAGAAGACACTTCCATATAGTATTTCACAGGAATAAGCTCATCAAGAAAATCAGAAAGGCTTCTTGTAACATTTTCACAGTCATCAAGAGTAACGTCTTTTTCTTTTGAGTATAAATATATTCTCAAAAACCAGCGATGATTTTCTTTAACAAACTCAATCTCTATGGGAATATAACCAAAACGCATGGCTGTATTTTCTATTAACGGTGTAATTTTTTCTAAGACTTCATGTCTGTTAATTTCCTGTTTCATAAATAAAACCTGCCCTTTCTGCCCCTATCAGATAAAAAAGAACGGGGGTTCCCGTTCTTTTTTTTGTGACAATACTGTCTATGAAATTATTATAAATTAATGAATTATAAAAGTAAAGCTGTTTGTAACAATATGTTATCTCACTAAGAAGCTAAATCAAGTGCGACTTCGGTATAACCTGACACTGATGTATTTTTAACCAGATCATTATATACTTTTGCTTTTGCTACATATTTTTCCGAAATTTTATTTTTCTTATCAGTATTTGATTCACTCTGGAATTCTTTAGCATAATTTGCCAGTTCCGTATGTAAAGAAGCCAGTTGTTTTGTTTCTTTATTCTGTGCATCTGTTAATTTCTTTTCATACTTGCCTTTTGAAGCTTCAAGTTTTTCTTTTTTGCTTGTCGCTTCTTTTTTCTTAGCCTCAGCTTTTTCTATATCCTGTTTGCAGGATTCAATTGTTTTGGTTTGCTTATCTTTTTCAGGTTCAAGTTCATTTTTAATTTTATCTTCAGAAGCTTTTTTAGATGCTTCAGCATCTTTAAGCTGTTTTTCTTCCTGATTAATTTTAGTTTCAAGTTCGCTTATTTGATGTTCTAGAGACACTTTAGCAAGCTCTCCGGAAGTGCTTAACTGTGATTTCAAAGCGCTTAATGTCATTTTATCAGTTTGAATACTACTTTGAAGTTTAGTTATAGTACCTGACTGTTTTTGAATATTTTGTTTTTCGGTTTCTATTCCTGTTTCTGCATTCTTCAATGCAGTTTCAGCCTCAGTTTTGGTTTTAGTTGCACTGTCAATTTCTTTACCCGCATCCGTAATATCAGTATCACAACCTTTCATCTCTGTATCAAGTTTTTCCAAACCTTTTTGGATTTCAGCAGAATTCTTGGCATTTGCAAGTTCTCCTATTGCTCCCTCGGCAGAAGATTTTGCATTAGTTTTGACATCACCTTTCGCATCAGCTTTAGAGTTAATAAGCGGTGAAATAGTTTGAGATAACATGTTCATAGCCATTAAAGCAGCTGCATATTTATTAGAATTATCTGTTGATGAAGTGTGATTACATGATGAAGCTACATTATTATTAAATACTTTTACTCTGTTATCAAGTAAAGCATGTCTTGTCGCACTTGTAGAATCACTTAAGTATGCTTTTGGATTATAAATCTTACTTCTGTCTGAGCGCTGCGCAAAGATACCGTAGCTTACCGAACTTCTTTGAGTTGTAGCAAGCTTACTTGAGAGTGCAGACTTAAATGAAGCCTGCGTATTGGATTTCAAATTCAGTTTTGGTAATCCAGGTTTGTTTACACTCATGTGCTCATCTCTCTTTTATATCTCTAATAATATAAAAACTTTTAAAATCAGTTGATTTCACAAATATCCTCTTTCGTTACAAAAGTTAACATGCCAAACATGAATAAAATCAAGCATTCGGGTCGACATTTCTATTTTTATTATGCCCGTTTTGTTAATAAAAAAATCAAATGTAAATATTAACAATATTCATAATTATAAAAAGCTGCAAACAAGCATGCCAAGACATATTTAAAATATTGCAAGACTTTGTTGCATTTAGTTTACAAAATTATTGTAAATTTTTTCAAAAAATAATTTTTGTCACCAAATGATTATCAAATCTCAATCTATGGATTTTCAAAAAAATTAATTGTAAAAAGATTGGCATGAAGTGTTTCAAAAACGTTCTTTTTTTTTAGTTTTATTTTATGATGAATATACAAAATCTTGGGAGCGGGGATAGATACATTTATCCATCTTTAGCTCTAGAAATTTATCCATCTATTGAACGATTAAACAGTGGGAATAGTTCGTTAAAATAAGGATAGAGGAACCTATTATAGTTTATTGGAGGTAGTGAGTCGTGTTAGAACATGGTTATATACAAATTTACACAGGAGACGGTAAAGGCAAAACCACAGCATCATTAGGTTTGGCTCTCAGAGCACTGGGACACGGCTGGAAAGTTCTTATCATCCAATTTACAAAAGGCGACAGTGCAACTTCTTACGGTGAAATAGTTTCATCCTCCAAATTCCTTCCTAACCTTGATGTTGTACAATACGGTATGGACAGAGTTTGTTACTCACATAACGTTTGTATGGAAGATTATAAAGAAGCTAAAAAAGGCTGGGAATTTGCAAAGAAAGCTATCAATTCAGGTGAATACCAATTAATCATTCTTGATGAAATTAATATTTGTACATCAATGAATATGATTAAAGTCAGTGATGTTAAAGATGTTTTATTACACAAACCTGAAAACCTTGAAATTGTTTTAACAGGACGTTATGCACACCCTGAATTAAAAGCAATGGCTCATCTTGTAACTGAAATGAAACCTATCAAACACTACTTTGATATGGGTGTAATGGCAAGACAAGGCATTGAATACTAGTTTTTTTTATATACAGTAAATTAATGTAAATCCTTTTTGTTTCAGAAAATGAAATACCGGACAATCTATTTTTTAGAAAGTCCGTTTTTTTTGTGTTGTGAGCGGTACCGTTTAATGCGAGCAGAACTTAATACGAGCAGAGGTATGAGCGCAGCGAAAGTCGAAACAGAATGTAATAAAACTATATATTAAATTTGCATCATAGCATGTTTGTATTATTATATAAGTGGTTACACTGGTCTGATAGGCTTTGCCCTAGTCTGGGAGCGGGCAGAAAGGACAGCCCCTAAATTCAGCAAAACTCGCAGATGAGACAGCGTATCCCGTAGTACAACAAGTAAAAAAAAGGAGAAAACCGATGCCAGCAGCATCTATGATTGAACTTTTAGAAGCAGGTGTACACTTCGGACACCAAACTCAAAGATGGAACCCTAAAATGAAACCGTATATCTACGGTGCAAGAAACGGTATTTATGTATTAGACTTGCGTAAAACAACTGAATTACTGGATGCAGCTTATGCTACAGTAAGAGAATACGCAGCTAAAAATAAAAATATCTTGTTTGTAGGAACAAAAAAACAAGCAGCTGAAGTTGTTGCAGAAGAAGCAACAAGAGCAGGTGCTTACTACATCAACAGAAGATGGTTAGGCGGTATGCTTACTAACTTCGAAACAATCAGAGGACGTGTTAACAAACTTAGAGAAATGGAAGACTTCATTAACTCAGGTCACGTTGACAAACTACCTAAAAAAGAAATCGCTAAATTGAACAGAGAATTAGGCAAATTAAGCAAAACTTTAGGCGGTATCAAAGATATGAGAGGATTACCTGACTTAATCTTCATCGTTGACCAAAAGAAAGAAGATATTGCTATTAAAGAAGCTAACAAATTAAACATTCCTGTTATCTGCTTAGCTGATACAAACGCAGATCCTGACGGAATTGACTTCATTATCCCGGGTAATGATGATGCTATCCGTTCTATTAAATTAATTTCATCTAAATTGGCTGATGCTGTTTTAGAAGGAAAACAACTTAGAGAAACAAATGCTAACGCTAAGAAAATCGAAGAAATTAAACCTGAAGATGCAGGCGTTAGTGCAGAAGAAGTTAAAGCATAATTAATTAAGTTTGAGTGAAGGAGGCTGAGAAAAATTCTCACTCCTCCCTCTTCACTCTTCACTATTAAAAAGGAGAGAATTATAATGAACATTACAGCTCAAATGGTTAAAGAACTTCGTGATAAAACAGGCGCTGGTATGATGGATGCTAAAAAAGCTCTTGTTGAAACTGACGGAGATATGGAAAAAGCTATGGAAGTACTTCGCCAAAAAGGCATGGCTTCAGCTGATAAAAAAATGGGCAGAATTGCTGCTGAAGGTCTTATCGCTGCATCTGTTCAAGACGATTGCGGTGCTATGGTCGAAGTTAACTGTGAAACAGACTTCGTAGCTAAAAACGAAGAATTCAAAGAATTAACATCAAACTTAGCTGAATTTGTTGCTAAATCAAATCCGGCTGATGTTGATGCTTTATTAGCTTCAACTTGCCCTGAATGCGGTAAAGTTATTTCAGAACTTATCAAAGAAAAAATCGCTTCTATCGGTGAAAAAATTACGTTCAGAAGATTTGTACGTTATGAAGGAACAACAGCTTCTTACATTCACAACGGCAAAATCGGCGTATTAATTCAAACCGACAAAAAAGATGAAGAATTAATGAACGATATTTGCTTACACATCGCATCTTCAGCTCCCGAATTCATTACAAGAGAAGAAATCCCTCAATCTGTAATTGATCACGAAACTGAAGTTGAAATGGGTAAAGAAGATTTATTGAAAAAACCTGAACAAATCAGAGCTAAAATTGTTGAAGGCAGAGTAAATAAACTTATGGCAGGAAAAGTTCTTTTAGAACAACCATTCATCAAAAACCCTGACATTACAGTTGGCCAATTGATTGATGGTAAAATTACCGTTAAAGCTTTCACAAGATTTATGCTTGGTGAAGGTCTTGAAAAACGCCAGGAAAACTTCGCTGACGAAGTTATGAACCAAATCAAAGGTTAATCTAATAAAAAATATTTAAAAAAGCCGCTTATTTTATAAAGCGGCTTTTTTGTATAAATACTTATTTTAATTATACATTATTGCAACATATTACAACATTAGGGTTGAAATTCCTTAAAAATCTGTTATTATATAAAATACAAACTTTGAAAGGATAATCGCATGAACGATTTGAAAGTTAAAGAAATTTCAAATTTCATAGAAAATAACACAAGAAAAACACGCCTTGTAATCTCAGAAAACGGCAGAGATACAGAAATAATCCTTGAAGGCAACGGCAAATTAAAAGTTGCAGTAGAAGTATAGTCAGACAATTTATAACACAAAAAATACTGAATATAATTTAACTTATATTCAGTATATAATTGTGCAAATCTTATTATTAATTATTGAATTTTAAAGAATTGATATTACTATCTTTTTTATCAGCTTCAATAATTAACTTTTTAGGGATATTGAAATTGCTTCCGTTATCGAATGAATTCAGCTTAATCCCCGGGAAATTCTTCATAGTTTGCGGAATAGTATCATCATAGATAACATATTTTGTCTTGTTAACTACCGGCGCAACACCGCCTTCAGGAGTTTGAACAGGCTGACTGTTAACAGCTTCTTTTTCTGCATATTCATCTGCTATAACAAAATCAAATAGCATTTTGCTGTTTTTAGGCACAACCCCGTTTTGAGGATTACCTTCCAAAACTTTTTCTATTTTTGCGGGGTAATTACCGTTGATATCGTAAACTTCGTTATGGAAGTTTTGATATTTTACGGGAATAAAAACGAAAGAGGAGTTTGCTACTTTGTTTATCTGTCCCAGTACATAAAAGCCTTCAAATAACATAACGTCTTTGTTGAGCTTAACATTTGATAAAACTTTTATTAATAATGTTTCAGACGGGTTATTTACCGAAAAGTCCTGCAAAATCTCAACAGGTGCTGTTTTAGCGAGAGCAGGCGACACAGTAAACGCAAATATTACAGATAAAATTGAAAGTAACTTCTTCATATATATTCTCCTTCGTAAGATAAATTCTAACATATTTTTAGGCAATCGTCAATTATATAAGGCTTATATATCAGTTTTGCCAATCGGAGTATACTCATAATTAGGTTCTTCAGCTTCTTCTTTCTGTTTAAAGTTCAAGTAAAAGTTTTGTCCTTTAGTAATTACTACTTCGCTGCCTTTTTCCACATATGAAAACGGTGAGCTTTCATAAGCAGCTTTTGCACCTGATTTTATACGATTATCGTCCTCATTTTTGACAGCACCTTCAACTGCAGAATATCCTACCGACAATCCTTTTACAAATATACTTCCAACACCCAGAGCAGCGGATTTTGCAAGTTCGCCCTTGTTGAGTTTTGTAGTATATTTTGCAGGGAAGTAACCATTTATACGAATAACACCTTTATTGGCATTAGTGTAATAAAGAGGCACAAATGTAAAAGAAGCATCCCTTTTTAACCTTTTGGGATCAGAAATATCTGTAATTTGACCATGAACAATATCCCCTTGTGAAAGGGTAATTGTTTCATCAAGAACAATCTCAGACAGGATTTTCACATCCATTGTTTTTGGAGGATTTTCCGTAGAAAAATCATTTAAAGCTTCTACAGGAATAGATTTTGCCAAAACAGGCGAGCTAAACATTAACATTGCAAGAAATACAAAAAACTTTTTCATTATTATTCTCCTGATTTTATAAAATTATATCATAATGCAAATCTTGCATCAATAGAATATAGGTTTCAAATACTGACCTGTATAAGATTTTTTATTTTTCGCAATTTCTTTTGGAGTTCCCTGTGCAACAACAGTTCCTCCGCCGGTTCCGCCTTCGGGTCCCAAATCTATTATGTGGTCGGCAATTTTTATAAAATCAAGATTGTGTTCAATTACCAGAATTGTATTTCCCTGATCGGCAAGCTGCTGTAATATTTTAATAAGTTTGTCCAAATCATACCAGTGAAGACCGACTGAAGGTTCATCCAAAAGATATAATGTCTTGCCTGTTGCACGCTTGTTGAGTTCGGATGCAAGTTTGATACGCTGTGCTTCGCCTCCTGAAAGCGTTGTCGCACTTTGACCGAGTTTAATATAATCCAGCCCGACATCATTTAATGTTTGAAGTTTATTTTTAATAGACGGTATACTGTCAAAAAACTCAAGAGCCTCTTTTACACTCATATCAAGAACATCTGAAATTGTTTTGCCTTTATACTTAACTTCAAGAGTTTCACGGTTATAGCGTTTTCCTTTGCAAACATCACACTTAACATATACATCAGATAAGAAGTTCATTTCAATCTTAAGCAGACCGTCACCTTTGCAGGCTTCGCATCTTCCGCCCTTAACATTAAAACTGAACCTTCCGGGTTTATATCCCCGTAATTTTGCTTCATTTGTTTTTGAATATAATTCTCTGATATGAGTAAACAAATCAGTATACGTTGCGGGGTTAGAACGAGGAGTTCTGCCAATAGGAGATTGGTCAATATCAATAATTTTATCAATATTTTCAAAACCAGTAATTTCATCCACCCCTTGAGGTTTTGGCTTATTCCCTCTCAATTTGTGAATTGCATATTCATATATTAAATCCTGCATTAAGCTTGACTTGCCGGAGCCTGAAACTCCTGTAAGACATACAATTTTCCCGAGCGGAATATCAACATCAATATTCTTAAGGTTATTCAGGTGTGCATTTTTAACATGCAGAAACTTACCATTACCCTCTCTGATTTTGTCAGGGATAGGAATATATTTTTCTCCGCTAAGATATTTGCCTGTGATTGAATTTTTAGCTTTAACAATATCATCAACGGTTCCTGATGCTATAACTTTTCCGCCGTTAATACCAGCCTTTGGACCGATATCAACAATGTAGTCGGCATTTCTTATAGTATCTTCATCATGCTCGACAACAATCAATGTATTACCAAGATTACGAAGTTTTATCAGCGTTTTAATCAACCTGTCATTATCTCGCTGGTGAAGTCCTATTGAAGGTTCGTCAAGAACATATAAAACCCCTGATAATCCGCTTCCGATTTGAGTTGCAAGCCTGATACGCTGAGCTTCTCCGCCTGATAATGTTCCTGCCATGCGTGCAAGGTTCAAATAGTTTAATCCCACATCTTTCATGAACTTCAAGCGTGCTCTGATTTCATCAAGAATTTGTTTTGCAATATGCATCTGAAATTCACCGAGTTCCAAATATAACTCATCAACAAAATCCAGTGCTTCATCAATCGACATCAATGTGAATTCATAAATATTTTTCCCTTTAATTCTTACTGCAAGAGGGAAAGGTTTCAGTCTTGCACCGCCGCATGCCGGACAGGGAGTTGTAACCATATATTTTTCAATCTCTTCACGCCAGTATTCACCGCTGGAATCATTGTACCTTTTTTCCAAAAACGGGATAACACCTTCAAATTTGTGATACTTTGTTTCGTATCTGTGAGTACCGAAACGCATTACTCTAAAAGGAAGAATATCGTCACCGCCATATAAAATTATCTTTTGTTCTTTTTCCGATAAATTTTCAAAAGGCTTATCCATATCAATTCCGTAATGAGTACACACGGATTTTAACACATCATCATAATATGAAGTTGAAGTTTTTGACCATGGATAAATTGCTCCGTCTTTCAATGATTTCTTTCTGTCAGGAACAACCAGATCAGGATCAATAATAAAATCAGCTCCAAGACCGGAACATCGTTCACAAGCTCCGTATGGTGCATTAAATGAAAAAATTCTCGGAGCAAGCTCTTCAAAACTCAAATTACACTTAGGACAGGCAAGTTTCTCACTGAAAATGACTTCTCTGTCACCAACTATATCAACTACAGCAATACCGTCAGCTTTTTTAAGCGCAATCTGTGTGCTGTCTGCAATACGTGAACGTGCAGTTTCTTTTACGACAATTCTGTCAACTACAACCGATATATCATGTTTTTTGGTTTTCGCAAGCTCAATCTCATCCTCATCAAGATTATAAACTTCTCCGTCAATTTTTGCACGCACAAAGCCTTCCTGACGAAGTTCTTCAAGTACTGACTGAAATTCGCCTTTTTTACCACGGACAACAGGCGCTAAAATTTGGATTTTAGTCCCCTCGCCAAGTTTCATAATATTGTTAACAATTTCATCAATAGTTTGCGGCTTAATCTCCTCACCGCATTCCGGACAATAAGGTGTGCCGACACGTGCATACAAAAGCCTCAAATAATCATAAATTTCAGTTACTGTACCGACAGTAGAACGAGGATTGTTGCTTGTTGATTTCTGGTCAATCGAAATAGCCGGAGAAAGTCCGTCAATGTATTCGACATTCGGTTTATCCATCTGACCCAAAAACTGTCTTGCATAAGTTGAAAGGCTTTCAATATAACGTCTTTGTCCTTCCGCAAAAATAGTGTCAAATGCAAGAGAAGATTTTCCTGAGCCTGATACTCCTGTAAAAACTATTAATTCATTCTTGGGTAAATCAAGAGATACATCTTTTAAATTATGTTCTTTTGCACCCTTTATTATAATTTTGTCTAACATACCATAATTATTACATGTAAAAACGTAAATTCAAATTATTTTATCTTTCTTTTGTGGGCTGTCAAATTAAAACTTGCTTCAATCAGAGCATCAAGCAAATCTAAAGGACATTTGTCAGCATCAACTTTTATCCAGTGTGCTTTGTTCATGTGCCACGCAGGTGTAATAAATTCATATTCATCTCTAAGAATTGCAGATTCAACAGGATTGCATTTTAAATTTATGCATAATTTGTCTTCAAGATAAAATACCAGTCCGAACCATTTTCCGTTACTTTTATGCCTTAAGACTGCATATTCATCATAAGTCTTATCCTTAAACGGATAAGTTTCTACAGCATCTTCAAATCTTAAACAACGTTTTATTAATTCATTTTTATTCATAATACATATCAGTTGCTGCTCTGTAACCTTTTGCTAAAAAGAATGTATCATAAAATACCTGTAACGACAACTTATGCTTATAGCTTTAATATTTCTTCTTTATAGTAATATTATTAAGTGGAAAGGATTATTTTATGAAAGATGTAATAATTCGGCAAGAAACAGAAAAAGACAGATCAGATGTTTATAACTTGATAAAAAAAACTTTCAAAAATGCTGAGCATTCTGATGGCGATGAACATAATCTTGTTGAAAGATTAAGAAAAAGTGAAGCATTCATTCCTGAACTTTCTTTAGTTGCGGTATCAGATAAGGAAATTGTTGGTCACATATTGTTTACTAAGCTTAAGGTAGCTGAAACGACACAACTTGCATTGGCACCTTTGGCAGTTGCATCGGAGTTCCAAAACCAGGGTATTGGCAGTTTATTAATTAAAACAGGGCATCAAATAGCAATGGCAATGGGTTTTGAGTATTCAATTTTATTGGGCAATCCGAAATATTATTCACGTTTCGGATATAAACCTTCAATTGAGTTTAATATTATATGTCCTTTTGATGTACCGAAGGAATATTTTATGGCTATAAATCTTCAAAGTAAAACATTATTTGTTAATGCAGAAGTTGAGTATCCGAAAGAATTTTTGATTTAGATTGTATAGTAAGCTAAACATGAAAAAAATGTCGATGGGGGGACTTGAACCCCCACGGATTACTCCACACGCCCCTCAAACGTGCACGTCTACCATTCCGCCACATCGACATTTAATCTTTATTTAATTTTCAACACATTTACCATACTGTTATGGCGGATGTGCTCCGTTGTCGCACCCTCTCAAAAAACGATTATCAATCGTTTTTCTCGGCACAGTGCCAAATCAACTTAAATATATTTTCATATTTATTTTATCATAAAATTTAATTTATTTGCAACATTTTGTTTAAACTTTAACTTCCAGTATCCATCTGACATTTTAGGGTTAAATTTTACCCACCAGCCAAAAGGATACTCTTGCTGTACATGTTCAAGAAGTTTTGAATATTCCTCAAAATACTCTCTTTTCAAATCATCTTGGAATTTTCCAAGCCATGAAGTTGCTTTTGAAAAATATCTGTTTATAAATATGTTTTTATAATCTTCTAACTTTCCGGTATTTTTAAGCAATTCCTCTATAGCATAAAATACATAAATCGGTGAAAAATTCTTTTTCTTTTTAACAGCAGTAACAGCCCCTGTTCTGTTTTTGCGGTAACAATATAAATTTTCGGGCAATAAAACAATCCTTTTGGCAGTAATCATAGAATGGAAGAAAGGAAGCTGGTCCTGACCGACTTTTATCTCCTGAAATAATATATTGTTTTCGTTTAAAAAGCTGCGTTTATATAATTTTGTCCATGCTGTTGAAGGGAATTTAAAAACGTCTTTTTTTATATCATCAGCAGAAAACACTTTATCCAAATACTTTTTAGGCAGCTTATCCGCACTGTAACCGCCTGATTTTCTGTCAAACTTACCATTATCTTTGACATAACAGGAATATCCGCCAAAAATTACAATATCAGCATTTTCATCATGTGCTTTTTTATAGGCTTTTAACAAAACATCCTGTTCAAGCCAATCATCGCTGTCGACAAAATAAACATATTCACCACGAGCTATTTTTAGTCCAGTATTTCTTGCAACGCCGGAGCCTTCATTTTCTTTATCAATAATAATAATTCGTTTGTCACGTCTTTTATATGCATGCAAAACCGCAAGAGAATTATCACTCGAACCGTCGTTAACACAAATTATTTCAATATCTTTGAAGGACTGATAACAAACACTGTCAAGACACATAGGCAAATACTTCTCGACATTATAAACTGGTATTATTATAGAAATCTTTGGCACTACAAACCTCCAAAGCTATAATAACATAAAATCAAAACTTTTCAGAAATATTATCTTCCGATTTCAGTTGCTTTTTGCGCCATTGATTTTGTAATATTAATCAAAGCAAGGTTAGCTTCATAAGCTCTTTGAGCAAGAATGGCATCCGCCATATCAACCATAGCGTTAACATTTGAAGATCTTATATAACCGTTTTCATCGGCATCAGGGTGTCCCGGTCTGTAAATTCTGTCACCCATAGTAGGATCTTCCACACAGCCGTTAAATACAACACCGCCTTGAAGATAAGGTAAAGTTCCAACCCCGAAAACATCTTGTTTCATAGTGTTCATAAGACCGTGAAAAGAAATATCTTCCGTAGCATTTAAAACGGGGATACGTCTGACATAGTTAGGAGTATCAACGTTAGCAATGTTTTTTGCGTGGATATCCAGCCTTAAGCCATGTGCTTTTAAGGCATTTGAACCTATATTCATTGATTCCATTATACTCATTTTTTTACCCTTTCTGACGGTTATTGTCAAAATTTGCTATATATTGGTCAGTCGCTTACGCTCCTGTTTTTTTTACCCTTTCTTATCACTTACCAACATTTATAACTGTTTTCATTTCCGTAATTATATTAGACATTCTTCTTGTTGCCATCGTATAAAGAAGTGAGTTTTGCTGGATTTCCATTAACTCGTGTGCAGGATCAATTTCTTCACCTCTTTTTTCATCAATAACCCCTGAAGGACCCAGCACTTCTGAAAGTTTGGTTTCCAAAGGACTGTTCATGGAATTAAGGTAATCACCAAAATTTACATCACGTCGTACATACCCCGGAGTATCAATATTTGCAAGGTTAGAACCTAATGCTCTTTGTTTTTGCGTTATCAGGTCCATCATTAATGTAACTTTACCCATATTATCCAGTGATGTGAACATTTGCTAAGCTCCCTATTCTCTTATATTAATTGCTTTGTTGTACATATCATCTACAACCTTCATCATACGCATACTTGCAAGCATAGATGCGTTAAGTCTGAGCATATCTGTTGTAGAGCTGTATATATTTGTATTAGAATTTTCAAGATTGTTCTGGCAAAAACATTCATGATCTTTCACAAGTTCAGGTTCGCCAGAATCCTCTGTTGGTACAAGTTTATTCATACCTGCCTGTTCAAGATTTTCCTGAGATGCAAAACGTACAAGCGGTATTGTGCCTAATTTTTTAGGAGTTGCATCGGCAGCATCATAAGAAAATACCTCGCCGTTAGGTTTAATCTCAAATTTATAGCAGTTTGTAGGAATTTTAATACCTTCACCAACAATCCAGTCATCAGCAGTTACAAGATACCCGTCTTTTCCCTGCTTGAATGAGCCGTCACGTGTATATGCAACTTCCCCTTCCGGAGAAACAACAGGGATAAATCCCACACCGCTGATTGCAACATCATAAGGGTTGCTTGTAATCTGTATTGAACCCTGTTTATAATCAGATCTGACAGCACCAGTAATATACCCGTCTTCTTTGAGCATTTGTTCAAAACTTACGGATTTATAACCTCTTGTGTTCATATTTGCAAGATTGTTTCCAACGTAACCCAGTTTTTCAAACTGATTGGTTGCGTTACAAATACTTTTTCTGACTATTCCCTGCATACTGTACATATTTACCTGCCTTTAATTATTAATTTATTATGATGTTGAACCCAGTTGAGAAATTACTTTTTGAAGATTTTGGTTTTGTATCATAAAAATTTGTCTGTTAGCTTCAAAATTTCTTATAATAGGCATCATACCTATGAATTCATTTTGAAGCGATACGTTTGAATATTCGTTATACCCCTGCTTAACCTGCGGATCCATTACAATAGCACCGTCAGCCGAAACCACACCGAGAAAAGCAACATTTTCCAGCTTATTGGTATTTTTGTTAAATACGCTTACAAGCCCTTTGGAATTTATTTTAATATCTGTAAGTTTTTCAGGCACAACAGGCAGCTGAATAGGAGTTCCTGCATTTGAAAGCACCTGTTCATCTTCCAAAGTCAGCAGATTTCCTTCTTTATCAATTTTAAATCTTCCGTCACGTGTAAGTCTTATACCGTCAGCGGTCTGGGTTTGAAAGTATCCTTTATTTGCAAGCGCAATATCCAAAGGATTGTCTGACATAGCAATACGACCGACTTTATCATCAACGGTTTTTGAAAGCCCGTGAACTCCAATCCATTCTGTAAATGAAGATACAACGGGTTCTTCTCTTTGATATCCGATTTTATCAAAGCCTGTAACGTTTTCGTTATGCATTCCGATAAGTTCACTTTGAACATGCATCGCCCTCAGGGATGTTGTTAAGCCTTTTTCGCAATACCTTATTCCACCGTTAATTATCATGACTACCTCTTTTTTCTAATACATTCGGATATTTACATGGTTAATTCAATAAATATTAAATAAATCATCCGTTTGCAGTAGGTGTCATATTTCTTAATGATATTTTTTTTAAAGTCAACAAATAATTTAGAACTACTCAATAATTTCGTATAGGGTTGGAGCTTCCTGAACACTTACATTATTAGCAGGCACTTTCAAAATCTTTGCTGTTACTGCTCTGTTTGCGTATTCAATTCGTATTACATCTCCTTCTTTAACCTGTTTAGCAGGTTTTGCAGGATTGCCGTTAACAAAAACCCTTCCCGTATCAGAAACCTCATTTGCAACAGTTCTTCTTTTTATTAACCGTGAAACCTTTAAAAATTTGTCTAATCTCATATTTTCTCCTTTCTATATATTATAATTTATGTTATAATTTGTCCAGAGGGCTTAAATTAAATGAAAAAAAATATAATTTTAACTTTATTATCATTGTTCTTACTGCAAAGTGCTGTATGGTCTGAAGTTATAAAATTTGCTCAGGTTGCCGATGCTCACTTCATTGCAGGTAACGAATACAGGACACAGGTTTTGGAAGAAGCTGTAGAAAGTATTAACAAAGAAAAAGATATTGCTTTTGTAGTCTTTTCCGGTGATAATATTGATTCTCCTAAAACATATTATCTTCCTGATTTTGTTAAAATAATTAACAGGCTCAATGTTCCATATTATATTATTATTGGTAATCACGACGTTTATAAAAATAACGGACTTTCAAAAGCCCAATATTTGGAAATCATTAGAGAAAATAATTTTTTCTATAAATATACAAAACCTAATTATGTATTCAAGAAAAACGGTTTTGTATTTATAGTAGTAGACGGCGCAAAAGAAGTAATCCCCGGCACCGGAGGATATTACAAGCAGGACACTCTCAACTGGCTTGACAAACAATTGACTAAACACAAAAAAAGCCCTGTTGTAATTTTACAGCATTTTCCCGTAGTTGAGCCGAAAGAATCAAAAACTCATGAGGTTTACCAGAAAGAAAATTACTTAAACATAATTGATAATCACGATAATATAGTATCAGTAATCGCAGGACATTATCACATTAACGGCGAAAAAATGAGAAACGGAGTTTATCATATTTCTTCACCTACATTGTTGAGTACTCCTCCCGTTTACAAAATTATTACTGTAACAACTACAAAGGGATTTTCTCCTATGATTTATACAGAACTCAAGGAAATAGAACTGCCTAAGGAATAGGATTGCATTTTTTTATAAATAATATTATAATTGCTTTAAAAAGTATTAGAGGAAACTAAATATAATGGATGAGACGGGTAACATGATTTTTAATTTGTTTGTAATAGCATTCTTGTTATTTTCAAACGGATTTTTTGTGGCATCAGAATTTGCAATGGTAAAGGTTAGAAAAACAAGGATTGAACAACTTGTTAACGAAGGCAACCATAATGCTAAAATTGCTCTTGAAGCAATAAAAGATTTAGATAAGTTTATTGCAGCCGTCCAGCTTGGTGTTACTATTTCAAGTATCGGTTTAGGTTGGGTTGGAGAAGGCACACTTGCACATTTAATCGAACCGGTTTTTGCATACTTACCCGGCATAAGTCAGACAATTGCTACTCATACAGTGTCTGTGTCAATAGCATTTGCTCTTATTACTTTCTTCCATGTAGTTATAGGCGAACTTATTCCTAAATCAATTGCGCTTGAATTTACGGAAAAAACAGCTCTTGTTGTTGCAAAACCAATGCAAATAATTACATTTATATTTAACCCTTTTATCTGGATGCTTAACGGTTTTGGAAATTTGGTTTTAAAAGCATTCAATATCCCACATACTCATAAAGGTTCTCTTGTTCATTCAACAGAAGAACTTGATATGCTTGTTAATGCAAGCTATAACGGCGGCGTATTAAACGAAACAGAAAAAGAAATGCTTCATAACGTATTCAAATTTTCGGATTTGACTGCAAAACAGGTTATGATACCTAGAACCGACATGGTTTGTATTCCTATTGATATGCCTATGGAAGAATTAAATAAACTTGCAGCAGAAAATCAATATACAAGATATCCTGTTTATGAAGATGACATCGACCACATAACAGGTCTTGTTCATGTTAAAGATTTATATTCACTTTCAATAAAAGATGAAGTTTGTCCTATCGCAAAAATTCAGCGTGAAGTTTTAATGGTGCCTGAAACAATAACTATGGACAACCTTGTTTTGGAATTCAAAAAACGCAAAGGACAAATGGCTATTGTTATTGATGAATTCGGCGGCACATCAGGTCTTATTACACTTGAAGATGTCTTAGAAGAAATCTTCGGTGAAGTACAGGATGAATTTGATGAAGAAGAAGAATGCGATATAAAAGAAGTTGCCCCTAACACATATTTGGCAAACTCTATGATGAGAGTTGACGAATTTGCGGAATTCTTCCAAATTGATGAAAAAGAAATTGATGACGAAGACATTGATACAATAGGCGGTCTTGTAGTCAAACTTTTAGGCAGACTTGCAGAAGTCAATGATACTGTAAGTATAAACAATATAACATTTGTTGTTAAAGAAGTCGACGGTGCAAGAATTACTAAACTTGAAATTATTAAAACAATTGCAGAGCCTTCACCCGAAGAAGTTGAACAGCAAAATTAAAGCATGCTCTGTACACCACAAACTTTAGTAAAATTAAAACAATTCCTCTTTTTAAATGATGCAGCTAATCCTATATTGTATAGAATAGATATGTAAGATATTTGAACAATATTTGGGAAGTTTAATGAGTCAAAGTTTTGATTTTACATCGTATAACAACATAAAAAGACTTGCGGAAGATGAGCTTGAAACACTTTGGCATGAGTATTTTAAGGACAAAACAAATAAAACCGTCCGTGATACTTTAATTGTTCAGTACATTTATCTTATCAGATATGTTGTCGGACGTGTAAAAGTAACCCTTCCTGCTACAATATCAATCGAAGATATTGCAGGATACGGTGTTGAAGGACTTATTAACGCTATTGAAAGATACTCGCCTCAAAAGAATACACGATTTGAAACTTATGCTCTTATAAGAATTAGAGGAGCTATATTAGACAGAATTCGTGCACAGGATTTCTTGCCGAGAAGCGTAAGAAAGAAAATAAA
Organism: Clostridium sp. CAG:967; assembly: GCA_000433095.1. GTDB lineage: Bacteria > Cyanobacteriota > Vampirovibrionia > Gastranaerophilales > Gastranaerophilaceae > Stercorousia. Next base: position 16,588 of record HF991463.1, on the reverse strand, counting down.
AGATATTAAAGCTGCACAGGAATACCTGAAACAAGAATTAGGCAGAATGCCGACCACTTCAGAAGTTGCAAATTATCTTCAAATGGATCCGGATAAAGTATCTCAAATTATGTCTGAAGATATGACTATAACCTCGATTTATGAAAAACGTGGCAGTACTGATGACAGTATTGAAATCATAGACACAATAGAAGATACAGGAAAACTTACTCCTCAAGAACATGCAGAAGAAAAAAATGTTAAGCATGAACTTGAAAGAGCTTTGCAAAGACTGCCAGAACGTGAACGTATCATAATGGTTCTTTACTATCAGGAAAACATGACACTTAAAGAAATCGGTGAAACAATAAGCATGTCAGAATCACGAGTTTGTCAGCTTCATGCTCAGGGTATTATGAAATTGAAAAATATCTTAAGCGAAAACAGAACATCACGACTTCGCCAAAGCATTATCGCATAGCTTCATATTCTAGTATTACAAAATCAATTCTGCTGTCCATACCGTTCTTAGGTGCCACATTATCCCTGAAAGGCATATATTCCCCGTAGCCGAGAGCAAAAAGCTTGTCTGCAGGTATTTTACAGTATGCAGACATATACTGAACAATATTTCCAGCTCTTGCAATAGAAAGCTCCCAGTTTTCCCTGTAATAGCTGTTGGTTAAATCATTGTCTTCCGTATGGTCTTCTATAATACAGTAGTTAGAAAGCCTGTTCAAAACCACACATATTGTATCAAGTATTATAAGCGAGCTTTCTTTTATACGTGCTTCGCCTTCGTTAAAAAACATTTTTTCATCCACACTTATAATCAATCCACGTGGAACTTTTGTAAACATAATTCCTTTTTGTGGAGGAATATAAGTTTTGAACATAGTTTCCAGTCTGTCAACATTCGGCTGGTATGAAATAAATAAACTTCTTACCTCATAATCATAAGAACCGGAACAAAATATTGCTGCTAAGATTAAAAAAATTATTATAATCCGATTTTTCAAAACCGCCTCCTAACAATTATTTATCGTTTCTTAGCGGTTCTCTATTACCTGATAAGGTTATGGCTTTAATATAACGGTAACTGATTTTTCATTAAAATATTTATTTGCACAATCCATTATATCCTGAGGAGTAACTTTTTTAATTCTTTCTTTTGCGCTTTCCTGAAAATCAAAACCAAAACCGTTAATACCGTAATGAGCAAGCCAGTTTGCCTGTTGGGAATTAGTTTCTCCTATAAATGCCCATTTGCCGAAGATGTTATTTTTTGCATTTTCAAGTTCCTCTTCGCTGACTAACACATTTTTAATCTTTTGAATTTCTTCGTCAAAACCTTTTAGTGATACATCAATATTTTTAGGTTCAGTCGCAATGTAAATGGAAAAATTCGCTGCAAGCTTTGCAATATCATAAGAACTTCTAACCACATAAGCCAGACCTTTTTTATCACGAAGTTCCAGAAACAATCTTGAAGATAACCCGCTTGCGCCTAAGATAATGTTTAAAAGAGCCAGAGCAGGGTAATCATCACTGTTTGCAGTATCAGCAATCCAGCCTTTAATTATATGCGCCTGATTCATATCAGGTTTTGTAATTTCAATGTTCTTCTCATTATCAAGAACAGGTTTTCTCAAATCTGGAAGTTCTTTAACAGAAGGTGCAATATCACCAAAAGCTTTATCTAACTGATTGAAGACATCATCATATTCCAAATCGCCGACAAATGCCGCAACTTTTTTACTGTCATTAACTATAGTTTTATATGCATTAACAACATCTTCTTTCTTTAAGTTGTTAAGATTTTCCAATATTACAGTGTTTGTATAGCCGTAATTATGACCTTCATAAATATTTTTGTAGTAACCGTCTATGACTTTTGCACGAGGAGAATCGAGCTCCGCAACAATTTCACCTTCAAGTTTTGCTCTTTCTTTATCAAAATCATCAAATGTCGTATTTTTTATTATATCCTCAAAAATCTCAAGAGCCTTTGAAAAATCTTCATTTAAACAAACAAACTTAAACTTTATATAATCAAGCTTTAATTCAGAAGAAAATTCAATAGCATATTTGTCAAGTTCTTCTGACAATTGCTGAGCAGTACGATTTTTAGTACCTTGCATAAAAAGTCTTACCATCAAAGAATAAACACCGGGTTCAGGCAGCGGATTATTCAAAGAAAAATTCAAATAAAACGCAACACGTGGCGTATTGGAATTCTTTTTATAAGCAAATTCAATATTATTTTTCAAACAAGTAACTTTAGTATCCATACAACTCTCCTCTGTTAGGAAGTTTAGCACAATTATTGTAAAAATACAAATATTCTTATGCTATTACAGCTTGTAATTACAATATATTTAAAATATAATTAGTTTATGGAAATAAAGAAAATTAAATTGAGAGACTTTGAAATCGGCGCAGATAAATTAACAATTCTTGCCGGACCCTGTGCAGCTGAAAATCAGGAAGTTTTAAACGAAACAGCGCAAGGCTTAAAAGAAATTACACAAAAACTGGGTATAAACTACGTATTTAAATCATCTTTTGATAAAGCTAACCGTTCATCTTTAGACACATTTCGTGGTCCCGGAATGGAAAAAGGGCTTGAAATGCTTGCAGAAGTAAAATCAAAATTTGATTTGCCTATCGTTACCGATATTCATTTACCATCGCAGGCTGAACCTGTAAGCAAAGTTGCGGATATTTTACAAATTCCGGCATTTCTTTGCAGACAGACTGATTTGCTTGCAGCAGCCGCAAAAACAGGCAGAATTATAAATATTAAAAAAGGACAATTTTTAGCTCCGGAACAAATGGCGCCGCTGGTAAAAAAAGTAGAAGACTGCGGAAATCATCAAATTCTTCTGACAGACAGAGGATGTTCGTTCGGCTATAACAATCTTGTAGTGGATTTTAGAGCTATTCCAATAATGCAAAGCATTGGCTATCCGGTAGTGTTTGATGCTACACACAGCGTACAGCTTCCGGGTGCTCAAGGTACATGCTCAGGCGGTGACAGAAGATTTGTTGCTCCACTTGCAAAAGCAGCTATGGCAGCAGGTGCAAATGTTCTCTTCTTTGAAGTACATCCTGATCCCGACAAAGCTAAATGCGACGGTCCTAATATGGTTCCCCTGGATAAAGCCGAAGAACTGTTTAGAATTTGCAGGGATATTTTTGAACTGGTGAGAAGATAATGATTTCACTCAAAATTAATCGGAGAACTTTAAAATGACTGTCAGTACGGTGAAAAAATTTATAGCAGGTCAATTAGAAAATAATATGTATCTTGTAATGGATGAGAGAACAAAAAAAGCAGTATTAATTGATGCTTCTTCAAACATTCCGGAAATAGCCCAAACCGTAAAAGAACTCGGAGCAGATGTTGAATACATTCTTCTCACACACGGACATTTTGACCATATTATGGGGTTAAATTCCCTTAAACAGACATTGAATGCTCAAGCAGTAATTCATAAAGATGACCTTGTTATCTCTGATAACATTAATGAATTCACACGTCTTTTCGGGCTTCCTGACAGCAATGCTCCAAGTTATGACTTATACATAAAAGACGGTGATATTATTCCTGTCGGAGATATGAAAATTAAAGTCATACATACACCCGGACACACAGAAGGCGGTGTTTGCTATCTTATTGACGATAAATTATTTTCGGGAGATACTTTATTTAGAGAAAGTGTAGGAAGAACTGATTTATTCGGCGGAAGTTTTGAAAAATTATCAGACAGCATTAAAAACAAGCTGTTTAAATTAAACGATAAAATAACAGTTTTTCCCGGACACGGTCCGATTACGACTATAGGTTATGAAAAAAAACATAATGAACTAATTTAAAAATATAGGGAAGAATATGAAACAACAATTAGAAAAAATATATGAATGTGCAATGGCAGACTTGACAAAAGCAGCTTCCATAGCTGATATTGAGGAAATTAGAGGAAAGTATTTAAGCCGTAAAGGTGAATTCAATGAAATTAAAAAGAACCTTAAAAATTTATCTGATGAAGATAAAAGAACAGTAGGTTCACTAGCAAATGAAATTACCCAAAAACTTGAAAATTCTTTAAAAGAAAAACACGAAGAATTCTATAGAAAAGAGCTTAACGAAAAACTTTTAAAAGAAAGAATTGACATTACCTTGCCGGGTAAATATACCCCGACAGGAAAAGTTCATCCATTGACTTCAACAACAAACGAAATTGTTTCTATTTTCCAATCACTTGGATTTTCTGTAATACCGCAAGAACATTCACCGGAAGTTGAAACAGAATACTATAACTTTGATGCCTTGAATGTTCCAAAAGATCACCCCGCACGTGATGTTCAAGATACATTTTACACAGAAATCGCTAAGAATGTAGTTTTAAGAAGCCAAACATCCGGTGCACAAATTCATGCTATGGAAAATCAAAATCCTCCAATCAGAATAATTGCTCCCGGAAAAGTTTACAGAAACGAAAATATAAACGCACGTAAAAATAACTTCTTTCACCAAATAGAAGGATTGTACGTTGACAAAGATATTACATTCGGAGATTTAAAAGGCGTTTTAAACGAATTCATAAGAATATATTTTGGCGAAAGCAGACCAACCCGCTTTAGAAGCAGCTTTTTCCCGTTCACAGAACCGTCTGCGGAAGTAGATGTTCAATGTATAATGTGTCAGGGAAAAGGATGCAGAATATGTTCAGGAACAGGCTGGCTTGAAATTTTGGGCAGCGGAATGGTTGATCCTAACGTATTAAAAGGTGTCGGAATTGATCCTGATATCTATACAGGTTTTGCATTCGGAATGGGTGTTGAAAGACTTGCAATGTTAAAATACGCAGTAGATGACATAAGACTGTTCTTCAATAATGACGAAAGATTTTTAAAACAGTTTTAAAAAGAGCTCCCAATCGGGAGCTCTTTTTTTAGTGTGAATTTACATAATTTATCATTTGGGATACATAACTGCTTGGCATGGTCATTGTCGCAACATATAAAACCTGAAAATTATTCACGTATAGAAAATGGGCTCTCGTTTCCAAAACTTGAGAATATTGTTAAAATAAGTAAAGTGCTTGATGTGGAAATAGCAGAATTGTTTCAGTTTTCACACCTTAACGATTATGATAAAATTTTGAAAGCAATTATTGAAAAATTACAAACTGATAAAGAAACAACAGTTATTACCTATAAATTTTTGAAAAGTCTGGGAAAAATATAACAAAACGCCCTTATTAAATAAGGGCGTTTTTAAAATCGTTAGTAAGTCATTTGCCAGTTATCGTTAAGAATTTTTCCGAAACAACCGTCCACTGATGTGCTCACAATACAATATGTATTATATAATGTATCTCTCTGCTCTTTTGTTAAAGGTGCATTTGTGCCGGTATCAGTCGGACAGTCATCTATCAATCCGTTATTGTATACATACAGCCAGAATAAATCCCTTCCAACAACATTAGGACCTTTTAGACCGTTAATATCTAAAGCAATATTAATAATTTTATTTCCTTCTGGTGAATAAGCAGGTCTTATTGAAGCTCCGTTTGCAAGAACAAAAGATTTATAATCAACAGCCCAAGCTTTTGTTGCTGTGCCATTCATCTTTTTATAAGCATCAGCAAAGCAGCCATCCATACTATCACACTCTTTTATAACTTTAAAGTAAGATCTGATGAATGAATTTATATTATCCTGACTTGAGAACCCTGCTTCTTTTAAGTTTAAGGCATTATTATCTGTTTGATACTGTACAAACGCCTGTGAAAACTCATTATAAACCTTATGCAGCTGGGTTACATAACTCTGGCGCTGGTAATTCTGCATCAAAGAAGGAACGGTCATTGCTGAAACCACACCGATAATGCCGAGTGTGACTAAAACCTCCGCTAAGGTAAACGCAGCTTTACGATAACTGTTAGAAATGGCTACGCACGTAGTGCCTTCTGCAAGGGTAAAAGCACTGCTACTGGAGCTTAAACGGTTGCCCCCCCCCCGAATAAATCAAATCTTTTCATTAATTGCTCCTTTCATTTCTTGACCTGATACAAATATTATAAACCATTTTTCAAGTAATTTCAAGGCACAGGATCATATCCGCCTTCGTGGTAAGGATGACATTTACAAATTCTTTTAATACCAAGCCAACCTCCCTTTAAAACGCCGTATTTTTCGATTGCCTGACGGGTGTATTCCGAACATGTCGGATAGAACCTGCAAACAGCAGGCGTATGTTTTGAAATTTTTTGATAAATTAAAATTAAAAATAAAATAAATTGTTTCATATATGTTCACTTGTAAATTACTGTGACGGGTCCAGCGGCTACGCTCCTACTCCATTGCATAAGATTCACCGATTGTATCTATAGCTTCAACCTTAATATCAGTAATCAATTCGGAATAAGAAATTACAACAATTGTCGGAATATGTCGTTCAAGCAGTTGATACAACGGCAGTCTTATTCTTGGAGAGCAAAGGATTACAGGCTGCTGTCCGCATGCCTGATGAGCTCTCATCAATGTAGGCGGGTCCAGCGGCTTCTTGCTCGTTCGCATTTAACGGGTCTTGACTTTGCCTGCTCGTCATGCTCACGCAAGCCGACTCCGCAAAGTCGTCGCCCTCAGCTCACTTGCGCTACGCTGGTGCTCATTTCTATAATGTTACCTAGTATGTCATTTTCCAATTGGACTCTATAACACGTGCTGCACATCCGTAACCGCTTACACTTGCAGGCGCCGTGATAAGAAGACCTTCACCTGCGCATAAAGAAGCGTTTGAAGCCCAATAATTTGTTCCTGTTAGTGATACATCACCATAAACTGCTCTTGCATAATCAGAACCGTACATTGCATATAAATGCCCGTTTTGTCCTACAACAAACTTAAAAATATCACGCCCGTATTGATTAGGGAGCCTCTGGCTGTTAACATCAATTGTAACTTCTGCACAAATATTTTTAAGTGTACTCAAGTTCGGATAAGCAACAGCTTCACATTGTTTAGGTTCTACAAGATAAAATGCTCCGTCAGGTGTCATAAATTTATAACCCTTTGTTGAACGCCAGTCAAGAGCTTCTGCTATAGTTTCTTTAGGCTTCAAGCTCATTGAAGTAATATGCGGTGACATTGCAGAACCATTTTCTGCTGTATTAATAATTTTTATGGATTTTGTAATTTCATCACCAAAACGTTTGTTCCATGCCGCATCGGTAACCTGCCCGTCAAACACTGACGTACAAGGCATATCAGTACATTCATGCTTAACCATTATGTTTTGCATAGCCTGTTCAAACTGACTTAAAGATTTTTCAAGCTGAACAACATAAACTTTTATTTTATAGTTTGAAATCAGTCCGGGCATTGTCATTGCTGCAACAATTCCAAGAACTGTTATAGTTAATAAAACTTCTGAAAATGTAAAAGCTGGCTTCTTCAAAACAAACTCCGATTGTACATTCACATTATAAACTATTTTTGAAAATTTTCAAGTAATGTGACAAGTTGTTTATGCATTTTTACATTGTGCACACGAAGGTAATCAACTCCGCTTTCAATTGCAAGAGTATTTAAAGCAGCTGTAAAAATATCCTTTGTAAAATTGTCTTCATCATTCATGTTTAAAAGGCTTTTTCTTGAAACACCCAGCATCACACGACATCTGAGCCCTTTAAATTCTTTAATACGTCTTATGATTTCAAAATTATCTTCTCGTGTTTTCCCGAAGCCTATTCCCGGATCAACTATTATATTTTCTTCTTTTATGCCTTTAGAAACTGCATAGTCAATCCTTCTTTTTAAGTCAAAATATATTTCATCAATTAAATTATCATATTCGGGAGAAACCTGCATATTTTCAGGAGTTCCTTTTGAATGCTGTATAATAACCTTTACACCGTATTTTGCAATGACTTCAGCCATATTTTTATCATATTCAAGTCCCGATACATCGTTAATAATTTCAGCACCTGCTTTTATACATTCTTCTGCAACTTTTGCACTTCTTGTATCAATGCTTATTTTGATTTTACCCCTGGCAAAATTAACTGCTGGAATAAGTTTTTCAAGCTGTATATCAGGTTCAACAGGCATAGAATACGGCTTTGTAGATTCCGCACCAATATCGATAATGTCTGCCCCGTCGTTTATTAATGTCAATAAATGCTCTTTTGCTTTTTCAAAGTCATTATAAAGACCGCCGTCTGAAAAAGAATTTTCCGTTATATTCAATATCCCGACAATATGAACTTTTCCTGACTTAGCTGTATTGCAGAACGCAATCAGCTTTTCTCCGAGCTCTCTCAATCCGAACGGTTGAAACCTAAGTTTATCTGCAACTTTATTTAATTGAGAGATACTTCCGCCCAATATACAGTCTGATTTCTCAACCCTGCCTGTAATAACTTCTCTGTGAGTAGCACAATCTGCTCCTACAGACAGCGCTGTCTGCTTTATAATATTTGCCTGAGCAGGTGTTAACGAAAATATTTTTATATTTTTATACTCATATTTGTCACAAGCTTTTTTAACATAAGATTTATCAAAACCAATCTTACACAGCTCGTTTTCAATATCCGAATTTATAATTTCCTTAAAAACAAAATCGTGCATAAGCTAAGCTTAGCACGATTTTCAATATTTAACAACTTTAAATTTTAGTCATCGTCTTTGTTCAATACATTTTTTTCAACAGTATCGGTTGTAACTTTTACGATATCAGACATACCTGCAATAAGAGTAATCATACCGAAACCGTATCCTAAAAAGCCTGCGAACTTCATAAACAACTTACTGTTTACAATAGGTTTAACAAATTTTAGGTTTTTAAATTTGGTACCCCAGTTCAAAATAGCATTTTTTGCCCATCTGGCATTTTCAGCTACTTTCCCCCACAAGCCTTTAGATTGTTTTGCAACCTTGCTTGCAGTGGTTGTTGCAGTAGTAACGCCTTTCATACCTTTTGAAACTTTTGATGCCGATTCAAACATATCAAAGCCTGATTTTGCAGCCTTAGCTCTTGCCGCAGTAGCTGTCGCTGCGACCGCACCGCCGCCTGTGACAACTTTTTTTTCAGCTTCTTTTCTGTCTTTGTCAGATCTTTCTGTAGAAGAATTAGCTGTAAATGCAATTTTATCATTAAGAGAAATCGCCATTATTTTATTCTCCTGCTTCATCTTCTTTTTTAATAGCCGTAACACCTGCGGCAACACCGCCTGAAGCACCTACAAAGTTTACTGTTGCGTTTTCGACTTTTTCTTTTTTAACGCCTTTGATTTTATTCCAAACATTTTTCAAGCCGCCTGTTACTTTTTCGTAAATTGTTTTTAAACCTGTTTTTACAGATTTGAAGAATTTTGCAACAGGAGCACCTATTTTAGTGTCCGCAAATTTAGTATATTGACGCTTAATTGCATTAGCAGGCATTGTATAAGCTTCTGATTTTTTGAATTTAGTTTTTATAGTAGTGAATGCATCTTTGATAAACTCTTTTGAAGCTTTCATATGTTTTTTAAAGTTTTGCATTGGAGCAGACTTGGCAAGTTTAGAGAACGCACCTATTGATTTTTTGCATCCCCAGCCGGTTGCCATACCGCCTAAAAGACCTGTTGTTACAACAGCACCGCCTTTTATAATCTTTTTGGCAGGTTCAGGAAGTTTAAATTCGTCATTATCAGCAATGTCCTCAAGTTCTTCTTTTTGGTTAATCAATTCCCTGCGGGCATCCTGATATTTTTTAGCTTCCAATTCTTCAGGAGTTAATTGGCGTTCCTGACGTCTTCTTGTTGCACCGAAAGCGGGACCATAGTTAATACCTGATTGTACTGATAACATATTGTTCTCCATTTTAAATCATTTTTCAAGATATCTAATACACGTGAAAAATTTATTTTGCTTTTATAAGCAAGGTTTATTAAGAATTTGTTACATAAAATCCAAGCCATTTTTGTAAGCAGATTATCGCATACAAATCCTTATTTGTAAATATTTTTACATCCCTGATATGAATTTCTTTTAACAAATTCCCGATCTATTTTATTCAGACAGTCCATTTTTTTACCGAGCCACAACGGAGCTATCAAGTTTTTCTTTAATCCGTTTCCTGCAAGTCGGTGGACAGTTGTATTTTCAGGAAGATATTCCAGAAAATCGCATACAGTTTGAATATATTCATCCTCGCTCATAAAATCAATTTCACCTGCTTCATAAATTTTAGCAAGTTTAGTATCTTTTAAAGCACAGAGCATGTGAATTTTAACACCGTCTACACCTAACCTTGCAAGTTCTTTTGCGGTCTGCATAATTTCGTCATGAGTTTCCCAAAGCCCAAAAATCACATGAACACAAACATTTAAGCCCGCTTCTTTTGTTTTTTCATAAGCTCTTAAAAAACAATCCATATCATGCCCACGATTAATTCGTTTCAAAGTTTTGTCATGAACAGACTGCAAACCGTACTCAATCCATGTATAATAATCATCCTTGTACCCTGAAATCAGTTTTAACTTTTCGTCATCAATACAATCAGGTCTTGTTCCGATTGAAAGCCCGACAATATCTTTATGATTTAATGCAGAATTATATATTTTTTCAAGCTCTTTTACAGGTTTATATGTGTTTGAGTACGCTTGAAAATATGACATGAATTTTTGAGCTTTAAATCTTGCACTTAAATTTTTCACCCCTTCTTCAACCTGCTGTTCAACAGTTAAAAGGTTGGAATGAGCTTGGGAAAAGCTTCCGCCTTCGTCGCAAAAAATACACCCGCCCGAAGAAATAGTGCCATCTCTGTTCGGACAAGAAAAACCGGCATCAAGAGTTATTTTATAAACCTTGACGCCGAATTTATTCTTTAAATGAGCACTGTATTGATTATAGCGCTTATCTGTATTATTAAACATAGTTACGAATTACGTTCTTCTTCTTCATAAATAGGATAAACATAATGTTCGCCGCAATTCGGACAAACTACTTCCTGCTGTTTGCCGTCCTCAACTTTAGCTACTTCAAACAAAGTTTTGCAGCCTGATTGTACACATCTGATTGCCCAGCTTGGTCTTATTAATCTTGCCATTTAACTTCCCTCTTTTTTAACTTTTTACAAGAACATTTTAGCATTTCATAAAAGTTTATGCAAGTCATATATATTAATTGCCTGTTCAATTTAATAAATCTGATACGAGAGTTAGAATATAAAAAACTTTGAAAGGAAAAGTTATGAAAAAATCTTTAATATTCTTATCAATTTTAATAGTATCATTTATAGCATTTTTTGATGCAAAAGACAGAATAGAAGAACTTGATGAAGTTGCGGCAAACACACCGTCGCAAGTTGAAATGAAACAACAAATTAGACCACCTGTCCAACAAAATATGAATAATTTTCAAGAAGACAAAAAAACTGACACTGAAAAACTAAAGCAGCAAATGCAGCAGAATAATCAAAATCTGCCCAATAATCTTGATAAAATACAGGAACGCAGAAATACCATAACTAATCCTGTTAATTAAAACCCGTAAATCATCTCACCGTAATACCCGTCAGGCTTGTATTTTTTATCAAGAGGTTTATCGGGTATTTTACGTTCGAACCTTAGAGCTCCGCCCGTATTTTCCTCAACATTCTTTTCCAAAGGTCTTATAGTCTTCGGAAAAAATCTTAACATAATATTTTGTGAAGCAGCTGATGCAACAATGTCTTTAGAATATATACGGACTTTTTCAAGTTCTGCATTAGCCTGTGCATAATTTTTTGCTGCAAACATATTATCATTTGCACCCAGTTTTGTTGAATAATTATTGCTCCACATAACCAAATCATTAACAGTATCCAATAACACAACAGAAGTTTGCATTCTGTAAGGATAAGAGATATCAAATACCGATGAAACCTCCAAAACTTCCCATACACTGCGTTTTAGAGAATTTTTGTTATTTACGGCACTGCTGTAAACAATCAATACCGATTTACAGGAAAATTCTTCACCTAACTTTTTAAATGCACTGTAATCAATTGAATTACTTGTCTTATATTTATTTAAAGCTTCAACCGCAATTTTTTTCATAGCTGCATTCTGATTAAGCTTTGCTCTCACATCATGTAAGTAAGGTGCTGCAATTTTGCCGTTCGAAGAATTGAAATTGTTGATTATATCAGCAGATACAATCTCTGAAACTTCTTCAAATCCGTAATAATTTTCTTTTACATCTAAAAGCTCGACAGGAAGTACAAGCACGTCAAACTTTGCCGCAAAAACAGGAGAACATAACATTAAAAATATAATAAATAATTTAACTAAAAGTTTCATAATTGAATTATAACACAATTTCATATAATTAATGGATTAAATAAACAATAAAATAGTATAAATTAATGGTATGAATTACGAAGAATTAATGATATTAGCAGAAAAAGCATCAGAACAGGCTTATGTTCCCTATTCAAAGTTCCCTGTAGGTGCCTGTATTCTCGCAGAAAGCGGGAAGACATACACGGGCTGCAATTTTGAAAATTCGAGTTTCGGACTTACAATTTGTGCTGAAAGAAACGCTGTAGGCAGCGCAATTGCAGCAGGAGAAAGGAGAATTAAAGCAGTAGCAATATATTCTCCCAAAATGAACAACTGCACACCTTGCGGAGCTTGCAGACAGGTTCTAAGCGAATTTGTATCTGACGAAGGAACAGATGTAATTGTTAAAACTGATGAAGGTTTAAAAGTTTATCCTTTAAATACACTGCTTCCGGAAACATTCAGTCTTTAAACATGTATATTTTAGAACTAATAGTAAAATACATAAAAGGTAAAAATTACTATAAACGACCGCTTAAATTTGATCCGCTTGCAGAAGAAAATCCGGAAGATTCATCTGAATGCGAACATACATTCATGCCTGTGGACAGCACCGGCGAAATTCTAGCCTGCTCGAAGTGCGGGCTTGTTGTAAATCGTAAAGATTTAAAGGATATAAATATATTTAAAACTTAAACGGGTAATCTTTAGGAATACTCCACCCTTCATATTGGATAAGCTTTGCACAGTAGCTACTAACGCTTTGACCGCATCCATAGTTATAAGCTGCTGTAAACAATCCCTCTCTTGTTCCGTCCCAATTCCAGGCATAAGGTTCAAATGTTGATTTTACGCTATATTTGTTCTTATCTTTATCCTGCCCGGCAACAAGTACAGGATTAAACCTGAAACTAAAATAATTTTTACCATACTGGGGGTTATTCTTAGCCTTCTCATTTAGAGCAAATCCCCAGTCAATCATACTGGCACTTGTCAATAAAATACTGCCGTCATTAAAATAAATAGAAAAGTTAGTACTGTTTGATTCGTCATCATCAATTTTTAATATTTGAATATGTTTGCCTATATAATTATTAAACCATTCCTTTGCTTCATCTCTTGTGCATGTTGCTGAACCTGAGATACCGCAGTCAAGAGCCCATCCTGCAACATCACCGTACTCTGCTTCTGACATTCTGATAGCCTGGTTCATAACAGAATAAACTTTTTCAAGTTTTGTAGCAACTTCTTGTTTTCTGTGATTAGCAATCAACGTCGGAATAGTCAACGCTGCAACTACACCGATAATACCTAAAGTAATTAAAATTTCCGCAAGCGTAAATGCCTTGCTACAAGAGCTTAAACGGTTGCCCCCCCCCCCGAATAAATCAAATCTTTTCATAATCTTGCTCCTTTCATTTATACAAAAACTTTACTTATTCATTATATCAAGTTATTTTTTAATATTCAATATATAAGAAATTATTTCTTGCTGAGCATCATTTTTGAAAGTTCGTTTTTTGCAGCCTGAAGCTGAGCATCGTTATGAGCTTTTACGTCCTTAATACTAAAGTCAACACGTATATCCGGATTTATACCTTTTTTGTTTATATCCGTACCTTTAGGTGTTAAATATTTTGCAATGGTAAGATTTAGTCCTGTTTCATTCGGCATAGGTATAATTTTTTGTACCATGCCTTTTCCGTATGTTTTGGTACCGATAAGTTTTGCTTTTTTATAATCTTTTAAAGCACCTGAAAGAATTTCGCTGGCACTTGCAGAATTACCGTCAACAAGCACCACGGTAGGCTTATCAACACCGAACTCCGTATCCTGAGCATTAATATCGTATTTATATCCGTTTCTGCCAACAATGCTGACAAGATTACCTTCAGGAATAAACAGGTTTGCAATAAATATTGCATTTGGAAGAAGACCGCCTGTATTGCCCCGCAGGTCAATGATTAAACCGTCGGCATTTTTTGTTTTTTCCAATGCTTCAAGGAATTCGTTTGGCGTAGTAGATCCGATAAAGCTTGTAATCTGTATATAGCCGATATTTCTATCCAGCACAGAACTTTTAACGGTTTTAATTTTTATTTCTTTACGCATAACTTTTTTAACAAGTTTATCTTTATTGCGTAAAACAGTAACGTTAACAAAGGTATTTTCAGGACCTCTGACAAGGTTTGCTACCTCAGAAAGCGGCAGTCCGTTAACCTCTTTACCGTCAATTGCAAGAATAATATCATCAGGCAAAAGGTTTGCAAACTGAGCCGGGGTACCTTCCATAACATTTACGATATGAACTTTTCCTGCTATAGAAGTGATGTTAACTCCTATACCTGTTATCTTTGAGTTAATTGAACTGTTTTGGTCGGCATATTCTGCCTTTGACATATACCTTGAATATGGGTCATCAAGACTGGCAAGCATAGTATCAATTGCAACTTTTGCATCCGCATCGTTTTTTATTTGTCCATGATATCTGGATTTCCAACGGCTCCAATCCTGATGATTTAAAGCTGCATCATAGTAATTATCTTTTATGATATTCCAGGTGTTGTCAAAAAGTCTTTGAGAAGAAATATGGTCGTGATTAACCATATCAGGCACTTCTGATATTTGTACATTATCTGCACTCATAAAAAATTTATTTAGCGCAAATAACATCAAAACTAATAATATAAATAAGATTGCCTGTTTTCTTTTCATACCAATATTTAACACCAAGCAATTTTCATAATCAATATACTTTAGAAGTACAATAGTAGGTTAATCTTAAGCATTATACCTTTTGAATGATTTTTCTATGTTTTTGGATAAAGTATTTTTTACGGTGTCATACTCCGTTGTTAAGGATGAGATTTCTGTATCGAGATTTTTCATTTTCAAATCCAGAGTTTCTTCTTTGGTATTTAATTTTGCTTTCTCAGTTGTATATTTTGACTCTGCCTGAGCTATTGCAGTATCATCTGAAATTTCTTTTATATAAGGATCGGTTGCATAATTACCCTGATAATAATATCCGTCATCTTTCATTTTTGAGATAAATAGCATGCCGTTTTGAAGCATTGCCTGCATATAGCTGCTTTCAGTTATTTTTTCGTTTTCGGTCCAGCCGTTTTTACAGATTTGGTTAAACAATGCATCGTAGAAGGTGGATTGCGCCAGATCATCACTCGATACAGTTGTGCCGGTTTTAATTTTAAATTCATATAAATAATCATTTGTTATTAAATTACTAGCTTCTGTTCTTCCGATTTTAACATTATACAAATCATTTCCGTAAATATCAGTTTGGGAAACTCCGTTCATATAGTCTGCAAAATAAGTAAGAAAAGCTTTTGCAACGTTATTAAGGTTCAAACCGCCTGTAGCATGGTCGTTGCCGTCATCTCCACCGCCTTTACTTGAACCAATGAAGGTAAATCCTATATAATTTTCTGACTCGCTTACAACCCAGGATTGATATTTTTCATCCTGACTGCCTTTTGTTTGTACATTTGTACCAATAGCATCAAGATATTGTTTTACAGAATTACCGGTTAATTTCCACTCTCCATCCTCAAAAGAAATTTTGGTAAGATACTGTGTATTATCATCAGTATCGCTGCCATCACTGCGTGCAACCCAGTAATCATGACCTGATTTACCGTCACAGCCTTCAATTACATCTGTTTTATACAAAAGATTGGTTGTTTGTGACTTTGCATATTCAAGTGCTTTTGCAGTAAATCCGTCACCCAGATCCAATACTGCCGAAAATTCATCAGCAATCCAGTCAATAAAACCGCCATTTAGAAAATCCTGCATTAAGGCAATACCATATACAGGGCTCTGTTCACCTTTAACGCCTTCGTAGCTCAAATAATATTGTTCAGAGCCTTGCAGCAAATCAGCAACGGTAAAGTTTGCTGTTAATTGTTTATTATGATCCCTTGTAACATCAAAACCGTCGGCATTTTTTATACCCAAATCAACATACGAAGTAGTATTATCATCCTTGCAGTTTACTCTATCTTGTGTTGGCAAACTGTTACTGTCTATAGTATATGAAGTTCCGTTATTTTTTAAATACTCACATAAATCAGTTATATTACCTGACTCCCAAACTGTAGCAACAGTAGCTCCACCTCCAAAACCGGCTTCCTGATTGTATGGAAGACCGAGAATTGTGGATGCCAGAACTGTTGATATAACACCTTTTGATGCCAACCCCTGTATAAATGCATTACGCATTGCCTCAGACGGCAAAGTTCCCAAACCTTCCTGAGGAATGCCTGCTGATT
>HF991462.1 GCA_000433095.1 Clostridium sp. CAG:967 | reverse complement strand
TTTATTTTTATTATAAACGATTTCTGAATATTTTCAAGATTAAAGATTAGTGTTTCTAACTTGCTTCATAACTTCATCAGCATCATCTTTTGAAAATCTTTTTAAGTATTTAATGATAGAACTGAATGATGTACTTTCTTTTACTAATACATCATTTAAACCTGCTTCAGGAGCGATTGCAGATAATTTATATCTGAAAGGTAAATGTTTTGTTTTAGGGAATTCTTCGCAATATAAATGTACACTGTCATATCCAAAACCTTTAAACTTTTTTACCATATCTTTAGCAGCCGATGCGCCAATTGTTGCATTTAAATCAGGAACAAGACCTTTAATGTTCATTTTAAATGACGGGTTATTCTTTTGAGAGTAAGGCTGATTTAAATTTAAATTAACTTGCATATTTATATTCCTCATTAATCTTTCTGAAATTAGAAATCTTGTGAATGAAAATTTTTGTTATTTCTCTTTATACTTTGTTACATAAAAGTCAATTTTTCCTGACTAAATACGTTTTATATAATAACAGGGGATTAATAAAGGGGATAATTATGGTTAAACCATTAAAACCGATTGGAAGTTACACTACATCAACATATCAATCTTTTGACGGTTCAAATTTTACATTAACAGGACTTGAAGAAAAATTCAAAGGCGAAAAAGGATACGTATCAACATTTTTGGGCGGAGCAACAAATTTTAAAAATGATGCCATGCTCGTTTTGGATTTAAAAGGCGGAAGAAATTACGATCAAGCCGGAATATTTAACCAGAACTTACGTGTCAGAACAAAAGTCGGGAAAGAGTCCGAATCAGTTCAGTTAAGATACTCTCCGCTATCTGTCGATGTACCTGTCGGCAAGAATACAAATCTTTATTTAAATCCGCATTATTCAGGGCAAATGGACTTTAGAAAAGATAAATGGACAAACAGTGTCGGTGCTTTTACCGGAGTTACACAAAAATTAAACGATAAAACTTCTGTTTCTCTTGAAGTGCAAAGATACAATCTTCAAGACATTAAAGATAACAGCGCTAAAAACTGGAGTGTAAACGCTATTGTATCTTATAAATTTTAATTAATTATTTCATGCTGAAAAGCCCATGCGGAATGATTATGAATGCTTTCAAAAGCCTCGCATTCAACTTCAAATTCGTTTATAACAGGATGTTTACGCAGTTTTACAACAACATCACGCAAAACATCTTCCACAAACTTAGGATTTTCCCATGCTTTTTCGGTAACAAATTTTTCGTCTTCACGTTTCAATAACGGATAAACAGGACAAGATGCACAACTTTCAATCAATTCGATTAAATCCTCAAGCCAGACCTGTTCACTTTCGTCGTAAGATATTTTAACCTTAATCAGAGCACGCTGGTTGTGAGCACCATTATCGGAGATTTCTTTTGAACAGGGGCACAAAGTTGTCACAGGAACTTCTACACCTAGAATAAATTTGTAATTACCTTCTTCAATTCTGCCCTCAAAAGAACAGTGGTAGCTCATAGGCGCTATCATTCCTTTAACCGGAGATTTTTTATCAAGAAAATATGTAAACTTAAATTCCAATTCGCCGCTTTGTGCATCAAGATTATTAATTATTTTTTCCAAACATCCTTTAATATCAACTCCCAAAAGATTTTTATGCTGCCATTCCGTCAAAACTTCTACAAATCTTGACATATGCGTACCCTTATAATCTCTCGGCAATGAAACATTAACTCTTGCCTTTGCACAAACAACCTGATTTGAGCTGTTTTTTCTCTGTATTATCAAAGGTAATTCCAGATGTTTAATCCCAACTTTTTGTATATCTACATTTCTGTTATCTTTTAAATTTTGAATATCTTTCATAAAAAAATTTTATCATAAAAAAAGATAAGAAGGTTTACGGCAAAAAAAAAGACCTTGATAATTGTATTCAAGGCCTATCCGTTTAAATAAGAAGAGAGAGCTTTATATTTATATAAAGTACTCTCTCTTTAAAAAATTGCTATTTTTATATTGAATTTTTAAGAAATATTAACATTAATTTTCGGAGTTATTAGAAGCCTTGTCTAAAATGCCTCTAATTCTTATATATCTGTCTAATTCAACTCTAAATCTGCCTAAATTTTGATAAATGCTGTTTGGAATTAAAACTCTGTTATCATACTTAGGATCAAGAATATAAACAGTCGGATATCCTGTCAGCGACATACTGTCAACAAGCTGTGCATACTGTTTATTTTCTACATTTACCATTACAAAATTGTAATTTTCTTTATAAAGTCCGCTTAAAATTTTAAACTTAGGCATAAACTTCATACAATATGAACACCAATCAGCATAAAACAAAGCAACCATCGGTTTTTCAGACAAATCAACAGCTTCTTCATAGGTAATACCGATTTTATAATCAGACGGGTGTTTTGGAGCATTAGCATTCATTGAAACAGCTATTCCTACAAGTGAAGAACAAGCTACCGCAACTATAACCCCCAAAGTAATTAACATTTTCTTTTTCATAATATCCTCCACACCTTGATTATACTATAAAGTTCATATATTACAAACAAACTTTTTTAACATATTGTAACATTAGACTTGAAAAAGTATATATCATAGTATATACTAAGTATATACATACGTGCAATAATAACCCCCGCAGCGTGTAAATGGCAGTAATCTTGTGTTCAATTTAAGAAAGAAGGAGTTTAAAAGAGGTATGAAAAAAAATTCGCCTATCAAAATGAAAACTACCAGACAGTTTTCAAACCCGGCAAAAAACGAAGTTTTAGACGGCTCTGATGATAGCGTTCTTTCAAATTACATCAGAGAAATCTCTGATTATCGTTCTCTTACGCCTGCCGAAGAAAAAGAGACAGCTAAAAAAGCAAAAGAAGGTGATGAAGAAGCAAAAAACAAACTTATTAAAGCAAATTTAAAACTTGTTATCACAATTGCCAAAAAGGCAATCCACATGTCAAACCTTCCTATGATTGATTTAATTCAGGAAGGCAACTTAGGACTTATGGTAGCGGCAGAAAAATTTAATTACAAATTGGGTTACAAATTTGCGACTTATGCAAGCTGGTGGATTAAACAATCAATGTTTAAAGCAATATCAGAGCAATCACACTGCATGAAAATTCCTGTATATATTCAGGAAACATTATCGAAGTTTTCAAAGATTAAACGTGAAATGGAACGTGAAAACAATTCTCAGGTAAATACTCACGATGTTGCAAAAAAAATGAATATTGCTCCTGACAAAATTGATACATTCCTAAACGCATACTCAAAAACAATTTCCATAGAAAGCGGGCTTGAAAATACCGATGGAAAAGAAATTAATGTTGCTGATATTATTGAAGACGAAAAAGCATCTGCAACAAATGAAGTTGAATTTGAGAACTTGAGAAATGATATCTTAAACGTTATTTCTACCTTAAAAGAACGTGAGCAGGAAGTTGTAAAATTAAGATACGGTCTGGAAAACAATGTAAAACTTACTCTTGAAGAAATCGGCAATATTTACGGAGTAACAAAAGAATGCATCCGCCAAACAGAATTGAGAGCGTTGAAAAAAATGAGATTTTCAACTATCGGACAAGAAGTTTTAACAAGCTATGTTGAGTAATATTTCTCGTGTTTATTTAATCTGAAATTTAAAAAGGTCATTGATTTTATCAATGACCTTTATTTTTTAGTAATTATATTTAATTTCCCAACCATCGGATTGGATTAAACGACCGCAATAAGTTCCTTTAGTTTCACATTCCTCTATTAATTCTTCTCTTGTCAAATTATCTGATGTATAAATATTATTTTTTATACTTCCCGAACCCATAAAATGCAAATTTGCGTTATTAACCAGAGGCAGTTCTGTTATAAATACATCTTTACCTACTATATTATTTCCTTTTGGACCGTCAATATCTATTACAAACATTATACCTGCAATATATTGCTTGACTTCACCGTCATCTTCTGTTCTTTTGATTACTGTATTATTTACAAAAATGTATGTACCGTCTTGTAGTCTAATTGTTTGTTTTGCTGCATCATTCTTCATCAGACGTGTGCCGCTTCGATATTTCACCTCTGTTTTATAGCCCAAGTCAACAGGTGTCATACTGTCATCATAAGAATAACCATCAGCCAAATAAGGAAGAACAAATTTTTTAACAAAGTTATTTACCAAAGCTTTGCTGCTTTCAGGAGTATATTCTCCATTGCTGCTGTTTGCCAAATCCCAATTTATAACATCACCGTAATCCACCTGTGCACGAACAAAAACATTGCTTAAAATGTTATAACTTCTTTTAAGCTTTGTGACAGCCACATTCTTTTTATGGTTTGCTATCAAAACAGGCATAGTCATTGCGGCAACTACACCGATGATGCCAAGAGTGATTAAGACCTCAGCTAAGGTGAATGCAGGAGCTTTTAGGTTGCCCCCCCCCCAATGTGAATAAACTTTTTCATATATTGCTCCTTTCTTTATTTATTTTTATTATAAACGATTTCTGAATATTTTCAAGATATTCATATAAACAGATGTGTACTTTTAAATATAAATCATTATTATAAAAGTATGAAGAAATTTCTCACTTTATTATTTGCAATAATCATTTCAGCAGGCAACTTTGCATTTGCCGACGGAGATTTATGGGATAATTTCGGAGACCCAAATGTATACGGACAAAAACCAGTAAGTGACAAAGAGTTTGAAAAGGCTATTGAATCAAAACAAGGAAAGAAAAAGAAAGATAAAAACATACCTAAAGGCGAAAGTTTTCAACAAAGTAACGAAACAAATGCTATATTAAACACAGCATCAGAGCTTCCGGTATTAATAATTCCTCTTACGCTTGAAAATATTGACCATTCCATAATTCCTGTCGGTCATTATCAGGTTGAAGGCAAGAAAGAAAACGATCAGGTTTATTTAAAACTTTATCAGGCACACGATGTTATTGCACAAATTCCTGCAGTTGAAACTGATGATGACTTCGATGAGCCTACAATCAGTTTTGTAAAACTTTTACCCCACGGCGAAAATCACGTACAGATAATATACGGCTGTACGACATTTAATGCTTACTCTATAATTGATGTGGCAAATGAAAATTAATTTTTGTTATTTTATGTTAAAATGCAATAAGAATTAAGTTATGAAAAGGGGTAAGAATTTGAAAAGAGTAATTTGTATGGTAATAGATTCTATGGGTATAGGTGCAATGCCTGATTGCCATGAATTTAATGACACTGAAAAATGCAATACATTAAGAAATGTTTGTGAATTCAATAACGGATTAAATGTTCCTAATATGAAAAAAATGGGATTAGGTAATATTCAGGAATTCAAAGGGATTGAAAAAACTTCAACCCCTACAGCTCACTACGGTACAATGGAAGAAAAATCAAAAGGTAAAGACACTACAACAGGTCACTGGGAAATGGCAGGAATAGTTTCTGAAAAACCTTTTGCAACATTTCCGAACGGTTTTCCCGATGAATTAATACAGGAATTTATTAAAGAAACAAATTGCGGAAGAGTTCTTGCAAACTGTCCTGCATCAGGTACAGCAATAATAGAAAAACTTAACGAAGAACACCACGCAACAAAGTTTCCTATTGTATACACAAGCGCAGACAGTGTTTTTCAAATTGCGGTTGACACTGACTTAATTCCGCTTGAAACTCTTTATAACTGGTGTGAAAAAGCAAGAGAAATTCTTGATAAAGGCAATTGGAATGTCTCAAGAGTAATTGCAAGACCATATAAAATAACAGATAATAAACCGACAAGAATTTCTAAAGACAGAAGGGATTATTCAATGAAACCTTCCCATACTGTACTTGATGATGTAAAAAATTCGGGCGGAAGAGTTATCGGCATAGGCAAAATTGAAGATATTTTTTCTAAATCCGGAATAACCCACGCAATTCATACTGGCTCAAATAAAGAGGGGCTTGAGCTTACTCTTAAAGCTGTTAAAAATGAACTTAACCTGAATGAAATTGCCTACAAGGATTATAAAGGCGGAGAAAACGGTGATTTCATTTTCACTAACCTTGTGGACACAGATATGCTTTACGGACACAGAAATGATGCAGAAGGTTATGGCAGAGCAATTGAAGAAATTGACACTTATGTCGACGATATTATAGAAAATATGTCAGACGATGATTTGCTGATAATTACTGCGGATCACGGATGTGACCCGACTGTTGAGGGTACGGATCATACCAGAGAATTTGTGCCTGTTCTGGTTTATCATAAAAACATTGAAGGCAAAAATTTGGGACTTATCAAAGGTTTTGATTATATAGCCGGCTTAGTTAAAAATTGGTTAAAATTATAATCATTTTACCCATTATTTGAATTGAAATTTAAAAATTTTTATATTATAATAGCATTGTGAATTTATTCACACTGTATAAAACATAAGGAGAAGTAGAAATGACAGTAAAAATCGAAGATGGATGCATTGCATGCGGCGCTTGCGAATCAATTTGCGATGCTGTATTCAAAGTAGAAGACGTAGCAACAGTTAATGAATCTGCAGTTGCTGATAACATTGATTGCGTTAAAGAAGCAGCAGATGCTTGCCCTGTTGGCGTTATCGTTGTTGAATAATTGCTTTAAATAAAGTAAAAAATAACCTGAGAATTATCTCAGGTTATTTTTTTATCTTCTATACTCACAAACAAAAACTATTTTCTGATTTCTTATGTCTATACTTGTATCTTCGCCAATTTCCCGAACACTGCCCGAGCTATCTAAGTAACCTTCTATAGAGCATACATATTTATCTGAAACACCTGTTGACGAAGCCGAATTAGAAATTCTGGAAATATTACTTTCCATTTCAAAAAATTTTCTGCTAAAATTATTTTCAAGCTGCATTAAATCATCTTTTGAAGCGTAATCATCAGATACAGATTCATTATAGTAATCTCTATCCCTGTCATCTTTGTAATTTTCATCCTGATATTCTGATTTGCTGTTATTATTTTTTGAAAGATTACCGTTCTTTTT
This sequence comes from Clostridium sp. CAG:967, assembly GCA_000433095.1. Taxonomy (GTDB): domain Bacteria; phylum Cyanobacteriota; class Vampirovibrionia; order Gastranaerophilales; family Gastranaerophilaceae; genus Stercorousia. The sequence continues at coordinate 9,690 of HF991462.1, read as the reverse complement.
GTACTTATCTGCCATCATAGGCGCACTTATAATCATTACAATCCCGAGTATTATTACCAGAATTATTACATAACCTAATGCAGACATTGCAAATTTTTTGTTCATAAAAAAGCCCTATATTTATTACGAAACCAGTATAACATAAAATAGGAACAGGTTCAAATAAACCTGTTCCTATTTATATATTTTTAATAAGGTATATTTTTATACACCTGCAGGAATTTTTGCTTCTGCAATTACGGCTTCTAAAGCTTTTAATGCATCTTCAGGTAATTTATCCAATCCTGCTTTTTCTGTTTCTCTTGATTTTACGAAGTCAATTCTATCGTTCATACGAGCAATAAATTGTTCAGCGTATTCTTTATTAGAGAATGAAGTATTAAATCCTTCAACATCCATAATTTGAATGTCTGAGAAGTTTTCCCATTTATGGAAGTTAGCAGTACCTTCAACAATAGCTTCGATAATACCTAAAGTATGTTTAGGCTGAACTTTAGTACCCATAAATTCACCTGTGTTCAAGATGTAGCAATCAACACCATCCTGGATTAATTGTTTAAATCTTGTGTAATCCATTTCAAGAGGATAAACTCTAAACGGGTTAGCATAAGGTTCAACAACCAGTGCATTAGGATCAACGCCCGCAGCAAGTCTTTCTGCTGAAGAGCGTTTTGTAGCAAGAGTTGCGCCCATAGCTGAACCTAATGATGCTCCTGAAAGTTTCAATACAGGAGGAATAGTAGGATCTTTCATCAACCAGAAAATAGCGTTGATAGGTTCGTTAATTCTGTCAACTCTGTTTGGTGACCATAATTTAGATTTAACAGCACGACCGTTGCCGTTTCTGATATCTTCCGTAACAGAAACAACTTTACCGTCTGCTAAAGCAATAGCGCCTGCATTTTGTTGAGTTAAGATATATTTGTTGTCATCACAGCCGATAGGATAATCTGCTGTTTTATCAAAGTATGCAGGTTCCAAAGCGATAGTATATTTATCATGTACATTAATAATAAATGCATCATCGTGAAGAACGGTAATGTTATATTTGTTATTGTGTTTTGCGTGAGTAATTGTTGATTTACCTGAACCTGATAAACCGAATACAGCTACCTGGAAAGATTTTCCGTTGTCAAGGTTATAACGTTTCATACCGCCGTGGCAAGAAGCATAACCGTTACGGGCAGCAGCACCCCATGCAAGTGTCAAAGTACCTTTTTTATGTTCACCGAAGTATCTCATACCTAAAATACAAGCACAGTTGTGTTCAGGGTCAAAGAATGTCAAGCCGTACGGGAAGTCAGGGTGTGACCAGTCAGGATCTGAGAATACATAAATATCACCTTCCGGCAATTCTCTTGATTCCGCATACATTTCAGCATAAGCTTCATTAATATATTGGAAGTTCAACATCCAAGAATACATAACATTTTCAAAGCCTTCCGGAATCATTAAGTGAGCTTTAATCATAAAGTCATTATCAAGCCCTACAACAGCTTCTGTCTTATACATTAATTTGTCACGAGTAGAATAAACCGCTTCACGGATGATAGGTAATAAATATTTTAAATCACAACCCGGTTCACCAACGATTTTTCTTGCAGCAGCGCAGCGTCCGACAACTGTACCGTCATTGAACAATAATTGGTTAGCCCCTTGAGGCAGACCGATTTTTTCAGGTTTGTAAACAGGCATGCCTGTTAATTCAATTGTACCTGAACTGCTTTTTGCTAATTTGTAAGCTTCGGATACAGATTTTACTTCTTCAACATTGTTGCCAAAGAAAGGTGCAGTGATTGTAGCACGAGCTGCTGACATCATCTTTTTCAATTCTTCCGAATTTGTGAAAAATTCTTTTGTTGCCATATTTTTCTCCTTCTTTTATACACTTTAATAAGTGTAAATATTACATTAACCTCTACTTCTTATCGTAGCATAAAAAGAAAAAAACACAACGAAATAAAAAAAAGACTGAATTATTTCAGTCTTTTTTTTATATTAATAATTCATTTCCCATCCGTCATTGAGGATTTTACCAAAGCAGCCCATAGCTGCACTTCCTGCAACGTTACATTTTCTTGTATAGATACCGTCTCTTTGCTCTTTAGTTAAAGGAGCCGAATAGACAGTCCCATATTCTATTTCATCCAGCATTCCATTAGGGTATAAGCCTACATTAAACAAATCTCTGCCAACTATGTTAGGACCTTTAGGACCATTTATATCAATCAATAAATTTATAACAGAACCATAAGTTGTTCCGTAGTAATAACCTGGTCTGACAGCAGCTCCGCTTGCGAGAACATATGAAGTCTTGTCTGCACCATGACCTGATAAAGCCGAACCGCTTAACATTTTATAAGATGCAGCAAAACAAGGTGTTAAAGTATTTGTACAAGTTTGAACAACCTTAAAATTATCTTTAATAAAATTGTTAGCAGCAGTCTGAGAATTAATACCTGCTTCAATCAGATTAATAGCATTTTTTGAATTCATCTGAGCAACAGCAGCCTGTTGAACTTCGTTATAAACCTTGTGTAATTGAGTAACATAGCTTTGACGCTGGTAATTCTGCATCAAAGAAGGTACGGTCATAGCTGATACAACGCCGATAATACCGAGGGTGACAAGAACCTCCGCCAGGGTAAACGCAATTTTTCTCTTCATAAAAACTCCGTCAAACTCGTGATGTAGTATATCACTATTATAACAGATTTTTATATTTTTACAACCCCTGAAAACACCTTTGTTAGAGCTTAAAAATCTGCCCCCCCCCCATTGCTAAATCTTTTCATAAATTGCTCCTTTCTATAATTTTTAATAATTATGCAAAACCCGATGTGGCGGGTCCAGCGGCTACGCTGGTGCCCCTTTCTTTATTTTTATTATAAACGATTTTTCATATTTTTCAACTTATTGATTAATATTTATATTTAATTTCCCAACCATCGGATTGGATTAAACGACCGCATTGATCCCCCTTAGTTTCACAAAGTTGCAACAATTCTTCTCTTGTTCGATCAAGCAAAATGAAATTATTATCATCATAACGACCTAAATCATAAAATAGCAGTCTTGCATTATTTGATAATGGAATAAGAAAGAGAAATACATCTTTTCCTAATATATTATTTCCTTTTGGACCGTCAATATCAACTACAAAGAGAAGAGAACCAATGTACTTTTCACCGTTAGGACCTACGCCTGATAGATATTGTGTACTCAGATAAATATATGTGCCGTCTTGTAGTCTTATTAACTGCCTTTCACTGGTTAAATTAAGCAATCCAGAACCATCTCGTCTTAATATTTTAGTTTTGTATCCTAAACTGCTTAAGGTTTGATCATCAGAATATGAATATCCGTCTGCAAGGTAAGGTAACATATATTTACGAACAAAAGTATCTAAAAGGTTTTTATCTGAAACAGCCTCTGAAACTGCACCTTTACTAACTGCCAAATCCCAATTTTGAATATCTCCGTAATCGACTTGCGCCCTGACAAATACATTACTCAAAATATTGTAAGACCTTTTCAGTCTTGTAATAGTAACATTTTTTTTGTGATTAGCTATTAAAACAGGCATTGTCATTGCTGCTACTACACCAATGATGCCGAGAGTGACCAATACTTCCGCCAAGGTAAACGCACTAAAACGATTATCTGCTAACGTGGCTACGCACGTAGTGCCATCTGCTAAAGTGAAACCATTACTACGGGAGCTTAAACGGTTGCCCCCCCCCCGAAATTGATAAATCTTTTCATAAATTGCTCCTTTCTATAAGTTATTATAACATTTTTCTATTAAGGGCACAAGCTTTCCCAATCAGGTTCATCATCTTCTTCACAACCCATGGGGCGGGTCCAGCGGCTACGCTGGTGCTTCTTTCTTATATTTATATGTATATTATAACAGATTTTTTACGTTTTTCAATTCTTTTAAATTATTATGGCGGGTAGTTACAAATAATAAATATTGTGATAGAATATTATTGTAAAATTATTAAATAAGAGGGGATTATAATGAATAAAATAAAAAGTTTGATATTAATTCTGGCTATTACAGCAGGTTTAGGCATATCTTACGCTGCTTCTGATACCTTGCTCGTAAATTCAACTGCCGCTGTAAAAACTCAACAAGCAGCAGCTACATACTCAACTGTTAACCCGCTTGATGTAGTTGCCAGACCAAACTTTTATTTGAATAAAAACATTAAAATTAAAGCAAAATTTGACAAGTTTTCTACATTAGGACTTGATTACAAACCTGCAATGAGAAGTTCTGAAAAGTATATTTCATTTTTAATTCAAAGACCTGATGTTTGCGACCACAACATTCCTCTGTCAGAATTAAAAATCTTTATTGACAGAACAGTTGCAGAAAAACATATTGATTTAAATTCAGGTGATGAAATTGAATTTACAGGTAAAGTATTTTCAACAGCCTTAGGCGATCCCTGGATGGATGTTGACCAATTTACCGTAATCACTTCCAAACCTAAAACTGAAAATAAATAATGTTAATTATTAACGGAGTTAAGAGATGAGCAATAAAAAAAATGATATATTCCTTACTATACATGGACATTTCTATCAACCGCCGAGAGAAAATCCATGGCTGGAAGCTATTGAACTTCAAGACAGCGCATTGCCTTTCCATGATTGGAACGAAAGAATTAACAAAGAATGCTATAACCCGAATTCTGTTTCAAAAATTGTTGACAACAGAAACAGAATTCTTGATGTTGTGAACAATTACGAACATATGAGCTATAACTTTGGACCGACACTTTTGTCCTGGATGGAACAATTCGCTCCTCTGACATATGAAAGAATTATTAAGGCAGATATAGAAAGTATTCCAGAACATAGCGGACACGGTAATGCTTTGGCTCAAGTATACAACCACATTATTATGCCGCTCGCAAACGAGGAAGATAAACAGACACAGGTCAAATGGGGTATAAGAGATTTTGAATACCGCTTCGGCAGAAAACCGGAAGGTATGTGGCTTGCAGAAACTGCTGTTGACGATGATACCCTAAGAGTACTGGAAGAAAACGGTATTAAGTTTACTATTCTTTCTCCTTATCAGGCTGCAAAATTCAGAAAAAAAGGTGATAAAGAATGGACGGACGTAAGCTGGGGAAATATTGATCCCGCTCGTTCTTACAGATATTATATCAAATCCGCTCCGGGTAAATATATTGACTTATTTTTCTATGACGGCGCTATTTCCCGTTCTGTTGCTTTTGATGAATTACTTAAAGACGGCAACAAGTTCAGCAAACGCTTGAAAGAAGGCGTATCAGACTGCAGAGATTACCCGCAGTTAATTAATATTGCCACAGATGGTGAAAGCTACGGTCATCACACAAAATTCGGTGATATGGCGCTTGCTTATGTTTTAAAAATTAAAGCTAAAGACGAAGGTTTCACTATTACCAACTATGGAGAATATTTAGAAAAATACAGAAGCGATTGCGAAGTTGATATTAAGCAGGCTTCCAGCTGGAGCTGTTTCCATGGAGTAGGCAGATGGAAAGAAGATTGCGGCTGCTCTACAGGCGGTCATCCGGGTTGGAACCAAAAATGGAGAAAACCTTTAAGAGATGCTCTTGATTATTTACGAGATGAACTTATAAAAATATATGAAGAAGAAGGTAAAAAATATTTTAACAGCGATGTTTGGAATGTTCGTAACAAATATGTCGACGTAATACTGGATCGTGGCGATATGAATGTGAAAAAATTCCAGAGAGAAAACTTTTTACCTGATTTATCTGACGATGAAAGAGTAAAAGCTATGGAATTACTTGAAATTCAGCGTCAGTCTATGCTTATGTATACAAGCTGCGGCTGGTTCTTCTCTGAAATTTCGGGAATTGAAACAGTTCAGATTATGAAATACGCAGCTCGTGCAATGCAGCTTGCATCTAAGTTTACGGATAAAAATATTGAAGAACATTTCTTAAATATTCTTTCAGAAGCAAAAAGCAATATTCCTGAACATGGAACAGGTAAAGATATATTTGAAAGGTTTGTAAAGCCCTCAATTGTTACGGCAAAGCAGATAGCAAGCCTGTGGGCACTTTCATCACTTTATCAGGATGCTGAAGATGAAGAAGATGTTTACTGCTATACAATAACTAAAAAAGCTTATAAAAAAGTGCACAAAGGAACTTCTACTTTTATAATCGGTCATATTGAAGTTCAATCAAAAATCACACTTCAAAAATCTAACCTTATATTTGCATTGATGCAATATGCAGGAGGAGATTTCCACTGTGCAATTAAAGAGTATTCTGATGAAGCAGAATTTAACAAAATTAAAACAGAACTTATTAAAACTTATCTGATGAATACTTTAACAGAAATTATCAGAGCTTTGGACGAATACTTCGGCAAAGAATACTTTACATTGAAAGATATATTCATTGAAGAAAGAAGAAAAATTCTTCAAATTCTTTTAAAAGGCAAACTTGAAAAATTTGCTCAAACTTATCAGGAAATGTATGACGAAGGAAAAGGCGCAATATATAACCTGCAAGGCTTGGGACTTAAAATTCCTGATGAATTTAAAATTTCGGCAGGCTATGCTTTGAGCCACAAATTTAATGATATTGTTGCTCATTCAGGAGGATTTCTTGAAAGCGACCTTATTCAGCAGGCTATGGATATTAATTTTGAAGCAAAAAAAATGGATGTTACTCTTGATAAAAAGACTTCAAATGCTATATTCAGCAAAAAAATTCTTCAAAATATGAACAGACTTGTTCACAGTTTTGAAATCCAGCAGGCTGATGTTCTTCTTGAAATTTTTGATACTATTGAAAAACTTGAACTACAGGTTGATATTTCTGAAGCTCAAAATATTTATTTTGCTAAAATCTATCACAAAATAGGCGATATTATAGAAAACGGAGTGAATAACAAGCGTTCTAATAATAAAAAGTTTATAGAAATGCTGCTTGATATTGGTTCTCAATTAAATATAAATACTGAATTTTATCAAAAAAAATTAGATAAATTATTACTTCAATAAAAAAAAGGCTCTTAATTGAGCCTTCTTTTTTACCAGTTTTCAGAACCGTATTTCTTATACATAGCAATATTGCGTAAAATTTTTTGTTCTACAGCTTCAACTTTTTGAAGTGTTTCAGGTGAGTTATTACGTTTTTTCAAAAGTTTCAGTTCTAAAAGCTCCTCTTTAGCACGTCTGATTTTTTCTTTTTCTTCTTCACGCTTCCAGAAAAGCCACCCCTCAAAGCCGCATCCAGGCGGAACTATTGACCAGGGAGAAGACGGGCAGTGCCTGCATAGAGCCGGTCTGTTTTCATAATTGGAGCATAAATTATCATCCTGCAAATATTTACAGCAATAGAAAGTTGTTTCTTCCTCTTTGTAATTCCCATCCTCAGAAAGACGGGTTATAATATTATCAACAACATCAGCATCTACTTTTCTGGCATCTTCAATAGAATTATAAGGTTCAAACAATGATAAAAAATCAATTGCACCTGCATCTCCATCCTCAGCCATTTTAATCAGGATATTATACGGTGTAGAAGTTGTTACCACACGACAGCATTTTCCGCACATATGGCATAGAGATTGAGGACGCTTTGCTAAATAATTTTCTTCATAGTTACCCATAAAACAATTATAGCTATCATGGGAAATTAAAAAAAATTATGTAACATTTCTTAAAAAACAAGCAATTACTTATACGAATATTACTTTATTTATATAAGTAGTAAAAGGGTAGTTTTCATGCAAAGTTCAGTAGGACAACAAAACATACAGCAGCCAAAGGTTATGCAGCAGTGCCAATGTCCGCCACAACAATCTGTTCAGGCGCAAGCTCCGACAATACAACAACAGGCACCACAATATCAAACTGCACCAATGGTACAGCCTCAAAGCCAAAATGTTCAGGTTCCAAACTATTCAGGTGTTAATATTCAAATATTTAATCCGTCAGTTGCAACACCGGGTTCAACAGCACCTGTGTATAACGTGAATGCTCCAAACTATGGTCCGACGGCTGCCAGCGGTTGCTATCCGTCAGGTTATTACACAAATGACTGGGGCAACAGTAAAAATTTAACAAGCAATACAACAACAACTAACACAACTGAAAATAAAAAAACTGAAAAGAAAACCGAAAAACGTGAAATTGTACAATTAACTGACGAATATATTAAAAATCTTGAAAATTATTTAAACAGTCAGGATAAAGAAGTCAGACTAATGGGTGCAAAAGAAGTTGTGGCAAGACTTGAAGAAGACCATTCAAGAAAAGATGATAAAGCTTTGAATGCTTTAGTTAACAAAATGCTTCAAGATCCTTCAACAGCAGTAAAAATTCTGGCATTAAGCGTTCTTGATTCACGAGTAGCAACAGGCGATGACTACACTGTGGGACTTTTAAAAGCAATGCAAAATTCTAAATCAGGTTACGGACAAGATGCTATGCAGGCAACAAATATCCTCTTGAAAATGTCAGGTCAAAAAGTAGAAAAAGAATTTGAAGTAAAAGATACTAAAAAATCAGAAAATAAATCAAACGGTGAAAAATAATGAGTTTATCAACAGCATTAACATCAGTAAAAAGTAATTTTACAAAATATCTGGCAAAAGGCGCAGGTGCAGCAGCACTTGGTGTTGTTGCCTACGATTCTCATATCATAGGCAAAATTCAATCTGATGTTTATGCAAAAAGCAGAGATGCAGATGCTTGTGCTGACAGATTTAGCAATACGCAATACCTTTCAAGCCCGAGCAACACAACTTCAAAACTAAAACGCACTGTATTTAATTTTGAAATGGAAAACAACGTAAGACATTTCGTTAATTCTGCTATCGGATATTTTAAAGGCTTCGGCTCTATGCTTGTAAACAGCGTAGTACCTCTTGGTCTAGGTTTAGGAGCACTATGTGCCAAAGGCAAATGGGCAAAAGGTTCTGCTATAGGTCTGGGTATTTATGCAGGTGTTAAATTCTTTAAAGATGTACTCGGGTTCGGGCACTATAACGACTTGAACAGAAAGTTTTAAAATAAAAGCCTCATAAGAGGCTTTTTTTAATATGTCATCTGCCAATTATCATTTAAAATTTTACCGAAACACCCCCACCAGCATCCCTCTTTTCCTGCAATACAATGGTCCTCATAAGAAGTTTCACGCTGCTCTTTTGTTAACGGAGCACTGGTCAGTTCAGGACAGGCACAATCATCCATTATGCCGTTACTATAAATTTTAGTTGCAAAAACATCACGACCAATAATATTAGGAGCTTTTTTGCCGTTTATATCTACATAAAAATTTATGTTTCCTAAGAAGGAAGAAGACTTTGTTACGTAAATAGCAGCTCCGCTGGCGAGAACATATTGATGTCCGCCGCCTACAAAAAGACCACTCATTTCAGTTCCGTTCAGTCTTTTATATTCTCCTGAAGCAAAACAGTCATCTACGTTATTTCCGCATACCTTTACTACTTTAAAATACTTTTTAACCCACGCATCAATGGCCTCGTCCGTAGTTAAGCCTGCCTCATTTAAATTCAAGGCATTTGTGTCGGTTAGTACCATTTGTGCAGCCTGCTGTGCTTCATTGTAAACCTTATGAAGCTGGGTTACATAACTCTGCCGCTGGTAATTCTGCATCAATGAAGGCACGGTCATTGCGG
>HF991461.1 GCA_000433095.1 Clostridium sp. CAG:967 | reverse complement strand
ATCTCAAGCAGCGTTAAGATACCAGAATGATAAAAATGCTGTTAATCTGACAGAAGCCGGTTTGAACACACAAGATGCCGTTTATGAGTTTGTTACTGACTATTTTAAAATAGTAAAAACGTGTGATACGTTTGCTGATTGTTTTGCATCTTCAAATGATTATAAGAATTTAAACGGTTCATCAACTAAAGGGTTTGAAGAAACAACAAAAACCTTTATATTAAGCAGCGGGGCTGCGATAAGACCATGGTACACAAAAAACGGTGATAAGCTTATTAATGTAATGGTAGATATAAACGGTAAAAAAGGTCCGAATATCGAAGGGCGTGATATGTTTTTGTTATGTCTTTATAATAACGGACTAATTGATGATGAAGGAACATCTGCCCCTTTGTCAAGGGAAGTTAGAGAAACTAAGTTTACATCAATTTGTCAAACTTCAAGCGCAGGCATAGCAGGCTGTTTCGGTAAAATCTTAAATGATAACTGGCAGATGAATTATTAAAAATACAAGAGGTCAGATTAACCTGACCTCTTTTGCATTTTATTCTTTTAAAAGTTTTTCTGCCAGTTCGGATTCTGTTCGTCCGTTAAGTGTTTTGTTTATTTTTTGTAGTTTTTGCGCAATAAGTTCCATATTATCAGTCCAAATAAAGTTATCTAGAACGTATTTTTCAGCCTTATCAAAGTTACCCTCTATTTGTATTCTGATAATTTCTGCTAACATTTCTTTTGCAATAGGAACTACTTTGTCAATATTTACGTGAATTTTTCCGTCAATAATTTCGTAAGCGCCTCTTTCTGCAAAGTATTTATTTTGCATTACGGTACGAACTCTGTGTGCCTGGCTCATAGTCGGTTTAGATTTAAGAAAATTATCTGCAATAGTAGTTACAATAATTTGTTTACGCTGTTCTTGTGTGTACATACCCAGTTCTGTTAGCAGGTCAACAAAAGCAAGTGCACCCATATCAGCTTTGTTTTCTTCAATAATATTACGATATTTGCCAAGTGTCTCACAAGCCTTTTTAGGACCGAGTGAGTGTGCGTTTTCATGACCTATAGTGAACCAATGGTCTGCTTCATCGAGATAATATTGATGTTGTTCTTTGTCAAGAATTTCATCTAACCTTTCCTGAAGTTTTTTCATATCACTTATAAAGCGGATTTGTCTGTGATAAACATTTCTTCTTCCTCCTCCTATAGTGAGTGAAAGTTTATCATCGTTAGGAAGGTTTTCAGCAAGAGTAATTCCGCCCCTGTATTCGCCTACATCTCCTGTTACGGCAACCAAATCTACATCAACCATTGTTTGTTTCGCATCGCTTTCTGTAGATATATTTTGTTCGTATTCATCTGCAAACGGCATATTTTTAGCAAGTGTCGGAAGATATTCCTTAATTGCCAAAAGTGCATGAGTTCCTTTTTTGTTTACTATTCCTACTCTGCCGCCAAGAAAATCTTTGGGAATAGCTGAAATGCCATGTTTTTCCAATAATGATGATAGTTCTTTGTTTTCAACAATTGTTCCTGTCATTTCATCTTCATAGTTTTCTCTGGTTATTGTGAATTCAAGCGGTGTGTCCTGAAGTGTTGCCCATTTTTTGTCAGCGTAAGCATCAAGCATAGGGTCAGCTGTGCGAAGAGCTTTAGCCTGTAGTTTAAGATATTCGTTAAAATCAGCATTTGTAGAAATCTGTGCTGCTTTGTCAAGCTCGTCAGCCATTTTAGAAAAATCTTCTTTAAATTTATCTATGTAGTCAATCCCTTTTAAGTATTCTCCTTCCCTTTCTACTACTGAGCGCTGGGTAAGAATTTTTTTGACTTCTTCAATTTTTCCTTCATTTATCATTTTGGTTAAAATGCTATGAAATTCTTCTTTAGAAAGGTCTTCGGGGTATACACCTTTTCCGGGTAATTCTTTTATGCCCTTTGCAAGATTAATCTTATTTGACATAGTATCAATTGCATTAATACCCTTTTGCGCATCAAAAAGAATTTTAGTCAGTTCAGCTTGTTTATTTCCTTTTGTAATTTCTCTTTCAAGAAACTCTTTAAATTCAAGGTTTTGATGGCAGTCAATCTGCATATTAATTTTTTCTAAAATATAAGCTGCTTTTACAAGATGTTTAAGTGCCTCTTTGTCGCCGTCTGCAAGTTCCAGATATTCGGGAGCATCAGCTTTCAGCATTTTTTTTGTCATTAAATAATCTTTATGGGTACGTTTTTCAAGTTCTTCCATAGAAAGATTAAATTCAAATTCTCTCATATAATATCTCCTTTACTTTTGAGCTCATTATATCATATTCAGGAAAACATACATTAGACCAAACAGATGAATATTGTTGAAAATGGGCTGATAATTTGTTATAATAAAAATGTAATATATATTAAATACGAAAGGAGCGATTATGAAAAAGTTTAGTAACCTTTGGGGGGGGGGCGTTTTTTAAGCTCCAGTTTCAGTGCTTTTACCCTGGCGGAAGTCTTGGTCACTTTAGGTATTATTGGTGTGGTAGCCTCCTTAACACTTCCTACTTTAATCCATAAACATCGAAATAAAGTAATGGAAACCCAGTTTAAGACAGCTTATTCCTTGATAATCCGTGCCACCTACCAGATGTATATGGAACATGAAGCAGATTTTGTTGATTTCTTGCATATTCCTCATGGTATGGGGTATATGGATGAGTATATCAAAAGATTTTATGAATTAGTACCTGATTATTTACAAGTAGTTGAAACAATTGATAGTGAAAGATTAAAAAATATAAAAATGTATACATCTAATAATTATGTTCAGGAGTTATCTATATTTGCTTACGGCTTTAATCCTTATATTTTGAATAATGGTATGCTCTTAGCTTTTTCTGCTGTAACTGATGGTCATATAATTATTAGCGTGGATACTAACGGTCCATATAAAGGACCTAACAGGTATGGCTATGATTTGTTTAAATTTTATATGTGTAGAAATGGAAAAATCTTAGCTCCGGGTGAAGATGATGATTATGTGTATAATCGACCTCCTGGGAACTATAGCTCCCGATGTTCTTTTAACCCTTCAGATACAAACTGGAGAGCTCAAGGAGAACAATGTTCTTATTGGGCTATCAGAGATAATTATCCAGGTAGCTCTACCAAAAGTTACTGGAAGAACTTACCTTAACATAAAGAAAACAGAGCCAGAAAAATCGGGTTCTGTTTTTTAGTATTGAAAATCCATAAAAAAATTGTTATACTAAAAGTATAGTAAAGAAAGGAGCGATTATGAAAAAGTTTAGTGAAATAGCAGCTTCGTTATTTGGAGAAATTATGACCAAGCTCCAATGTGACGGGTCAAGCGGCTACGCTTGCGGGGGGGGGGCAACCGTTTAAGCTCCTACAGTAAGTCTTTTGCATTTACTTTAGCCGAAGTTTTGGTCACACTCGGCATTATTGGTGTTGTTGCAGCTTTAACAATGCCTTCACTTATCCAAAATCATGATAAGCAAATAATTGAAACCAGACTTCAGAATTTTTACTCTAAAATAAATCAGGCATTATTAATGTCTGAACAAGATAAAAATATGATGCGTACTGATTGGAGACCTTCTGCACTTTGTGCTTCGGGTACACACAATTCTTATTCTTGTAATCTGAAAGTTTTTAATGAGTATTTTAAGGATTATATTAAGTATACTAAATTAGAAAATAAACAAGATATTTTATATGTTTATTTTACAGATGGTTCCGCTGCCTACTTCACATATTTTGGTCAAGATATTACGTTCTTCCCAAAAGCATCTAAGGCTGAGCTTTCAAATCCCAAATCTGGAAAGGATAAATTTATGTTCGCTTTTTATCCTGCCGGAGCATCAGGTAACCGAAATCTGTATTTTAAAAATCTTGGTGTTGAACCGTATATTCACTCAGACTGGGATGGAACAAAAGAGGGGCTTTATGTAACTTGTTCTAATGCAGCTAAAATTATTCAATTAAACAGCTGGAAAATTCCAGATGATTATCCCTGTTTTAAATAAGCTGTGAGTATTTGACAAAAATTGTCCTTTGCAGTTTAATAAGTGTGTAATATACATTTATTAAACATGAGGATATGAAAATGATTTCAAGAATTACATTTGCCCCGCAATCCTATGCAATGAAATATAACCAAAAAAATGATAATATATCTTTCCAGGGAGCAAAAGCTGTCAATACAATTAAAAATGGTGTAAGAAAAAACAATTCGTTAAACCAAATTGTAAGCGATATGTTTGTAAAACTTTCTGCAACAAGAACATCTGAAAATTTAGGTACATATATGGCAACTACTAAAAATGCTGATGTATATCTTCGTGAAACTAAATTAGGTAAGGAAGCGCAACTGACATTAAGTAACGGTGTTTTTGGCGACAAATCATATATGAATTTTATGATTGAAAGAGCTGCAGGAAAAACTCCTAAGATTACATCTTCTGATGAAAGTGTATCTTCAAAAGAAGCTGAAAAAATTGTTCAAACTTATTTGCAAGATGCTGAATAGTTATTAAATATTAGTGTACAATTTACCTTATTTAGTTTTGTAAAAACCTTGCTATATAAGGGATTGAAGTATTTGTTAAAATATGTTACAATAGTAGTAGGAAGTTCCTGGTTAATTTTTAATTTAGGTTTCCGATGAGTGTTAATCCCCAACCCACTCTTTAATCAAAAAGGTATCCGGTTACTTTTAATCTTAGGTGACGTTATGGATACACTGATTTTGCATGAAAAATTTGATTACCAAAAATTAATTGAAACAACAATAAATGTTTCAATAATAGGGGTTTTAATTTTGTGTCAGGGGCTTGTACCAATCCACGCAGGAAATGCAAAAATTGCTCAGGTTACAGCTCCTGACTTTGATACAGGTCAGCTGAAGGAGAAAATTCTTAATGAAATTTCTCCTGAAGTCCGGCAGAAAAATTTTGAGAATAAAATAAGGCAAAAATATCCTAAAGCAGCAATTTATGATGTAACAAGCGGGGTAAAGCACATAAAACTTACAAAATACTATGCCGGTAAACCTGTTAGAATAAATGTAGTAGAAGTAGATATGAAACTCGCAAAAGATTTTGAATTAACTCCGGCACTTTCATCAGACACCAGCTTACAGAGCAGAAGAACAATAACCACAATAGCTAAAAATAATAATGCAATCGTTGCATTAAACGGTACATACTTTAAGCCTCAAACAGGCGTTCCTCTCGGAACTTTAATGATTAATAAAAAGATGTACACAGGTCCTATTTACGATAGGGTTGCTATGGGAATTTTCGATAGCGGATTTGATATTGCTAGAGTGCAGCTTAATGCATCTGTAAAGGGCGGCGGAAAAACAGTTAAAGTTGATAATATAAATCAACCAAGAATGCTTTCTACATATGTTCTTGTATACACTTCAGAATGGGGTAAATATTCCCCATATGCTCCTAAATACGGTATGGGATTGCAGGTTGTTGACGGTAAGATAACAAAGGCATCCGCAAATCCGATTGAAATTCCTCAAAACGGATATGTAATTTCAGGTCCTAAAAATATTTTACAGCCTCTACTTGAGAAAAAAGATGCGGAACTTATTGTTAATACAAATCCTGAATGGAAAAATGTAAAACATATTATAAGCGGCGGTCCGTATTTAGTAAGAAACAGCGAAGTATTTGTTGATATGACAGCCCAAAAACTCGGTGCAATCGGTGGACGTAACCCGAGAAGCGCTATAGGTTACACGGCTGACAATAACTTAATTCTGGTTGCCGTTGACGGCCGTGAGGGAAGTTCAATTGGAATGACACTTATGGAATTGGCTTCCTTCATGCAGTCAATAGGATGTAGCAATGCAATGAACCTTGATGGCGGAGGGTCCACAGTTATGTATGTTAACGGTCAGGTTGTGAATAAACCTCAAATGAAGGGTGGAATTCCACTATCAAATGCAATAATTTTATCACAAACTCCCAAATCATAAGTCATAAATCTTTTATGCTACGCAAGTAGCCGAATTTTACCACACGCCTGCATATTTAATGCAGGTTTTCTTTTTTAATGTCTTACATTTTGATCTACAAGGTCAGAAAGATAAGGTATATAACTGAATTTGCCGAGAAAAGAGGTGACAGCAAGATAAATAAGCAAAGAATATATTACAATTTGAATTAAAGAATAATCAAATAATAACGGCATATTAAGTAAGAATGTAATTTGAGCAACAAGCTTGTTAATAAGCGGTATAAAGCTCAAGATATTAGAAACCCAGCCTAAAAACATTGAAAGGATTACAAAAATAAGTGAAATCATTATCGACTGCACAATATGATACATCAGGAAAGGTTTTAATCTGGCTTTTGTAAATAAAGCAATAATTAACCAGATAAACCCTGCCATTCCCATTGTAAGATAAGAAGCAGCTGCAACAATTCTTTCAATCATATACGGGGTATCTTTTGTTGCCATTATACATTTGCTCCGCTGCGTTTTTTATCTATGTACTCATCTAAAACTTGAGTATAAACAAGTCTGTATTCATCATTTTCTGGTGCAATATTAATTGATGCACGATATGAAGCAATAGCCTGTTCAATTTCATTATTCAGATAGTGTGCGTTGCCAAGGAGCATATAGGTTTCAGCACTGTTAGCTTTTAGCCTTATAGCTTCTTTGTATAAATCTAAAGCAAGATCAATTCTGTTAAAGTTTGTATAAAGATTTGCCCTCAGAATCTGTGCATTAATTTCTTTCGGATGAATTTGTTCTGCACGTTTGTACATTTCAACAGCCATTTCATATTCTCCGAATTCAGAAAGAGCAATTGCATAGCAAATATAAGCTTTATAGTTGTCGCCTTCCATTTGAAGTGCTTTTTCAAAGTAATTGTAAGCTTTTTCTCTTTCTTTCATCAAAGTTAAAGTGTTACCAATGCAAATAGCAACGATTTTGTTATCAGGGTTTAAAACAAAAACTTTTTTGTACAGTTCCAGAGCAGTTTCATAATCAAACAATTTGAAACATACATTACCCATGTCAACAAGTGCCGTAATATTTTCCGGATCAAGCGACAATGCCTTTTCATAATAAGCTTTTGACTCAACATAGTCTTCGTTGTCCTGATAAAGCAGAGCAATAGCATTATAAATTTCAGGATTTGTAGAGTTTAAATCAATAGCTCTGTTATAGTAGAACAATGATTTAGGGAAGTTTTTCCATTCAGCAAAAACATTACCTATATTGTAGTATATAAGGTAGTTTTTAGGATTTACTTCAAGAGCTCTGTTGTAATAAGAAAGTGACTTTCTAAAATCTTTTTCATAGAACCACATTGTTCCCATACCTACAAGAGCTTGAACATCATCAGGCTTAATCGTCAAAAGGCTTTCCAATACAGACATAACTCTGTCATAATCTTCCATTTGCAAATAAAGTTCTGAAAGTTTATGATAATTTTCAATATTTTGAGGATCTTTAGCCATTGCCATTATCAAGTCATTAATTTGTTTTTCTGTTTCTTTGCTCATCCTAACCTGCTTTTGTTTAATACTATATTTCTTACCTTTTATTTTACATTATTTTTAGGATTTTGCAATACTATTTAGAAATGTAACGTTCCAAAGAAAAGGCCTCACCTTAGTGAAGCCGCTTACGTTATTAAAATTCTGAATAATTTTTTGAAATTTCACGCCACTCATCTTCTGCTATGCTGAAAGCATTACTCCAGAATTTTTCAATGGCATAAGTTTCTCTTTCTTCCTTGTGAAGAATATGTACAACAACATCACCGTAATCCAATAAATTCCAACGATTTTTCAAATCGTTTTCCATTCTGATAGGAGCACGTGAAAACAGTTCCTTAATTCTTTCTTTTGTATTGTTCATTAAAGCCTTAACCTGCGGAGTAGAATCACCCGTAACTATTACAAAATAATCGGCAAGAGATGAAACATTACTGATATTAAGTATTGTAATATCTTTACCGAGTTTATCGTCAAGAGTTCTTGCGATAACGCAGGCTAATTTTTTTGAGTCTAATTCTTCAGTCATTTATTAATCCTTTAAAATCTGTCACAATAAGTTTTATTATAATAACATAAACTGTTTAAAGAAGTAAATAATCTGACCAGAATAAACTATTCTTCAATTTCATCAATACGGCGTTTGTGTCTTCCGCCTTCAAAACCTGTTTTAAGCCAAATATCAACGATATCAAGAGCCAGGTGTTCACCTATAACTCTTTCGCCAAGGCATAACACGTTTGCGTTGTTGTGAGCTCTGGAAACTCTTGCAGAATATGTATCTCCGCATAGAGCAGCTCTGATACCTTTGGATTTATTTGCAGCAATAGACATACCGATACCCGTACCGCAAACAAGAATACCTCTGTTGGCTTCACCTGATGCAATTTTTGCCGTAACCTGTTTAGCTATAACAGGATAATCACAAGATTCTCTGGTGTAAGTACCTAAATCAATATATGGTATATCTCTTGATTTTAAATATTCAATAATTTGTTCTTTGTAGTGAAATCCGCCATGATCCGAACCTATAGCAACTTTTAAGTCTTCCATATAACCCCCTGTTTATGTACAATGTTCTTTTAATAAGAACTACTATATAATTATACACTTTTTTTTATAACTTGAAAAGTTTTTGTAAATATAATTTACGTAATAAAAAACTCCCCGAAGGGAGTTTTTATGAATTTATAAATTTATCAAGTGCTGCTCCGCTTAGTGTACGTTCTCCGCCTGCTATTTTAAATGTTGCAGTGAATGTTCCGTCACTATTCTGAGTTATTTTTACATCTTTACCGCCAGCTTTCTTGAATGATGCGCTATTTTCTAATGCTTGCTTTTTACCTTGTATTGAATTTTGTGAGCTTGCTGTGCTTCCACCTTTTCTTAATTTTACCATTTCCTTAATTACTTGTTGTCTTAAGTCTTGTGGTACCTGATTTGCATCAGTTATTGTTTTACCGTTTTGGCGGTATGTTACTTTTGAACCGTCTGACCAAACTACTGCTGTAAAGCCGTCTTTACCTGATAGTTGTGTACCGTTTGCATATTTATCATTTAACTGTTTACCTGTTGCTGAGTCATATTGATGATAAGTGCCGTCAGCAGCCTTTCTTCGTTCTCTTGTAGAGTGTCCTTCAACTCTTTTCTTGACTACTGTGTTTGTTCCGTCGGCATTTTCTTTCAAAACTTGTATATTATATTCTTTTTCCATCCATTCTTTAGTTGGGACATCAAGTTTTGATACATCTGCTCCGGCTTTTAATGTGCCGTCTTGATTAAATACACTTGGGTTTTTCTTTATGACAGTTGCCAGTAATTCTTTTTTATCAGCATCTGTTAAAACATTTCCTAATTTGGTACCTAATAAGTTATTAACTAATTCTTGAGCAGGGTTTTTACCTGATTTTTGTGCAGCTTCAAGTTGAGCTTTTTCAGCTTTTAGTTCTTGTCCGTCATTAACTGCTCTGTACCAGCCTGCAGGAGAACCTGTTCCTGTTCTGGCTGCTGTATTAGGTTTATTTCCGCCTGAACCAGTTTGAATATCCTGAGATGTTGCAGCAGGTGTTTCTACATCATCTGAAACTTCATTTAAGATTTGTGTAGGAGTATTATCTTTGTTTTTAGCTTTGTTAATTTTGTCTATTAGATCTGTGACAATATCAGCTTCAACATCAATACCGTCTTTATTGTAGTGATATGTAATCTTTCCGTCTTCATCAACTGATACTGTGTATCCTTTATCTTTTGTCATACCTAAGCTGTCAAGAGTTTTTCTTGCTTGATCCAATTTGTTTGATTCTTTGGGTTCTTCTTTTTTAACCTCTTGTTTAACTTCCGCTTTAACTTCTTCTTTACCTCCGGCACCTTCAGTCTTACCGCCTCCGCCAATGCCGAACATACTTAAAATACCGCCGAGCAATGTTGAACCCAGACCGATACCGAGCATCCAGTTCATGAACTTATTGCTTCCGCCTCCGCCGTTGCAGCCGCAGTCATAGCTGTTGCTATAACAACCGCCGCCAATAATATTATTATTGACAATGGTGGTGCTGCTAGGGAAGACATTCACTCTGCCCATGCCTCTGAATTGTCCTGCTTTTAATCCATAATTAATAGGTCTGCGTCCTCCTCCGGACCAGCCTGTAATATCATAGATGCCCATGTTGGTATCTCCGTATTTTTATACTCTTATATATATAAAGTATATATAAAGTAAATAATTGCTTGTTACTCTTTTTCTTGTAACATAACTTTACAAACTATATCTTTTATATATATTTTTATTATGCCCAAAAAGAAGCCTCTCTATGCGTGAGAGGCCTCAAATATAAATTTAATTGGTGCAAACTTTTAATGTCTTAGTTGTATTTTTCATTGATAATTTTGTTGTATTCTGCTTCAGACATTAAGTGATTTTGGAGGACATATGCTTTTGATAATTTATTTTTGCCTGAGATAAAATCAGATTTTAAATCAGATATTCTTTTGTTTGTTTTTGTAATTTCTCCTTGCTTTGTTATTCCGTTTTTTGCTTCCTGTATTAATGCGTTTAAACCGTATTCGGATACTCC
Organism: Clostridium sp. CAG:967; assembly: GCA_000433095.1. Lineage (GTDB taxonomy): Bacteria > Cyanobacteriota > Vampirovibrionia > Gastranaerophilales > Gastranaerophilaceae > Stercorousia. Next base: position 4,035 of record HF991461.1, on the reverse strand, counting down.
GTTTGCAATTATTGTATCTCCTGAGCGTGGTTCATTTATAGTATTTGTTTCTGATGATTGTGTATTAAACTTAGCTCTGCCTATTTGATAAACAGGTGTTTCATTGTCTTTGTAAAATCTTGACAGGATAGTAGATACTCTGTCTGTGTCATGAACAACCGCTTTAATATTATATTTAACATTTCCTTTGTCATCGGTATAAATTGCGCTAATGTTATTTTTTATATAATTTTTTTCTTGTGGTTGAAGATTATCAATACCTGCATCTTTCAATAATTTATCCAAAGTTTCATCAAATTCTTTATCGCTATTCTCAATTACAGCGTTATTCTTTAAGATTGGTTGATTAGAATTTTCTTTTTTTACTGCTTCAGGAGCAGATTGATTATCATTACCTGTAACTTTGGCTGTTTTTTTATCAGATGCAGCATCTGTTTCGGAAGAATTTTGCTTTTTATTTGCAGCTTCAAGTTCTTCGTCTGTAGGAGTTTTGGTTTGTGTTAAATCTTTGCCGTCACATTTACATTTACTATCTTGTAAATCTTTAATTTGTTGTTTGGCATCTGCAAGTTCATCTTCAAGACTTTTTACTTTTGCTGAAAGATCCAGATTATTAGTATAAGAATTATTGTAATTATAATTGCCTGAATAACCTGGATAAAGCCCTCCGGTTCCACCCATACCAAACATATTATTCAAACCGCCGAACATGCCAAAGTTGCCTATACCGCCGCCGAAAAGGTTTGACATAAACGAATTAGCAACGCTATAGCCTGCCATCCACTGGAACATATTTCCGCCACCGCCGCAGCAATGGTGGTGAGGCGCACGCATCATAGGCATATGACCACCAATAATATTATTATTTATAATGGTCGTTCTTCCACCGCCCCAGAACGTTCTGGGACCGCCAAGATATCGATAAAATGTAGGCATATTTTATCTCCTCATTATTCTATATTATACATATATAAAGTATATACTTGATAAATAATTGCCTTTTTGAAATTTTTCTGTGTTACATATCTTAATATTAAATGTCAAGACCGCTGAAAAGCTCTAGTGATGTAACTTTATTAAGTTTTGGATAGTCATTGATTTTATGTGTTTTTACAAAATCTATTGCCTCGTTGCGAGCCGTTTCAAGAATTTTAGCATCTCTTACAATGTCAGAGATAATCAAATCAGGAAGTCCGCTTTGGCGGGTGCCGAGAAATTCTCCGGGACCTCTCAGCTGCAAATCTTTTTCTGCGATAACAAAACCGTCATTTGTTTGTGTCATTATATTTAATCTTTCACGTGTTTCCTGAGATTTTGAGGATGTGTGTAAAATACAGTATGATTGTAAGTCGCTTCTTCCCACACGTCCTCTCAGCTGGTGAAGCTGTGAAAGTCCGAAACGTTCTGAATTTTCAATGAGCATAACAGTAGCATTTGGCACGTCAACGCCTACTTCTACAACGGTTGTAGATACAAGAATGTCATATTTTTTGTCTTTAAAATCTGCCATTACCTGTTCTTTCTCATCATTTTTAAGTTTTCCGTGCAGAAGTCCGATTTTAAACTGAGGAAAAACTTCTGTCTGTAGTCTTTCCGCTTCTATGGTTGCCGCTTTTGCAGAAAGAGTTTCGCTTTCTTCTATGAGAGGATAGACAACATAAGCCTGACGCCCTGCTTCAATCTCTTTTTTAATAAGCTCGTAAACACCTCTGTGAGAGGTAACAAGGGTTGTTTTAATAGGTTTTCTACCTTTTGGAAGTTCATCAATTATTGTTAAGTCCAAATCTCCGTGAACTGTTAAAGCCAGTGTTCTCGGAATAGGGGTTGCTGTCATGGTAAGCATTTGCGGATTTTGTGATTTTTTCTTTAATACGTTACGCTGTTTTACGCCAAAACGGTGCTGTTCATCAACTACTATTGCCCCGAGATTATTGAAATCAACATCTTCCTGAATAAGTGCATGGGTTCCTACAGCAATGTTCATCTGACCGTTTCTTAAGTCAGTTCGGAATTTTTCTCTGACTTTTTTACCTTGACTGCCTAGGAAAAGTCCGACACTTATTCCCATAGGTGTAAGCCAGTTCTGTAGATTATAGTAATGCTGCTGGGCTAATATTTCTGTCGGCGCCATAAGTGCTCCCTGATAGCCGTTTTCAACACCTGCCAGAAGCATAATTGTTGCAACAACTGTTTTACCGCTGCCGACATCGCCTTGCAGAAGTCTTGCCATTGGTATATCCGAATTCAAATCATGAAGAATTTCATTAACTGCCTTTTTCTGTCCGCCTGTTAATTCAAAAGGAAGATTGTCTATAAACTGTCTTACAAGACCTTTTTCATCTATTTTTAAAGCGAGTGCCGAATGAGTTCTGGTATTTTCTTCACGCAATCTTACAAGTTTAAGCTGGACTAAGAACAGTTCTTCGAATATAAGTGAAAATCTTGCCTGCTCTAAAAGTTCAAGAGTTTCAGGAAAGTGAATTTGTTCAACGGCTGTTTTTTTATCAAGTATTCCGTATTTTTCTCTTATGAAATCAGGGACTACGTTCTCTATTTCGTTTTTATACATCTGAATAGCGTTAAAAATAGCTCGTCTTAAAACTTTTATGCTTAAGTCTTCGCAAACTGAATATACTGGAACAATTCTTGCAAGATTAAGGTTTGAATTGCCGTTTTCAAGGAATTCACCCGTCATTATTGAATAATTGGGTTTATCTATAGTAAGTTTTTTATCATAATTGTTTATTCTCACTGTTCCGGAAAGCATTATTCCTGCGTTTACAGGGAATTGAGCTTTTACTCTTTCAAGCATAAACCTGTTTGATTTTGCCTGAAAAAAGCTTAGGTCAATTCTGCCTGTTTCATCAGCAACCGCAACTTTTACAACCGAGAGCTTATTTCTTGTATTAAAAGCCGAAACAGATTTAATGTAACCGAATATAGTTGTATTTTCGCCTTCTTTTAAGTTTTTGATTAAAGTTCTTGTTGAGTAGTCAATATGTTTTTTGGGAAAATACATCATTAAATCGTTGGCAGTATAAATCCCGAGTTTGTTTAATTTATATGCTACTTTCGGACCAACGCCTTTTATATACATAACATCAGTATCTTTTGCAGGCTTTAGTTTCCCTTCGATAACAGGTTCAGTATTTCGAGGCTGAGTTTCGGACTTTAAGACCTTAATCAGCCTGTCAATACTTTTCCTTCTTTCGTTAACATTATCAAAAGGGTACTGTTCAAAAGTTTCAATAATTACAGCCCACTTGGGATTTTTTTTAGACTGCTTATAATATTTTTTAGCTTCGTTTTTTATAAAACTTGAGAAAGCCTGAGTTTTTCCGTGTATATCAATATAACGGTGCTTAATCTCAACTTCTATAGCTTTTTTGAGCTGTTCAATATTATCTATCATAAATTAATTTTAGCACAGCTAAAGCTAATATGTCATTTCCCAGTTGTCATTTAAAATTTTTCCGAAACAGCCCTGGTGGGTGACTGTTGTAGCACTTTCACAGGACGTATCTGCCGCTCTGATTGCTTGTATTGAATCTCCTTCGCATACTCCCTTTGTTCTGCATGCCGGTGAAACTTTAGGTAAATCAATTACACCATCATCCCAGTAGCTCATCAAAAACGCATCACGCCCGATAATATTTGGTCCTTTCTTGCCGTTTACGTCAACAAAAATAAAACCGTAATTTGATGTATTGCCATTATACGTATAGCTGTAACATTTAACGTTATCCAAACAAATCTGTGCCCCGCTTGCTAAAGTTGCACATGCTCCACAGCTCCAGTAGCCTGTATAAGCATAATTTGCTCCGTTAATATTTTTGTATGTCGTATTTCCCCACGGTGTTTCCTTCAAATCCAATTCACCTATCTGCACAATCTTAAAATGCTTTGGCAAAAATGTTTTTATGTAAGATTGAACACCCATTCCTGCTTCCTTTAAGTTAATAGCATTAGCCTCATTCATTTCCTGAAGAAATGCCTGCTGTAGTTCGTTGTACACTTTGTGTAATTGAGTAACAT
>HF991460.1 GCA_000433095.1 Clostridium sp. CAG:967 | reverse complement strand
CTGGTCATAAATTGCTCCTTTCGTTCATATATAAATCTTACCCAAATAATATCATAATACTATCATTATTGTAAAATTATGTAAATATATTTCTTAAAAAATTAAAGTTTCAAGATACATATACCGATATTTTATTTGTAATCAGAAATAAATGGAGAATTTATATATGCTTAAAAAGATTGTAACACCTTCGTGTAATGTATGCGACAGTGTGGAATTTATATTAAGAGGAGCGAGAAAACGCCGTAGTATGGCAATTGCAGCTGCAAAAAACATGAATGCAGATGCAGGTATTCAAGCTAGACTGCACGCAGTCAAGTAGTGCTTATTGTTTAGTAAGATTTTGAGAGTTTATTAAAAAGGCTGACACTATGTCAGCCTTAATTTTTATCAATATGACATTTCCCAATTATCATTTAGAATTTTACCGAAACAACCGCTTATGCCGCTTGTTGATGAACTACAATGAGAACTAAATAAGCTTTCACGTTCTTCTTTAGTTAGCGGCGCACCTGCAAACGGCACTATTGAATCATCATCAGCAACATTATAAGGCGCATCATCTACAAGTCCGTTATTATAAAGACATACGATAAATAAATCACGTCCAGCAACATTCGGTCCTTTTAGTCCGTTTATATCAACAGCAAAACTTATTAAAGAGCCATTAGAGGGTTCATAATTAGGTCTTAATGATGCACCGCTTGAAATCACAAAAGATTTTGTATTACCAATTCTTGCACTCACTCCACTGATTTTTTTATAAGAATCAGCGAAACAACCGCTTAGTTTATCACATTCTTTTACAACTTTAAAATATGATCTGATAAAAGAATAAACCTGTTCCTGTGAATTTAAACCTGCCTCTGAAAGGTCAACTGCATTTTTATCATTCTGGTATCTTAACG
>HF991459.1 GCA_000433095.1 Clostridium sp. CAG:967 | reverse complement strand
CAGACACAGACACAGATACGGATACGGATACTGACACAGATACAGACACAGATACAGATACTGACACAGATACAGATACTGACATTAATACCAATGAAGAAATGGGTAAATACACTTACAAACAACGTGCGGTTGATAATGCAGTTTACTCAATTGACAAACGTCAGTATATGAGGTTTGGTGCAAATGATGGACAAGCTCCTGTAAGATTAGCAGAAAATACCCAAATAGATTCACTTGTTGATATCTCAAGAGGCGGTATTGCTGTAAGACACCACAATGATTTAAAAGTAGGTGATGTCGTTCCGGTACAAATCTCTTGCGGCAACCTTGATTTCACTGCTGATGTAAAAGTTGTATCAGCAACATCAAGAAGGGCAGGGGCAGAATTCATAAATCTTGATCAAGCAACTGCAAACAAAATTCTATACTTAAATATTATGTTAGAAGAACAAACAGCTGCTAAAAGATTAAACAACAAAAACTTGTCTTTTGTAAGATAACAAAATAAATAATAAATAAAAAAAGAAGCTTATCAATATGATGGGCTTCTTTTTCTTATGCGTTGCTTAATCTTGAATTTCTGATTTTTTGATATCTGCTGTCTCTGCTCAAGTCCCATTGAGGTGCGGGACCTTTGTTTGTCGAAGCTGTTTGTTGAGTTCCTTGCTGATTAAATAGTGCAGCTGTTGATTGTAAACCTTGAACTAATTTGCTTGCATCAAACTTCTTGCTTGATTTAACGGTATCTGTTGCAGTATTGCTAAATCTGCTAGCCATTTTTGCTTTGACAGCTTTTCTTCCTTTGCTGTCAAGACCTGTAATTACTCCGTCTGTTAATGTTGCGTTTTCTTTTGCAACAGCGGATGCAAAATCACTTTTAGCTTTTTCTAATGCTATTGTCGCTTTGCTTTTTGTAATATTTTGTTCAATTTTACCTGTTTGGCTATTCATTTTTAATGTTTGGCTGTCACCCTCCAAAGCATTATTTTTTAATTCTTTCATCTGCCCTAAAGCACCTTTTTTGCTTGTAGCAATAGAACCTTCAGCCATTTGATTTTGTAAATCTTGGCTTATAGCTTTTCTTGCTTCTTTTTTAGACATACCGCCAAGTTGTTCAGTTGTCATATCTTTTACGGTTTCTCTTGCGGCAGAATTTGCAGCAAGTTTTTGTGTTGCCTGATTAGCTTGTTCATTTATTGAATCAAATGTTTTACCAAGTCCTTTAGTTGTTTTGACTGCAGCTGCACCTGTTTGAATTGCACCTGCTGCGCTTTGTAATGCTCCGGATAAGTTACCGTCAGCAGCGTATGCAGCTGCTTTTGTAATATTTGCAGCAGCTTGTCCGTAGTTACCGACCATTTCGGTTACGGTACCAACTTTTTGCATTACATTACCGGCAGCAATTAGTGCTGCACCCGCACCGGCAGCCCAGCTCATTGAAGCGCCTAATGCAACAAGACCTTTACCGGCAAGGTTTACTGTTTGTCCTACTTGTGAAACTAAAGCTGCTGCCTGTTCAAATTTTGTTGCAACTTCAATTGCCTTTTGTGCTTTTGTCTGGTTAGTGTTTAAGGTTTTTTGGTTCTTGGTTTGGGTTTTTACAAAGGTACTGTTTGTCTTGTTCATACGTGTGATCGTTCTTGAAGAACTTCTTTGTATTGAATAGATTTGTTTACCGTTTGCTTGTGTTAACTCAATTTTAGAACCTATTAATGTTTGTAATTCCTGAATTCTTCCTTCATTAGGATTGCTGTTAGAAGTTCCTGAGGAATTTTGAGCATTATTTATTGTGAATGCACTTGTAGCCAGTAATGAGTCCAGTTCATTCTGAGCAGCATCAATTTCTGTTTGTGTTTCTTCTGTTTCTTTTGCTAACTTTTCAAGTTTTGTATTATTATCTTTAATTTCATTTTCTTGCTTCTTTAATGTTTGTTGGAATTTTTTGTCATCCTTTTCCATTTGTTTATCAAGTTTTTGAGCATCAGAATCAAACTTTGTTACAGTTTTTTCATCTGCCTGGGATGATTTGGTTTGAGCAGCGATTTCATCGCTGCTAGCTTCAGCACTGCGTGCTGCAGCTTTACCGTCAGCAGCATTATCTATGTTGGCAATATTATCCAGATTTGAGCCAGAAGATGATTTACCGTTAGTGCTTTCTGTTTCGTTATTTTTATTATTAATATCATTAAGACTTCTTAAAGTATTTAAATCGCTTAAAGAGTTTGTTGATGTTGTAGATTTAGCGTTAGGCGCATTAAAAATTGAACCTGTCATCTGCATATAATCAGGTTTTCTGGAAGCAGCTGTTGACTTGCTTTTATTGGTTAAGGCAAGTTTTACCAGATCAATCTTATTGGAGTTGTATACGTTTGAAACGCCCATAGTCTGCTCTCTGTTGTTTGTACTCTCTTGGATTTCTTCCATGCTCACCTGTTTTCGCCTTCAAGCCTTTGGCTTTACCGGCTTACTCGGGTAGTTATCCGAACTAAAGTTCGTACAGAAATCCGCTCTCTTAAACATATAAAAACTTCCGAAATCGTCTGATTTCAGCATGTTTGCATGTTGTTACATTTGTTAACATATATTCTGAGATTAAAAATTTGCTAATCTTTTTTGTTTTTGTTAAAATTATTTTAGTATTTTAGTTTTAATAAAAGGGAGAATAATAATTATGAAACTAATGGAAGGTAAAAGAGGTGTTATTTTCGGAGTTTCTAACACTCACGGGATTGCCTATGCTATTGCAAAACAACTTTATGAAGCAGGTGCTGAAATAGCTTTCACATATGCAGGCGAAGCTATGGAAAAACGTGTAAGACCGCTTGCTGAAGATATGGGCGCAAAAATAATTATGAGCTGTGATGTAACAAAAGAAGATGAAGTTGCAGCTGTATTTAAAGAATGCGAAAAAGTATACGGAAAATTAGATTTTGTAGTTCACGCTGTTGCTTTTGCCGCTAAAGAAGATTTGCAGGGCAGATTTATTGATACATCAAAAGCAGGCTGGGATTTGGCAATGGGTGTAAGTGCTTATTCATTAATCTCACTTTGCAAACATGCTGAACCTATCTTAAATGAAGGTGCATCAGTATTTGCATTAACATATTTAGGCTCTGAATATGTCGTTGCAAATTACAATATTATGGGTGTTGCTAAGGCAGCTCTTGAATCTTCAATGAGATATTTAGCAGCAGATTTAGGCAAAAAAGGTGTCAGAGTTAACTGTATCTCAGCAGGTGCCGTTAAAACTCTTGCAGCAAAAGGTATTTCAGGTTTTGATAAAATGCTTAAAGCAGCAGTTGCGAAAGCTCCTCTCGGCAGAAACGTATCATTGGAAGATGTCGGTAAAGCCGGCTTGTACTTAGCATCAGACCTGTCTACAGGTACAACAGGTCAAATCCTTTATGTAGATTGCGGATGCCATGCTGTTTATGCTTCATTGGAAGAAATGGAAATTATTGCAAATTCTATTCCTAAAGCGTAAAAATTCTATTTGTTAAAAAAGAGAAGCGTATTATTTACGCTCTCTTTTTTTTGTGCTATTTTTGTATTAGACGAAAAAATAAGAAGGATTTTTTATGACAGCGATAAGAATTGAAGATTTACCTACAGTTTATGATGCAAAAGAAACAGAAGAAAATATATATAAATTTTGGGAAAAAGGAGAATTTTTTAAGGCAGATGCAAAAAGCGACAAACCGCCTTATTCAATTGTAATTCCGCCTCCGAATGTTACAGGTGTGCTTCATATGGGACATGCTTTGGATGAAACTTTGCAGGATATCTTAACACGTTACCACAGAATGTCAGGTTACGAAACACTCTGGCTTCCGGGAACGGACCATGCAGGTATTGCAACACAAAATGTTGTTGAGAAAAAACTTAGAGAACAAGGAGTTTCACGTTATGATTTGGGGCGTGAAAAATTCCTTGAAGAAACCTGGAAATGGGCAAATGAACATAAATCAGCTATCTTAGACCAATGCAAAAGGTTAGGTGCTTCTTTTGACAGAACAAGAGAACGTTTTACGTTTGATGAAGGATGTTCTGAAGCTGTAAAAGAAGTTTTTATTAAACTTTACGAAAAAGGATTAATCTATAAAGGAAAATATATTGTAAACTGGTGTCCTCGCTGTAACAGTGCTATTTCTGATGTTGAGACAGAATATGCAACAGAACAGGGACACATGTGGGAAATTTCTTACCCGCTGAAAGGTGAACATGGAGCAATTATAGTTGCAACTACACGTCCTGAAACTATCTTCGGTGATGTTGCAATTGCTGTTCATCCGTCTGACCATAAATATTCCGAGTTAATCGGAAAAACTGTTGTAATCCCGCTTTCAGGAAGAGAAATTCCTATTATTGCGGATGAATATGTTGATAAAAACTTTGGTACAGGTGCTGTTAAAATTACGCCTGCACATGATCCTAACGACTTTGAGGTTGGAAAACGTCATGGTTTAAAACCTGTATGGGTTATTGATACCGAAGGCAAGATGAAAGCTTGCGGCGAAGTTCCTCAATCATTACACGGTTTGGACAGATATGAAGCCAGAGAAAAAATTATCGGAATGCTTTCTTATGAAAACTTCCTTTTAAGAACAAGAGATCATGAACACAACGTTGGTAAATGCCAGCGCTGCGGTACTACAATTGAACCGCTTCTTTCTGAACAATGGTTTGTTAAAATGGAGCCGTTAGCAAAAGAAGCTATTGCAGCTGTTAAAGACGGCAGAATAAAATTTGTTCCCGACAGATGGGAAAAGAATTATTTAGGCTGGATGGAAAACATCCGTGACTGGTGTATTTCACGCCAGCTATGGTGGGGACATCAAATTCCGGCATACTACCACAATGAAACAGGTGAAATGGTTGTTGCTAAAGAAAATCCTGATCCCGCTAATTATACTCAAGACAGTGATGTTCTTGATACATGGTTCTCATCAGGTTTGTGGCCTTTCTCAACAATGGGCTGGCCCGATACTCAAAGTGATGATTTCAAAAAATTCTATCCTACAACAACTCTTGTAACAGGTTTTGATATTATCTTCTTCTGGGTTGCAAGAATGATTACTATGGGATTGGAATTTACAGGGAAAGCTCCGTTTTCTACAGTTTATATTCACGGACTTATTCGTGATGAAAAAGGACAGAAAATGTCAAAATCTAAAGGCAATACAATTGATCCCGTAAAAATTATTGATAAGTACGGCTGTGATGCATTGAGATTTACTATGACATCTTTATGCACATATGGCGGTCAAGATATAAAAATGAGTGAAGAAAGATTTGAATACGGCAGAAACTTTGCTAATAAAATCTGGAATGCATCAAGATTTGTATTAATGAACCTTGACGGCGTAGATAACAAAAATATTGATTTTGATAAGCTTACAATTGCCGATAAATGGATTTTAGACAAGCTCAATAAAACTGCAAAAGAAATTAATGAAAATATAAAAGAATTCAGAATTGGTGAAACTGCTCACGTTCTTTATGATTTCTTCTGGAATTCATATTGCGACTGGTACGTTGAAATCGCAAAAATTCAATTGCAAGATACAGAATTGAAAGCTAATACACAAAGAGTTTTACGCTATGTCCTTGATATGGCATTAAGAATGCTTCATCCTATAATGCCTCATATCACGGAACGTGTATGGCAGCTTATACCAAAACAAACAGATACTAAAGCTATTATTGTTGCTGAGTTCCCGAATTTTAAAGAAGAATTGGAATTCCCAAAAGAAGCAGAAGAAATGGAACTTGTTTTTGAAACAATTACCTCATTAAGAAACGTTCGTCAAAGTTTCAATATCTCACCTTCAGTAAAATGTGATATTGAAATCAGAGCAGAAAAAAATGAAAAGCCGATATTTGAAGCTATTGAAGCATATATTCAACGTCTGGCAAGAGTTGAAAATATATCTTATAACGATATGAATGCTCCTGTACCTTCAAAATCAGCTACTGCTGTTGTTTCAGCTTCAAAAATAATCCTGCCTCTTGCTGATTTAATTGACCTTGATGCAGAAATTGCACGTCAGCAAAAGAAATTAGACAAACTTGTAAGTGAAAAGAAATCACTTTCCGGCAGAATAAACAACCCTAAGTTCGTAGCTAATGCCCCGCAAGAGTTAATCGAACAAACAAAATCAAGGATAGCTGAGATTGAAGTACAAGAAAAAACAATCTCAGACCTTATAGAGTCTTTAAAGGCTTAAAACACACGAATTATACCGAATGCGGACGTCCGAAAGTGAACTGATGTCCGCACTTTGTGCTATAAAAAATGTTAAGAGATTTTACAAAAGCTTTACAAGTCAGGCTGCATCTGCTAAAATGATAGTAATGATATTAGTAGAGTGTCTTATGACAATGGAGTAAAAATGACATCAAAAGAGTTAGATTTTGAAGAATTATTGAAACAATATGACTATAATTTTCAAAAAGGGGATTTAGTAAAAGGCATCGTTTGTGGTTATGACAGTCAGGGTGTAATGGTTGACATCGGAGCAAAAACTATTGCCGTTGTTCCAACACGTGAAGCTGTTGACAGAGATGAAAATATTGAAGTAAAGTTTGAAAAAGGTAAAGAATACGAATTTCTGATTATCAGAGAAGAAGATGAAGACGGCAAGTTTTTACTTTCCCGTAAAAAAGTTGATCAGGCTTATGCATGGAAAGAACTTGAAAAAGCTAAAGAAGCTGACGAAACTATTCTCGGAACAATTGCCGGAATTGTTAAAGGCGGTGTTCTTGTTGAAATTTCAGGTGTAAGAGGATTTGTGCCTTCTTCTCAACTTAGAGCTAAAGAAAGTGATTTAGAAGTTGGCGGAAAAATCGAGTTAAAAATTCTTACTCTTGATCCGCAGCAAAATAATTTTATACTTTCTAATAAAAAAGTTTATGAAGACAGCGCTGTTGAAGCACGAAAAAATGTGTTCTCTCAAATTGAACCGGGACAAATTGTTAAAGGTGATGTTGTGAGAATTACTGATTTCGGCGCATTTATTGACTTAGGCGGCATTGATGGCTTATTGCCTCTGTCTCAATTGTCCTGGAGATGGATTGATCATCCTACAGATATTTTAAATGTCGGCGACAAAATCGATGTTGAAGTTATTGCCGTTGATCATGATAAACAACGTGTTTCTTTAAGCTTGAAAAATTTAGAACCGGATCCGTGGTTGGAAGCTGAAAAACAAATTAAAGAAGGCGACAAAGTTGAGGGTACTATTACAAGAATTAAACACTTTGGTGCATTTGTAGAAGTATTCCCCGGCGTAGAAGCTTTATTGCCGCACGCAGAAGTGGTTGAATTGCAAAACCAGAAAGAATGTATTTTACAGGTAGGCGATAAAATAGATACATATATCTTGAAGTTTAATCCAACAGATAAACGTATCGCATTGACCGTAAATAATCCGGGGTCAGAAAAAGAATTATCTGCAGAATAAAGTCTCTTAAAATATAATAACGTTAAGCCGCCAAAAGGCGGCTTTTCTTTTTTTATTTAATAATCAAGATATAAGTTATCCACTTAGTAAATAAAATAAGTGATTTTTTGTTTTAAATCTCATATAAATGAATGAATTTTTAAGATTTCCTATATATATATTTAAATTAATACCGTATAATTTTTTATATAATGTTGACTTTATAAAAAACATCATTATAAGTACAAATGTAAGGTAGTACAATAAGGAGAGTAACTCTATGGGCATGGCAGCATCACAGGCAAGATATTTAGGATTGACTGCAAGAAAAACAAACGTTGAATATGAAGGGCAACAGATTAACCAGGCACGTACTGCGCTGGCTAACCAGAGTGCGAATACCTTTAACGAACTCCTTGCATTAGAAGTTCCTACAGCTCCAAGTACTCAAGATTATACAACATTGCAGTATTCTTATACAGAAGGTACTTATGATGAAACTATTACAAGTATGACTGAGATTACCGATGATCCTGATTATAACTATTTGATTACGCACTATCATTATGCTGATGTTTATACCGGTATTCAAACTAAAAAAGCTAATCCTCAGGTCAAACTTGATACAAAAGGTACAGAAGGTACAATAAACAGAAATGATGTAACTTATGATGCCGCAAATGATGTTTATAACGTTGGTGCTACGACACTAAATAAATATGATCCTCTAATCGAAGAACAAAGAAATAATTTTAACAAAATTTGTGAAGATTATCCGGAATTAAAAAATGAAGATTTGGATAATTTGTTTGTCTACAATGACACTGACGGTACAATGAAGTTTACTACACGTGATGAACTCAATAAAGCGGTAGCAGGTACTGATGATCCGAAAAATTATTCCGTAGAATCAGGTGTTCCGACTTATGTTGGAAACTGTGAAGTTTCAGCTTATGATCCGACAGACGTTGAACAAAAAGCTGCATATGAAGAGATCTGCAAACAGTTCCCTAATGAAAACTTTGCAACTTCTGATGATATTTATACCTGGGAATATCAGGGCACAAGATATTTTGCAAGCCTGGAAGATTTAACAGCATCAGCTATATCTGCTCAAGATCCTTCTAAACCAACAGAAAATCAAAATAAATTGACTTCATATTATGCAGAAAATGTTAAAACAAAAATTGAAAGAACTCAAAGAGCTTTTGTTGATTTGGATTCATCAGGACGCCCTCAGTCAATCAGATATGAGGATTCAACAGCAACTTATGCTTTGAACACTGAAACTATTACTGATGAAAATGCATACAATGATGCTATGAACCAGTATAACTATGATATGCAGGTTTATGAAAAAGCTATTGCGGATATTAACGCAAAAACAGAAAAAATTCAGGAACAAGACCGTACTCTTGAACTTCGTTTAAGACAGCTTGATACGGAACAAGATGCACTTCAAACAGAAATGGAAGCGGTTAAGAAAGTTATAGAAAAGAACATCGAATCTACATTCAAAACTTTCGAATAATAGAAAAGATATTAAGAGGTTCATATGGCTTACAAAAACGACAGTTACTTAGTTATAGCAAATAAATTCGGTTCGGCAAGCGGCGATGCCAAAGCTCAATTGTGGGAAACTTATGACAAACTTCGTGATTTAACTGTATCAGGAAGCGGTCAGGGTACAGGTTTTGAAGCAACAGGCGGATTTTTATATAATATTGCAAGCTTACTAGCACCATCTTCTTTTGCAACAGTTTTTGGCGCATCTGAATCTATGAATATACCCGGAACATCTTATGCTTCCAAATTCAACGGAGGTTCTTCTTACGGTATTGATTCACTTTATAATTATTCAGGTTTTCCGGGCGGTGCAGCTCCTGTTTCCTGGGGATTGGGCGAAGGTTATGCAACAGGCGGAGCTTCTTCTATTTTAAACGGCTGGGGTACTGATGCCGGTGTTGCAACAGGTTATGCATCCGGTGTAGGCGGTATTGCAGATGTAGCAAGTGCTGCTGCTTACGGGCTCGGTGCTGCTAACGGTTACGGATTTTCAATGAAAAATATAGTATTGCCTGTGGCAGGTGTAATTTCAGGCTGGGGCGGTATTATGCAGGCTGCAGCTCCTTATCTGGGAGAATACGGACTTCCTGCAATTGTAATGGGTAACTTGATGCAGGGTACGTCTTCTGCTGCTCTGGCAGCTTATCAAAATGTAACAGGCAACATTACTGCTAACGCTGATACTATTCTTTCTAACAAGGTTAGAAACATTGAAACTGTTTGTAAAATGTTAGATACTCAGGGCGACGTTGTTAAGAAAATGTTGAAAGAGTCTATTGAAGGCGACAGCAAAGCTATTCAAAACATGTAATATTTTTTTACAAAACCTGTTTTTTATTAAAGTTCGGTTATAATTTATCCGTAATATAATAGTGTGAAATAACTTTAGACAGCATGTTTAAGACATGTTAAGCAAATGTAAACAAACATGGCAATAATTATATGCGAATTGTTTTTATATACATGTAGGTCTAAAGTGTAAGGAGAAAAATGCTTCGTGATACTTTAGAGATGAATATAAAGAGAATTCTCGATTTCTTAATATATTCAAAGAACTTTCTCATAAGGAAAAACCCTATCAAAACAATGTCCGCTTCATTTGTAGACGGAATAAAAGAATTCCTCACAATGAATAAGAAACGAAAAATGGCACAGTACAGACTGAATTATCACCGCCATCAGTTTCAAAGGATGGAACAGCTGATAGCAGAAAATAATCAGCACACGTTCCTGAGGGGTAATAACCTTAATGAAACAAGGTAAAAGGAAGATTAGAAATGGGATTAATTACCTCACAAATCAGATTATTGTATCTCCAACAGTCAAGGTTAGATCTGGAATATAAAATTCAGCTGATAACCCAGACTAAAATGGGATTAATGCAATCAACAAGCGATTTGATGCAGGTTGGAAACGATTATGATCCCGAATCTCCTACGACAAAGCTTTTGCAGCAGCGACAGGCGAAGCTGAAGGTGCTTGAACAAAAATTAGATATGCAAATGCAGCAATATCAGAACAGGTTAAAAATGATTGAAGCAGAATATCAATCCTGTCAAGGATTACTTGATAAAAATATTCAAAGTTCATTCTCTTACAGATAATAAAATAAAAAATCTCGCTACAGGCGAGATTTTTTATTATGGTGGAGGCTAAAGCTTCCTTTTATATATTTGTTTGAATAAACAAGCTGATTATATCGTTTAATGCAGAGTATTGTCTTTGGAATTTTTGTGACTGTTTTTCAAGTACATTAATTTGTTTTCTGTATTCCATAATAGAAGCCTGACATTCTCTTTGAGAATTGTTTAAGCTTTCCTGTACCTGTTGAGCCTCTTGCAGAACACTTTTCATTGATATTCCAAGAGCTTCCATTGTTTGTTTAATGATTAAAGCGCCTGTTTGTTTTGAAACACCTGCCGGAAGCTGGTTAATAAGCTGTTTTAAAACGGCAACATTTGTAGGGATTTCAAAACCTTCAAGATCATTAGCAAAAATTTCTTTTTCAATAACAGGCGAAGGTGCAGGTTGACTAAAAGACATAGTATTAGGCATTACAAAAGGCTGCTGCATTACAGGAACATCTTCTTCCTGTTCGGTTGAAAAATCATGTTCATGCTGAAAACTTTCGATATGAGGTTCTTCGAATGAAGGTTCCTCCGGTGATGTAAATTCTATTGCCGAAGAATTATCTGTCATTTCTTCTTCAACAGGTGCAGGGTTTTCAACTACTGATTGAATTTCAATATCTGATTGCTTTTTTAAGGCTTCAACTATCTTTTTACCAACGCCTTCAGTCATTCTGTTACTTACCATATAATCCTCTTTTTGCCTAATTATAATATGTGGAAAAAATTATTTCAAGAAAAACTAAAAATAGTTACGAAATGCTAAGAACCCCCCTGATTTTTAGAATTGGTGATATAATGTAAGAAAAAGTTATCGAATAGGGGAAGACAATGAAAAGACGTGCATTTATAAGTGTTTACGACAAAGTAGGATTAATTGATTTTGCAAAAAACTTAACAGAAAAATTTGATTATGAAATTGTTGCAGGCGGTGATACCTATGAACTTTTGAAAAGTGCTGAAATAGAAGTTATTAATTTAGCCGAATTTTCGGGATGTCCGGCTTTGCTTTCAGGTGAATTGAACGCTTTAAATGAAACAATTTTTGCAGGAATACTTGCAAACAGTTCTGATGCAAAAGAGTTGAACGAACTTGAACGATTTGCAGTCAAGGCTTTTGATATGGTTGTTGTAAATTTGTGTCCGTTTGAAAAAATTATATTTGAAAGCAATGATGTCGGGGAGATGATTTCAAAAATTGACATTGTCGGCTGTGCGTTGTTGAGGGCAGGTGCCAAAAATTATAAAAATGTTACCGTAATTACGGATAAAGTTGATTACTATGTAGCATTAAACGCAAATGATTTCGGCAGACTGAAACTTGCAGCTAAAGCATTTAACCTGACTTCTAATTATGACAGACTTGTTTCTTTAAAACTTGCCGAGCAGACGGGTGAAAAGCCTTTCAAAACTTTTAACTTTGAAAAATTAAAAGATTTGCAATATGGAGAAAACCCTCACCAAAAAGGTGCGATTTATAAAACAGAAGGTATGGTTGATTATGAAGTTGTTAACGGCAAAGAATTAACATTTAACGACATATTAAATATTACTGAAGCAACAAATCTTGTAAGTGAATTTTATGATGTAAACGCAGTTTCTATCATAAGACACACAAAACCTTGCGGAGTAGCTCTGGGACGTTCGATTTATGATGCCTATACAAAAGCTTTTGATTGCGATCCGGTGAGTTCTTTCTATGGAACAGTGGGATTTTCAAAAACTGTTGATGAGGAGGTTGCAAAACACTTAAATTCAATGTCTGTGGAAGTTGTTATAGCACCTGATTTTGATGAAAAAGCAATTGAATTGTTTAAAGATAATTCGGAAATAAAACTTGTTAAACTGAATACTTTACTAAAAGATTACAGAAAAATGACCTGTGAAGAAGTTATAATGTCGCCGTTTGGTGCACTGGTACAAGACAGTAATAACAGCGAACTGGATAAAGATATGTTCAAAGTTGTAACAAGAGAAAAACCTACAGCAGAACAGATTGAAGATGCGATTTTCGCCTGGAAAGTTGTAAAACATGCGAAAACTAATGCGGCTGTTATAGCAAGAGATTTTAAAACTTCTGCAATTGCTCAAGGTCAAACAAATGCACTTGCAGCTGTGGAATGGGCATTAAATTATGCTTGTGACAATTCAAAAGAAGCTGTTCTTGCTTCAGATTCTCCTATTTTTGCAGAAGACTGTATTTATTCTGCAATTCAGGGAAGAATAGGATTGATTATCCAGCCTGGCGGTGCAATAAAAGACCAAAAAATAATTGAAACCTGTGATAAATACGGTATTGCAATGATTACTACCGGCGTAAGAAATTACCGACAATAGATGTAAAACTTTTTTTATCTTTTATAATATCTAAAATTTGCGGATAATGATTAATAATGTTTGCTAACTGAATATCATTTCCGCCTTTTTTATTGGATGCAAATAAAGTTAACTGATTAGTTAATCCTCTTTCTCTGTCAGGATTTACATAAGTAAGTACTCGTACTCTGTCTTCTGCAATGCAAATAGGAGTATTATTTAATACAGCCATTGCCCAGAACCATATATCATCAGCTTTTGGGGCAAGTTTCATAAACAGTTCGATTTTATCAACGTCTTTATAAAGGCTTTTAGGAGGGTATAAAACTCCGCCTGCTCCGGTGAAGAAGTTTAAGAATAATTTTGAACCGCCTCTGATTTTCTTTCTCCATTTTTTATAAGGCGCAATGTTTTCATTTTCTAATTTAATTTTATGAGCTCTATGGCAAATAATACAATCAGGTTCTTTTAAATGAGTTTCGTATAATTTAAGAAGCCATTTTTTCTCATAAAAAATGTCATCATCTGCAGTAACAATAATACAATTTTTGTTATTATATTCTTTTAAAGTTGGAATTAATTTTTTATAAGAATACAAATTATCACACCATTTTATTTGCAAGCCGTTTTCTTTAAATTTTATGACTTCATCAGGCAAATCCAATTCTTTATTAGGAAATTCTTCTTGAGAAAGCCATAAAATAATCTCATCTGGTTTAAATTCCTGATTAAGGAGTGAATAAAGAGTATAATGAACATCATCCATTCTTTCAGGAAAAGAAGTTAGTGAAACAATAATTTTTGTATCACGTTTATTCTCAGTAATTCCTAAAGCTCTGAAATTCTTTATTTTATAATCAACACCGTTTTTGTCTATACTTTTTAAGTTTTTCTTTTTACCTTTAAGTAAATTAAACATAAGTTAATACTATGATACAAATAAAATATTTGCAAGAGTTTCATTTTGATATAAAATAAATTTAGTTAATAAAGTTATAAGGAATAAGATATGGAAATAAAATCTTGGGAAGATTATTTTTTAGATTTAGCTAAGACTTGTGCAAGCCGTTCAAACTGTATAAGAGCCCAGGTAGGTGCAGTAATAGTAGGCGACGATAAAAAAATAAAGGCAACAGGATATAACGGCACACCTTCAAAGGTCGAATCCTGCTATGAACGTGGGGAATGCTATCGTATTAAACATAATATAGAATCAGGTACAAGATATGAAACCTGCCGTTCAATTCATGCTGAGCAGAATGCAATAATTCAGGCAGGTCAGGACAGATGCAAGGGTTCTACAATGTATATTTACGGTCACAATTTTATTTGTATCTTATGCAAACGTTTCATTGTTCAATCAGGAATAAAAGAAGTTTATTTGAGAAAGGAAGATGGAGCCCCTGTTGTTCATGTATCTGTAGAAGATATCAGAAAAGAGCTTGAAGAAATTCAATAAATAGTTTATAATTATAAAAAGAAGTATAAGGAGCAGGATTATGAAAAGATTTATTAATTTCGCATTTTGCGGGGGGGGGGCAACCGTTTAAGCTCCTGTAGCAGTGCATTCACGCTTGCGGAAATTTTAATTACTTTAGGTGTTATCGGTGTAGTTGCGGCAATGACATTGCCTGGCGTTATTAATGATACAAGAAACAAACAATTTGAAGCGGGTTTTAAAAAAGGATATTCCGTAATTTCTCAAGCTTTTAATATGTATCAGGCAGACACAGGTGTCACCATCACCGCAGATACTTTTTATGGAACAACTATGAAAGATAAGATTATGCCATATATGAAAGCTGTAAAAGATTGTGGTCAAGGTCAGTTCTATAAGAATAATATATGCATTCCTGCCGGCGACGATCCTTACAAAAGATATGATGGTACTCAAGGTTTTGGAATTTTTGCTTACTACGCAGAAGAAGGTTCTTTTATTTTATCTGATGGAAGTTTTGTAAGAATTTTTCATCAAGTGTGGGGAATTACATGTATTATAGTAATTGATGTAAATGGTCTTGGCAAAAAACCTAATCGTGCCGGATTTGATTTGTTTGCATTTGAACTCACAAAAGATGGAAAAATTTTACCTTGCGGCAGTCCGGATTCAACATATGTTTATGACAGCAGCTTGTTTGACGGGCATGTTAGTAACTTATGCAGCCGTAAATATAACAACAATGGCTCAAATGGTGTTGGCTGTGCATACAAAGCTTTAACCGATAAGGATTATTTTAAAAATCTGCCAAAATAAATGTAATAAATATGTTGTTTTATGTGACTTTTGGGTAAAAATCATTAAAGTCTGCATGGCAGGTAGTAATTCTGTGCTAAATTCATGGTTTTTCCTACTGAATTTAGATGATTTTTTACCTGTCAGCTATATAAATTCTGTGAAAATACGATAGAATAAATATAAGAAAGGCAGGCAAAATGTTTAACAGTTTTTATCCTCAATATGACTTAGCAGGAAGAATTCAGCATACAAAACTTGATACAGGTGTCGGTCAGATGCCGTCTGCAAGAATGTCAAGAGTTGAAACTCCTGAAACTGCTGACTTTAAGCAGGTGATGTCAGGATTGGTGGAGAATTTAAACACTGAATTGAATGCGCCTGATAACCTTTTGAAAGATGTAATGTCAGGAAGTAATAACGTTGATATTCACGATGTTATGACTGCGATGGCAAAATCTGAAATAAGCATTAACGTTGCTACCCAAATTACGGGAAAAGTCATCCAAGCGTATGACAAAGTTATGCAAATTCAGGTGTAGAATGTAATTAGAGTTAGTTAACTTTTATAAACAGACCGGGGCAAAACATAATGCCGGATAAACAGGGCTAATGTTTGCAAAGAGGGTAAAGAATGGACTTTCAAAAATTATTGGAAAACAAAGCATTATTATACGGGATAATCGGGGCAATCGTAATTGTACTGGCACTTGTAATGACAATCGGGATTGTTAAATCTTCTAACAAGCCTGCAAACGGAGTTGAAGTAACAGGCGAACCGATTAAAGAGAATGTTGATTTGCTTACTACCGATAATTTGGGAAAAGCTATAGAAATTCAGGCATTGCTTGCTAAGTACGATATTGCTGTAAGCAGAAGAATAGACGGTACTAAATCTATTCTTTATCTTAAAAAAGGCGATTGTAAAACAGGCAGAAAAGCTTGTTATACATCTGACAGGGATACTGCATTAATCCAAATCGTTCAAAGCGGTTTGATGGACCAGAATATCGGTCTTGAAATTTTTGATAAAGGCGACTTTACTTCAACTAAAGAAGATAAAAAAATAAGACTTTCAAGAGCAATAAACGGTGAATTATCAAGACTTATAAGAAGAATTGACGGTGTTGATAATGCTTCCGTATTTATTTCAATACCTGAACAAACAATGTTTACATCTATGCAAAAGCCTGTAACAGCGACAGTTCAGCTTACTCTTGACAAAGATGCCACAAAACTTGACCAATTAAAGATTAAGGCTATTACAAATTTGCTTCTTGGCAGTGTCACAGGCTTAACGGCAGATAACATTGCTATTACGGATACAAACGGCAATACTTATCACAGTATTATGGATGCAGAAGATGAAATGCTTCAAAAGATTGAAGAAAATGATAAGTATATGACCGCAAAAGTTAATCAGCAGTTAGACAGACTAATCGGTCAGGGAAATTATATTGCTACAGTCAGCACTTTTCTAAGACAGGCTCCTATTGAGAAATTTACAATTGATTACGACCCGAACAGAAAGGCTTCCGTAACCGAGCAAACTTTCTCTGAAGGGTTGGGTGATCAAACTACTGATTCTAATAAAAATGTCAATGCCGTAAGTGTTTATCTTCCTAACGGCTTGCCAAACGGTGCATCAGATTCAAGCCAGAACAGAAACTATTCACGTACAGCAAGAGAAACCCAATATGGTGTAACAAAAACCCAAACAAACGAATACATTAAACCGGGTGTAGTGGAAGAAATATCAATTGCTGTAACTCTTGATAAAAATGCACTTCCTGCAAATACAACACTTGAAGAATTAAAAGATTTAATTGCAAAAGCAGCAAGTCCTAAAGTATCAGCTGAAAATGTTTCAATTGCATTTTCGGATTCAACTGATCCATATCTTGCATCAGACAGACCTGCAAATCTTCCAAAACCTGACGAAACAGGAAATCCTTGGTGGATAGCAATTGCATTGAGTGCAATAGGTTTAATAATAGTATTCAGAGCTGTATCTAACAAGGTTAAAGCAGCAGAAGAGGCTAACAGACGTGAAGTTGAAATGTTAAGACAAAAAACAGCTCAACAGGAACAAATATTAACCGATATTAATAACAGAGCAGCTCAATTGACTGAAAGACAATCAGAATTGGCTCAAGGACTTCTGGAACAGCAGCAAAGAGAATACATAGCTCAGCAAAGCCCTGAACAATTGATGGATACGCTTTCTAACCTGTCAGCTGAACTTTCAGATGCTGATGATGAAGAAGCAGGCGAAAAGATTAAGAGCTGGATTGAACAAGGGTAACTGTGGTGTAGAAAATGGCTATTAATGGTTTTGATTATAAAGGTTTTGCACAAAATCTGGCGCAGCAGGCAGTAGAACTTATTCCTGCAGATTTTAACGATATGCAGAAAAATTATGTTGCAAATACCCTTTTAAATTTTTCTACAATAGCAGGTCAGTCTTTATATGATGAAGGTCAATTTGACCTTGACACTGCAATAATGATTACCCAAATAATTGCCGAATGGTCATATCACAAGTCTGTAGATTTAGTTCGTTCAGGAATTCCGCAGCAGTATTGGGATCCTGTGATGCAGAAAATTGCATTTACTATCTTTGAGATTGCCAAAAATGCTTTCGGACAAAACCTGCCGCAAGACCAGATTTTACAACTGATTGAACATCACGTTAAAAAAACTTATCTGGATTGTATTGCAGAATTAAAAGAGAAAAATCTTATTGATGAAGGCTTAATGGAGCAGGCTGCAAGCCAATCAAATATTGATGCTATGCAGCAGCAAATGCAGGAGCAACAGCAACAGCAGCAAGCTGCTGCATCAATGAACCAGGGCGCAGGTCAAATGCCTGCACAAGGTAATGTTCCTATGCCTCAGCAGGGCGGTCTGCCGGTTCCTCCGGGTACTGACACAAAAATACTTAAACTTGCAACTCTTGCGCTTCTGTTCCAAAAAGTAAGACAGGAAAAAGTTCAAACTATACTTAATAAGTTTGATCCTAATGATGCCCAGTCAGTGATTAAATTTATGGAAATGCCTGACTTAGGGCAAAAAGTTGATGCAAGTATAGCATTAAGATGTCTTCAGGAAATCAGAACAAATTTACCAAAATCACGCTTAGCTTTAAGTCCGTCTAAGGTGGTGGCGAAAGTTCAAAATATATCACAATTTGTACAGCGACCACAGCTTGAACAAATGTTAAAATTGGAACGTCCGAAAGTCAGAAAATTTGTTTTTAATGCTTTGGAAGGAGAATATTATGAAATTCCTCCTAAAGTTGCAAATATTATTGCCACACACATAGAAGATGGTGTATAATAAAATTAATCATGATTATCAAAAAGAAAATCCAGAAACCGGTGGAGGTAATAGAAGAAAAACCGGCTGTTATTGAGCAGGAAAAACAGGTCGATGAAGATAAAAACCCGGCTGTTATTGAGCAGGAAAAACAGGTCGATGAAGATAAAATCGACTTATTTAACCTGGATAATATTGATTTCAAACAGCGTCAGGAACGCCGCAGAGGCGATAGAAGACGTGGTTTCAGAAGAATTGATGACAGAAATCTTATCTCAAGAGCACGTGAAGAAGCTCAAACTATTAAGGAAGCTGCCGCAAAAGAGGGATATCAGGCAGGTTTGGAGCAGGCTTCAAATGATATTGCCGATGTTAAAAATGCTATAACAGCTTTCCTTTCTGCAAAGCAGGAAGTTTTTGAGTATATTGCCCCTGATATTTTGGAAATCAGTGTTGATATTGCTAAAAAAATTATTAAAAGAGAGATACAGCAAGAGCCTAGAGTAATTCTTGATAATATTCTTGAAATATTAAAAGGACTATCTAAAGAGGAAACAAAGATTACTTTGAGAGTAAATCCTGAGCAGGTATCTTTACTGAAAGCTGAAATTCCTGAACTGATGAGCACAGCAGGTTTAGATGCAAAAGTACTTGTAGTTCCGGATGAAGAATTAATGGAAGGCGGTTGTATGGTTACAACTACAAACGGTGTAATAGATGCGACGATTGAAACCCAATTGTCGGTAATAAGTGAGGCTTTGAAAGAAATTTAATGGCGCAGGAACAGGCACAGGGCGGAGGAGGTAACAGTTTAAGTGAAGTATTTATGGCAATATTCGTATTGCTTCTGATTGTCCTGCTTTTGTGCGAACTTCCAAACTGGGTTGTTAACATTTGTATCTGTTTGAATATTACGCTTGGTATTGTTCTGATGATGATTTCTTTATATGTAAGGAAAACTCTCGAACTTGCTTCATTCCCGTCAATTATTTTGATTGGTACAATGTTCCGTCTGGTACTTTCAATTGCTTCAACAAGGCTTATTCTTTCAAAAGGTGAAGCGGGTGAGGTAATCCACGCATTCGGTACATTCGTAACAGGCGGCAACATGATTGTAGGAGGTGTAATCTTCCTTATTATCACTGTTGTTCAATTTATGGTAATCACAAAAGGTGCGGAACGTATCGCCGAAGTTGCTGCAAGGTTTGCCTTGGATGCTATGCCGGGTAAACAAATGACAATTGATGCTGACTTTAACGCAGGATTAATTTCACCTGAAGAAGCAACTAAAAAACGTGAAGATTTACAAAGAGAGTCAAACCTTTTCGGTAGTATGGACGGTGCGATGAAATTCGTAAAAGGGGATACTATTGCCGGTATCATTATCGTGCTTATTAACATTATCGGCGGGTTGTGTATCGGCTGTTTGATGAACCAGATGCCTATTGCAGATGCTGTTTCTAAATATACAATCTTAACCATTGGTGACGGTCTTGCATCCCAGCTTCCATCTCTATTGATGTCAATTGCAGCCGGTATATTTATGACACGTTCTTCTGCGGCAAATTCATTAGGTACAGATGTTACTTCTCAGGTTGTAAGCAAGCCTAATGCATTGTTCCTTTCTGCAAGCTTCTTGATTTTACTTGCTGTTACGGGACACTGGACTGGGTTACCGTGGGTTCCGTTCACTTTATTTGCTGTTGGTTTGTTTGTAGCAGGTTTCTCTACTTTAATCAATGCGGATGTTCAATCGCAGTTGGGGCAATTGGAGAATGTTCGTCAAAATATGCAAGACCTTGTTAACCCTAACAGAATGTATGAACGTTTGGGGGTTGACGTTTTAAGCTTGCAAGTAGGCTCAAATCTTCTTGTAATTGCCGATCCTGATCAGGAAGGTCAATTGCTTGCTAAAATTGCGGCTTTACGTCAAAGAGTTACCGATGAACTTGGTTATATTCTGCCAAACATAAGAATTATGGATTCATCAGCTCTTGATGCAAATGAATATATGATTTCAATTCGTGGTAACACAGTTGCTACAGGTTATGTATATCCGGGCAAATTAATGGTAATTGCTGATCAGTGGGATGCTATGCGAAAAGAAGTTCCTCAAGATGCAATTATCGGTATTGACCCTACTTATCAAACACAGGCTTACTGGATAGGTCCGGAAGATGCTAAAATGGCACGTTCTGTTACTGCTGTTGATTCTACAGACGTTATTGTTACTCACTTGCAAGAGTGTGTAAGAAAACACGTTGATGAAGTTATGACAAAAACAGATGTGTTAAAACTTATGGAACTCGTACGTTCTCAAGATCCTACGCTTGTTAATGACCTTGTTCCAACAATTATTTCTACAAGCGATTTGAGAAAGATCTTTGTTAACTTAATTCGTGAAAAAGTTTCAATAAAAGATATTATCTTTGTTTTTGAAAGACTTTGCGATTACGCAAGATTTTCAAAAGAGCCTGATATTTTATCTGAACGCTTGAGGGCAGCATTAGGTCGTCAGATTTGTTTGTCCAATGTAGGTGATGATAAGGTTCTGTATGCATTAACACTGTCGCCTGAGTGGGAAAAAACTCTTGATGACAGCTGTCAAAGAACAGAGCTTGGTACTATGTTCCTGCTAAACCCGATGCAGGTTCAGGAACTCATTGAAACAACCGCTACTACA
>HF991458.1 GCA_000433095.1 Clostridium sp. CAG:967 | reverse complement strand
TCTGAGGCTATGCGTAATGCATTTATATTGGGTTTACAAGCAAAAGGTGTTATAACAAACACTCTAGCCAACACAATTCTAGGTCTTCCATATAATCAGGAAGCAGGTTTTGGCGGAGGTTCTACTGTCAGTGTAACTACAATGACGGGAAATATCAGCGAATTACTTGAACAGCTGAAAGCTAACGGTCAATCTGTTGATATTTCACTTGATAATGTTAATACAGAAGGTGTTGACAGTGCCTGGTTCCAGGTTTCTAATCAGGGAACCGTTACTGATTTAAACAGCTCAAACAAAAATGTTTCTTTAACTTTATCTGATTTGTTGTCACGTGATGATACTTATATTGCTTTCGGCAACCAAAAGACAGGTGAATATGCTCATGAAAATCTTGTAGCATCAGCGAAAGATATTCTTTCTACAGTATTGGATTCTACCTATGAACAATTAGCAGCATTGCTTGATTTAGGCGACGGTTATACCGCAAAAGCTTTGGAATATGCAAGAACCGAAACAGAAAAACTGTTCCTGCCTTCAATAGATAACCTTAGAAATGAAGAATACAGAACCTACGTAGGTAAAGGTAACACAAATAACACATCAACTGAACAAAACCAAAATTATATGGGCTTTGTTTATGTTAAAGGCGAAAGCAGCATGTTTAAAAGTTCAAAACCTAAGGCTGCTGTTAATATTAATAATATGGCAAAAGCATTCTTAACTTACTTTGTTAAATATATGGACGGTGTTGCAAGTAAAGATGCTGACGGAAGCGATAAATATCACGTTCAAATCGGTCATTTGTCAGAAAATAAACTTGCAACATCTGATTACTTATTCGAATATACAATTAAAACGGGTACTGAGGTATCCAGTGATGATCTGGCGCAATCCACCTTCTATGATGCATTGTTTAACCAAATTTGTAAAAACGGCTGGACAGAAAACGAAAAAATAACTGAAAGCAGCTATATGCAGGCAATGCTTCAAAACGGCATGCTATTTATCTCAAAAATGAAAGATGACGGATATTATTATCAGGGTAATTATGCAACCGATCCTTATATAAAAGAAATTTCAGATGATACTGCAATAGCTCAGGCAGAGTCAAAATATACAACTGAGAAAGCAAAATTAAATACCAAAGAAGAAACTCTGGATTTGAAAATGAAAAATCTCGATACAGAAATCTCATCCTTAACAACGGAGTATGACACCGTAAAAAATACTTTATCCAAAAACATAGAAAAATCATTCAAAAGGTATA
>HF991457.1 GCA_000433095.1 Clostridium sp. CAG:967 | reverse complement strand
TTGCCCGCAAGCATAGGAATAGCCGCATAATCCCCCTTTAATCCGTAAATTCTCAAACCGTTACGCAATGTTAAATCAGGAGTTTTGTCAGAAAAATCAGTTGTGCTTGCTGCAATATCGCTTCCGCTGCAAGTAGAAGTTCCGCCCGCAATGTTTACATACTCCTCAAGCAAAGTGCAGAACTTTTCACCTGTTTTAGGAATAGTAGACTTTTTAGGCACACACGCACATTTGTCATAGTTATAATATTTATCCGCAGAACAAGCAACTATCTTGCCTGCACAAGCACCGTTCTGCTCTCCCGGTTCTTCAGGAGTGACAGGAGTCTGTGTAGACCCAGGATCTACAGATGCTTCCGTATCATCCGGTGTGAATGTTAAATCAGTGTTAAGCGAAGGATAAAACGTAAAAATCGTTTCAGTATTCGGCATACTTGTTATAATCGAACAATCTATGGTGTCATATGTCTTTATCTGCTCAACATACGCCGCCATAGCCTCCGGAGTAAGATTAAAGATATCATATAACTTCCTTTTATATGTATAAATGTCTTTGTTAGGATCGTAATCCGCAATAATCTCACTCGTAGCTGACCTTAAAGTTGAATATGCACCGTAATATGTATATGAAATAACAGAATCAAGCTTAGCTTTTGTAACCTTTATACTAACTCCAACAACAACGGCAATAATAAGCATAACTACAACTATCTCTGCAAGGGTATAACCCCTCGGCAATAATCTTCTAATCTCTTTTTTCATAAGTACCCCCATACTCGTATAAATTGAATTT
>HF991456.1 GCA_000433095.1 Clostridium sp. CAG:967 | reverse complement strand
ACGATACTCAAGATGAGCATTACAACCATCATCTCCGCTAATGTAAAACCGATTGATTTCTGTTTTAAAAATGGCTCAAGGAGTGCTTTTAGAGTGCCCCCCCCCCGAAATTATAAGCAGCTAAATCTTTTTTACTTCTTGACATTCTTTCACTCCTGATTAATTACTTACTTTTTCATTATAAAGCCTTTTTCTACTTTTTCAAGAGATGCCGGACTTCACAACAATAAAAAAGACCTGTTGAAAAACAGGTCAATCCTTTCCGTATCACGTTACTAAGTGTCTTGTGTGTAAAATTGATGTTATGAGCTTGATTTATATTTATAGCTCAAAATACTGTACGTGTCGCTTGTATCAGATGAATCGCTTCCGTAGAAAGTTGACATATTACTTGCAGCTTTCATTCTGAACTCGTCCATTTTTTCTTGTTTTGCTGAGTTAACGGTAAACGCAGAGATTTCCGCATCAGTAATTTTACCGTCACCGTTTGTATCAATTTCATCAAAGTGTTCTAGAATTTCCGTCATTTTGCTGTCTGAAATTCCTGATGCACCTGATGCATATAATTGTGTTAATTCTGCTTTAGACAATCCTGTTTTTGAAAGCAAATTAGTCATATTAGACATTTCATCCGCACCTATAACACCATCGCCGTCTTTATCAATACTTGAAAAATTTGTTTGAAGGTATGAGGCGAAGGACTGGTTTATAGTTGTTGCTAATTTTGAATTTGTCCTTGCATTATTCAAGTTTTCAAGTGTTAAACCATCTTCATACTGAGATGCAATATAAGAATATGTATTTGAAATTCCGGAATAAATTCCTGAAAGTAAACTGCTTGCCATTGGTAAAGCTCCTTTCTTAATGAGTTATACCTGCTACATCAGTTTCATGTTAATGTTTTTTCCAAAAAAGTCAACTATACAAAAGTATGAGATTGTAAAAATATGTAACGATAGTTAAAAAATTACTAAAGTTTTTCATTCACCAAACCGATAAAGAAAATGTTGATAGATTTATAAGGAGTGTGTTACTTATGGATGAAAAAAAAGTTATGGATATGGAAGACTTAATGATTGATTATGGTGAAATGACAAGTTTTAACTTTGATTCACTTGATTATAAGCAGGTAAAAGATTTACAAAGAATTACCGAAAGTGAATATTCAAACCAGCCATATGCGTTTAAATACGGTCATTTTGATCTGGTTGATATGATTCACGCATTTATCACACAAAATCAGAAAAATAATGCATAACATCTTATAAACTAAGGAGTGTAAGTGTCGATGAAAGACAAAGAATTATTTGAAAACAACTGTTTTCCAATCAGTTGGTGTGAAGACGAGCCAAAAATTTACGAACGTCAAAACAAAGATTTGACAACTCTTTTGGCTGAACTTGAAGAAATTAAAAACAGAATAGATGATATAACTGCAAGAGAATGGCATCTTGCAAAACTTATGAAATTTCATAAGGCAGGTTTTACCGAATAAACTCTGCTGTTAAGAACAGCTGCCGAGATTTGGGATAGTAAAAATTTAGACAATACATACTCGCTGAACTGTTTCAGCGATTTTTTTTATAAATCAAATACTTCTTCATCAAGAAGAATATCATGACCCATATTATGCATCAAATCCAAATATGCTGTATAAAATACCTGCATTGCACTTATGTATTCGTTTAAAATTTCCTGATGTGTATTTTCAATGACAAACAAATTTAACAAAGAAGTTTGTCCTTTTTCATATCTTTTTTCAGACATTTTCAGAATTGTATCGGAATCGGACAAAATATCTTTATAATAATTCATGTTTTCTTTTGCATATTTAAACTGGTTGTAATCCTCTTTAAGAGCAAATTTCAGTTTGTTTTCAAAAGACAGTTTGTCAATTTTTGTTCTCTCGTACACTATTTTTGCACGATTAACCTCCGGTCTGTATGTATACAGCATGGGAACGTCAACGAAACCGCCTATAAATGCGCCGTTTGCCTTACCGTCATTTGAATACGCATATCCGCCAGCTACTGTTATATCAGGTATAACTTTGTGTTTTGCAACGGAAAGTTCTTTTTGAGATTTTTCTATGTTATCTTCCGCTATTCTGATTGAATAGCTGAATTTCATTGCAACATCTTCTATAACTTTATATTCAGGCAAATCAATATCCAAAAGGGTTATATGCTCCTGAAATAATGAGTCTTCACGTGCATCATACATTACAGAATTGTCTTGAAGATTTAAAGTGTCATTTAAATGGAATTGTGCATACAAAAGGTTAGCTTTTGCTTTGTTTAACAAAATTATTTGTTTCTTGTGTCTGATGTCTGCCTGTAATTTTTCAATTTCATAATTTTGAGAATTTTTTGGTTTTAATTCTGCAAGAACTTTCATATTTTTATAAAGTTCTTCTCTCTGCTGCAAAATAGCCACAACAGACTTCATATAAACCACATCGAAATATGCGCTCATGACTTTTATTTTCAAATCCAGTTCTGCCTGCCTGACCTGACTTTCGACCAAACGCATATTTGCAATGGCAGCCTTTTTTCTTACTCCTCTTTTGGCAATTTCAACAGGAAGTGCAAGACCGACCTGACTGGAATTTGCTTTACCGATAGAGCCTGTAAGAATATTTGATTGGACTTGAGGGTTTTTAAGTGCATCAGCCATTTTAACTTCCTGCTTCATGATATCAATTTCTTTACGCTTAGCCTGAAGCGCAAGGTTATTTTTTAAAGCAAGAGCTACCGCATCATTCGCAGATATTTTTACTACTTGCGAACAAGAGGGTAAAATTGTTAAAGTTAAGGTAAATAATAAAATTATTATCTTCTTCATACTCTTACATCATACTACAAAAATAAATAAGACGGGCATTTACCCGTCTAAAAAACAATATATGGTTGCATTATAAAAGGAGTCTGATTATACAGGATTTATTTGCGGTTTACCTGCTACACCGATTAGTATGTCAATAACTTTAGGCATCTGGCATTTAAATGAATAGCTTCCGTTTGCAAGAGAACACTTTTTACAGTCGCATTTTATTGAATAACATTCCAAAGCCTGCTCAGTCCAGGTTTGCGTAATTGAACCCGAAATTTCGCCGTCGTTCTGCGGATAAAATACTTCCTCCATAAAGCTGCTCCTAAAGATTACTAACCCTTATTTGTATTTTAATCGGAAATCAATTGATTTTAATCCTCTGTTTGAAGTATTTATAAAATATCTTTGACTATCATTAAAAATTATAATATTATAAAGTCAGGAGTTAAGAATGAAAAAATTATTTATTACTATCATGCTAATGCTTTTATCATCAGTTTCCGTTTTTGCAATTACTGATGAAGAAATTATAAAAGAACAAAGTATACAGGCTAGAGTAAACAGTGTCGGAACAAATATACTAAACGCAAACAAAATTGAGGGAAGAATAATCTTTGTTTACGACAAAACAGCAAAAGAATCTCTTTTAAAAACGGATAAAACAGTTTCAAAAAGAGAAATTATAATGTATCAGGATTATTACAGACAAATTGCCGATGATAACGAACTTGCCGCTTATCTGGCACGAGAAATTTCGAACGCATCAAGAACTTATGACGGAATAGGAAACGGATGGCTTACAGCAGTGCAGATAAAAGCAGCACCTAAAAAATTCGAAACGGTAGCAGACAAAAGAGCTGTAGATTATATGGTGAAAGCCGGTTACAACCCGATTGCGCTTATAACGTTTATTAACAAAGCTTTTCCGCAGCACTATCAGGATGTAATCTCAAACAAAAATCTTACCTCCAAAAGGTTAGCTGTTATTTATGAATATATTTATACAAAATATCCTTATTACCTTGCAAACAACGAATATTTTGAAAATCCGCATTACCAGAACTTTCTGTTAAACTCCGCATATAACAGAAAACTGCTTGAAACAAAGGTTAAAAACAAATCAAGGGAAAATTTGAAGTATGAGTAAAATCATTTTTCTTATGTCATTTCTGCTTATTTTCAGCCTGCCTTGCTCATCCGAAATCATTCAAGACAGCTTTGTTGACAATGTGTTAAGGAATCAAACGTTTGAAAAACCAAATACTCATCTAAAATACAATTATCAAGACACCGATAAAATTCCTGTCCGAATGACAATCACAAAAGATATTACATCCGAAAACGACTTATACGAAGGCGAAGAAGTAAATTTTAGAGTTGCAGCCGATGTAATTTATAACGGAAAAATCGTCATAGCAAAGGGCACAATTGTACCCGCTAAAGTTGAAACAATAATATCAAGCGGAATGAACGGAATTCCTGCAAGTATAATATTCGGAGATTTTAAATTCCCGAATATTGACGAAAATAAAACAGATTACACCTACGAAAGGTTCGGGCAGGACAGAAGTTTGTGGGTATTCCCACTGAAATGGTCGCTGACATTCCTTCCGCCAACAGGCTCTCTGACAAATTTTATAAAAGGCGGTCATGCAAGATTAAAAACAAACAAAATAATTGAGATTTATTATCATCCTAATTGGATTTAAAACTCATAATATGCTCGAAAACAGCGCTGTTATATCTGCTGTCAATTGCGCTGAACGGCAAAACAACGCCTCCGAACTCTTTTTCCACATTCTTGATTACATTCAAAGTTTTTGACCTTGGAACATAATCCATTTTTGTAACTATGGTGAATATCGGAAGGTCATAAGCCTGAACCCATTCACGCATTTGATAATCATTCTTTTGAATATCATGTCTTCCGTCAACCAGCTGAATAAGAGAGGTGATTTGTTCTCTTTTTAAGAGGTATTCTTCGAGATATTTCTGCCATTTGTTCTGTGCATCTTTTGACACCTGTGCATATCCGTAACCCGGTAAATCCGCAATCATAAATTCGTTTTTAAACTGAAAAAAATTAATTAATCTTGTTTTTCCCGGTGTATTTGAAGTTTTGGCAAGTTTTTTATGATTAGCAAGTCCGTTGATAAAAGATGATTTACCTACGTTAGAACGACCGAGAAGCGGGAACTCGGGCAGTGTGTAATTCGGGCACTGAGAAAGCTTTTCGGCACTGATTAAAAATTCAGCCTGCATATATTTTATAACCATAGGATAATAATAACATGAAAAATGTATTATTTATTATTTTTTCTTACAAATATAATACTATAACCAAGTGCATCTAAGATAATTTCAAACTCTTTTAATGATATAGTATTGTTTTTTAGTTTCTGTGAAAAATTTTGAACACTAAAACTTTTTTTCTTTTTTATACTAATAATTCTAGCTAACTCTGTTTGAGATAAGTCATTATCTATCATTAATTTTTTGATTTCATTACTGATATTCATACACATGATAATACAATAATTTTAAAGTATATTGACATTTTTAAATTATTAATTTAAAATTAAATTAATAATTTAAAAAAGGACTTAATATGAACAAAGCAGAACAATTTTATAAATCAATAAATGAATTAATCAGAAAAAAGTTTGCCAAAAAATTTAACAAAAAATATATTATTGAAAACGGCTATCACAAAATTGCTTATGATACATTTAAAAGTAGTTTTTTACATTTAACAACAGCTTTAATTTTTATGCAATTTTTAATGGATTTATCAAAATATATATTAGTAACTCCGGAAATTACTGAAAATTTTACTTATGAAGAAAGAAAAACAGTATGTTTAATGTTGAAAAAATTAAACGAAAATATTGATAATGTTAACTTAGTGATAAATGATTTTAGCGCACTAACAAAATTATTATAAATATATTATTATTTCGTTAAAACTTTTTCTTTCTGTTCTTTCAGCTTTTGACGGAACAAGACCTTTTGAAATAAATTGTACATCTTTTCACTGTTTACAACAGTAATTTGTGTTTTTTTATTCACAAAATCGACATTCACGTAGGGCTTTTTGCTGAATATATTATCCTCAATATTTACAAGTTGAAACAGCCCCTCAGTTAATACACTGATGGGCTCTCTCAAAAATATTTCAAATGATTTTCGAATATCGAATTTCTTCATGATTGTCCGGTTTTATTAGTTTGCTTTTGTTTTGAATTTTTCTATTTTCTTAACTACCGCATCTTTATCAGCCGCATTCGGGTTCATAGCAAGATACTGTTGATAATACTTCACGGCACCTCTGTAATTAAGTTCTTTTTCGT
This sequence comes from Clostridium sp. CAG:967, assembly GCA_000433095.1. Taxonomy (GTDB): domain Bacteria; phylum Cyanobacteriota; class Vampirovibrionia; order Gastranaerophilales; family Gastranaerophilaceae; genus Stercorousia. The sequence continues at coordinate 17,820 of HF991456.1, read as the reverse complement.
ATGACATTGCTTTCAGTTTAGCAATTTGCGGACTATTATGGTAGAAGTCAATCGCACGGTTACAGTATTCGATTGCTGATGCGTAATTGTTTTCCTGATATTGTCTTTGAGCAACATCAAAGAATTCGTTTGATTTTGTTTCACACAGATTAATATATTCAATACCGTTTTTCGCAATAACGTTATCAGGATCTTTCATAAGAGCTTTTTGCAATGCTACTCTTGCTGTTCTGAACTGTTTATTGTGTACAAGAATTTCTGCAAGATACAAATCGTCATCTATAGAGTTAGAGAAATTTATTGCATTTTCAAAAGTGTAAACAGCATCTTTTTCTCTGCCCAGAGCAAGATATGCTTCACCTTTAATTACGCTGTCCATAAGGTTGTTGCCTGCTGCTTGAACAATATAGTTTAAGCTGTCACGTGAAAGCGGCTCCTGATGAACAAGTCTTGCAAGTTTAAGTTTTGCAAGGTGAAGTTCCAAATCTTCAGGACATTGTTCAATAGCTTTGTTTATGTAATCGTATGCAAGGTATACTTCTTTATTTGTTGTAATACCGTTGTTTTCACCTCTGTCTTTTGACATTTCGTAATATGTATTTGCAAGACCGATGATTGCATCTTCGTTATAATTTTTATCACCCACAAGCTTTGAATAATAATCAAGAGCCTGTTCATATTTTCTTGTATGAAGCGCCATATTGGCAATCTTCAACTTGCCTTCCTGATAATTAGGGTTGATAGCTAAAGCTGTCTTTAATTGTTCCATTGCAAATTCTTCATCAGCTCTGTTTTCATAAATAGTTGCAAGGTTCAGGTAAGGACGTGAGTTTTCGGGTTTTACAAGCTGTGCTTTTTTGAAAGAGTTAATTGCAGCAGCCTGGTTTCCCTGTTTCAAATATAATTCACCCTGCAAAGTTAAAGCAGGAGAAGAATTAGGATTTACGTGAACAGAGTGGTTAACCCAGGTTAATGCTTTTGAATAATTTCCACGTCTTGTTTCAACCTGCGCCATGTGATACCATGCTGTCGGGTTGTGTGAATTTTGCTTCATAGCACTGTTAAAATATCTTTCGGCAGAATCAAGGTTGCCGTTCATCATTTCAACCACGCCGATGTTATCGTATGCTGTTGCAAATGTAGGATTAATTTTTACGGCAGTATTGAACAAATCCAGAGCATCGTTTCTGTTGCCGAGTTTCAGAGTTGCAACGCCCATTGCATTATATGCTTCGTAATATTTGTTATTTAAGTTTACTGCGGCAACAAATTCTTTAATTGCGCTGTTCAGCAAACCACGTGTATTTTTAATATAGTCTACATCAGAAGAAGTTTGGCGCTGCATATACACAAGTCCTTGTGCATAGTGTAATGTAGGATTGTTGGGGTATTTTTTCAATAAAACATCAAGTTCTTTTTGAGCAGGATCTAATTTATGCTGTTTAGCCATAGATACTGTTCGTAAAGCAAGCAAATTAACATCATTCGGCTCAAGATTTAAGAGTTCTTTGATTTTTGCATCTGCTTCTGCGCAATGATTGTATTCGATAAGTCTTGCAATTTCAGGATATGCCTGAGAACCTGTTTTAACTGACGATGCAGCAGGTTTTGCAGCATTAGCGGTATTTTTCTGCACCTGAGCCTGCAATTCTTTAGCATAAACTTGAGATGACAATGCAGCCATAACGACAAATGATGCTATTAACAATTTTTTATAATTCATGTTATCTCCTACATTGGTTAATAACTATTTTACTTCTTCTAAACATTATTGTATAATAGTATACATAAAAAAGCAATAATTTAAATGTATTAGAAAAATGGGCTTAAACACAAACTCAAAACAAGATTTAGAAGAATTCAAGTCTTACATAATAGTTGAAAAAAATTTTTCAAAACATACTGCAAAAGCTTACTGCTCTGATGTTTTAAGCTTTCTTGTCTGGATGGACGAAACCTCCTGCGAAGATGTAAATTTTTCCAAAGTAAGAGAATATCTCCATTTTATCCAAAAGTTCAATTACAAAAAAACGACCATTGCACGAAAAATTGCTTCAATAAGAACTTTTTACAAATATTTATATCGTGAACGCAAAGTTGACTCAAATCCTGCAATGAATTTAACTGTTCCAAAACGTCCGAAATCTTTACCGAAATTTTTAACACCTGACGAAGTTGAACAAATCTTAAACAATACAAAAATCGAAACCCCTTCGGGTTACAGAAACAGGGCAATTCTGGAGCTTTTGTGGGCAACGGGGATGCGTATATCGGAACTTTCAGGACTTAATTTCGGAGATTTGAACCTCGAAAATAACGAAATCAGGGTATTTGGAAAAGGAGCAAAAGAAAGAATTATTCTCGTAACCGATAGGGCAAAAAATTACCTTGAAAGATATATTGAAAGCGCAAGAGCTTTAATCCCTAAAGGTTACAGACTTGAAGAACCAACTGAAAGTTCGCCTGTCTTTATTAATAACACAGGTTACAGACTTCAAACAAGAACCGTAAGAAATGTAATAAATGAAATCGTTGAAAAAATAAATCTTCCGAAACACGTAACCCCTCACGTTTTCCGGCACAGTTTTGCGACACACTTAATCGAAAACGGTGCAGATTTGAGGGTTGTACAGGAGCTTTTGGGACACGCAAGCATTTCTAACACACAGATTTACACCCACGTTTCAACACAGCATTTGAAAGACGTTTACAACTCTGCGCATCCGAGAGCGTAAATTATTTGCAACAGTTTAAAAAATTTGCTAAACTCATCTTATGGATGAAATTGTTGAAAAATTAAAAGAACTCGGGCTTAACGAGTATCAGTCTAAAGTTTATGTTGCGCTTTTAAAAAAATACCCTGCAACGGGATACGAAATAAGCAAACTCGCTAATATCCCGCAATCAAGAGCTTATGATACTTTAAAAGTTCTTGAAAATTTACACATAGCAATTCCGTCCAACTCAAAACCCGTTACATATACACCAATAAAGCCCAAAGAACTTACTAAAAGGTTCAAAAGAAAAATTGATTCTACAATTGATTATCTGGAAAAAAGACTTCCAGATGTCAAAGAGGATTACACAGAGCCGATTTTGACAATCAGAAGCAGAACCAAAATTATTGATAAAGTTATTGAAATAATTAAGAGTGCAAAAAAAACATTGTACCTCTCTGTTTGGGGGCAGGATTTCAAGTTTATCGAACAGCACATTATGGATGCTTACAACCGGGGGATTGAAATTAAGATTGTACAGTATGATGATTTTGTATGCAATGTCGGAACCGTCTTTAAACATTCGGGCGTAAAGATGCTTGAACATTATTCTTCGGGAAGATTTATATTTCTTTCTATTGATAATTCGGAGGGACTTTTCGGCAGAGTTGAAGCACACAAACACAGCGAGCCTGAAATTATCTGGACCAAAAACCCTGAAATTGTTTTTCTTATTAAAGCTTTCAGTGTCCACGAAATGTATTTGATTGATATTGAAGAACATTTCCCTGAACAGCTCAGATATTTCTACGGTGCAGGATTAAAAAAACTGCGTGATAAAGTTTTGAGAAATTAGAAAAGTTTTAACAAAATTTTACTTTTAAAAAAATAATCACAGAGGTATAATTTTATTGTAAAGAGATTTGGGAAAATAATTACGATGTATGGGTATAGTTTTGAATTAATCACCGGTCCTATGAGCTGCGGCAAGACAGAGGAACTTTTAAGACGTGTCAGACGTTCTATCATTGCAAAGAAAAAAGTTAAAGTCATATCCCCCGATGTAGACACAAGAGCTAAGGGAGATTATATTGAGTCAAGAAACGGGTTATGGCTTGATGCAATTAAGGTTAAGCACTCCATTCAGATTATGAGTGTAATTAAACCCGAAGATGAAGTTGTTGCACTTGATGAGCTTCAATTTTTTGACAGCAACATTGTAAAAGTTATTTCAAAACTTATGGAAGAAGGTAAAAAGGTTATCGGTACAGGTCTTGAGCTGGATTTTAAAGCTGAACCTTTCGGAAGTATGCCTGAACTTATGTGTATTGCGACAAAGGTTGACAAACTTCACGCTGTTTGTATGAAATGCGGCTGTGAAGATGCAACACGTACACAAAGACTTATTGACGGTAAACCTGCCGACAAAAATTCACCACTGATTATGATTGGCGGAGATGAAACCTATGAAGCACGCTGTATCAAATGTTACGAGCTTCCTGACATTCAGCACGAAAAACAAAAAAGAGGGCTGAAACTCTTAAATTTTGAACATTAAAGATGAGCACAGATTACCCTGTCAATTCCGGCTAAATCCTTTATGATTTCTATATCTTTAAAACCGTTTGATATCATAAATTCTTTGACATACCCTGATTGTCCTATGCCAAGCTCAAACAGCAGCCAGCCGCCGTTGTTCAGTATTTTCGGCGCTTCTTTTGTAATCTTTTCATAAAACTCCAAACCTTTTTCATCAGTTGTGAATAATGCGTTTTCAGGGTCAAATTTTACTTCCGTCTGGATATTTTCTTTCTCGCAAGGTGGGATATAAGGCGGGTTAGAAATTATAATATCAAAGCTTTCACCGGGTTTTACGTTTGAAAAAATATCGGATTTTCTAAATATTGCTTTATTGAAAAGATTTAACCTTGATGCATTATCAAGTGCTGTATTCAGTGCATCTGACGAGATATCCAGCCCGATTACCTGACAATTTGTAAGCTTTGCAATCATACATGCAATGCAGCCTGAACCTGTGCCGACATCAAGAGCCGTTTTTAAATTGTTTTTATTAATAATTTCAGCAGCTTTTCTTACAAGAAACTCTGTTTCATCACGGGGAATTAAAACCGAAGGATTTACGATAAACTTTTCGCCCATAAAGCCGGCAAATCCGATAATATGCTGTATAGGACGGCGTGTTTGCGCTCTTTCAAGTGCTTTATCTTTTACAATTGCAATTTTATCGGCAGTAAGTTTTTTGCCTGCAATAATATCTTTAAAACCGTAATCGGCAAAATGTTCAAGAAGCATCTTAACTTCGACATTTGCTTCGTTTGGCTCAATCCCCGAGTCCGTTAATATTTTCAAAATCTCTTGTATGCTCATTTATTATCCTGTCTATTTCATCACGTGCCTCAAGCTTTGAGGTAAGTTCTTTTTTCTCTATATTATATTTTTTGCACAAACGGTCATAATAATAAAGCTGTTTTTTTGTAGGAGTTTCTTTTGACATTTTAACTTCCTGCAAAAACTTTCTTTTTTTCTTCTCAAATTCTTTCTGTGCTTGAATTACGGGCTCCTGTTTTTTCTTGTAGTCGTAATATTTTCTGCACTCTTTCAAAAACAAAACGGTTTCTTCTAAAAACTTATTGTCATCAAGATAGTTTTCCAAAAATTCAAAATGCGGATTGTTTATTTCAAAGTAATACCTTTCATCATCAATAAATTTATCTAAAATATCATTTACCGATAAATCAGGCGATTTTTTAACAAGCGCACGCAAAAAATTACACAGAGCAGATTTCTGTGTTTTTGTCATATCCTGATAAATCTGATTTTTTATTGCATACATTACTTTTTAAAAAGGTCTTTTACCGAAAACTTACTCATATTCTCTTTTTGGAACTCAAGAAATTTTTTGGCAATAGGATTTGTATGGCGAATTTCTTTTTGTTTCTTTACTTCGTCAAGTACGGTTTCATTTTCGATTACTGTAAAATTTCTCTCATCCATAGTCAGAATTATACCTCTTTATACTTATATAAAAAAGTTTGTTAAGAAAAAATTGACTTTTTGTTATATAAAAAGTATATAATGTAACATTTCGTTACTCTGCGGCGGAAAATAATTACATTTGCAGTTTTGCAATTTGAACCTGAAAAACAGCTTCAATATCAACACCGTTTAAAATTTCTGTTATTAAATCATTAGGATTTATATTCCTGTCAAAAGAGGGGAGAACTCCGAGAATTTTTATGTCAGTGTATTCCTCTATCAAACGTGGAAGAAGTTTAATATTCATATCATCCGTATTATCAGGATAGTCATTAATTATCACACCCCGAAAATTTATTCCAATCTCTTTGGCATGGTTTATAGCTACAAGTATGGTGTTAATCGTTGATTTAACAGCGGAAACGGCGAGCAAAACAGGTAAATCCAAGCTTTTTATAAGATTTTCCTCAAGAAAATTTTTGCTCAATGGAGTTCCAAGACCCGATGACCCGTCAACAACAGTGCATTCATTAATATCTTGAAGGTTTTGAAAATCTTTTAAAATATCATCACGTTCAATAATTAAATTCTCGGCAGCTGCAGCAACAATAGGGGCTGCATTTTCTTTGAGCAGATATGTAAAATAAGTTTTTATATAAGGATCGGCGAATTTTACAAACGCCAAATCAGGCGATTGAATAAAGCCGTTTTTTTCTATTGCACCCGTTTCCACAGGTTTGTACACCCCTGTTGAATATCCCAGACTTTGCATTGTTGCAGCCAGACCTGCGGTTACAAAAATCTTTGAGGAGTTCTGCTCGGTTCCTGCTACAAATAACTCTAACATATCCATATTTTATCATAAATCAGCCGTTTATTGCAAAATAAACTTCTTTCAAGCGTTTTTTACTGATATGCGTATAAAGCTGTGTGGTAGAAACGTCGCTGTGTCCGAGAAGTTCCTGCACAACCCTTAAATCTGCGCCGTTTTCAAGTAAATGTGTTGCAAAGCTGTGACGGAGGGTGTGAGGAGAAATAGCCTTGTGAATTTTTTTTCCCTGCTCGTGAATAAAAGTATAAACTTCCTGACGGGTAACGTTTTTTCCCTTATCATTAATCAAGAGTTGTTTGGATTTAAGATTGAATTTCCTGATTAAAAAATCTCTTTCTGACAGGTAATCTTTTATTGCCTCACAGGCTTTATTACCCATAGGCACAATTCTGTCTTTCGAGCCCTTGCCTGTGCACTCGAGAAATTTACCCTTTAAATCATAGTCATTAATTTTAAGGTTAACGAGTTCCGATACACGCAGCCCGCAGCCGTATAAAAGTTCGAGCATTACTCGCTGAATTTTTGTCAAATCCTGGTTTAAAATGTCGTTTATTTCCTGCAAAGTCATTACCTTTGGCAGTCTTTGCGCAAGCTTTGGCTGCTCAAGAGTTAAGGTAGGATCTGTAGGTGAAATCTCATTTGCACAAACCCATTTGAAAAACCCCCGTAAAGATGCTATTTTTCGGGTTACGCTTGTAGGTGAATAGTCTTTTTCATGCAGATTTCTTACATAAGTATTTATCTGTGTGCGCTGAATTTTATCAATCTCAACTTCCGAATAGTAATCAAAAAAATCTCCCAAATCACGCCTGTAAGCATCAATCGTGTTTTGCGAAAGACCCTTTTCTATTTCCAGAAAATCTAAATACTCCGACAAAATTTGCATATTCATACATTCTTTTATACTACATATTTCGATTAATGACAAACTGTAATCATTGTGGTAAAATTAAAATGAACTAAATTACATAGAAGCCTCTGACAAAAATTGACAGAAAGGACAAAAAATGAAAAAACTATTATCTATATTAATGATATTCGGACTGTTTTTATGCGCAGGTTTAAAAGCCTTTGCAGATGATGCACAGGAAGCTTTAAAATTCTTTAACAGCTACGTTGCTGCTGCAAACTCTTACAGTCCTGCTGTTGCTACAATGTATTCACCTAACGCTAAAATCATCAGACAGGTTATCAAACCTGACGGACAGCTTGTTAACGTTGACACAGACACTGCTACTTACATTAAACAAATGAAACTCGGGCAGGCAGGTGCAAAACTAAGAGGCTACAAAAACAATTACACAAATATAACCGTTGCGAATGCAGGAAACGGAGCTTACAAAGTAAGTTCCCTAAGACAGCCGTCCGGCGAAAACTACAAACTTAAAACATATATGGTTGTGAAAAAAGTAAACGGTAAATGGATGATTACAGAAGAAATGATGCAGACAAAGGTACAAACATTTTTGAAATATGCTAAATAAATTCAGATTTTTAACAGCGGGCGAAAGCCACGGAAAATGCTTAACGGCAATTATAGATGGAATTCCGTCAGGGTTTGAGATAGACCCTGACTTTATCAATAATGAATTAAAACGACGTCAGGGCGGATACGGACGGGGCGGAAGAATGAAAATAGAAACCGATACCGTTGAAATTACATCAGGTATCCGTTTCGGAAAAACTTTGGGCTCACCGATTACCCTTGTTATCCAAAACAAAGATTTCGAAAACTGGGAAAAAATTATGAGTGCAAATCCCAAAGACATAACAGATGAAAAAGCATTCACTACATACAGACCGGGACATGCCGACTATGCGGGCAGCATTAAGTATAATCATGAAGATTTGAGAAATATTCTCGAACGTTCAAGCGCAAGAAAGACTGCTATTGAAGTTGCAGTTGGTGCTGTTGCAAAACAAATTCTTAAGGAATTTGATATTAAAGGACACTCAAATATCCTGAGAATAGGAAACGGCAGAACGGAAGAAGAATTTAAACAAGAAATAGACCAGGCTAAAGAAGCAGGAGATACTGTAGGCGGAAAAATTGAAGTAATATATGAAAACCTTCCTGTCGGACTCGGTTCATTTGTACAATGGGATAGAAAAATCGACGGAAAAATTGCGCAGGCAGTAATGAGTATTCCTGCCGTAAAATCGGTTGCCGTAGGCAATCACCACGCTTACAAAATGAAAGGCAGCGAATTTCACGACGAAATGTATGCTAAAGACGGCAAGATTTACAGAAAAACCAACAACGCAGGCGGAGTAGAAGGCGGAATGACAAACGGTGAAAACCTTGTAGTTACGGCTGTTATGAAACCAATTCCGACATTAAGAAAACCTTTGAATACTGTTGATGCCGTGACAATGGAAGAAACCGAAGCACATTTCGAACGTTCAGACACCTGTGCGGTTGAAGCCTGTGCGGTTGTTGCGGAAGCTCGTATTGCCTGCGTTTTAGCAGACGAATTTTTGAATAAGTACGGCGGCGACAGTTTAAAAGAAATAAAAGCAAGATTTTAATCAGCGGATAAATTAAGAGGTTTTCTTCTTAAATAATTTATTCCAGCCGTCTTTAAAGAATTGTTTTATGCTGTTTAATTTTAATTTGCCTGTTAATTTTGTCCAGCCTGATTTTATTGAAGGCATTAATTTGGATTTAAATTTCCAGCCGCCTAAAACCAGTGCACCTAATGCCAGAAAAGTAAATGCACATTTTTTCCATGCCGGATTTTTTACAAAATTATCATCTTTTTTTTCAGGATTGAATTCATCACTCTGAGGCTGATTTAGGTTTGGAGCATTCGGAACCGGACCTTCAAAAGGTGAAGGAGGCATTGCAGGAGCTCCGACATATCTCGGTTTCTGCCCCATAACAAATGCAGGTGCATCATAATCAAGCACACCGTTTTGTGCCAGCATATCTAAATTGTTTGCCCAGTTTGAAGACATAAAATAACCTGCATTTTTTACCTTACAATTTAATAAAGTTATTTTTGGGGCAAAAATTGCTTTTTACTTATTTATTTGTTAAATTTTGTAATATGGAAAAGGTTTTAAAAGATTATAAATATCTTATTTTGTTATGGATTTTATGTTTAGCAGGGTTAGTATTTTTTACGGGACATTATGCAGGTATTTTAATTGATTTCGGAAGGGAAGTTTATTATCCCGAAAGAATTCTTGAAGGAAAAATTTTATATAAAGACCTTTTTAACATTTACGGGCCTCTTTCATATCAGATTAATGCATTACTGTATAAAATATTTGGCGCAAAGCTTTCAACACTATACGGTGCAGGGGCTGTCTGTTCGATTTTAACAGTAAGCGGAATTTATTTAATCGCACAAAAATTTCTTTCTGAATTTTTAAGTTTCTGCATAGGATTTTTCACTATTGCAGTCGGTGTTGCAGCAACCTGCATTTTTAATTTTCACTTTCCGTACTCGTGGGCTGTTTTATACGGTTTAGTATCATTTTTGTTCTCACTTTATTTCCTGCTTGATAAGAAAAATCTTAAAATGAGCGCATTTCTTGCAGGAGTTTCTATAACATGCAAATATGATTTTATTTTATATGCTCTTGTTGTTTTATTTTTTGTAATTAAATCAAAAGATTTAAAAGCTCTTTTAAGTTTTGCAATTGCACCGTTTTTCAGTTTTGGAGTTCTTTTTGTTCAGGGACTCGGGATAAATGATTTAATGCATTCACTTGCGATAACTGCTGCTATGGCTAAGAGCAAGACTTTAACATACTTTTATCAGAACAGCGGAATTTATTTTCATCCCAAAGTAATTCCAACACTTTTAATATTTTTCTTAAAAACCGCAATACCTTTTGCAGGAATACTTTTGGGTGCATACTTATATGACAAAAATAAAACTGCATCTGTAAGTTTTTCAATCATAGGGTATCTTGCTATGATATGGTTTGTTACCGAAAACATTAAAGTCGTTTTCGGATTTTTGCCTGTTCTGCTAACCGTTTTTGCAATTGCAAGTTACAAGAAACTAAATTCTAACCTTATAATTCTGACTTTATCAGCTGTTGCAGTATGCGCAAAAGTCTTCTGGATACTGATAATTCAAAGTTACGGAAGCTATTATGTTTCGATTGCGCTAATCGCTTTTTTTGCAGTCTTGTTCAGACAAATTCCGCAAAAACTCGAAAAAACAGCCGGAATTTATCTTCTTGTTATAAGTATAATTTTTTTGATTATAAATATAAACGCTCTTGCTTTTGACAATAATAAAATTACAACGGCAAAAGGTACAATTTATACAAATAAAAGTTTTGCAGACAGCTCAATCCAACTTATTAATTATCTCAGCAAAAACTCTGATAAAAACGACAGAGCAGTGATTTTTCCGGAAGGAATGACGATAAACTTTCTCACAGACAGAAAAGCTGATGATTTTTATAACTCGCTTTTGCCTTTATATACGGAAAGCTTGGGAGAAGATAAAATTATAGAGCACTACAGGAGTGAAAAACCTGAATTTATTATATTTAATAACCTGCATATGAAAGACTACTATTTTAATTATATATGTCAGGATTACGCACTTGATTTCTGTGCCTTTGTAAAGGAAAACTACTATCTTCAAAACATTATTGACAGCGGTTTCAGATACATAATATTTAAAAGAAAATAGTTTATGGTAAAATTTATTTAAGAATAAAGGAAATAAACGAATGGACAAATTTTATTTAACAACAGCAATTGACTACGTAAACGGAGCACCTCACATAGGGCACGCTTACGAAAAAATATTAACTGATATTATTGCAAGACATTTTTCACAACGCTGCGATGATGTGTTCTTCCTTACAGGAACAGATGAACACGGAATTAAAATTCAGAAAACAGCAGCAGAAAAAGGTATTACACCAAAAGAATTGTGCGATGAAAATGCTCAAAAATTCAAAGATGCCTGGAAAGCTCTTGATGTAGATTACACAAAATTCATCAGAACAACCGACCAAGAGCATGAAAAAATCGTTCAGAAAATATTTGATAAGTTATTGAAACAGGGCGATATTTACAAACATTCTTACGAAGGTTTATACTGTCAGGGCTGTGAATGCTTCCTAAATCCCAAAGATTTGACAGAAGACGGTCTTTGTCCTGACCACCTTAAAAAACCTGAAGTTGTAAGCGAAGAAAATTACTTCTTTAAACTTACAAAATACAAAGATGCAATAATCAAACATATAAAAGAAAATCCGGGATTTATCGTTCCCGAATTCAGAGCAAACGAAGTTTTGAACCAGCTGGAAGATATTCAAGACATATCCGTATCCCGTGCAAAATCAAATGTTCAATGGGGTATTGATGTTCTTGGAGATAGCGAACAGTCAATTTATGTATGGATTGATGCGCTTTCAAACTATATCACCGCTTTAGGTTATGATACGGAAAACCCGTCAGAAACCTTCAAAAAATACTGGCCTGCAAATGTTCAGGTTATCGGTAAAGATATTCTTAAATTCCACAGCATATATTGGCCTGCTTTTTTAATGGCTTTGGATTTACCTTTGCCAAAACAAATTCTTGCACACGGCTGGATTACAATTGACGAGTCAAAAATGTCTAAATCATTAGGAAACGTAATTTCACCGACATCAGTCCTTGAAGCTTTTGAACTTGAATATCCTGATGCTTTCAGATACTATATGGCTTCATCCGCTCCTTGCGGACGTGACGGAAATTATTCCGATGATGATTTTAAAGAAAAAGTTAACGCACACCTTGCAAACAGCATGGGCAACCTTTTAAACAGAACGCTTTCAATGATTGTAAAATATTTTGACGGCGAGGTTAAGCCTGAATTTAAGGACGAAAATCCTTTAACAAAAAAAGCACTCGGAACAGTCCAAATTGTTAAAAATCATTTTGACAATTATGAAATCGCAGAAGCAGCACAGGAAATTATTTCTCTTGTCGACACCGTAAATAAATACGTTCAGGATAATGCGCCTTGGACACTTGCAAAAGAAGAAAAAATGACAGAATGCGGTCAGGTTCTTGTTAATGTGCTTGAAATTATGTGTATAATTTCAGCATTAATCTATCCTTACTGCCCGAATATTGCACGTGAAATGGCAAGACAATTATCATTTGATTTAAGCACAAAATTAGACGATTTAACCTGTGATAACATCAAAACAGGCAAGCTTATATCAAAAGATGAAATCAAGCCTGTATTCCTTCGTGTAGACAGCGAGCTTGCAGATAAAACATCTAAAAAATAATTAATTAAAATTAAATATTTATTTTACAATTGCAAAAGCGTATTCAAATCTACATTTAAAGCTTTTGCAATTGCTATTATTGTGCATAATCTTGGATTACCAACACCCCGTTCAATCATATTTATGGTATCTAATGAAACATCTGCCATTTCTGCAAGCTTTAACTGGGAAATGTTTAATCTTGCACGTTCTACACGCATATTTTTGGCAAGTTCACTATTATAATAAGACATATCCATTATTTAATTTTAGTATGTTGATTTTTGTTATTATATATGTTATAATCAGTATAATACTGAATATATTCAGTATTAAATTAAACATATTACTTATTTTTAGGAGTATGATATGAATATTTACTCAAGCAGAAACAATCATCGTTGTGCATTTACATTAGCAGAGGTTCTGGTCACACTCGGGATTATTGGAGTGGTCTCTGCAATGACTGTGCCTTCGCTAATGCAAAATCACCAGAGAAAAACTTATGTTGTTCAATTACACAAAGCATATAATGAATTGTCTCAAGCCAGTGTACAATATTTGACAGATAATAATGCAATAAATTTGAATGAAGCAGGACTTACTGATATTAATGCTTTTGACGATTTTATGAATAACTATTTTAAGATTGTAAAAGCTTGCGGAAAAAATTGGACAGATTGTTTTAGTACAGAATACAAAAAATCAGATGGCAGTTCAATTAATGTTATGGCAGACGTTAATAGAGATACAAGAGCTTATGTGCTTGCAAACGGAGTATCTGTTAATATTATACCTGATAGTTTAAAAAGCACACAAATTCACATTGATGTTAATGGAGCTAAGGGACCAAATATTGTAGGTCGGGATATTTTTGCTTTAAGATTATATAATAACGGTTTATTAGATGATGACTGTACTGAAGCACCTTGCTCTACAGAAACAAGAGAAGCAAATTTTAATTCTTATTGTAAAATATCTTCCGGAACAACATGGTGGGGATGCTTTGGTAAAATTTTAAATGACAACTGGGAAATGACATATTAGGGATTTATATAAAATATCCCGAAAAAATGTCTAAACTTGTCACCCAAAACTTGTTTCAGGAGCTGGAGTGCTTGTTAAAAAATAAAAAAGCGGTCACAAAGACCGCTTTTTATCTGCTATTCTTCATCCTGATATTTAATCATTCCTGCTTTTACANNNNCATCCTGATATTTAATAATTCCTGCTGTTACAGCATACATTGCCGCCGATATTTCCGATGATGATGAAAACGGTCCGAATGATTTAATAAATTTTGCAGCATCAAATGTATTCATATATCTTGTTAATGCTGTTTCTGCTTCATCTGTCAAACCGCCAACAAACAAAATATTTTGTATAAAGTTTGATGCTTTTTCTTCGACATCCGATTCATCATAATCTGTTTTTGAAAATTCTGCTGTGTCTTTTTCTTCTTTTTGCTTTGTTGCAACACCGTATTCTTTGGCTTCTTCGGTTGCATTTTCTTCTTGCGTTTCCTGCAATTCTTCTTCTTCTTCAACAGCAGCAGAGGCTGATGTGTAAGCTTTTGATGATACTCCGTTAATTTCCATATACCTATCCTTTCTGTAGAAATTTCTACAGGTTGTTTATCGGACAGTTTACGAAATATCTTTAAGTTTTTATTAAGAGATATTAATTTATTAGTCCTTCTGTTTCGTTATACATCACCATGTAAAAATCTGGACTTGTCATATTCGGGTTCTTTTTCATAAACTTTTTTATGTCGAATTTTTCAAGATATTTATCAAGTCTTTTTACTGTTTTTTCGTTCTCTTTATGCTCTTCCTTAAGCTTTGAAATGTAGCTTTTTGTCATTGCAAATACTTCTTCCTCGGTTAAAATAGGAAGTCCGCCAATTCTTACTTCATCAGCTTCTTCTTCTTCAAGATATTTTTTAAGCTCTTTTTTAGGTTCTTCTTTTTGTCTTCTTCCCTGACTGTCAGACGATGTAGAAGATGAAACCGCTTTGTTAAAAGGATTATTTACATTGTTAAACATAAGGATGCCTCATTTTTTTACAAATTACGGCATTTAGCAAATAAATCTTTAATTAAATCATCCAATAATATTAGATTGAGTAGTAATATTCTTTTATTAACTTACAGTCATCTTCAATATTAGGACTTTCGCAAACCAGAGCACCTTTTACGCCGAATTCTTTCAATACTTTTAACAAGTCCTTGTAATTCATGTCAGATTGTTCAAGTTCAAGATGCTGTCTTTCGCCTTTTGCAGTGTATTCAATCCCTGCAAGATGTCCGTGAAAATTATCCAGAGCATATTGCCCGATTTCTTTACCTATTTTTTCAAGCACAAGCGAAAACTCGTCATAAGTATTGTATTCACCTGCACTTCTTGCATGAAGATGTGAAAAATCTATACATGGAAGAACATATTCAAACTCTTTTGAAAGATTAACTATTTCCTCTAAATCTCCCCATTGAGTAGCTTTTCCCGTAGTTTCCGGACGAACCCAAACTTTTATTTTTTCACGTTCCAGAACATCTGTTATGCGTTTTGTCTGCTCTTTAACCTGATTGTAAACAGTTTCTTTATCTACACCCATATAAAATGCAGCATGATAAGTTATACTGAAAGCGCCTGCCTGAGAAGCTACAGAGGCTGTATCAATAATTCTCTGCACACTGGCTTCTACTTTTTCTTCTTCTTTGGAATTCAAATTTATGTAAAACGGACCATGAGCTGTGATTATAAAATTATTGGATTTCTCTTTTACAAATCCTCTTGAATCTTCACTCATTCTTACACCATGAACAAATTCAAGCTCCATTCCGTCAAGTTCCATATCTTTTAGAATTTCAAATGCTTTAGGGTAGGAAGCTTTGCCGGTTCTCAAAGGCATACCGGCTGTCAAAAAATTTAATTTATCAAATGATTTTTGCACAATATACTCCAACTGTTACTGCCAATAAACATATTATAACACTCAATAAAGCATATACAAAAGCTTGAATAAATTGAGCATTTTTTATCATTTCAAAAAGCTCTATGGAAAATGTACTGAAAGTAGTTAAGCCGCCGCAGAAACCGACTGTTAAAGCAAGTTTTAAAGCAGGACTTAAATCAGTCTTTTCAATAAACAAAATATACAAAAAGCCGATTAAAAAACTTCCGGTAACATTAACAGAAAATGTTGCAGCAGGCAGGTTTACCGTCAAAACTTTTGTCATATAAAAACCTGTCAAATATCTTGTTGCCGCACCTAACCCGCCGCCCAAAAATACGGCTAATAAATTTAACATATTCTAAACCTTTGATTTTAGCAGTTCTTCGAGGATTTCACATGCATCGGAAACATATTTTGAACATCTTTCTTTCTTTGCAGCACCCTCAAGACCGCCTGATAAAACTCTACAGCAGGTTATTTTATTACGCTTTTTAAATTCATCAACAAGCTCTTTAGCTTTCTGACGTGCTAAAACCTCATTACCCATAGAATTTTCACATCCGTAATAATAGCTTGAAATTATTTGTGCGGCAGCAACCGCACCGCAAAGACAACCTGAAGACATCCCTCCTGAAAAAGCTGTAGCAACAGGCATCAATTCAGAAGGACATAAACCTTCATCAATAGCTGCCTTAATTAAACTTTCAGAACAAGAATAGCCGTTTTTAAAATATTCTACTGCTTTTTCTTTCATTTTATATTCTCCTAACGGATTTGTACAGGCATAATCAAGCCTACAAAGTCTTCTTCGCTGTTAGGTCTGAACATTGTAGCCGACAATGGTGTATTCAATCCAATCTTAACTTCATCTGCATCAATGTTTTTCAAAGCTTCAAGCACATATTTGTAGTTAAAAGCAATAGCTAAATCTTCGCCTGAATAATCAATATCAAGATTTTCTTCTGACTTACCGGAATCCGGGGTATCAGCAGAAAGTTTCAAATTGTTATTGCTGAATTCAAGTTTAACTATACTTGTTTTTTCGTTAACCATGATAGAAACACGTTCAATTGCTGAAATTACCTGAGAAACATTAACAATTGCTTCTTTCGGGCTTTCCTTAGGTATCAGCTGGTTATATTTAGGGAATTGACCTTCCAAAAGTCTTGAAATTGTAGTTGTTTTTTCTGATTTGATAATAAGTTTAGAGTTTTCGGTAAATATTTTTACAGAATCTTCGTCAATAAAGCTGCTCATTTTTATAAATTCATTCAATGTTTTTGAAGGAATAATCAATTGTTTTGCATGATTGTCTTTGTTATCAATAGTTTCACGAACTCTTGCAAGACGGTTTCCGTCAGTAGAAGCTATTTCAAGAATATTTTCAGATATATCGCAGACAATACCGGATAAAAGGTTACTTGTTTCATAACTTGCAGCAGCAAAACCTGCTTGTCTTACAGCTTTTACAAACGGTCTGATTTCTATTTCAAAACCGTCATTTTCATTAACTTCAATATTTGAAAATTCAGGAGGAAACTCTGTAGCTGAAATACCGATGATATCAAACTTTGAGTTCTGGCAGGTTATATTAACGGACGTTTCTTCGTTGTTCATTTCAAAAGTAATCAGTTTATCACCAAGCTTTGAAACTATCTCATTGAGTGTTTTTGAAGGTAATGTAATTTTACCTTCTTCTTCTACCTGTGCATCGACATAAGCAATTACGGTAAAGTCCAAATCTGTTGCAACAAGTTTAACAGAGCTGTTTCCGATAGTTTCGATTAAAATGTTCAAAAGAACAGGCTGTAAAGCTTTCATTGATGTAGCTCTCTCTACTATTTTAATCCCGTTATATAAATCTTCTTTTTTAACAACAAATTTCATATCCTACTACTCCTTAAAATTATCTTATAATAAAATTATAGCCGAATAAAAATTCAAAAGAAAGAAATATAAAAAAACTGTAACTTTTTACCTTTTTGTGTACTCAAAGTTTTATACAACAAAGTTTTCTATTATATATTATATTAATAAATATAATAATATATTTAATAATAATAATAAGCTGTCAATAT
>HF991455.1 GCA_000433095.1 Clostridium sp. CAG:967 | reverse complement strand
GGTTCAGCAGGTTACAAGAACTCCTCTGGGTTCATTTGCACAAATTGTTACCTGCCCTGATTGTCACGGAAAAGGCAAAAAAATTTCAAATCCCTGCAAAGCCTGCAAAGGACACGGAAAAATCGAGAAAGAAAAGAAAATTAACATTAAAATTCCGGCAGGCGTTGATAATATGTCTAAAATTCGTGTATCAGGTGAAGGCGATGCAGGTACTAACGGCGGACGTGCCGGCGACCTGTTTGTAGTGCTTCACGTTAAACCGTCAGATTACTTTAAGCGTGACGGAAATGACGTTTATTCCAGACTTGATATTTCTCCTGCTCAGGCTGCTCTCGGTGATGAGGTCGTTGTTAAAACTCTTGACGGAGAACAAAAAATTACCGTGCACGCAGGTGTCCAAAGCGGTAATTCAATAAAGATAAAAAATGCAGGCGTTCCGTATATTTCAAGACCTTCTCAAAGAGGCGACCATATTGTTGTCGTTTCAGTTAAAACACCTGTAAAACTTTCTGATGAAGAAAGAAACCTTTACAGAAAATTGTACGAAATCCAAAATAATAAAAAAGAAAAAGCTCATCAATCATCAATAATGGATAAAGTTAAGGGAGTATTTAATAATGCGTAAATCATTAATTTGTTTGGGAATAATGCTTTCGCTGTCAGCACCTGTGTTTGCAGCTCAAATTCCTGATAATGTAAGAAATTTTGTAAGTAATGATTTCCCTAAGACAAATTTCAGGTTTGACGGAGTTATTATACTGCCTGATAACACTCTTTATCTACCTTTATTTCCTGCAAGAATTGTCGATACTGACAAACTGGAGATAAAAACAACTTATCCTTCAAACAAAACTCTTGCTGACAAGCCTAATATTGTTATTTTTAACAATGACTTTGCTCTTTTAAAAGTTTTGACAGACACCCACGGCAACAAAACTATATATAAAATGGCAAATCCGCCGGCAGAACTTCGTTCAGGACTTTTGCCTCAAGATATGCTTGTGCCTAAAGGTTTAATTATCCCTGAAAATCTCCACGGCATAATAGGAAACCTTGAAATTAAAACGGTTAACGATCCCGGTATAAGGGTTGAAAACGTTACCCCGAGGGTAGAAAAAATATCAGGCTCTACTTTAAAAACATTATCTCAAATCCCTCAATTAAAGAATAAAAATTTTTACGTTTCATCACCGTACTCCAAAAACATTCAGGTATTGAACGCAGGTGCCAAAACACCTGAATATTCGTTAGCACAAAACAATATACCTATTTCTTTGAAGGCTTATGAAGACTTTCTGCTCGTAACATCTTACGGAAAACCTTCAATTGATGTTATTTCACTTGCTGATGATCAGGTAATTAAACAGATTTACACAAAAACCCAGCCTGATGAAATCTTAATAGACAAAAACAAGAGAATAGCTTATGTATCAAGTTCGGAAGACTCCAGCATTTACATGGTTAATCTCGAAACTATGACTTTGACAAAACAAATCAGAATTAGCGGAATGTGCGAAAAACTTACGTTAAGCGAAGACGGCTCTAAACTATTCTATTACGATAAAAAAACAAGGGAGATATGGGCAATTGAGCTTGACAACAATTACCTGCTGAAAGAAATCGGTAAGTTTCCTAACGTTTCCAAAATACTTTATACAAACAACAAAATATATTTGACAAGCAGAACAAAAAACAGACTTGCAATAATTGATTACGACACAATAGGACTTATCGGCGAAACCGAAGTTTGTGAAAAACCTGTTGATATGCTTGCCTTCCACGACAGAATTTATGTTCTGGGGGCAGGAGATAATTCTATTCAGGTTATAGATGCAAAAACCGATATGATTACAGACTCAATTTATCTGAATACTAACGGATTTTCAACTAAAATTTATCATATTGAAGGAACAAATATTGCATTGATAACTGATACAAAAGCTTCTTTGTATACTGTATTTGATTTGGGAGCAAACAAGGTCTTAAAGTCCATTCCTATTGATATTCCCGCAAGTTCCATAGTTGCAACAGAAAAGGTTAAAAAGATAAACAAATAGCATGAAAAAATATTTTGATGACACAACAGAAGAAGTTTTACACAATTTAGAAGAAACCCAAAAACAATTTTGGAATATCTCAAGGGTTACGGCTGAATTTTTATATACATTAATCAAATCAGAAAACGCCAAAAGTGTTCTTGAAGTGGGCACATCAAACGGCTATTCAGGTGTTTGGCTGGGTAAAGCCGTTAAAGAAACAGGCGGACATTTAACCACAATAGAATTTTGGGACAAGAGATTAGATATTGCAAAAGAGAACTTTAAGATTTGTCGGGTTGACGATGTAATCACCACACTAAAAGGTTCAGCCTGTGAGATTTTAGAAGAATTACCCGAAGATTTTATGATTGACATTGCATTTGTAGATGCGAACAAATCAGAATACATAAAATACTTTGAGCTTATAGACAAACATTTGAGAAAGGGCGGAATAATCGCCTGTGATAACGTTTTGTCACATGAGGCGAAATGCAAGCCTTTTATTGATGCGATAAACTTCCACCCTGCTTATGAAAACGTTGTATTGCCGTTACCTGCGGGTCTGTCGTTCGGGCGAAAAATTCGGGACTTGAAATAATCAAAAAATATGTTATAATTTAAACATAGGGAAAAGACCTTAAGAGGTCGTAACTCTTAAAGTCTTTCTTCATTCCCTAAATGAAAACCGAAATAATTTGTAAAAGATGTCCTAGTAGCAATAGGACATTTTTTATTATCTCTTTTTTCATATTATCACCTCCTTCCAACCAATTTCTTCAAAATTATGTTGTGTTGAGGAGTGATAAGAGAACTTACCCGTTAATAAGTATATAACATAAGCACAAAAAAGGCAATATTATTAAAACAATTATTTTCTGTCGATAGTTATTTTGTAACCCAGATGATCAAGGATATATTGAGCTTCATTAAAAGTAATCGTACTGTATTTATTTTATTCGCAATATTGCTGTAACCGGTCGTTATTGACTTTTTCTTATTCAAAGCTTTCATTACTTTTGTCAAAGAAGTACCAGTTCTTACTATACAAGATTTGATTTCTACTTTTATATCTAACATACTAGACATTTTACAGTATATCTTGATATTGACAAAAATAATTATAAGTATTATAGTTTAACTGTAATATTATATTTATACTTGAAATTTATTAAGGAGTTATTATGAAAGATAAGCAGGAAATTATCAATATTATTGAAAAATTGAAAGAAAAACTATGCGGTATCAGATTGCTTTTTGAATGTCTTTCAACTGCAAGCATTAACGGCATGGACAGCCAAAGTGTCGGCTTTTCAATCAGATGCTTTCTAGTCTTATTAAATGATATGGAAAATGATATTATGATTATTAAAGAATACTTATTACAAAAACAAACTGTGCTATAATACTTCTATGAAGATTTTAGGTATAGATCCGGGAATGGCTATAGTTGGTTACTCTGTTATTGATTATGACGGGAAAAATTCCGTACTTCTGCATTCAGGCTCAATCCAGACTCAAAAAGGAGTTAGGGAATCCGCAAGGCTTTTTGAAATCTGGGAAGATATGCAAACCATAGTCGAAAAATACAACCCCGATGCGGCTGCAATCGAAAAACTCTTTTTCTTCAGAAACCAGACAACCGTCATGCCTGTTGCTCACGCAAGAGGAGTAATACTTACGGTACTTGAAAAATTCAACATACCAATCTATGAATACACGCCAATGGAAGTTAAACAGGTCTTGACAGGTTACGGAAGGGCTGACAAAAAAGAAGTCGAACAAATGGTTAAATTGTCACTAGGTGTAGAAAAACTGCCTAAACTCGATGATACGGTAGATTCAATAGCTATTGCGATTTGTCATACAAGGGCAATTTTATGAGGTTTCAATGAGTAATTTAATTAAAATAATAATTTTAATTCTAATTATTTGCAACTTTTATATTTTGTTTAGAAATAACAGGGATATAAAACCCAATAATATACAAACGCAGACTGTAAAGGTTACACAAACTTCAGTTAAGCCTAAACAGAAACAACACAAACCAAATAACATTGACAATTCTCTTTTTTCAGAAGAAGTTAAAAATAACCGTACTTATATAAATAAAAAATTTTCAGGGAATTACATTGACAGAACTCTTAACAACGGCAAACTTATCCGCTGGAACCAGTCAACTTTTCCGCTTAAAGTTTATATAGAAAACAACCCGAGCCTGCCTGATTACTATTACACAGAAGTCAGAAACGCATTTGAAGAATGGGAAAAAGCTTCTAATGAATTATTAACTTTTACTTATATTTACACTAAAAGCAATGCGAATATTATTTGTGAATTTCCGCCCGACTTTAAAAGTGAAGCCAACGAACAGAAAATGATTACAGGATATTCAAAATTTAATGTAGAGAAGAATAAAATTAAAAACTCTAAAATTAAATTTGCATCTTATAATTTTGATAACAAATATTTTTCCGAAAAAGAAATTTACGCAACAGCACTGCATGAAATCGGTCATTCACTCGGAATAAGCGGACACAGTCTTAATCCGCAAGATATTATGTATCCTGCTTCTTCAAACAAATCAGCTAAATTAAGCAGCAATGATATAATTACCCTGAAATTACTATATTCCATTGTGCCTGACATTTCAAATAAAAACTTTACTGACAAACAAAAAGAAAAATATATTACTTCTAAAGATATTTTAGGTGAATACGACACAAGAATTAATATTGAAATAGAAAATACAAAAAATGATTTAGATGCATCGGGTCATTTGTCGTCAAGTAAATTTTTGCGTATTGCTGAACTTAATTATCAAAATAAAAATTACAACGATGCATTAAAATACGCACAAACTTCTTACAAACTTAATCCTAATGACGATGCAGCAGTTATTCTTGCAAAGATTTATTATGAAACAGAAAATTACGAAGAAGCAAAAAATCTGCTTGAAAAACTAATTGACCGTAACCCCAAAATATTCAACGCTTATTCAATTCTCGGCAATATTTATATGAAAGAAAAAGATTATGCAGCTATTGAAAAACTTTATATTAAAGGGAAAAACAACTTCCCAGACAACCCTCCGATAAGAATGAAAAAGAGATAATTATTTGTAATAAGTGTTCTGTTGTGATAAAATAAAATTCATGAATATTAACTATGTACTTTTAAGACAAATCTCTATTTTAAGCGTTTTTTTCGGAGCTGTACTCGGTGCACTTACACTAATTCCTTATATCGGAACTTTTTCAATGATATTTTTAATTTGTTTTATTGCTCCGCTTGTTATATGGATTTTGATTAAATATGAATGTTTGTCGCTTAATTCCATAAAAGACAGTATTATTGTCGGATCTTTGTCAGGATTTATTTCATACATGGGATTTTCAATTGTTTATGTGCCGATTTCTATTGTTTTAATGAAATATTTTCACATAGCCGCAAACTACGGAATTGGTCTAATGCTTAATGATGCAAGTGTTTTTATTCTGATAGTCTTATCGGTATTTATGGGAGTACTTAGTGCCACAATAAACGCTTTTACAGGATTTTTAACTTTTTACATAATTGATTTTATAAAAAACTACAAATAGAAAAGGAAAGATAAATGGCAGAATTTCATTCAAAAATAAAAACAATCGAATGGGTAGATAACTATTCAAAAATGGTGGATCAGACAATATTACCCGAACACTTTGAATACGTGAACATAACAACAGGTCAGGCAATGTATGATGCTATCAAAACAATGATTGTCAGAGGGGCGCCGGCTATCGGTGTTGCAGGTGCGCACGGAGTTGTTCTTTATGCGCAGGAACTCGCTCAAGAAAATCTTTCACGTGATGAATTCATTAAAAAATTGAATGAAAAAGCTGACTATATAGCATCTTCTCGCCCTACAGCAGTAAATCTTATGTGGGCAGTGGCAAAACAAAAAGAAATTATAAAAAATTCAAAATCTGATATTCAAGGCATTGTAGAAGAATTAAAGATAAACGGGATTAAACTGGAAAACGAAGACATTGAAATTAACAAAAAAATCGGTGACTACGGGGCAGAAGTTGTTCCAAAAGGCGCATCAATTCTGACACACTGCAATGCGGGTGCTCTTGCAACAGTAGCTTACGGAACAGCACTCGGGGTAGTTCGTTCGGCGTTTGCGAATGATCCAACTATTCAGGTTTTTGCAGATGAAACAAGACCCCGTCAGCAGGGTGCAAGAATTACCACACTTGAACTTACTATGGACGGAATTCCCACAACCTTGATTACAGACGGAATGTGCTCTTATTTTATGAAAAAAGGTATGATTGATATGGTTGTAGTCGGCGCAGACAGAATTACCGCAAACGGTGACACTGCAAACAAAATCGGGACTTACACAGTTGCAATTGCAGCTAAATACCACAACATACCGTTCTATATTGCAGCTCCGTTATCAACAATTGATACAAGTATCCAAACCGGCGATGAAATCGTTATTGAAGAACGTTCAAGAGAAGAAGTTACACATATCAACGGAAAAATTATCTGTGCTCCCGAAGTTAATATAATTAACCCGGGATTTGACGTAACCCCTCATGAACTTATCGCAGGTATAATCACTGAAAAAGGTATTCTAAGACCTGATTACAAAAAATCAATTGCAGAAGCGTTTAACTAACCTGTTTAAAGGTTTTTCAAAAATGTAGAATGATATAATACCAAACATAATTGCAATGAGGACTTTAGCAAAATATATGTAATAAGGATTAGCTTGTACATAGTGAACATTATGCTTCAATATCGAATCGCATACTACACCTGCAAGCGGATGCATTACGTATATAGCATAAGAACTTTGACCTAACCACGCTGAAATATTATTATCAAACAGTTTAGATAAAATACCTTTTTTAACAATAAAGAGGTAAAACATTATACTAAATAAAAATACAATAACAAAAGAGCTTTGTCCGAGCACTTTATCACTAAATATGGAATAATACATTATTACGCCAAACAAGCCTAATTCCAGTATACTAAATACACATTCGGATAAATTGGAAGTATAACCTTCAAGGAATTCTCTATCTTTTATCATCGACAAAAAGTACCCTATTCCAATGCCGTATAAACCACGCAAAATACCTGTATTGAAAACTAAAGCAATATTAGACGTATGCCCGCCATATCCATAACTGCCATTGTTTAAAAATATCCCTAACGAGCATACCGTAATAAGCCATATAATCAGATTAACATATTGTGTTTTAAAAATTTTTGAAATATAGAAGTAAAAAACTCCGGTCCAAAACAGTACAGCTACAAACCACGATACCCCACAACCTGTGCCTCCGGTTAGAGGTGAAAATCCGACATTGTTTAATAGAAACAATTGCAGAATATTACCGTCATAACTGAATTTAAAATGGAATATAGATGAGAAAACAGCAGAAAGCACTATATAAACCCATATTAAGGGAGCAAGCCTGAAAAATCTGCGTTTCATAAAATCAAAAGTATCCTGTTTAATATTAATATTTTGAAATAAAAAATACCCTGCAATTATAAAAAAGAACTCAACACAAATATTACAATGCTTAATTCCTTTTAAAAAGTTTGCAGTAAAATCAATATTTTGAAATGACCTAAAATGGAACATTACAATAAGGAAAGCAAATAAAAAGCGTAAGAAATCTATGTTTTTATTACGTACCTTTGTTGCCATTACAAATTCCAGTGTTTATTTAAATATTTACATTTTCAAAAAATAACATAAGCTTTTACCAAAGTCAAGCATATACATGCTTCTATATGGGATTACAATTGTGCTTCAATAGTTCCATAATATTCGCATGACAGAATTTCAACAACAATTTTCAAAACGCTTAAAAGAAATTAGAATTGCTTCAGGACTATCACAAGAAGAATTTGCAGAAGCCGTTGGAGTAGCTCCTAAAACAGTAAGCTATTGGGAAAATGGACACAATGCAATATCATTCAATAAGCTTCCTGTTATGGCTAATGCGTTGGGAATTCCTATTTACAAATTATTTGTTTTCACAGATTCCCTCACAAAAAACAGTAATCAGGATATTATGGAATTTCTATCTTCAATGACAGAAAAAGAACGCCTTACTGTTTTAGCAGTAATTAAAGCGATTTTGATGTTAAAATAATGCTAAATAAACATCTTTGAGCGGATAGCTTTAACTTCGGCGATTGTCTTCGGATAGTCGCCGTTTGTTAAATCCCCTACAGCTTTATAAAGCTTTAATACAGACTGTTCTATATTTTTGTGGTTCATTGAAATCATGTCGCAAGCCATTTCTTCGTTAGACAGTGCCAACCTTGTCATATCACGAAATCCGCTTGATGCCATTTCAAGAGCAAGAGGATTATCTTTTGCTGCAAGCATAAGTGCCTGCGCAATCAGCATTGGCATATGAGATATCATTGCAGCAGCTTCATCATGTTTTTCTGCCGTTGTAAAAACAGGTTTTGCACCAAGATAATTTATTATATCCATAAGCCGGCTTGATTCGCTTTCGCTAGCAATGACAACCCAGGAAGCTCCCTTAAACAACCCCTCAAAAGAGTTCTCATAACCTTTATGCTCAGTTCCTGCCATAGGATGCGACGGAATGAATTTATAAGGACGTTTTTTCTTTGAAACAAACTCTTTCAGACTGCATACATCTGTTACGACAGTATCAGCATTGAGAATACCCTCTAGCTCATCAAGCACCGTAAGAGTTTTATTCATCGGAGTGCAGACAAAAACCAGATCTCTGTCTTTTAATACATCGTATGTTTTATAGATATTTTCGCCGCTTTGGGATTTTGATACGGCAATCACATCATAATCCTTTAATGATTTGAATAATGAGCCGCCTATTAAACCTAATCCGATAATTCCGATTTTCATAAAATTATTATATCATAATTTATGATAAAATAATTATATGTTTAACATAACAGCACCAAAAAACGATGAAAATTATGCATTATTCGAGCATTATCTTGCACGTTCGTTTTCGTTTGCCGTTACGGGATTGACAACGCTTTTAAGGCTTTTGTTAATCCAAAAAATTCAAAAGATTACTGAAAAAAAAGTTCTTGTCATAACCTCAACAGAACAAAATGCCCTGAAATATCAGAATGATTTAAAAAAAGCTTTCGGATTAAACGCTGATTTAATACCTTTTCAGAATATTTCAATGTACGAAAGTGTTTCGCCTAACCGCTACGATTATGCAGAACAGGTAAGAATTTTAAGCGAGAAACCCGATATTGTGATTGCACCTGTCAAAACTTTATTGGAAAAATTTCCGACAAAAAAATTCTATGACGAAAATTCTGTTACATTAAAAGTCGGCGATGAAATAGATTTGAAAAAACTTATTCAACAGTTTGTTGACTTAGGCTACAAGCGTTCGACAATGGTATCCGACATCGGTGAGTTCAGCATCAGAGGCGATATTATTGACTTTTTCTCACTTGATAAAAATGCAGTAAGAATTGAACTATGGGGCGATGAAATCGTTGATATCAGATATTTTAACAACGAAAACCAGAAATCCATTGAAAAAATTAAGTCTGCAAAAATTATGCCGATGTATAAATTTACACTGAAAAACGGAATTCCCTCTGAAATAAAAAAAGAAGACGAAGAAGGATATTTTGAAGGCATCGAAGTTTATCAGAACTATTTTAATCAGGAGCTGGTAAGCATTCTGGACTATTTCAAAGACTATATTATTGTACTTGACGAAACATCAGAGCTTTATGCAAAATACGAATTTGTAGACAAAAACTTTGAAGAACAGCTTCAGGAAAATCTTAAACTCGGGCTGAATACAGATTTAAGAGGAAGAAATCATATACCGTTTGAAGACTTTATCCAAAAATCGGCAGGATTTGTAAAAGTCGGCTTAAACAACTTTATTGACAGTGATACGGATGATATTATCGAGTTCAATTCACAGCCTGTACAAAATTTCGGGGCAAAACTTGATGACATTGCAGGATACATTAACGACAAACAGAATTACAGGATTATTATTGCAACCGATTATCCCGAACGTGTAAAAGAAATTCTTTCCGAAAGAGATATTTATAATGTTGAATACAATGAGAGCATTTCATCAGCAGGCGCAATTTTAGAAGATTTCAACACCATAATTCTCACCGACAGAGAATTATTTAACAAAAGATCAAAAGAAGTCACATCATCCAAACGCTCATACTACAAAGAAAAACCTGAATATATCGAAAACATCAACGATATAAAAGAGGGAGAATATGTAGTTCACAGCGTTCATGGTGTAGGTGTATACAAAGGTTTGTCACAGCAGGAAATCGACGGGCAGCTAAAAGATTATCTCACTATTGAATATGCAAACAAAGACAGGCTTCATATTCCTGCCGAACAAATTAACCAGCTTGTAAGATACAGAGGCTCAGGCTCTATAAAGCCTAAACTTTCAAGAATGGGCGGTAAAGATTGGGAAAACACAAAAACACGTGTCAAAAAAGAAGTTGAACAGGTTGCCTACGATTTACTCCGTCTTTATGCAAAACGCAAAATGCAATCAGGTATTCAGTTCCTGCCTGACACAACATGGCAGGTGGAAATGGAAGAAGCGTTTGAGTACACTGAAACTCCGGATCAGATGAAAGCAATTAACGATGTTAAAACCGATATGGAAAGTGAACAGCCTATGGATAGGCTTATTTGCGGAGATGTTGGCTTCGGAAAAACAGAAGTTGCAATGCGTGGAATTTTTAAAGCCGTAACCTCAGGCAAACAGGCTGCTGTTGTTGTACCAACCACTATTCTTGCATTACAGCACTTCCAGACAATTTCTGAACGCTTCAAACCGTTTGGTGTAAATGTTGAATTAATGTCCCGTTTTCGTTCACAAAAAGAGCAGAAAGAAACAATTAAACGTCTTGCCACAGGAGAATGCGACGTTGTTATTGGAACTCACAGACTTTTACAGGAAGGTATTATATTTAAAGACTTAGGGCTTCTTGTAATTGATGAAGAACACAGATTTGGCGTACGTCACAAAGAAAAGCTTAAAACACTGCGTGAAAATATAGATATAATCACAATGTCTGCAACTCCAATTCCGAGAACGCTTTATATGTCGCTTTCGGGTATAAAAGATATGTCAATTATCAACACCCCGCCTAAGAACAGACTTCCGATTAAAACCTTTGTAGGCGAGTGGAATGAAAATATGGTGAAAAACGCTATAACTCACGAACTTGACAGAGAAGGTCAGGTGTTTTATCTCTATAACCGTGTTGAAACAATTGATGAATTCAGGATGCAGCTGCAAAAACTTGTTCCTAATGCACGTATTGCAATAGGTCACGGACAAATGGACGAAAAAACGCTTGAAAAAGTTATTGTTGATTTTGCAAATCAGGAATACGATATTCTTCTTGCAACAACTATTATCGAAAACGGTATTGATATTCCGAATGCAAATACAATGATTATTCATAATGCCGATAAATTCGGACTTGCACAGCTTTATCAGCTTAGAGGACGTGTTGGACGTTCGCAAAGACAGGCTTACTGCTACTGTTTCTATACAAAATCCAAAGAAATTACACGTGATGCTATGCAAAGGCTTAAGGCAATTAAAGAATTTACAACCCTTGGAAGCGGCTACCAGATTGCAATGCGTGATGTTGAAATCAGAGGTGTGGGAAATATTCTGGGCACAAAACAGCACGGTCACATGGTTAATGTGGGCTTTGACACATACTGCCAGCTTCTTGAAGAAACTGTTCAGGAGCTTCAGGGACAGGTTGTAGATAAAACCAATCCAACAATCGTTGATATTAACGTCACAGCATATATTCCTGATGAATGGGTGGGCTCTGCTGACCAGAAAATGATTGAATATAAACGATTAGCGGATGTAAAATCAGAAACCGAGCTGGATTATATTACAGAGGAGTGGAAAGACCGCTTTGCCAAACCTCCTCAAAGCGTTGAAAATCTGATAAAACTTATCAAAATCAGACTTGCTGCAACAGAAGCAAAAATTTCGCTTATTCGTGAAACCGAAGAAAATATAAGGATTTACACGCCTTACACCCAGCCTGAATGGAAAATTATCCAACGCACGCTTCCTGCGGAAATACTCAAACGCATAAAATTTACAATTGCACCAAAGTCTTGTCAGGAAGGTAATTCAATTCTGTTGTTAAATAATGCTTATATGAATTTTAATGAAGTATTTAACATTTTGACAGATTTGTTTTATTATATAAATAAAGTAACAAATGAGTATAGTAAAAAATAAGGAGAGACATCAATTATGAGTGGTAAAAAATTACTGGCAACTTTGGCAGTATCAGCCGTATTATTTGCCGGGTGCGGCTTAAAATCACAAGAAGCCATTATAAAAGTAAATGACAAAAAGATTACTCAAGCTCAATTTGACCAAATGTTTGATAAACAATCAGGCGGCGGAATGCTTGCAGCAATGGGTATTGATGTAAAAAAAGACAAAAACAGCTTTATCTATCTTTTGATTAAAGAAAGAGTAATCAATGAACTTATCGTAAAAGCATTACTTGATGAAGAAATCGCAAAACGTGGAATTGAAGTTACAAACAAAGATGTTGACAATGCTGTAAAAGAAATTATTGACAAATTAGGTTCAAAAGAACAGCTTGATACTTTGTTAAAACAAAACGGAATTACAGCTTCTCAATTCAAAAAAGACTTGAAAGAAGAAGTGAAAATGAAAAAACTGGCTAAGGAACTCGGACCTTCTACAGTTTCTGATGCCGAAGCAAAAAAATTCTACAATGAAAATATTAACAAATTCAAACATCCTGATAAAGTAAGAGCATCACACATCTTAATCTCTGCTAACCCTCAGGAAATCGAAGAAATCGTTAAATCTGATGCAAAAAATAAAGATTTGGCAGGCGATGCACTAAAAGCTAAAGTTAACGAAGAAATTAAAGCTAAAGAAGCTAAAGCTAACCAGCTTTTAGCAGAAATCAAAAAAGATCCTACTCAATTTGCAAAACTTGCTAAAGAAAACTCTGATGATACAACTACAGCAGTCAAAGGCGGAGATTTGGGCTTCTTTGCAGCAAAAGAAATGGTTCCTGAATTTTCAAAAGCAGCTTTTGATATGAAACCTAACACTGTATCAGACAAAGTAGTTAAAACTCAATACGGATACCACATTATTTACGTAACTGACAGAGCTGCAGCAGGTCAGGATCCGTTTGAAAAAGTTAAAAATGATATCAAAGGTTATTTAGAAAACCAAAAACAAATTGAAATGATTGATAATTTAACAGAATCATTAAAGAAAAATGCTAAAATTGAATATCTTAATCCTGAATACAACCCAAAAACAATGAAAGAAGATGTTCAAAAATCTTTCCAAAACAGCGCAGAAGAAGCTAAAAGAGCTAAACAAGCAGCTGAAGAAAAAGCTAAAGCAAAGAAAAAATAATTAATACTCAGTGTAAAAAAGACCGATTTATTTAAATCGGTCTTTTTTTTTATTAAAATAAAGTAACTCATAAGCCGTGTTCTGTTTCTAAATAATCATCTGTCTGGTATTGGAATTACTTCCAATCTCTAGCGATTTTTCTGAAGTTGGCGGACAACCTTTATAGCCTTCAATTCAATCTTGCATTCTGCAGGGGTTTACCTTGCCGCTACCTTCCGGTAAACGCAGGTGAGCTCTTACCTCACCGTTGCACCATCGCCTGTGACAATTTTGTCCATCGGCAGTTAACTTTTCTGTGGCACTTTTCCACCGGTTCACACCGTCCGGAGTTTCTCCGGCTGCCTGTCCTTGAATGCACGGACTTTCCTCTCCTGAATAATCAGGAGCGATTATTCGATTACTTTATTATAAGTTATCTCTTATTGATGTATTAATTGTAGCATACTCAATGGCTTTTGCATCATCAGCATTAATATTTAATTTTCCGTTTGCATAAACATCAATTACATAACGGTCGAAATCATCAGCATCTCCATCGCAAGTATTGCCTTCACCGTCATCTCCGCCTTCTCTGCAATTTGGAGCATCATCGCCGTTTACGTCTATAATAATATATCCGATACCTGCCTCTTTCGGTGTATCTTTTTTAGGTGTCCAAGCTCCATCAGTACCGGCTAAATCCCATCTTACACCGTCGGTAGTATAGATTACAGAACATATATCATTAGAACAATCATCAGTTTTTGAGATATTTAAACCGCTTGCAAACAATCCCATGAATTTTTTGCCACCACTGTATTCTTCACCGTCATAAGTAACTTTATTAGTGTAATCAAATCCCCAGGCGCAATATATCGAATTAGGATCAACGTCAGGATTATTCTCTTCAAAATTGTCATCACAGGCTTCTCTCATATCGGGATAAAGTCTTGCATCATTTATCAGGTTTGCAACAATCTGCTCTGTTGTGTAGAATGTCTTTTTAACCATCATTTTATTTTTATTAGGTCTTGTCTTCATAATAGCAGGGGTAACAACCGCAACAAGGATACCGATTACAGCTAAAGCGACCATCAGTTCTGTAAGCGTAAAACCTTTAAATCTTCTCATAAACATCCTTTCATAATTATTCTATTTTTATAATAACATATATACCCGTTTTTTTCAATATACAATCACATTTGCAGCGATATGGACAGTTAATACTACAGCATTCCACATGTAAATATTTATTAACATAATAGCAAAATAATCCATTCAGACGAGTTAATATGACATGCAATCTGGTACTATAATCACGAGATAGTATAAACACACATAGAGGGTTAAAGTATGGTCGATAACAGATCAGCCGGATTTTTCGGAATCGGAGGCTCTTTTAACTTTAAAAGCGGAGATATTTCAGGTACAGCTGCCAAAACTCAGGATGACAAAATGGGACAGGGCGGAGAATACTTTTCGCAAAGAAAAAGAGAAGATGATGAAGAATCTAAAGACAGTGAAAAATATACTGACAGAAGTGCGGTTCTCCGTGCTACTTTAAACTCTCTTGCCATGATGAACGTGGCTAACGTTATTAACGAACGCAAAAAAGCTCTCTCTCAAAAGGAAAACGAAGAAGAAAATTCTCACAAAAATAAAAATCAACAGCAAAAAGACGAAGAAAAACGTGAAAATGCTGAAAAAGAATTAGAAGAAGAATTCTATAATATTGCAAAAGAACTTAGAGAAGATAAATAATCAACCATTAAGCTGCTGCAGCTTCTTCCTGTTCTTTCTCTTTCTTGATGAATAAGAATTCGCCTTTGTATGACGGCGCTGAACCGTTTTTATCTTTGCCTGCACCTAAGCTTATAATGCTGTTAAATTTTGGTGCATTTTCGGTTTTTTGGGCATTTCCGACACCTTCATTCAGTGCAACCGTAATTTTACCTTCAACATTTTTCTGAACATTTTGGGCTGCTTTTGTATTTAAATATTGAATAGACTGCATAACTTCCTGATTTAATTGAATTTGCAATCCTGAATTGTTCATAGCAATCTGACGTGCAACTTTTGTATCAATGTTGCCTTTGTATAAATCCAAACCGATATCCGCAGATTTGAAAATATTATTGGATGATGATGAAGTCTTATATTGGCTGTTTTTTTCAGCAGCACGTTTTAAGATTTCATTTGAAACTTCTTTTAAAGTTGTTGTATCAATCCCTAATTTGTATTGTGCATTGTAAACACTCATTGCCATATTTTCAAATCCCTTTTTAAAACTTTCCTTATTATTGTTTTCGGCTATAAACAGCTCAAACTTTAGGAGTTTAAAACATGTTGTTACAATACTTTACAAAGCAGTAAAATTCATGCAATTTTTTGAAAAGAATATACTTTATATATATACAAGTATATAAAAACGAGAGAATATTATGGGTTTAGACAACGCTATTTATGCACTTAGTAATGTTAATGCACTTATGGGCAGTACACTTGGTTATGTTGATGCAAAAAACAGAGGCGCCAATACAGGTGATGCTTTAATGGGCTTTGGTCTTAATGTTATGAACGGCGCTATAAGAAATGAAGCGGCAAAAGATATTCGTGACAGAACCGGAAGTTATCTGGGATATGCTGTTAACTCGGCTGCGGGATACGGAACTCCGGAAGCCAATTACAGAGGTACAATGGGGCTTATCGGAGCTTCTATGCTGACTTCTCCTTTTGGAATTTTCGGATGCGGATACAGCCCTTACATGATGCCTTCTATGATATACGGAGGCGGTATGGGAATGTGGGGCGGAAGCTTTTTCGGCGGCGGATGCGGATGCAGCAGCGGATTTATGTTCGGAGGTCCGACACTTTTCGGTCCAAGGGGCTTCTGGTGCTAATTTTCTTCCATTAACTTAATTTTGTTTGAAACATCATCAAGAATTTTTTTGGTGGTGTTTTTGTTTAGCAAAATCTGCTGAACAGCTGTATTTACTATTGTGTTGATTTCTTTTTGATTGCGTTCGGTTACCATTACAGGGGTAATTTTATAAAGCTGTTTTGCACTGATTACACGAGCTTTTGCCGTTAAGTCATTTTTATCGTATTTTGTATAAAACTCATCGTTTAAAGTTTTTTGATTGACGGCAAGAACATTTGTAAGTTTTGCAAGTTCAAGCTGGTTTTTATCGTTGGTCAGAAACAGTGCAAATTTCAAAGCTTCTTCTTTATGTTTTGCACGTGCAGGAATTACAAAATTCATCAAAGAAAAGTCGTTTTGCCCTAATTCTCCGGTAACCTGAGGAGCAACATCAGTTTTTGCATAAGTTGAAGGGGCATTTTCTTTAATCATGTTCAAAAAGTTTGCGCCTGCCTGAAAAAATACAATCTTTTCTGCCATATATTTTTCAAGTGCTTCTCTGTGAGTTTGAGTTATGGATTCTTTAGGAATTAAATCTTTCTCATAGAGTTTTTTAAAGTAATCAAAAATTTGAACAGATTTGTTTGAATTTATATTCTGCGAAGTCACGCCATACTTATTCAAAATCTTCAGCATGGTGTCATTTTCTGTAATATTCGGAAGCATAATATATGCACCTGTTTTTTGGCGTACGGCAGGCGCAATATCCGCTAAATCTTCATAAGTTTCGGGAAGCTTAACACCAGCTTTTGCAGCCAATTCCTTATTATAAATTGTAACGGCAGAAGTTGCATACCAGGGCAGAGAATAAAGTTTGCCGTTATATTTTAATGCATCCGTAATCTCCTGATTATACTGTTTTGTATATTGTTCTTCAATCTCATATAATGCCCCACGTTGAGCTAAAAGTGCCGTAAAATCCGGATTAAGGTTTATTAAGTCAGGAGGATTATCGCTTAACACAGAGGCAAGAGTTCTTTTTTCACCTTCCGAGAACGGAACATCAATCCATTTTATTTTTATCTCTGGATTTTCTTTTTCAAATTCCGAGATTACACCTGTAATATACGGTGCAAAATCGTTCATTTGTAATGTCCAAAAAACAACATCATTCTCAGGCTTATTTGACGGTTTTAGAAATGCAGCCGATAATATTATAATAAGAACAGCAAGTATAGCCTTAATATATTTCATGCTACAATTATACTATGAATAATTTATTTACGGAACTCGAAAATCAAAATAAGCAAATACCGCTTGCAGAGATACTCCGCCCGAAAACTCTTGAAGATTTCTTAGGGCAGAGCAATGTTGTTTCGCCTAACAGCCCTATTTTAAATCTTTTAAAAACAAACAGACTTTTCTCATTGATTTTCTGGGGAACTCCCGGCTGCGGAAAGACCACACTTGCAAGACTTATTGCAACAAAAACAAACGCTAATTTTATTGAGATTTCGGCAGTAACATCAGGTGTTAAAGAAATTAAAGAAGCTGTTGAAAGTGCTAAAAATGCATTACGCAGCGGTACAAAAACAATCCTTTTTATAGATGAAATCCACAGATACTCAAAAACCCAGCAGGATGCACTTTTGCCTCATCTTGAAAACGGAACGTTGTTTCTAATAGGTTCGACAACCGAAAACCCGTCTTTTCAGGTTGTTCCTGCACTTTTGTCGAGAGTTCAGGTTGTAAGACTTAACTCTATTGACGACAACAGTATGGAAAAAATTATAAAAAAAGGTTTTGCTTACCTTGCCAAGAATTATCTTGCTATGGATTGCGAAACAGGCGCAATAGATTTTATTATTAACCTTGCAAGAGGCGATGCAAGATATGCGCTTAATGTTGTTGAAAATGCTTATTTTGCAAGCGATTTGAAAGACAACCGGAGGAATTTGACAGTAAAAATTATTGAAGAAATCTGTCAGAAACGCAACACAAGATACTCTCAGCAGGAACATTACGATTGTGCCTCTGCTTTTCAAAAAAGTTTGCGTGGGTCTGATCCTGATGCGGCAATATATTATCTTGCCAAAATGATTGCGGCAGGGGAAGATCCGAGATTTATAGCAAGAAGACTTATAACCTGTTCGGCAGAAGATGTTGGAAATGCTGATCCTAACGCTCTTAATGTCGCAATCAATGCATACAAAGCAGTTGAACTTCTCGGTCTGCCTGAGGGAAGAATACCCCTTGCGCAAGCTGTAATTTATGTTGCACGTGCGCCAAAATCAAACGAAACAATTATGGCAATTGATGCTGCACTTCATGATATTGAAACAGGAAAAGATTTTCCGCCTCCAATGCATCTGCGTGATGCTCATTACAAAGATGCCAAAAACTACGGTTTTGGAATAGGTTATGTATACTCGCATGATGCGCCTGAAGTCAAACAGCAGTTTCTGCCCGATGAACTTGTTAACCGTAAATATACGAATTAATACGCATATTGAAATCAGTCAGCCGAAGTGTTATAATATTATAAA
Organism: Clostridium sp. CAG:967; assembly: GCA_000433095.1. GTDB lineage: Bacteria > Cyanobacteriota > Vampirovibrionia > Gastranaerophilales > Gastranaerophilaceae > Stercorousia. The sequence goes on along the minus strand of HF991455.1, from coordinate 16,541 downwards.
AGAAGCATATATTTTTTTAACAAGCAATAAGGAGGCTTTAGCCTCTGGCGAAGATATAGAAAATCCGACAATTGTCGGCAAAGAGGATAAAAAAGGAGGCTGAAAATGATTGAGACAAAAGCATTAAGCGTTGCCCCCCCCCCCGCTTCCTCTCCCCGGTTATTCTATACGTTAAGCGTTCCCCCCCCCCCGGTATTACGTACGTAGATATATCGGAAAGAGCTTTTAAGGGGCGCTTTTACAAATTTTTTAAAAATTTTGTTTTATTTAAGAAGAAGCGCTGTTATTATGACAATGTGTCTGCATTTACTCTAGCCGAAGTTTTAGTAACTTTAGGCATTATTGGAGTTGTTTCTGCAATGACTGTTCCGTCTTTGATGCATAATTATCAAAGACAATCTTATGTTACTCAATTACACAAAGTGTACAACGAACTACAGCAGGCTGCCGTTCAGTATCAAACTGAAAGAAATGCAATTAATCTGAAAGAGGCAGGACTAACCTCACAGAGCGCAGCGGAAAGTTTTATTGAAGACCATTTTAAAGTTGTTCAAAAATGCGGTTCTGACAGAACTCCATGTTTTCCAGCAGCGGGAGTTTATAAAAAACTTTCAGGCACAACTGTAACATCCTGGTATACGCCAAGAACACATTACGTAATCGCAAGCGGCACATCAATTGGCATAAGTTACAGACCTAACGGAGATATACTTTGTGAATTTTATGTTGATATAAACGGTCAAAAAGGACCAAATATAGTAGGCAGAGATTTATTCCCAATATTTTTATATAACAACGGACTAATTGATGACAACGACTTTACAACTGACAATAAAGCGCCGATGACCAAAGATGAACGTAACTCTAATTATGCTACATGTACAAGCAATAATGGAGCAAGCTGGCACGGGTGTTTCGGTAAAATTCTCAACGATAACTGGGAAATGACATACTAATAAAAAAAAGACTGATTATTTTAATCAGTCTTTTTTAATATTGATTTTAAACTTACTCTTTAGGTTCTACAGGGATTGTCAACTTTTGACCGATAGCAAGTTTATTAGGGTTTGTCATATTATTTGTCTTTAACACCAAAGCTTCTTTATCTTTGCTGTAAGAGCCGTAAAATCTTATTAAAATACTTTCCATTGTATCACCGCTTTGAACAGTATATTGTTCATTTGCAGCTGCTTGTTCTTCAACTTTTTCGGATGAAGGAATAAAATTCAAGCTCAATTTTTCTTTCTTTACAGGAACCGGCGCTGATGCAACCTGTTCTTCAACAGATTTAATGCTGTTTGCAGAGAAGCTGATTAACACTGTAAGAATAAGCATAACTACAGCACCTGCAATAAAACCTGTCGCAAGATAAATGCTTGGCGATTTGTCATTGCGCTGATTTACTTTAAAGCTTTGCCATAAAACATCCAACTCTTTTTCTTTATTAGGTCTGACATATACACCCGGAGAATTATCGTAAGCATCTTGTTTATACTTGGATAAAGCTTCCAGTACAGCCATTTTTTCTTTAGATAAGTTTGATCTTCTGATAGTTGAACTTTTCATTTTCCATACCCTAATTGTTTTAAATTGTTCTTCAAGACAGAATATAACATAATTAAAAATTTAATTCAAGTATTTGTAAAATTGTTACAAAACAAGGGTTTGCAGGTTCAGACTTAAACATTTTTAACATGTTGCTTGATTTTTCTAATTTTTAATATATGATGTAAATACACAAACTAGCTAGAAAAGGAAATTAAAATTATGTCAAAAAAATGTGATGTATGCGGTAAAGCACCGATTAAAGCAGCGAAACTAACATTCTCGCATAAACAAATTGTTCATACTCAAGAACCTAACTTACAATCAGTTAAAGTTAATATGAACGGAACAGTTAAAAGAATTAAAGTTTGCACTTCTTGTCTAAGAGCAGGAAAAGTTCAAAAAGCAATCTAATTGTACAAACTTTCTAAAAAAAAGAGAACCTTTTTAGGTTCTCTTTTTTTATTCTACTGACTTTTTAAATTTTTGATAGTCAAATACGAACTGAAATTTTAATTTGTCAGAATTTTTGTTATTTATTTTTGGAAACTTTGCAAACGGAGCTGTTTTTTCAACAGCAGCCAGAATTGACCTGTCAGTCGGCTCGTCCCCTGATGATTTTGCAAAATCATAGCCGTAAAGTCCGCCGTCTTTTCCTATAGTTATTATAATTATTGCCTGAGAATTTTTGCCTGATTTTGGCGGATTCCAATTTTCGTTCAATTCACAGCTTAATTGCAAAACATATTCTTTAAGAGTTTTAATATTGTACTCTCTTTGCTGGGCAGAAGGCTGAACAACATAAGCTACTTTTTTGACATCATCTTCCATAACAGCAGTTGTCTCCCTTAGAACAGGTTTTTGTTCTGTGATTTCTTCCGGTTCACCGGCAGCTACCTTAACATCGGTTTCAGTATCAGCTCCTGATATCACAAAGTTATGTACACCTGCAAGAAATGAACTTTCTGAAAGAGGTTTCATAAATACACGGGGATTTGCAAAAACAGCAGCAGGTTTATATGTATCTTCACTGTATTCATTTGAGTAAATTACACCGAGGTAGTTTGTAGAAGCATCTGATTTTATGAATGCAACACGTTCGGGAGATTTTCCGTCAGTGAATTTTATTGCATAAAAATATTCCTGTTTATCTGATTTCTTTATTGTATCTATGTCTATATAAAGGCTTAAATTAGGATTGTTTGTTTCAACAGGCTGCCAGTTTACGGCTTGAGCAGAAACAACAGACATCATAAATGCCATTAACACTAAAATTTTCTTCATAATCTCAATATCCTTTTTTAATTCATTATAATAAAAAACATAGGTCTAAAGCAAGTATTACGCACAGACAATCTTATGTTACTCAATTACACAAAGTGTACAACGAACTACAGCAAGCATTTCTTCAGGAAATGAATGAGGCTAATGCTATTAATTTAAAGGAAGCAGGGCTTACAAATACCAATACAATGGATGAATTTCTGCAAAAGCATTTTAAAGTAGTTCAAAAATGCACAAAACATGAACATTGCTTTGATATTAATTATAAGAATCTTGACGGAACAACAGTTGCCACAAGCAGTATAAAGTGGAATGCAGGTGATTGTGCAATTATTGCAAGTGGTGCTGAAATATGTGTTGATGCTGTTAACAGAACATACACTTATAACGGCTATTCTTCAAATTGGGGAATTACCTTCATTGATGTTAACGGTCAAAAAGGACCTAATATTTTAGGAAGGGATGCTTTTATGTTGATAAATTGGGATGACGGTGTTCTTGATACCGTAAATGCAAGTCCTGCATGCAGAAACCAAGGAATATGCGACGGTGATTCTTTAAAAGCAATAAGAGAAGCTGCCGGAGCTGCGTGCAGTGCAACTAAAACTTTTACTGATAACCAGTGTTTCGGGAAAATTTTAAACGACAACTGGGAAATGACATATTAGACACAAAAAGAGGGAATTTATATTCCCTCTTTTATATTAACTATTAAGGTTGTAAGTGTGCTGTTGATAGGTTCTTGCACCTAAATCCTTATCAAGTTGATATAATGAAGATTTGTCTTCACCGAACATTTTTAATTTCTTAATAATATCAAGAGCATTTGCTTCTTCTTCAACCTGCTCTGATATATACCAGTTTATAAAATGTCTGGTAGCCAAATCGCATTCGTCATCACTTAATGAAGCAACACAATTAATGCTTTCCGTTACATATCTTTCATGATCAAGAATTTTTTCAAAAACTTGAAGCGGATTTTCAAAAGCTCTGTCAGGAGAATTGATTTGCTGCAAATCAATTGTTCCGTCACGCTCAATAATGTAATCAAATAAAATCATTCCGTGATCGACTTCTTCCCGTGCCTGAACTTTAGTCCAATTGGCAAAACCGTAAAGACCAATTTCGTCAAAAAAAGCAGACATAGCAAGATATAAATAAGCCGAATAAAATTCTTTGTTAATTTGTGCATTTAAAATGTCTTCTACTTTCTTATTAATCACTTTCGCCCTCCCACAGACCGTGTATATTACAAAATTCACGAGCCAACGTTTTACCTAGTTTTTCTTTAACTTGTTTTATTGGCTGATCACCGGGGTGAAAGAACTGTAATTCTACATGATTTTTATCTTCAGATATAGTTTCAATAAATGTGATATAGTGATCGTCATTCATAGGGTGTAATACTTCTCCTACTCTGACTTCTTCACCGCCGTCTTCATGCTTAATGAAAACAGGAATATGTTTTTCCATCATGGCTTCTTCTTTGTTTTTGGCATCTAACTTATGCATTGGCTGACCGCAGCATACCAGTTCTCCGCCGCCGACAAGGATTACTTCAACCAGATTACCGCAGATTTCACATCTGTATAAATCTAACTTTTCCATGTTTTCTCCTTTCATTTACTATTATCTTTTTTTATAACTTTTTTTCATTAACCATTGGGCTATAAAATAAGACTATCTAAAGTAAATTTTTCTTAATAAACTAACAAAAATTTTTATTAAAAGACTTAGAATATTATTATGAAAGTTCTACCGGTTTCTTTTAGTTTTAAGGGTATTCAGCAACGAGATAATGAAATTAACAATTATCCCTTTCTTTATACTGCCAACAGTACAAGAGAAATGAGAAAAGAGGACAATAACAGGTTTAAAGCAATAACTGCATCACTTGCACTCATTGCTGTTGCAATAACTCTTATTAACATCAAAGGCAGAAAAAAACTTCCTGATAATATTGTTGAAATAGCTGATAAAAATAAAGGGCTTAATAAACTTAGCAAATATGAAAAAACAGTACAGGAGCTTAAAGAAAAAATAATATACCCGCTTAAAGCAGTAAATTTAGGCGATAAAAACGTTGCAAACTCAAAAAAACTTAAGTCAGGCTTAATTATCACACACAATCAAAAAGAAGGACTTGAAGAAATAACATGCGGCTTAATGGAACACTTGAAAGAACTCGGTATAGAAACAAAAGACATTAACGAAATAACTACAAGAGTTAACAACAAAGGCGAAAAAGTACACAGAAACATAAGAAGAAACGAAAGAGTAAAATGGGTATATAACCAAATTCAAAATGCAAAAAAATCGTATGAAGAAGAAGGAAAGTATACCGTTATTAATCTTGGTGACATCGGAAAGCTTACAGATTTGAAAATAATAAAATCACAGAAATCAAATTTTGAAGATATGCTAAGCAACCTGAACGGAAAAACTTATCCCGGAGTTATATGGACCGGCTGGACAACAAAGACCAATTCAGTTCCGTTGTTTTATAATGACTTGCCCGTATTAATAACCAGGCTTACAGACTAAAGAACTAATAGTCATTTATATCATTTCTTTCATTATTTTCGTAGTCAACATAATTTTTCCTTCTCTTTAGAAAAACGTATAATCTTTCAATTGTTTTAATAATTTCACTTCTTGTAAGATTTTCATTTTTATAGTTATCATAAAACTCTGATAAATTATATTTATTGAATAGATATGCAGTTATGTCAAATGTATATCTAACCATACCCATAAATTCGTGTTTGCTATCTGAGTTCCTTAAAATATATAAAAAGTGATCCCTGAATTCAAACAGCTCATTTTCTTCCATTTTAGGGAAAAAGTTAGGTAAAGTTGTATGAGTAGCTTCTATAACATCATGTATAGGACGTCTTACCAGTTTTACTTCTTGAATAACATCTTCTGAATATCTTAATTTGAAATATTTTTTCGCTTCTTCTAAAAACCTCTCAGGAGTATACATGTGAAATTCTTTATTAACATTGTCGTAAAATTCTTTTTTTAATTGCGGACTACAGCTTTTTTTACCATTGTTTATCATCCACCAATCTTCTTTTTCATCCGCAGTAACAAATACCACACATTTACTGTTAGCTTTAGCGTAATCTAAAATTTCTTTCCAGATTATATAATCGGAATATTTAGCGTTACCATCTTTTCCAATGTCTTTATATCCCGGCGGTATTTTCTTTTCAAAACGATCAGCAGCAATTTCATACAATTTTTTTAAAACTTCATCAGAGTATTTGTGACCAATTTTCTTATCAAATAATTCTGAAATTTTATCTTTAATATCATCATTTAAGTTTAATTTATCAAACTTTTCTTTAGCTTTTTTACAAGAATTTGATAAACTCCTGTTTATTACCTTTTTTGCATCTTCAAGCTTCTCTAATGTGCTATTTCTATCTCTTTTTACATCTTTCGTACGTTCAAATAGTGTTTTAAGCTTAGTTTCAATATTAGCAATGTCTTTTTCAACGCCTGATTTTAATTCTTCAGCCTTGTCATTAATTTCTTTTATTACATTTATTCTGTTGTTATGATACTCGTATCCTACCTGATAAGGTATCCATTTTCTATCTCCGATTTTCTCGATAACATCCAAGAATATTTCTTTTGTTTCATCATTGAATCTGTATAAGTTTAACAAGACACTTGTATCAAATATAAATGTACAATTATCCCATAATTTTTCATAATCAGGCGAATAATATTCTTTTAATACTTCTTTCATAATGCTCCTTGATTAATATATATAATAAATATAATATTGCACGAACGCAATCTAAATATTAATTTATATTAATTTGCCTGGATTTATTTTTGTGTTAAAATATACTCAACCGTGCTCCACGGGGAATTGCAATCCCTTGACCCGAAGTTTATGCGGGGTGCAGAGCCTGTTGTGAGGGTTCGGTAAATAATTTTGATAACTATATTATTGTTGACGGTTAAGGATATGGCGGCGTAAGCTGTCGAACCGTGTCAGGATGGAAACATAGCAGCACTAAGACAATCCTTGCGGGTGTTGTATTCTTAAAAAGAGATAATATATTTAAAGACTTTATTTAACGAATTCGATAGACAGTGGCACGGTTTTTATTTTTTTATTGACAAATGACTCAAAATAATAAATAATAAGAAAAAGGAGGCTTTAGCCTCTGGCAAAATAATATAAAAAATCCACAAAAATTGTCAAACATGATATAAAAGGAGGTCAAGAATGTTGGAACAAAAAGCTTTAAGACTTGCCCCCCCCCCGAAAAGGTCTGTGGCAGTTGCGTTTTAAAGAAAAGATTTTTTGCATTTACTTTAGCTGAAGTGTTGGTTACACTGGGTATTATCGGTATAGTTGCTTCAATGACAATGCCCGGTTTAATGGGTAATTATCAAAAAAAAGCTAATATCACTGCAATGAAAAAAGCTTTTTCAGTAATGAACCAGGCATTTATGAATATTGTAAGGGAACAGGGAATTGATGCTGTATCAATGTGTACATCGAATGATTCAAAATGTTTGGGGGATTTGTTTAAAGGTGAATTAAAACTGATAAGCGGCGAGCTTTGGGTACCCAAAAGCGGTATTGCCTCAAATTGCTGGGAAGACAAAAACATAACCAATGAGGGAGAACAACATTATTGTACTGTCAGCGCAGATGGAATTGTTTATGATTTTGATATGGAGTGGCAGAGGAATAGTGAGAGAATAAATGCATATATATTAGTAGATACAAACGGACCTAAACGTCCGAATAAATTTGGAAAAGACAGATATGCATTTACAATCATAGGAACTGATATTACAGCATACAAATCATATATGCTTGATGACAGCATAATTCCTTCCTGCAAAGACGGAGAAGGAGGTATCTATGATAATTTGGGCTGCGCTTATAAATATCTTTACAATGAAGGCAACTGATTTATTTTAGTTCAATATCCTTAATGTATCTCGGTCTTGCTTTAACTTCTCTGTAAACCTGACCGACATATTCCCCTATTAACCCAAGGCAGAACAGTTGAATTCCGCCGAATACACAAAGCAGAATAATAGTTGTTGCCCAGCCGTTAGGAGAATTGTGCCAGAATATTTTTTCAATAACGGTTTCTACTCCAACAAGGAAGCCGAATAATGCCATACAAAATCCCAATACGGTAACAAATCTCAATGGGACAACACTATATGAAGTGATACCGTTTAATGCAAGTCCCATAAGACTTACAAAATTAAATTTAGATTCTCCTGCCATACGTGGTTTTACATCAAAGTTAACATAAGCGGTTTTAAGCCCCACTTCATTAAAAAATCCACGCAAAAATAAATATTTTTCAGGATACTGTTCAAGAATATCAAGTGCTCTTTTGCTTACCAGTCTGTAATCCGAATGATTAGGCGGAATTTTAGCTCCAAGAATATTCATTGTTTTATAAAACATTAAAGCAGTAACTTTTTTAAATAGTGAATCTGTTTTTCTATCATTTCTTATTCCAGAAACGATATCTGCACCATTCATATATTCAGCGACGAACTTTTCAATAGCCCACTCATCCTGCTGTAAATCAGCATCTATTGAAACAGCACAATCACATCCAATATTTCTTACACCATCCAGTCCTGCAAGCAAAGCCTTTTGATTACCGAAATTTCTGACAAATTTAACACCTTTTACAAGGCTGTTTTTATCGTGATAATCTTGAATAATTTCCCAGGTTCTGTCAACAGAACCGTCATCAACAAGATAAATGTAACTGTCTGACTTAATCTTTCTATCATTAACCAACTTGTTTAAAACATTCAACAGTTGTTCTACAGTTGATTTAACACATAATTCTTCATTAAAACATGGAACGATAATTGCTAATTTGGGTATTTCCATAATTCCTCTCTCGATAATTTGCCAAAAGCAACCATTTTATATTATAATATATTCATTATTAAAGCAAGGGAATTTTTAAATGGGTAACAAAAAATTTATACTTAATGCAGACGATTTCGGAATGTCAAAAGCATTCAACAGAGCAGTGCTTGACGGCTACCACAACGGTTTCTTATCAAGTGCAAGCCTTTGTGCCAACGGTAAGGCGTTTAATGCTGCCGTAAATGAAATCATACCGGAATGCCCTAATTTAGGTATAGGTGTTCATTTAAATATTATGGAAGGACGTTCACTTACAAAATCGAAACTTTTGACAAACAAACGTGGAAAATTTAATCAAAGCTATCTGTCATTAATATTAAAATCAAATGACCACGAATTTTTGGAACAGATTGAATATGAATTCCGCACACAAATTGAAACTGTTATGAATTACACAAAAGTTGACCATTTAGACTCACATGTTCACACCCACGCTATTCCTAACATATTTAAAATTACTGCAAGATTGGCAAAAGAGTACAATATTCCGTACATAAGAACGCAGCATGAAGAAATGTACTTTGTACCAAGCTTGAAAAAACATTTAAACTTAAAATACCCGCCCAATATTTTAAAAATTCTGCTTTTAAATAATTTTACAGCACAAAATAAAAAAATACTAAAAGAATACGGACTTAAAACAAATGATTATCTCATAGGTGTCGGCTACACAGGACTTATGGATAATATGACCGTAGAATACGGATTGCGTGCACTTGAAGAAGACTGCGTTGTAGAGGCGCTGATTCATCCCTGCCATTATGCAAATCCTAATAAAAACCAGCACTATAAAGAATTTTTAATCACACAAAGCAAAGAACTGGAAGATAAAATTAAACGTTTGGGCTTTGAAATAACAAACTACAAAAAAGAATATGCAATTCAGTAAAATCACAATTATTATACTTATTTTAGGGATATTTTCAGCCTTTACGTGCTTTGAAATCTGTAGAAGATCTGAAAAGACAGTATTAAATGTTATTGAACCAACTATTATTGAAGTAGATTTAAACGGCAATAAAATATTTGATGCAGGCGAAACAGTTTGTATTGAGCAGATTGAAGCTTTCACTGCTAATATTGCAAAAAATCAATCAGAACTTTCAAAAGCATTAAATATCACAAATCAGGATGCACTAAAGCTGGGATACATAACAGACGAATTCGCAGAAGATTTATTAAGCAACAAAAATGTTAAACTTAAATTCACAGGAAAAGAAAACCAAAACTGTAAATTTGCAGATATTTATATAAATAAGCAGTCCTACAAAGAGAAACTCTTAAATTCGGGACTTGGCTTTGTCAATAAAACACCTGTTGATGATATCAATTTTAAAAATAAGCTTGCAAAAGCAAGAAAATTCAATCTTGTAATTCTTAACCATAAAAGCAACAAATTCCATACACTTGATTGCAAATACGGAACCATTGCTCACGATGCAATAATTATCCCGAGAAAACAAATTCCTAATGATGCTAAACCTTGCAAATTTTGTCACATAGACAATAAATCACACCAAAGCTTGAAAACAAAAGAACATTTTATACCGGACTATCCCTTACTTATTTCAAACGGAAGCATAAAAATGTTCCTTACGGATCACAGCACAACACTAAAACCTGACAGAAAATGTAATTCTCCAGCCTGTAAAGAAGTACTAAACAGAATTAATTCCGCACAAAATTCTATTGATATTGCTCTTTACGGTTACGATAATATTCCTGATATAACAAATGCACTTGAAAATGCTAAAAAACGGGGCGTTAAATTAAGAATAGTCTATGACATAAGCACTAAGAGCTACTACCCTGAAACTTCAAAATTATTAAGTCTTGCCGCCGAAATTTCAGGCGACAGTCCAAAAGTACTTATGCATAACAAATTCATGATTTTTGATAACAAAAGCCTTATTACAGGCTCAATGAACTTTTCCTCAACAGGTTTTTCAGGGTTTAATACAAACTGTATATTTTTTATAAATTCTCAAGAAATTGCAAATATCTACACCGAAGAATTTAATCAAATGCTTTCAGGCAAATTCAGCATTATGAAAACCGCAAACAGCCGAAAAAGTATTAAGCTTGGCAAAAGCGTTGTAACACCGCTTTTCTCTCCCAAAGACAAAATCATAACAAATAATATAATCCCTTTAATAGAAAGTTCCAAAAACTACATTTATATTCCTGCTTTTATAATTACGCATGATGCCCTGACAAATTCCCTGATACGTGCAAAACATCGTGGTGTTGATGTAAAAATTATTCTTGATGCAACAAATACATCAGGCAGCAGGAATAAATTAAAAGTATTAAGAATGTCAGGTATTCCCGTAAAAGTTGAAAACTATGCAGGCAAAGTTCATTCAAAAAGTATTATTATAGATGACAAATATATTATTGCCGGTTCAATGAATTTTTCTAACAGCGGTGAAAACAAAAATGACGAAAATGTTTTAATAGTTGAGGATGAAAGGCTGGCAAGACACTATAAAGGATTTTTCGAGTATCTGTGGAAGAAAATCCCTGACAAATATTTAAAACAAGGTGTAAGAGCAGAAGGGAAATACTCAATCGGTTCCTGTACAGACGGAGTTGATAACAATTTTGACGGTAAAGTTGATAAAGAAGATGCAGGATGCAAGACTAAAATCTGACAGGATAATCGTCTTTAATCTGCCAGCCGTCAATTTCAATTAACTTTGAACACAGCTTATGCAAATCAGCACAACCGTATCTGCTTCCGTCACCGGAAGTACATGAAGGCGTTGTGGACTTTATTGCTCCTTCTCTCGTTCCATCCCAGCATCCATCATATGTTATAAGCCTTGTGTTTTTGATTATAAATCCAAAAGTGTTTTTGCCGTCCATTCCACTCATATATAGATTTTTTCCGTTACCTGCATTTTTAAGAGCAATTTCACACTTTTCATAAACAGGGCAAAAAGTTGTATGACCTGCATAAATCATTACAAATCCAGACCCGTCAGGCATTGCCCCTAAAATACCGTCAGATATCACAGTTATTTTTAATGTTTTAACATACTTGTTTAAATATTGGTTATACCATTTCAGAACATTATTACCATCAGAATTTAAAATCAAAATATTTTCTACCCCGGATTTAAATCCTTCATGAGTATTTTCTGAAACAGAAAACATTATAGCCTGGTTCATAACAGAATAAAATTTCTGCATTCTTGTTGTTACTACTTTTTTTCTATGATTTGCAATTAATCCGGGAATAGTTAATGCAGCGACAATTCCTATAACTCCCAATGTTATAAGTATTTCTGCCATAGTAAAAGCCTTTTTCATCATACCTCCTTATCTATAACTAATTAGTCATGATTTATTAATAGTATAACATATTATTATACTTATGCAACAAAAGCGTAAAAAAAATATTGACTTAGCAAAGAAAACAATACTTTTGAATGCAATCGGAGAAATCATTCACGAAAAAAGGATTGCAACTCAAAAAGGGATTTTACTGCATTCATATGAATATGATTTATCAAGCAGTTCTCTTGAAAGGCTTGAAAAAGGGCTTAGAGATCCGCAAATTAGTACATTATGGAAAATCGTAAATTCTCTTGATATGAGTTTTATCGAATTTATTCAGCTTCTTAACAGCAAATTACCAAAAGATTTTAAGATGACTGATGATTAAGGATTTTCAATAATACGTGCTTCTACTGTCTTAACAGAATTAACACTGCTGTTCAAGCTTCTTGCAAGTTCCGCTGCCGTATTTGCATTATAAAACTTCCCGCTTGTTACCAGAGACGTACATTCAAGCTGGGACAAATCATCTTCATCATCAATATTAAATGCAATTACATCTATCTTCACGTCTTTTCTTACCTTTATAAGTTCCAAAACATAACTGCAAGGACTTTCATCACAGTTTTCCCCGCCGTCTGTCAGAAGTATAATATGTTTTTTACCGGTGAACCCCAGAAAATCATTTTTTACCGCCTGCTTCAAAGAATAAGTAATAGGTGTCATACCTCTTGGTTTTATATCCAGCAGAGAGTTTCTGATATTTATACCGTTTGCAACAGCAATCGGAGAAACAAGTGTTGATGCTCTGCAAGCCTCAAAAGGAGTTAAGCCCATTCTGTGTCCGTACACTCTTAACCCTACAGATATATTTTTATTCATATTCGGCAAAAGAGATTTCATAGTATCAATCATCAAATCAACTTTTCTTCTGCCGTCCAAATACTCTGACATACTGTTTGAAAAATCAAGAATAAATAATATTCTTTCATCCTCCTGAACATCATCGGCAGAATATGTATCAGGCGTATAAACACCATAGTTTCCCGCAAAAACAGGCATTGAAAATAAAAATAATATCAGTAATATTTTTTTCATATCATTATTATTATTTAATTCTTAATAGTAAACAATTAACCGTATCCGCTAACCGCATTGACGATTTATTTTGCTTGCAATATTATAAATATAAACAGAATTGGCGGAGAAAATATGAATAGCAGAGAAAGAATTAAAGCAGCTGAAAAGAGCCTGGCAAAAGAATTTGAAATCATTGAAGATATAAGAGATTATAATCAGGAAAAAGTCTTAAATGCATTTGTTGAAAACAAAGTAGCACCCGAACATTTTTATACTGTGTCGGGCTACGGGCATGATGACCTTGGCAGAGAAGTTCTCGATAAAGTTTTCGCAGATGTTTTTAAGGCAGAAAAAGCTATCGCAAGAGTGCATTTTGCATCAGGCACCCACACACTTGCCTGCTGTCTTTTCGGCAACCTCAGACCCGGCAATAAACTGATTTCCGCAGCAGGCTCTCCCTACGACACAATGCAGGAAGTCATAGGTACTGCAGGAGATGAAGAAACCAAAGAAGATTCTTTAATTGCACACGGAATTATTTATGACGAAGTTCCGCTGAAAAATAACGACGTTGACTATCAAAAACTTGAAGAAATGATAGACGAAACCGTAACAATGGTACTAATTCAGCGTTCAAAAGGATATTCAACAAGAAAATCATTGACTGTTGATGATATTGAAAAAATATGCAAAATTGTTAAATCCAAAAATCCGAATTGTATTTGCTTTGTAGACAATTGCTATGGAGAATTTGTCGACAGCCGTGAGCCGCTTGAAGCAGGAGCTGACTTAATTGCAGGCTCGCTTATCAAAAATCCCGGAGGCGGAATTGTAGAAGCAGGCGGCTATATTGCAGGCAAAGCAAAATATGTCGATAAATCAGCAAACAGACTTACGGCACCGGGCATAGGATGTGAAGGCGGAGCAATGTTTAATCAGCACAGACTAATGTTTCAAGGACTTTTTATGGCTCCGTCAGTTGTGTGTGATGCCGTTAAAGGAGCAGTTCTTGCAGCTAAAATATTTGAAGAAATCGGTTATAACAGCGCCCCAAAATATAACGAAAAAAGAACTGACATAATACAAAATATTATTTTCGGCTCGCCGGACCCGCTGGAACAGTTTTGCAGAACAATACAGTCATTATCACCTGTAAACGGATATGTAACCCCAATTCCCGAATACATTCCCGGATATGAAGATAAAGTAATTATGGCAGGCGGAACATTTATTGAAGGTTCAACTATTGAGCTTTCTGCTGACGGACCTATGAGAGCACCTTACGTTGCATATATGCAGGGCGGTCTAAACTATGCACACGTTAAAATTGCTTTAACTAAGTTTTTAGACTGTAACATTCGTTAATTGTTAACTTTTATAAAGTTAGAAAATAGCTAAATATAACTAATTCTTAGGTATTACTTATAAAACATTTTACAATATCAATTGACAGAAAAATTTTTGTGGTATGCTGTTGTAGTACCCCAAAAAACGGGTAAATATTTAGTTTACATAGTATAAGAAGAGGAAGGTTAATATGTCATTACCAAATGTAGCATATTTCTCAATGGAAATCGCAATGGATCAGTCATTGAAAACTTATTCCGGCGGTTTAGGATTTTTAGCAGGTTCTCATATGTTATCTGCAGGTTATTTACAAATGCCTATGGTCGGTGTAACTATGTTATGGTCATATGGCTACTATGATCAACGTATTGCACATGATGGTCAAGTAGAAGTTGCTTATATCAGAAAATATTATGACTTCTTAAAAGATTTAAATGTTTCTACTGAAGTAGAAATCTTCGGTGAAAAAGTTAAAGTTAAAGCTTTTTATGTTGCACCGGAATTATTCGGCGCTTGCCCTGTTTATCTTTTAACAACTGACGTTGAAGGCAACAGCGATTGGGCTAAGAGCATTTCTCACAAACTTTATGACGGCAATGAAAAAATCAGAATTGCTCAAGAAACAGTTCTTGGTATTGCAGGTGTAAGAATTCTTCAACAGGTAGGTTATAACTTTGATGTAATCCATATGAACGAAGGTCACGCACTTCCTGCTGCATTTGAACTTTTAAGACAATATAACGGTAACCTTGAAGAAGTTAAAAAGAAAACTGTATTTACAACTCACACACCTGTAACTGCAGGTAACGAAGTTCACTGGGTTGACACACTTCTTGACGGCGGCTTCTTTGCAGGATGTTCAAGAGAAACTGCTGTTGAACTTGGCGGTGAAAACTTCTCATTAACAGTTGCTGCATTAAGAATGTCAAGAATTGCAAACGCTGTATCTCAATTACACGGTCTTGTGGCTAACAAAATGTGGGAATGGGTTGAAGGCAGATGTCCTATCCGTGCTATCACTAATGCTGTTAACCTTCATTACTGGCAAGATCCGAGAATTAAATCAGCTAAAACTGCTGAAGATTTACTGGCAGTAAAACGTGAAATGAAAGCTGAACTGTTTGAATACGTTGCAAACGTTGCAGGTAAGAGATTTGATCCTGATGTACTAACTATTACATGGGCAAGAAGATTTGCAGATTACAAACGTGCCTGGTTAATCTTGATGGATACAGACAGAATTAACAAGTTATTAAATGAAAATAAAGTTCAAATTATCTTTGCTGGTAAATTCCACCCGGATGATGTTATGGGCAAAGATATGTTTAACAAACTGTTAAACCGTTCTCACAGCTTGAAAAATGTTGTTGTATTACCAGGCTATGAACTTGAATTGTCAGGAAGATTGAAACGTGGTTCTGATATCTGGTTAAATACTCCGTTAAGACCTTTCGAAGCTTCAGGTACTTCCGGTATGTCAGCTAACGCTAACGGTGCATTACACTTATCAATCTATGACGGCTGGACTGTTGAAGGTACATTCAACGGCATTAACGGATACTCTGTTGAATATCCTGGTCTGGATGATGATATTCCTTGGGAAGAACGTCACTGGAAAGATCATGATTACATCATGAACACTATCGAAAACGAAATTATTCCTACATACTATGAAAATAAAACAGAATGGGCTCGTTTGATGAGACAAGCAATCAGAACTTCTGAAGCTTACTTCAACTCAGACAGAATGGTTATTGAATACTACAACAGATTGTATAAACCAATTGCTCATGATGATTCTTGTTCGGGAGAAAAGAAAAAAGAAATGAATATTTCTGAAACTCCTACATTTGATGCTTGGACTTTCTCTAACATCAAGTAACAAGAGGACATAAAATCAATCAGAATAAGGGCTTACAGCTAAATGTAAGTCCTTATTTTTTTATATAAATATTACAAAATGTAACAAATATAGTTAAAAGCTTAAAGTTTTGCCCCCCCCCCGACCGTATACAATATTACAAGGGACAAAAACGAAAGGGAAAATGTCATGGGTATG
>HF991454.1 GCA_000433095.1 Clostridium sp. CAG:967 | reverse complement strand
TACTCGAAGAATAACGCCCTGAATAATTATTCAGGGCGTAGGTCTATAATAAAATTTTATAATATTTATTTTAAAGCAAAAGTCATATCAGCTTCAACGCAGACTTTTCCGTCAACTTTGCCGATACCGTGTGCTTTACAGATTGGACCTTTTACCTTAACAAGTTCTACTTCCATATCAAATCTGTCACCGGGTCTAACGATATTTTTAAATCTTACTCCGTCAACCCCTGCATATAAAGTTAATTTACCTTCAAATTCAGGCATTGTCATCAAGATTGGCGCTGAACATTGTGCCATTGCTTCTAACTGTAAAACTCCGGGCATTATAGGGTTGCCTGGAAAGTGTCCTTGAAAGAACTGTTCATTCATTGTAAGGTTTTTGTACCCCTTAGCATATTTTCCAGGTACGCATTCTGTAATTCTGTCAACAAGCAAAAACGGATAGCGATGAGGTATCATTTCCATAATTTGCATTGTATCGAATTGCAAAACCTCTTGTTTAGTTTCTTCTGTCATTTTATTACTCCTTATTTACATTCAATCAATTTATCTTTAAGCATTTTTGCAGTTTTAATATGAACTGCATGTCCTGCTTCTTTTACTAAAATCTGGCATTTAAGGTTTAACGGATTTACACCTGTAAGATATAAATCACCAATAAGATCCAGAATTTTATGTTTTATCGGTTCATTTTCCGAACGAAGTTCTGATGTGTAGCCTTCATCTTTCAAGCCCAAAGTGTTTTCAACTGTTACGCCCTGAGCAAATCCGAGCATTTGGAACTTTCTCAAATCTTTGTAAAAACCGAAAGTTCTTGCTTCAATAATTTCATTTTTATTTTTCGGATTATAAGCAGCCCAGCGCCGTGTCAAATCAGGATGATCATAGTTTACTGCATAAGATATGTACAAATCTTTATCAGGCAATATTACAAGACTTGTTTTGCCGTTAAGATAGTAAACAGGTTCTGATACTGTATAGTGTTTTGGTTTTTGAAACAGGTGTTTTTCAATTCCTGCTTTTTCAAAAAGTTCGACCCATTTTTTTGAACTTCCGTCAAGTGCGGGAACTTCTGTTTCGTCCATACAAATATCAATGCTGTCAATCCCGCAGAAAGCCAGAGCAGCTGATAAATGTTCTGTCAGCATTGCTTTGGATTTGCTATTGCCCATAACTACACAATGGTCTGTTGCAAGAACATTATCAACATCAGCCTCAAAACATTCTCCTCCCTTGACAAAGTAACGTATTTTGCCTGTATTTGAAGGGAAGAAATTTATTGTGCACGGCTTGTTTTTCATCAAGCCGTTGCCTGTTATGGAAGTTTCTTTAAGAATTGTGGTCATTGTTGAAATTATCCTCAAATTCTTTTAATAACGGTTCGTATTTTCTGAATTTAGCAAAGATTTCCTGAGCATCTTTCATTGTTTTCAACTGTTTGATAAAATCTTTTCTTGGCATAGCAGGAATACCTACAACGATTGATCTTTCCGGGAAAGATTTTGTAACGCCTGCTTTAGCTGTAATAATAGTGTCAGAACCGATTTCGATGTGGTCTGCCAAACCTGCCTGACCTGCAATTGTTACTCTGTCGCCGATTACGCAGCTGCCTGCAATACCGACTTGCGATACGATAAAGCATCCTTGACCGATTTTACAGTTGTGACCAATCATAACAAGGTCATCAATTTTTGTATTATCACCGATTGTTGTGTTTTCAATTGTTCCTCTGTCAATTGTTGTATTTGCACCGATTTCAACGTTGTTGCCTATTTCAACCGCACCGATTGAAGGAATTTTGAAAATTACGTGTTTGGTGTTGGATTCTTTAATTTCTCCGTCTTTTCTTGCCTGTTCAATGTTATCGGGGTTTTCTGTTACAAAGCTGAAACCGTCTGCACCGAGTGAAACTCCGTGATGTAAAATTACATCGTTGCCGATTTTAACTCTGTCGCCGATGTTTACGCCTGCGTGGAAGAAACAGTTTTTACCGATTTTAACTCCGCCGCCGATGTAAGCGTTTGCAAGAATTTTTGTGTTGTCGCCAATAACGGCATCACGTGAAACTACTACATTAGGACCGATTTGAACATTTTCACCGAGTTTTGCTGTTTCGTGAACTGTTGCTGTCGGGTGAATTCCTTTGTTAACTTCGGGTTCTGTGTAGAACATATTTAAAAGTTTCATCATTGCAAGTCTTGGTCTTTCAACTTCAATTGTAGTGAAGCCGTCGATTTGTACACCTAACGGTACGAGTGCGGCTTTAGCTTTTGTTTTTGAAAGATTTGCAATTTCTTCTTCGCCGAGAGCTAATGCAAGAGTGTTTTCATCAGCTAATAACGGCGGCGCAATCTGTGAAATGTTCACATCCTGAACCTTTGTCAACATACCCCCTGTGATATGTGTAATTTCTTCTAATGTAAAAGTTCTCATATATTTCTCCTTGTTATTAATCTTATGCTAAGCATTTTTCATTTTTTCAATGGTACCTGTTGTAGATTTACCTTGAACAAAATCAATAAATTCAACTCTGATATTATTTTTTTTCATGATGTCTGCTTCAGGAAGTGTTTCCATAGTGTAATCCGCACCTTTTGTATAAACGTCAGGCTTCATTTCATCCAAGAGATTTTTAGGACTGTCTTCATCAAATAATACCACATAATCGACACATCTCAAAGCGCTTAATATTTCTGCACGGTCATTTTCATTATTGATAGGTCGTGACGGACCTTTGATGCTTTTTACGGATTTGTCGGAATTTAATAAAACAATTGAGTAGTCTGCAAAAGTTTTGGTTTTTTCCAAATATCTTACGTGTCCTACGTGCAGAATATCAAAACATCCGTTAGTTGTTACAACAGTTTTTCCTGCGTGGTGAATTGTGTCAATTAAAGCTCTAATATCTTCTCTTTTTACTAACATATCCGTTTTTCCTGAAAAATAATATACTTATTTTAGCAGAGACAATTTTTAAAATCAATAAAAAAAACCGCTTTTGACACCAGACAAAATATAAAAAAAAAAAAAAAAAACCCGCTTTGTAAAGCGGTTTTTTAGTCTTGTTAAGCTATTTGGAGTGTCTGTTCAAGATAATCAGCAGATAATCTTGGAGGATTGACCTCTTTTTTTAAAGTTTTGTCTTTTTCTTTTTTGACATCCCTTTTAGCTTCTTGACTTTTGTTTAGGGCAATTTTTTTCATAGTATTATTTTCTCCATAGTTTTCCCTAATTATTTAAAAACGAATGAAAAGTCAAGATTGCCATGAGTTATTTGAATTATGAATTTATTTTAAGATTTATCTGCTTTAGTTTTAGGGTTCACAAAGTTCTTTAAAAACTTTGGAATTTTTGTTTTAGGTTTTTCAGATTTGTTGTACTTGATGTTGGCTAAACCGCTTTCTATTCTGTTTGTCATTAATAATTGAGCTCTTTCAACAGAAGGGTAATAAGCATCTACAAGTTTTGTGCGGCTGCTGTCCAACGGGGTAATTATTAATCTTTTTATCTGCATTTTTTAGAATAACTCCATTTCTATTACTTTTTGACAAATTCTGACGGTGTTTAATGCAGCGCCTATTCTGAGGTTATCTGCTACACACCACAATGAAATTCCGTTGTTAAATGCAAGGTTTTTTCTTATTCTGCCGGCAAATACGGGGTCAACCCCTGATGCATCACGTGTTGTCGGATATTCAAAGTTTTCAGGGTTGTCAATAACTTTTATGCCGAATGAATTGTTCAAAATTTCTCTTACTTCATCAGGTGAAATTTCGTTTTCAAACTCGATATCAACAGCTTCGGAGTGTCCGTTGAACACAGGAACTCTTGCAGCTGTGCAAGAAATCGGAGTTTCTTGAGGAAGGTGAAGAATTTTTTTAGTTTCTTTAACTACTTTCATTTCCTCTTTAGTGTAACCGTTTTCGCAGAACACGTCGATTTGCGGGATTACGTTGAAAGAGATTGGTTTTTTGAAGCATTTGTTTTCGAATTTTTCGCCTTTCAAATTAGCTTCGGTGTCGGCTTTAAGTTCGTTAATTGCCGCCAAACCTGCACCTGAAACAGCCTGATAAGTTGAAACGATTAATCTTTTAATTTTAGCTTTTTCATGAAGCGGTTTTAGAACAAGCATCAATTGAGAAGTTGAGCAGTTGGGGTTTGCGATAATCCCTTTGTGTTTTCTCAAATCTTCGTCGTTAACATAAGCGATTACGAGAGGGACATCATCGTCCATACGGAATGCGCTGGAATTATCAATTAAAACACCGCTTCTTTTAACGATTTCGGGTGCGAATTTTTGGGAAGTCGAGCCGCCTGCTGATGCAAGAACAATGTTTACGCCGTCGAAACTTTCGGGTTTAGCTTCTTCAACGGTGTAGGTTTTGCCTTGAAATTCGAGTTTCGTGCCAGCTGATTTAGCACTTGATAAAAATTTAATTTCGTTGAAGTCAATTTTTAATTCGTCAACGATTTTTGTAATTTCTCTTCCTACAACGCCTGTAGCGCCTAATATTGCGATGTTTGGTTTTCTCATAACTTTCTCCTCTTGTAAATTTTATTATATCTTATAAAGCTTATATATAAATGTGTCTTAATGAAAATTTACAAGATTATCGTATGTGATAATTGATGTTGACAGTGTTTGGCGGAGTATTTATATTTTTATAATACGTAGAAAGGAGAAAACATTGGAAGATACAAATTTTGACGAGTTTATGACGGAGTTTCAGAGGATTATGAGTAAATATGTCGGAACATGTAAGAAAAATTACGCTAAAAATAAAGATTACAATTATATTGCAGATAGTCTAATAAGAAGCTGGTTTCAGAGATATATGCCGACAATGATGGAGCTGGATATTTTAAGACAATTTTCTATTGATGTAAAAGAAAACGAAGAATGTGATGAAGATAAAGAATTGCTTGTTAATTCGATAATTGATAATTTACAATGTATTTCTTTTTTGGATAATGCAATTTTATCCATTGCACGTGAGATTATAAACAAAATAAAAACGGAGTGAACCCTCCGTTTTTATTATAATATATTATCTAATCCGTAAACAAAATCATTTTTTTCGGAAACATGTTTTACGGCAAGCAGAACTCCCTGCATATAACATTTTCTGTCCATTGAATCGTGTCTTATCGTCATAATTTGACCTGACGAACCGAAAATTACTTCCTGTGATGCGATGTAACCAGGCATTCTCACAGAATGTATGTGTATATTTGAGTAAGAGTTTCCGCCTCTTGCACCTTCTATGGTTTCTGTTTCAGGACAGTTGTTTTTTGCAAAATCGTCTTTAACTTCTGCCATCATTGCTGCTGTTTTTATCGCTGTACCTGAGGGTGCATCTTTCTTCTGATTATGGTGAAGCTCGATAATTTCCGCATTATCAAAATATTTTGCTGCCTGTTTTGCAAACATCATCATCAAAACTGCACCTGTGGAAAAATTCGGAGCAATTAAACATCCTGTATTTTTTTCTTCTGAAAGTTTTTTTAAATATGCGATTTCTTCATCTGTTAAACCTGTTGTGCCGATTACGATTTTTATTCCGTTATTTAAGCAGTATTTTGCGTTTTCAAATATTGATTTCGGCTGGGTGAAATCAACAAGAACATCTATATCTTCAACTCTGTGAGCTGCTTCTATCGAATGATACATTTCAGCGCTCGCAATATCAATTTTTGCTACAAGCTCTGTTTCAGCACAATCATTTACTGCCTGAACTACTTCCTGCCCCATTTTCCCTAAAGCGCCGCATACTGCTATTTTAATCATAATTTTCTCTCCTTGTTATTTTTATGATAACATAAAAAAGTAAAAAATTTATAAGGAGAGAAAAAGATGGCAGATGCTAAAATTTTGGCTACGATTGAAAGAAGCGATACAGAACAATTACAAATTTCTGTTAGTGAATACAAAGGCAGAAGTTATTTGAATATGAGAATATTCTACACAACCGATGACGGGGCAACATGGCTTCCGACAAAAAAAGGCGTGACTTTTGCTCCTGATCAATTGGATTTGTTATCTGAAGCAATTGAAGAAGCACGTAAAGAGTTTATGGAAGAATAATATATGCAGCTAAGCAGCCAATCAGCCAATCATACGGGGCGATATTGTATGGCTCTTGTTAATATCAAAGGATTGGGGGTTAAAACATTCAGTTACTTAATTCCTGATGAGATGAAAGACAAAATCCAAATCGGACAGGCTATTCTTGTCCCGTTTGGCAGACAGGGGCTGATTAATGCTTTTTGTGTGGGGTTTTCGGACTATTTACCGGGGGATTTTAAGGTTAAAAAGATTAACAAAATCCTCGATGAAACCCCGCTTTTTACTATTGAATACCTTAAACTTTTAGAGTGGGTGGCAAACTATTATGTATGTGATTTGGTTACGGTATTGAATGCGGCTATCCCCTTAAAACTCATTGAAAAAGCTTCCAAAATGGAATACGCTGTCGAGTTTGTATCTTTCGAAGGTGCAACAAAAAGACAAATGCAAGTTTTGGAAAAATTAAAAGAAGCAGGCAAAATGCCTTTAATTCTTTTTGAAAAATATGCCAAAACAACACGTGCAACAATAAAAAAACTTGAAGAACAGGGATGCGTAAAACTTACACAGGAAGAATTATACAGAAATCCCCTTGATATTTTAAAGATTACGGAACGTGAACCACTGTTTGAACTTTCTGGCGAACAGAAAAAGGTTTATGAAGGAATATCTAAGATAAAAGAGGGGCAAATTCTGCTTCACGGGGTTACGGCATCGGGAAAAACGGAAGTTTATTTCAAGCTTATTGATGACACTATAAAAGCAGGTAAAAATGTTCTTTTTCTTGCCCCGGAAATTGCGCTTGCATCACAATTAACAAAACGTCTTGCCAAAAAGTTCGGAACAGAAGACGTTGCAATCTGGCACAGCAGTATATCAGACGGAGAGCGTTACGATGTCTGGCAAAAGCTTTACAAAAACGAAATTAAAATTCTTGCGGGCGCACGTTCTGCCGTGTTTGCTCCGCTGCAAAATATAGGGTTAATTATTATTGACGAGGAGCATGAAGGCGCATATAAACAGACAACTCCTGCTCCGAGATATGATGCAAAAGTAGTGGCAAAAAAATTATCTGAATTTTATAACTGCCCGCTTCTTCTCGGCTCTGCAACCCCTGATATATCTTCGTATTACAGGGCGGTGAATTCCGAAAGCCTGTTTGAGCTGAAAAACAGATATAATAATGCAAAAGTTCCGCCCGTAACTGTAATTAATATGCAGGAACACGGACGGGCTGCGTATAAAAATGTTATCTCAATTCCCATGCAGACCGAAATTAAAGAAACTCTTTCTAAAGGACAGCAGGTTATTTTATTGATTAACAGACGGGGATTTTCTACTTTTACACAATGTCAGGCATGCGGGAAGGTGATAGAATGCCCTAATTGTGCAATTCCAATGATATGGCATGCAAAAGATCAGATGCTTAAATGCCATTACTGCAACCATGCGCAGTATTTTCCGGAATTCTGTCCCGAATGCGGCTCGGATGCCTTGAAAAACAGCGGTACGGGAACCCAGAAGATTGAGCAATACATAAAAGATTTATTTCCGGAGAACAGTATTGAGCGTATTGACAGTGATATTTTGGTGAGAAAAGGCGAACACATCAGACTTTTAGAACGTTTTCAAAAGAAAGAAATTGATATTCTCGTAGGTACACAAATGATAGCAAAAGGGCTGGATAATCCAAATGTTACCCTTGTCGGTGTAATTTCCGCAGATGCAAGCTTTAATCTTCCTGATTTCAGAGCTAGCGAACGTGGATTTCAGCTTTTGACACAGGTTGCAGGACGTGCAGGCAGGGGTGAATTTTCGGGTAAAGTTTTATTCCAGACATATAACCCTGATTTTTATGCGCTTGAAAGTGCGAAATCTCAAAACTACGGAGAGTTTTATTATACAGAGATTGCTGCCCGTGAGGAATTCGATTACCCTCCGTTCAGCCAGATAATAAGATTGGTTTTAAGTTCAATGAACAATTTCAGGGCGGAAAAATCAGCACAGGAAATAGCACTGCGATTATGTACAATGATTGAAAAATACGGAATTTCAGAAAGACTTGAGGTTTTGGGACCTACTCCTTGCGTTATTGAAAGAATTAACAGCAGATACCGTTTTCAAATCATTATCAAAAATAAATTGGAGGGAAAAGGGCATCAGTTTATCTCAAGTTTCTTGAATAAAATTACAATGCCGTCTGACATAAAGCTTTCAATTGATGTTGATCCTCTGGATATTTTGTAACGTTAACGGTTGCGAAATGTTACAAGAATAATAATTAGTCAGTATTTTTTTATATCTGTGTTAAGATGAGTTTTGTAGATACCCCATGATGTAACTTTTTTACTCTTTTTACATTGTAGGTAATTCACCGGCGGATTATCAGCACGCTATACGTGGATAAGTATATTATTAAGAGTATTGAGAAAAAGGAAACATTATGACATTAACTTTAACAAATGATGCTGAAGTTTTATTATTCAGCGACTTGCATTTATCCGAAAATCTTCAGTCGGCAATTGACGATATGAATTTTCAAAAACCGTCTGAAATTCAGGCGAAAAGCTATGCGCATATTATTGAGGGAATTGATATTATTGCACAGGCTCCCACAGGAAGCGGCAAAACATGCGCTTACGGTATTCCGCTGTTGGAAAAAATTGACAAGAATTCAAATGATATTCAGGCGCTTATTTTATGTCCTACACGTGAACTTGTAATTCAGGTTCATAAAGAATTTGATAAACTTACTAAGTATATGGAAAGTGTCAGGATTGTATCTATATATGGCGGTCAGAGAATTGAAAGACAGTTGGATGCTTTAAAACGCAGCCCGCAAATTGTTGTTGCAACACCCGGAAGGCTTATGGACCACTTGAGAAGAAATTCAATCAGCCTGAAAAATATTTCCGCAGCTGTATTGGATGAAGCTGATGAAATGCTTGATATGGGCTTTAGAGAAGATATTTATACTATTCTTTCGGAAACATCTGATGCACGCCAAACAATTTTGTTCTCTGCTACAATGGCAAAAGATATTATTGCTTTAACCAAGAAATTTCAAAAATCACCTTTGATTATTGATGTTACGGATAACCTTTTAAATGCGCCGGATATTGAACAGTTTTATTATGAAGTTACGGAAAAAGACAAGCCCGAACTTATTACACGTCTTTTGGAAGCTAACAGTTTACAGCTTGCACTGATTTTCTGTAATACAAAAAGCAATGTAGATAAGCTTGTTGAAATCCTAAAAACAAGAGGATATTTTGCAGATGCACTTCATGGTGATATGAACCAGGCTCAAAGAGAAAAAGTTATGAGAGGGTTTAGAAACGGAAGCGTAAAAATTCTTGTTGCAACTGATGTTGCAGGCAGAGGCATTGATGTCAAAAACGTTGAAGGCGTTTTCAACTATGACCTTCCTCGAGACGATGAAGACTATATCCACAGAATAGGAAGAACAGGCAGAGCCGGTAAATCAGGGGCTGCTTTTACATTCATTTCAAAAAAACAATTTTCATCTTTAAAAAGAATTGAAAAAGCCAACGGTTTGAAAATTACCAAAAAAGAATGCCCTACGGCAGAGGAAGTTGATTCTTCAAAAGTTGAAAACTATCTCAATAACTTAAAAGAAGTTATTAAGAGTGAAGATTTATCAAGGCACAAAAAAGTTATCAGCTCGCTTGTTGATGAAAATAATTCAATGCTTGATATTGCAGCAGCTTTATACAAACTTTCTTTAGATGAACAAATGGAAAAAATTAACAGAAATGTTGTTTTTGAAGAAGAAGTTTATGAAGAAAAAGAAAAAAGAAGCCGCAGAAAAAATTCATTCGCAGCACACGGTGCAAGAAGGAAAAACAGCAGGAGAGATAAATTCTTTGACAGAGCAAAGAAATCAAAAAGAAAATCAAGAGTTTAAAAGATAAATAAAAAGCTAACTTAAAAAGTTAGCTTTTTTAATCTAAAAATTATTTTTAATGTACTCTTTTGTTATTTCACGAACCCTGTTATCAACCTCAAATATTTCATCAATTGTCGGGTTAAGGATAATATCGTGTTCATCATAAATTTTTCTTGTAATCTCATATATATCATAAAGTTTTATCTTACCGTCAAGAAATGCAAAAACAGCTTCTTCGTTGGCTGCATTTAAGCAAACCGTTGCTGTTCCTCCTGTTTTTCCTGCCTTGTAAGCGAGTTTGACTGCAGGAAATTTATCGAAATCAGGCTTTTCAAAATCCAATCTTGCAATATCACGGAATTTAAAACTTTTGGACTTAATTCCCTCAAAGCGTTCGGGATAAGTAATTGCATACTGGATAGGGATATGCATACTTGGCAGACCAAGCTGTGCAATTACGCTTCCGTCAGCATATTCGATTGCCGAATGCACAATGCTTTGCGGGTGAATAACAACGTCTATGTCATCGTAATCAAAGTTGAACAAGTGGTGTGCTTCAATAATTTCCAGCCCTTTGTTCATTAAAGTTGCACTGTCAACTGTGATTTTTCTTCCCATATTCCAGCGGGGATGTGCAAGAGCCTGTTCAACAGTTGCATTTTTCATATCTTCTAATGTTTTGTGCAGAAACGGACCGCCTGATGCCGTAATTATAAGTTTATCAACCTGATTAATATTTTTGATGCACTGATGAATTGCACAGTGTTCGCTGTCAACCGGTATTATATTTACCCCGTATTTTTTAGCCTCTTTCATTACTATATCTCCTGCCATAACAAGAGTTTCTTTGTTTGCGAGTGCTATATCAATACCGTTTCTGATTGCTGTTAATGTAGGCTTTAATCCTATTCTTCCGGAACAAGCCATTAGTATAATATCATTTTCTTTGTCGGAACAAATTTTTTCTAACCCGTCTTCACCCAGACAAGTATATTTAGGTTTGAATTTTTCAGCCTGTTTTTGTAAAAGTTCTTTATTATGACCGCCGGCAAGTGCAATGATTTCAAACTTATCCTGTAATTTTTCGATAACTTCCAGAGCTTGAGTTCCGATAGAACCTGTTGAGCCTATAATGCTTATTTTTCTCTTCTTATTTTCCATAAATTTATTATATAATAAACAAAGCGGGAATTTAATTCCCGCTTTGTTTTAATGTTTAACTGTTTCTTCAACCTGTTCTTTTATGGAACTGCTTTCGTTCACGTAATTTGTTACTTGTTTCAGTGCAGGTTTGAATGCGTTAACAGTTGAGTTACCGCCCAGACAGCCGCCTGTGCAAGCCATAATTTCAATTAAGTTTCCGAGTTCACATACACCGTTTTTAGCGTATTTCTTCAAATCTCTGACTGATTGTTTGGTCAAACCGTCAATTACTACAGGGTGAGCAGGAATTTCTTCAGGTAACAATGTTTGAACTGCTTTTGCAACTCCGCCTGTTACACAGAAGTTTCTGCCTTCTGCGGAAGATTCATTTTTGAACTCGCTTTCACCGCATTCTGCAACCTGAATATTCAGTGCTATCATCCATGCACCGATTTCTTCGTAGTTAAGAACGTAATCAACATTCGGATTGTTTAATGCTTCACGCTTTTTAGCTACACAAGGGCTGAAGAATACTACCACAGCATCAGGATTTTCTTTTTTTACGATTTCTGCCGTGTAATACATTGGTGTTTTTGTATCTGAACGGAAAGGCTTCATATCAGGGATATGTTTGTCTACAAGTTCATTGTATCCTGCACAGCAGGATGTTGTCATAAATTCTGCACCGTTTTCAAGTCTTTCGACAAATTCATGTGCCTCATTTTTTGTAGTAACATCTGCACCTTGAGCTACCTCATAAACATCAGCAAAACCGAGTTTCATAATAGCTTCTTTAAGCTGTTTCGGTGTGCACGGCAGCTGACCGAACATTGCAGGGGCTACCATTGCAATTACTTTTTTATTATTTTTAATATGTTTTAAAACATCAATAATCTGACTTTTTTCGTGTACCGCACCAAACGGGCAAGCTGATGCACATTTGCCGCAAGAAATACATTTATCAAAGTCGATTTTTGCATGTCCGTTTTCATCCTTTGCAATTGCGCCTACAGGGCAGGCATTTTCACAAGGGACGATAATTTTTTGGATTGCCTGATAAGGACAAACCTGAACGCACATTCCGCAGTTTTTGCATTTTGTAGGATCAATAACTGATTTACCGTTTATAACAGATATTGCGCCGAACTTACAAGTATTTACGCAAGGTCTTGCAACGCAGCCCTGACAAAGGTCAGTTACATAAATTCTTGAAGGAACACAGCCTTTGCAAGCTGTAGTTAAAACTGTCAGAGAATTTTCTTCGGGAATTTCTCTTTTCTCAGCTTTGGAAGCCAGTTCTGATAACAATGTGCTGTCTTCTGTTTCTTCGATAGAGAAACCTAATCCTGCAATAGCTCTGTCACGAAGGATTGCTCTTTCACTGTGGATACAGCATCTGTAAGGCACTTCGTGTCCTTTTGGACGCATATCATAAGGAATGAGCCTTGTTTTTTCTTCAAAATTATCACTCAAATAAGATTTTATCAGTCTTACTAATATTTCTCTTTTAAGATGTGATGTTTGTTTAGGGGTATTCATACTCATCTTTTCTTTTTCCATTTCTAATTATTGGTGTACATAAATTTTTTTTATTAAGCTTTTAATTTTTCATCAATAGCTTTTAAAACTTTTTCTACTGTTGCCTCTTTGATAACATCATCGTCAACTTTTACGTAAGGTGCTTTAGAAAATTCCCAGTCAATAGAACACAATCCAAGGCAAGGAACACCTGATACTTCAACTTTATCGCCATATTTTGCAGGTACTGTTTCGATTAATTCCTGTAAATTTGATGAACCCATTACAAAACATGTTGTTCCTAAACATACTTTAACACTAATTTTTTCACTCATTTTTTTACCCTTTCTCTACATATACTGAATATTGACTTTTTTGAAATACTTATCTTGAAGCACATTTGCCATTTTTTTGATTATATTTTTTCTGATTTCGATTTCTACAGGTAGAGCAGGATCGTAATGTGCCTGATTTAACTTAGCGCCTACCATAAAGTTTATACAATCGCTATCCAATAAAAATTTTACCAGCTTTCCTGCTGCATTGTCAATATCGATAGTTCCTGCATCGAGATATTCCAGAGTTTTAGTTAATGTCAGAATACCTTCCGTAACTAAATCAACGCCGTCCATATATGAGCAGGAGGGCAGTTTTCCGATACTGATTGTCGTATCCATTGTAATAGGTCTGTTTAATTCACGGGATATCAGATTTGCGGTTGTTCCACCGCAGATTGCTTTTTTACCTTTAAAGTTTGCAAACATTTTTGCATATTCGCTGTCTTTGTTTTGATGATATGGAGGACCGGTGAAAACCAGAGCTTGACGTGGTTCTCTAAAGTACAGCACGCATGCTGAAATATCATCTTTAGGAAGCCTGTCGGTTTCAATATTTCTTGCCTGATTTACGATATATTGTGAAAGCTCTGTACTTGAGATATTGGGATGTTCGTTAATTTTGTCTTTCAAAAGAACAATTAAGCCGTCACGTCTTAAACCGAGTTTTAACCGTCCTCCGCCAAGACCGGACTGAGTAACGCCGTCAGAACAGAATACAAGTCTGTCGCCGAGATTTAATTTTATTTTATATACTTTTAAACATCTGTTTTTAAATGTTTTGGACTGAATAGATTTGTATTCGGGTTTCATTACCTCGTTATTTCTAATCCAGATAAAAGTCGGATTTCCTTCTTCAACTATTTTTGCATTACCGTCATCATCAACTTCAATTGCAGAAAATGTTGAATAACTTATTCTTCTTACCTGACATACGGGCAGTGAGTTCATAATGATTTCAGCGGCTTTGCTGATTGGTATCTGGTCGCCTTCTATGAATTTCAAAAGCATTGTGGCAGTCATACAGGAGAGAATATTGGCTTTAATTCCGCTTCCAAGTCCGTCTGATAAAACCGCAATCAATTTTGCTTCATCAGGATATCTCTTTGAGATAAAGTAATCTCCGAAAGCATTCTGATTATATTTTTTCATTTGACTGCAATCAATATCTATGAACATAGTTTCCTCAATTGCGGATTTATGTAAAACCCGGGTGGCGGTTGAAGCGGTTGAGCTTCTTCTTTAGTTTAGACTTTTAAAGTTTTATGCACTGTCTGTATGACGGGTGAAGCGGCTACGCTTCCTTCTCGTCGTAATCTTCTGCGATTGAACTCAACAGTGTTTCTGTTTCAACCATGTGTTCTCCCAAAAGACAGGCGATTTCCTGAACAATTGAGATATTTTTTGAAATAACTTCATGAGCTTTTTGAGATATTTTTTCTCTGTTTGTTTCTGTTGAAGTTACGTCAGTGATAACCGCACCTACAATCTCGTTTTCTTCAATCGTAAATGCCGATATATCATATAGACGGTTTTTGGTATGATAACGTTCCTTATGTAAATCTTTTCCGGTTTTTAATATTGTTTTGAATATGTCTGAAAAGTCTACAATTCTGTCTATTGCTGCACCTGTAAGCCCGTCAGGTCTTGTTTTGAATACATCATACATATCACCGGTGAACATTTTCATGAAGCTGTCATTGGCTTCAAGTATATTCATATTATTATCAACCATAACAACAGCCGCAGGCATGCATCTGATCATTGCAGCTGCTTTACGCATTGCAATTTTTCTCATATATGAAACGCACATAGATGTTTCAGCATCACCGTCAAGCAAAGCTTTTGCAAGGTCACGGCAGGTTGCATAACCGCAGCCTCCGCAGTTTAGCTCATCATCTACAGTGTGTTTGCCGATTTTTTTCAAAGTGCTTATTATTGCTTCAATAGGGTAATCAGAATTAACAACTTTTCTAGGTTCGATTTTGTAATCTACAACGACTTTTGGCTGTTCAGGTATTTTGTCACGTTTTTTCTCTTTTGTTAAAATATCAGATACCATTGTAATACCTGCTTTTTCAGATGAAATACAAGGACCTCCGACACATCCGCCGTCACATGCAAGAGCTTCTATAAATATTGTTTTGTCAAATTTTTCAACATCCAAATTTTTTAAAGCTCTTTCAAGTGAATGTAATCCGCATACTTCAAGCAGCTGTACATTATCATTTACTCCTGATTTTTTTATTGTTTCGTTCATACCGCCGTCAATCGGGTATAATGTTCCTTCATAAGCTGATTCGGGCACAAACTGGTAGCTGCTGTCTTTTGCAACTTTTGAAATATCAACGATTGCATCGTTAAACCACATTCTCAATTCTTCAAAAGTAAGAGCAACATCAAATAATCCTGAATATGTAACTTCGTTTTTCTTACCGATACAAGGACCTATGAATACTATAGAAATATCTTCACCATAGGTTTCTTTGAGCATTTTAGCGTGTGTCATGAGAGGAGAACCCAACGGTGTAATATATTTTGTGTATTCGGGTTTGTAAAGTCTTATGTAATCTACTATTACAGGACATGCACTTGAAATGAACAGACCTTTTTCAGAACTGTTAAGCATTTGTGCTGTTTTAATAGATACTTCCTGTGCTCCGAGTGCTGTTTCTGATACATCTTTAAACCCGAGTTGTTTTAAAAGGGCAATCATTTTTTGTGCGGAATTTTCAAAAGATGCTCTCCAGGAAGGTGCAAGAGAAACGTAAACATCTTTTTGTGCAAGGATTAAATTTTTTGCCTTGTCAATATCGCTTCTAACCCTTTTTGCATTTGAAGGGCAAGCTTTTACACAATTACCGCAAGCTATACATTTTTCAGGGATAACAGAAGCGTGTCCGTTTTCTATTTTAATAGCTTTAACAGGACATTCTCTGATACATTTGTAACAGTCATGGCATTCATTTGTTAAAGTGTATACAGGATAATTGTTATTCATTTAAACTCCTTCAGGTTAGCAGAAATTTTTATTTTTATTCATTCAGCAGTTTTTCTAAAATATCTTTAATTTTATTTTCGTCAACGCTGTGGTATTCTACACCGTTAATAATAATGTTAGGACCGAACGCACATTTGTTTTCGCATCTTGCGCCTGATAATTCAATATCGGCATCAATATCGTGAGCCTGTATATAAGCTTCCAGAAATTCCAGGTTCTGTTGATTTCCTCGTGCAAAACAAGAACTACCCATACATACTGTTATATTTAACTTTGGCATAAACTACCTCATTCAGACTACTCTTTTGATATTAATATTTTACTTTAGATTATACCATAAAGCAAGTAAAAAATCCTTTCAAATATTGAAAATTTTTAGAAATATAGTTATAATTAAAAAGGTATTATATTGAAAGGAGCAAAAATATGGAAAAATTTAGTCACGGGGGGGGGGCAACCGTTTAAGCTCCCGTAGTAAGGGTTTTACGCTTGCCGGAGGTGCTACGCACAGGGACCCCGCTTTTCGATTGAGTATCGAAAAGAAGGGGGATACGTTTGTTATTCGTCGTTGTGCGTTTACCTTGGCGGAAGTATTAATCACGCTCGGCATTATCGGAGTTGTATCTGCGATGACAGTTCCTTCTTTGATGCAGAATTATCAAAGACAGTCTTATGTTACACAGCTTCATAAGGTTTATAACGAACTAAATCAGGCCTTAATTCGTTATCAAACCGACAGTAATGCGGTCAGCCTCAGGGAAGCAGGATTGACCTCAATCAGTGATTACGGTTCGTTTTTTAAAAAATATTTTAATGTTGTACAGGATTGCGGAACGACACAAACTCCTTGTTTTTCGGCATCCTATAAAAAACTTTCAGGTGTAAGCTCAAAATTTAGTTGTAAAAATAATTGTATGGTTCTTGCAAGCGGAGCTTCAATAGGAGTAGCTATGGGACAAAACGAAATTTTACAATTTGTTGTTGATATAAATGGGTCAAAAGGTCCTAATATATATGGTAGAGATGCATTTTCATTGTATCTTTATACTAACGGTGTTATTGATGATTTGGCATTAGAAGATATTGAGGATGCAAATAACCTTAACTGGGCTAATGCAGCTGCACCTCTTACAAAAGAACAAAGAGAACAAAATTATACAAGAGCCTGCATCGGAAATAATAGTTCAGAATGGCATGGCTGTTTTGGAAAAATTTTGAATGATAACTGGCAGATGACATATTAAAAAACGGGGTTAATCCCCGTTTTTTTTATTGTTTTGCCATAATTTCAATTTCGTTTCCATCCGGATCTTTTAAGAATGCAATGTGCATATTAACTTCAGGCATGAAATAAGGTTCATAAAGATATTTATACCCCATTGTTTCCATTCTTTTTGTAAATTCATCCATAGATTTTGTTTCAAAAGCGAGGTGTCCGAAAGCATTGCCGTTTTCATAACCGTTTTCGGGTGTTTCTGCATTGTGTGTCAATTCAATTTGAGTTTGACCGTCTTCATCGCTTAAATAGTATAAAGTGCAATCATCAAGTTTTACTTCCCCTGTTCTGTTCAAATCAAGAAGTTCAGTATAAAATCTCATTGAATCGTCAATGTCTTTTACTCTAATCATTACATGTACAAATTTCATATATTAATCCTCCTTTGATTTTAGTTTATCATAATTTAACTAAAATATTGAAATCTTTATAATAAATTGATATAATAAAAAGGTATTATATTTATTGGGGATACGGTTGGTATTCGTCGTTGTGCGTTTACCTTGGCGGAAGTATTAATAACACTCGGTATTATCGGTATTGTTGCTGCTATGACAATGCCCTCTTTGATTGCAAAGCATCAGGAAAAACAGTGGGTGACTTCTTATCTGCGAGTGTATTCGTTATTGGAAAATGCATACCGTATGGTTCAAAATGAAGACGGAACGTATGAAAACTGGTCAGGTGTGACAATTACTACCAACAAGGATGACGGTAAACCTGATAGGGATAATGCTGATACTACTGCTCTTTATGATTTTATGATAAAGCCTTATTTTCAGCTTAACGGAACTTTTTTAAAAGGATCCAGAGGTAATTGTATGCCTGAAAAATCTTATGAACTGGACGGTCAAGCTTATACAACAAATTTTGACGGTGAATTGATAAATGGTAAGTATACTGCGGTAAGTTTGGTGTCAGGGGAATGTATTGCACTCGGACACGCTTTTGGTGATTTTTTTGTTGATTTAAACGGTAAGAAAAGACCTAATACACTTGGAAAAGATCAATTTGTGTTTTCATTTGATGTAATGAAGCCTGAACGTATTAAACCCGGTTCTCCGAGTCGCTGGTGGACTGATACTGCAAATTACTGCGACGTAAGCTCGAAGCATGGCTGGCATGCGGGTATGTCATGCGGATTTTGGATTGTTAGAAACCATAATATGGATTATCTGCATATGCAGTTTGATGAATTAAAGCAAAAATGGAGTGGCGGTGTATGGTAAATATATAATAACATTCATTAACAAGTTGTCATAAAATTCATTTTCACATATAATTTTTTCAGCGAGATATGTGACTTAAGTGAGGTATTTAAATGAACTTAGAAAATATAAAAAAAGTTGATCCGCAGGTTGCTGAACAAATTGAAAAAGAATTTGAAAGACAGCAAAATACAATTGAGCTTATTGCTTCTGAAAACATTACATCAAAAGCAGTTATGGAAGCTTGCGGAAGCGTTCTGACAAACAAATATGCAGAAGGAAAACCGTCCAAAAGATTTTATAACGGATGTGAACATGTTGATGTTATTGAAGCTCTTGCTCAAAAACGTGCTTGCGAACTTTTCGGAATGGATCATGCCAACGTTCAGCCTCACAGCGGTGCGCAGGCAAATATGGCTGTGTTTATGTACCTTTTAAAACCCGGTGATAAAGTTCTGGGTATGGATTTGTCAAACGGAGGTCACCTTTCTCACGGTTCTCCAGTTAATTTTTCAGGTTTATACTTTGATGTAAAAAGTTACGGTGTAGATGAAGACGGCAATATTGATTACGATGATGTGCGCAAAATGGCTCACGAACATAAACCTAAATTGATTATTTGCGGAGCAAGCAATTATTCTAAAATTATTGATTTCAAAAAATTCAGAGAAATTGCTGATGAAGTCGGTGCATACTTGTTAGCTGATATAGCTCACATTGCAGGACTTGTTGCGGCAGGACTTCATCCGTCGCCTGCAGGTTATGCACAGTTTGTTACAACAACTACCCACAAATCTTTGAGAGGTCCTAGAGGCGGCATTACAATGTGTGATGCAGAACATGCTCAAGGAATTGACAAAGCGATTTTCCCGGGTATGCAGGGAGGTCCTCTGGAACATATTATTGCGGGTAAAGCTGTTGCATTGTTGGAAGCTTCAAAACCTGAATTCAAAGAATATGCAGCGCAAATTATTAAGAATGCAAAAGCGCTTGCTCAAGGTCTTATGGATGAAGGTATGGATATTGTCGGCGGTATGACGGAAAATCATTTGATGACACTTGACTTGCGTAAAACAGGAAAAACAGGAAAAGATATGGCTAATGTACTGGAACTTGTTGGGATTACCGCTAACAAAAATACGGTACCGAATGATCCTCAGAGCCCGTTTGTAACAAGCGGTATAAGATTAGGTACTCCTGCCGTTACTACAAGAGGCTTTAAAGAAGAAGATATGACAGAAGTTGCAAAAATTATTGCATCTGCAATATTTTCATCAGATAATGAAATGGGTTTAAAAAATTTAAGAGAACGTTCGCTTAAATTATGTAATAAATACCCAATTTACAAATAGTCTAAGGATATAATATGTTGATAAAATTAACTCATGCGCATATATTAGGAACAGTAATAGCATATTTACTCGGGGTATGTCTTGTGCCTCTTGTTATAAGTTTTTCAAAAAAAGAAGGTCTTGTTGACGTTCCGAACGAAAGAAAAATTCATACAAAACCTATATCACGCATAGGGGGAGTTGCTATCTGGTCAAGCACAATGCTTACATTTTTATGTCTTGTGTTTATGAGTTACTATCCTTACGGAAGCTTGTTGTCAGGTATTCTGCTCGGCGGTTCTTTGATGTTTTTGTTAGGACTTGTCGATGATATTTACAATCTTGATGCCAAATTCAAATTATTTATACAGGTTTCTATTGCAACCCTTGTATATCTTCTGGGCGTTCAAATTAATAATGTTCCTTTCATAGGTGACATTGGCATATTTTCATACCCAATAACTTTGTTGTGGATTGTTGGTATAAGTAATGCATTAAACTTTATTGACGGTGTTGACGGACTTGCAGGTTCTGTGGTTACAATTAACGCTGTTACTCTTGCAATTATTGCTGTTGCGATGACCCCTTCAAATCCAATAAGCGCATTAATCGGGTTTATCCTTGCAGGTTCAATGCTTGCGTTTTTAACTTATAACTTTAACCCTGCAAAAATATTTATGGGTGACAGCGGTGCTCTGTTTTCAGGATTTTTGCTTGCAACAATTTCAATTACCGGGGTAATGAAAGCTGCAACTCTTGCAATTCTGCTGCCATTTTTGGTTCTTGCGGTACCTATTATGGATATTACATTTTCATCTTTGAGAAGAATTTCAAAGGGAAAATCTCCTTTTGTAGCCGATGCAGAACATATTCACCATAAATTGCTGCATGCCGGATTTTCTCAAAAGAAGACCGTTGTAATTCTGACATCTGTGGCAATTATTGCGGGTGCTCTTGCTTCTTTGTTTATGGGAAGCCAAACAATTAAACATTATTTTGTCTATATTTTAGTGATAGTAATTATCATGTTGTTATTAAACTTTATAAAAGTATTGACAAAAAAATAATTATGTGGTATCATCCCATGTGGATTTAATTACTCAGTTTTGAGCCGATGTCGTTTTCACGGGATGAGAGCTCAAAATATTTAAGTGTAAATCTGCTATATATGTTTTTTCAATGTTGAGCTCAACTTGCAGAACTCAACCTGTAAGATGTATGTTACGTGTGGATTAGTTAAGTAAAGGTTTATTAGCTATGACAGTTAGAGCAGTAGGACAAAACGAAAATTCAAATTTAAACACTATTATTAAATCAACTGCAGTAGGAACAGCAGCGGGATATTCTTTAAAGTATTTATGGCCTGTTACAAAACAGGAAGATAATATCAGCCGCCGCACTATGATAAATTATTGCAGAAAGGTTACCAATAAGTCTAAAGTTGCAGAATTTTCTGCTAATGGTGTTAAAACAAAAGCGCAGGATGTTTTTGTCAAGATGATTGAATCCAAAGAAAAAGATGCTTTTTCATACAAAAATATCGCTAAAAGAATTGCAGCTCTCGGCGGTGAAGAATCTGTTGCCGGTAAAGAGTTCAGAGGTATTATCAGAAACGTTGATATTACTTCTAAAAATATGACAAGAAAGTTTGCAAGCGCATATCATTTCATGTTAAAAAATAAGAGACCACTTGCACCGTTTATTGTTGCGGGTGCAGGATTAGGTTTCCTTACGGGTTTTGCGCATAACGTTATGAAAACTGACGTTAACGCTTAATATTTATATTTTTTTCACCAAAAAAAATATAGGCTGAATTGAAAAATTCAGCCATTTTTTTTGCAAACAAAGTTTGCTCTTCCCCGTGGGTAAATTTTTTAGAAGTTCTCCTGTGGCTTTTGGTTAAACCAATTCACCTTTCAGATACCAGGTTTTTGCGCCTGTAATCTTTACGTTTACGAATTCGCCTGTCAAATCTTTATCGCATGGGATGTGGACTGTTTTGAAGTTTCTTGTCTTGCCCGAATTTATCATTTGACCTTTGTGCTCGTAAAAGTTTTCTACAAGAACTTCCATCTCTCTGCCTGCGTATTTAAGGTTTGATTTCAGACAGTTTTCTTTTACTTTGTCGTTAAGTCGTTGAAACCTTTCGTTTTTAATATCTTCAGGAATATATTTATCTACCCATTTAGCGGCAACAGTTTTTTCTCTTGGCGAGTATGCTGCTACATTTGAGTAATCCAGTTCAAATTCATCAATTGCGGTAAGGGTTTCAACGAACTGTTCTTCTGTTTCTCCGGGAAAACCTGCAATAAAGTCGCTTGTGATAGTTACATCCGGAACCATTTTGCGAACTTTTTCAACAATTGTTGCATAAGTTTCTCTGTCATATCTTCTGTTCATTGCTTTTAGGACGGCAGAGCTTCCTGATTGCATAGGGATGTGGAAGTATTCGCACACCTTATCGAGTTCGACTGCTGTTTCAATAAGTTCATCTGTTATATCTGTCGGGTATGAGGTTACAAAACGTATTCTGAATTTACCTTCCAGTTTGTTCAAATCTTTTAACAGGTCAGCAAGTCTGTAGCTTCCGTTATTCAGGTCTTTTCCGTAGCTGTCTACGTTTTGTCCGAGAAGTGTAATTTCTTTGAAGCCTGCATTTAATGCATCTTGAGTTTCTTTAATAATTGTTTCGGGAAGTCTTGAGCGTTCTCTGCCTCTTGTATAAGGTACAATACAGTATGTGCAGAAGTTGTTGCAGCCTTCTGTAATCGGTATCCAGGCATTTACGCCTTTAACTCTTTGGATTTGGAAGTTGTTTGCGAGATTGTCTTCTGTTGCGTGTGTTTCTGTACATTCGCAAACTCTTTCACCGTTATTAATTTTTTTTATAATTTCAGGTAATGCATAAATTTTGTGAGTACCGAGGACAAAGTCTACATAAGGTGCACGTTTAAAAATTTCATTGGCTTTTTGTTGAGCTACACATCCGCAAAAGCCGATTTTAATATTTCTCCCGTCTTTTTTCCATTTTCCCCAGGTTCCGATTGCGCTGAAAGCTTTGTCTTCGGAGAGCTGTCGGATTGAACAGGTGTTAATCATCAAAAGGTCGGCTTGTTCAGGTTCTTTTGTTTCTTCATAACCAAAATGGGAAAGCATTCCAAGCATTCTTTCCGTATCTGATTTGTTCATCTGGCATCCCATTGTTTCTATGTAAACTTTTTTCATTTTTTAAATTCCTGCTATTTGTATTTCTCTGTATAAATTATAATACAAAAATACTTCATATACTTGACTTTTGAGGTTAATGATAATATTCTTTTAAATAATGGCTGAAAGGTGTGTATTATATGGGATTAAGTAGAAAAAACGTTTTGATGTTACTTCAGGAGAGAACCGAAAAATATGCCGACAGGGTAGCTCTGGGGATGAAAAATCAGTACGGCTGGAGAGAATTTACTTACCGTGGCATAGGACTAATGTCAAGAAAGCTTGCTCATTATCTGATTAACGAATTGAATG
The DNA here is from genome assembly GCA_000433095.1 of Clostridium sp. CAG:967. Taxonomy (GTDB): domain Bacteria; phylum Cyanobacteriota; class Vampirovibrionia; order Gastranaerophilales; family Gastranaerophilaceae; genus Stercorousia. Next base: position 42,331 of record HF991454.1, on the reverse strand, counting down.
TGCAAAAAGGCGACAGACTTGCAATTCTTTCTGAATCCAAACCCGAATACGGGGCTTGCGTTTTCGCATCTGTTATTTCGGGAATGATAACCGTTCCTCTTGATGTAAAACTTACTAAATATGAATTAAAATCAATTTTAACGGATTGTGAACCTGTTGTCATTATGGTTTCACGAGCACATATTGATATGGCAGAATTTTTAAAGAAAGAAATTCCTTCTGTAAAAGAGGTAATCTTGATGGATGAGCCGTCTTGTAATATTCAGGAAAAAAGCATTTATCAGCTTCCTGATAACTATGATGACAAATGGAAAGTAAGAAGTTCAAAATCTACTGCGTTTATTATTTATACATCGGGAACTACGGGCATGCCAAAAGGCGTTGAGATTTCTTTTGTAAACATGTTTTCACAGCTTGACGATTTGAAGTATGCGCTGGACAAGATATTGCCTTTCAAGAATATTAATGTTCTTTCAATTCTTCCTATGAACCATTTGTTTGAAATGACCGTAGGATTTTCAACATTCTTGAATTTCGGCTGTTCTGTTTATTACACACCGAGCCTGAAACCAAAAGATGTTTTGAGTATTATGCGTGAAAAACGTATCCAGTTTATGATTGTAGTTCCAGCGTTTTTGAAACTCTTAAAAACAGGTATCGAAACAGAGTTAAATAACTCTGCGGGTTATGTTCGTATTTTATTTAATATAATGTTTGCGGCAGCTAAATTTATTCCTTCATACAGGGTTAAGAAAATGATGTTCAAAAAAATCCATGACAAGTTTGGCGGAAGATTTATCGGCTGTATATCAGGCGGAGCACCTTTAGATGTATCTGTCGGTGAATTTTTTGAAAGAATCGGCATTAAGGTTTATCAGGGATACGGTTTGTCAGAGGTAAGTCCTGTTGCATCCGTAAACGTTGACAGGCGTGGTGATATTGCATCTGTGGGGCGGCCTTTGAAAAGTTTTGAGGCAAAAGTTGATGCTGAAACAGGAGAACTTCTTTTGAGAGGCCCTGCTGTAATGAGAGGCTATCACAATCAGCCTGAAATGACTGCGGAGGTTATTGATTCCGAGGGCTGGCTTCATACAGGTGACATTGCAGAAATAAGAAACGGCGGTCACATTTATATTACGGGAAGAATTAAAAATATGATTGTTCTTTCTGGCGGTAAAAAGGTTTTTCCTGAGGAGGTTGAAGCAGTTCTTGAAAAAAGTCCTCTTTTTGCGGAAGTCTGTGTACTGGGTATATCAAGAACTTTTGGAGTAAAAGACGGTACAGAAGAAATTGCGGCAGTAATTGTTCCTCAAAAAGAAGTTATGGAAAAATATAACGATGAAGACCTTGATAAAGTTATCAGAGCGGAAGTTAAACAGTTATCCACCCATCTGACAGCTTATAAACGTCCTGTTAATATCGTAATATCAAAGACTGCTTTGCCGAGAACTTCAACAAGAAAAGTTAAACGTAAAGAAGTAAAAGAACTTGTTAATGCGTAGAAAGGAAATTAAAATGAAAAAGAAGATTTTGATTTTATCTATAATTTTTGCAATATCAGGGCTTAACATTCAGGCATTTGCCCGAACAACTCATGGTCGTGACGGTGAAATAAGCGGAAGAAGTGTTGGTGCTGCTGTTTGTTCACTGCTTGTTTGGCCGGGTATTGGTCAGGCTATCAACAAAAACCCTGCAGAGAAGAATGTTACGCATGCAGTTTTGGGTTTGACAGGCGTGTTCAGGTTCTGGTCTTTTTATGATGCAATCATAGACAGACAGGGCGGAGTTTGGAAAAACAGAATTTAAGGAAAATCAATGAATAAAGTAAAATTGACATCATTAATTACCTTTATAATGTTTGCGGGTATTTTAACACCTGTATTTGCTGATGAAACTTTGTATGAAGAAGCAAAATCAATAGTTGATGCTCCGAAATGGACTGATTTTTGCGAAGCGGGTTATGAAAAGGCAGAGGTAAACCGTAACAGAGATGTTTTAAACGTGTTTAGTTTTGTGAAAGCAGAGAGAATAAAACAGACTTACTGGGCAGAGAGGCGTGAAAGTTTTGAAAAGCGTTTGAATTACTGTTCAGGTCTTGGCGAACCTGAAAGGTCTGAATGTTATACTGACTTGAGGACAGAAGAAAAAAATAACAACGATTTGTATGGTCAAAAACGCAAACAGCTTTTGTACGAAGATAACATTCAAATCCACAGAAGATAGTTGTCAGATGTTGTGCATAATATTATCAATTTCGGTCACAGCTAACAGAAGAATTTCGTAAATATTACCAACTTCTGTGCTTTCTGTCATTTCATATTCTGCATAAGTTTTCAAAACATGCAAATAGCTGTTGAGTGTTGTTGCGTGGTTTTGAATAACGCGAAGTTTTTCTAAGTAAAATTCTTCCATACATCTCCTTGTTGTAACATTGTTATAACATAATAGTCACATAAAGTCAATATATGTTGTTATAATATTACTATATTATTGCTATAATGTTATAACTTGAGGCGAACATGGTAAGAAAATCTTTACGTACAATTGGAAACAGTTATGGTCTAATTATTCCTAAGTTATACCTTGAAGAAATGGGTATCAATCCTGTGTTGCATGATGTTGACATTGAAGTCAAAGACAAAGTGCTGATTGTCAAAAAGTTAGAAAAAGAAAAATAAAAAAAAGACCTCTGATTAGAGGTCTTTTTTATTGGTTATGCAAAGTATCTTTTTAACAAACCGTCAAAACCTTTGCCGTGACGTGCTTCGTCTTTTGCCATTTCGTGAACTGTGTCATGAATTGCATCGTAACCTAATTGTTTAGCACGTGCTGCAATTGCAAGTTTACCTTCGCAGGCACCATGTTCTGCTTCTGCACGCATTTCAAGGTTTTTCTTTGTTGAATCTGTTACTACTTCACCAAGCAGTTCTGCAAATTTTGCTGCGTGTTCTGCTTCTTCAAATGCATATCTTTTGTAAGCTTCTGCAACTTCAGGATAGCCTTCTCTTTCAGCTACTCTTGACATTGCAAGATACATACCTACTTCTGTGCATTCGCCGTTGAAGTGTGCTCTTAAGCCTTCCATAATTTCTTTATCTTCTACAACGCCGTCGCCTACTTTGTGTTCGCATGCGTAGACTTTATTTTCGCTTGAGCCGATTTCGTTAAAAGTTGTTGCGCCGCATAAAGGACATCTTTCCGGTGCTTTATCTGCTTCTGTTGACCAACCACATACTGTACATACAAATTTTGCCATTTTTGACCACCTTTCTTAATTCAATTGTGTTTTTGTATTTTCTACATGACTTATCATACAACATTAATTTTTATTTGTAAAGTAGTAGTCATTATCATTTTTTCTAAAAACTCTTTATATAAAAGAAAAAGACCTCCTATATTTTAGAGGTCAAGGTTGGTTATTTTGGTTATGTTATAGTAATTATGATTGGTTTTTAGTTGATTATATTTTTTATAATTATCCTCAAGATTTAGTTTTGCCATAACAGTATTAAATGTTTACAAAACTTTATGTTAATATGTTATTATGTTGGAAAAGTTTAGAAAATTCTTCTTATCTAAAATTCTGCGCAGAAAATATTACAGAACAGGAAAATGCAATGCCTGCGGTAAATGTTGCACACAAATTTATGTTAAACACTACAAACATGTTATTCAGGATGAGGAAGAATTTAAAAAACTACAATATTTGCACAGGTTTTATACTTATTTAAAAGTTATCGGAAAAGACGAAATCGGACTTGTTTTTGAATGCCAAAACCTTGATCCCAAAACTCATAAATGTAAAATTCACAAAAAACGTCCGGGAATTTGCAGACGTTATCCGCAGGAAGAATTGTTCTCTATGGGAGGGGCTTTGTCTGATGATTGCGGTTATAAAATGGAACCGATTATTTCATTTAGTGAGGTTTTGGAAAAAGAAACAAAACGTTTCAGATAAACTTATATTTTTACATCTACAAATTGAGCTGCTTTTGCTTTTGCCTCAGGGGATTGCATATATTCTATATTATTTAATTCTACAATATTAAAATGATTTTCCAGATCAGCATCGGGTTTCTTTGCAAATGTCAGCTCCGTAATTCCTTTTCTCGTATGAATTACGATATCTTCTCTTGCTTTTTCCATTCCGGCAAGGATTGATGTATCAATGTCGGGTTTGTCACAGAGTACTTCGGCAAACTTGTTTACAGCACTGATTGTTTTTCCGTTGTCCATAGTGTAGTCATTTCCGCCTATTATCCAGGCTGTTAGCTTTTCGTTCGCAGTTGATTTTAAGTCTTCTACACGTAATGCTATGTCGTCTATAAATCTTTGGATTTTTTCGTTTATAGGTACATGTTTTAAGAAACCGGTGTTTTCATTTCTTACAAGTACCAGCAGATTGTCAGCTTCGACAGATGTTGTAAAAATTTTGCCGTTGGTAAGGCTGCACTTGTTGCCCGAAGTTAAATGCCTGTATGTCGCATTTGTTACGTGAGAAACTTTATCGAATGCATCAGGTGAAAGTAAAACATTGGTTCTTCCTTGAAAACTTACATTGTTCATATAAAATGTACTCCTTTTTTTTTACTAAAAAAACGGACATAAAAAAAATTGCTACTTTCCGGCAATGAAAAATTTAACATTGTCGTTTAAGCTTATTATGTAGAATATATTGAAAGGCTGGTAAATATGAAAAAGATAATAATACTGTTAAGCTGGTTCTTGCTTGCTGCTCCTGTGCTGGCGGTTTGCAGTATAACAGGCGGCGCATGCTCTGCCGGGGCTGCTCCTTCCAACTGGGAATCGCCCTCATTGCAGGAAAAGGTAATGCCGAATAACTTAAAAGAAATGGGTAAAACAAATGCGTTTCAACCAAACTATTTTAAGCCGTATCACGATGCGCTGATAAATACAAAACCAAATCCTACTCCGGTTCAGGATTACAATTCAAACTGTCAATTCGGGGTATGTCTTCCGGGTGTCGAACCGGGTATGGGGGATATAGTTGAATGACGAAAAAAGGCGGGCTGGTCACCCGTCTTTTTTTGTGTTCGCATTTAACGGGTCTGTGGAAACCTGTTTGTCTTGTGCTTCCACAAGCCAACCTGTTTCCTCCGCCCTCAGCTCACTCACGCTATCTGAATTTCCTCGCATTAAACGGCACCGCTCACAATTAAAGCAAAAAGCGTGGTTTTCGCTTATAATTGTTCGTCTGTTCGTAATGCTTCGCATTCCTCCTGCCTCTGCTCGGTATCTTGTTCGTTCGCATTTAACGGGTCTGCGGAAACCTGCTTGTCTTGTGCTTCCACAAGCCAACCTGTTTCCTTCGCCCTCAGCTCACTCACGCAAATATTAATTTTTTGTTTATTTTTTTAAGAATTACAAAAATCGGTGTTATAACATTAATATATTGAAATGTATGTAATTATCAGTAAAGGAGATAAAAGTTATGGCAAAGACAATTGGTATTGACTTAGGTACAACAAACTCGGTTGTAGCAGTCATGGAAGGCGGTAAGCCGACAGTTATTGCCAATGCTGAAGGCTCAAGAACTACACCTTCAGTAGTTGGTTTTTCTAAAACAGGTGAAAAATTAGTAGGACAGCTTGCTAAACGTCAAGCTATTCTTAACCCTGACAAAACTATCGCTTCTATTAAAAGACATATGGGCGAAGATTATAAAGTAAATATTGACGGAAAAGATTATACTCCGCAAGAAATTTCAGCAATGATTTTGAGAAAATTGGCTGATGATGCAAGTTCTTATCTCGGCGAAAAAGTTACTTCCGCTGTAATTACCGTTCCTGCTTATTTTAACGATGCTCAAAGACAGGCAACTAAAGATGCAGGTAAAATCGCAGGTTTAGAAGTTCTTCGTATCGTGAACGAACCGACTGCTGCTGCTCTTGCTTACGGACTTGAAAAAGAAAAATCAGAAAAAGTTCTTGTATTCGACTTAGGCGGCGGTACTTTCGATGTATCTATTCTTGAAATCGGAGACGGTGTTCACGAAGTTCTTTCTACATCTGGTGATACTCACTTAGGCGGAGACGACTTCGACCAAAAAATTATGGATTGGATTTGCGATGAATTCAAAAAAGAAAAAGGTATTGATTTAAGAACTGATAACAGAGCTATGCAGCGTGTTAAAGAAGCTGCTGAAAAAGCTAAATGCGAATTGTCTTCTGTTATGGAAACAAATATTAACCTGCCGTTCATTACAGCTGATGCAGAAGGTCCTCAACACCTTGATATGAATTTGACAAGAGCTAAGTTTGAAGACTTAAGCAGAGATTTGTTAAACAGATGTAAAACTCCTGTTGAAAACGCTTTGAAAGATGCAGGTATTTCTAAATCTGATATTGATGAAGTTGTATTAGTCGGTGGTTCTACACGTATACCTGCCGTTCAACAACTTGTTAAAGAATACACAGGTAAAGAACCTAACCAATCTGTTAACCCTGATGAAGTTGTAGCTGTTGGTGCTGCTGTTCAGGCTGGTGTTCTTGCAGGTGAAGTTAAAGACATCGTTCTTCTTGATGTAACTCCTTTAACACTTGGTATTGAAACTTTAGGCGGAGTTATGACACCGCTTGTTCCTAGAAACACTACAATCCCTGTTTCTAAATCTCAAGTTTTCTCTACAGCTGAAAATAACCAGACTGCAGTTGATATTCATGTTCTTCAAGGTGAAAGACCGATGGCTAAAGATAACAAATCTTTAGGTATGTTCAGACTTGACGGTATTCCGCCTGCAATGAGAGGATTGCCTCAAATTGAAGTTACATTTGATATTGATGCTAACGGTATTGTTAACGTTTCAGCTAAAGACAAAGCTACAAACAAAGAACAAAAAATTACAATCACAAACTCTTCTAACCTTTCAGAAGCTGATATTGACAAAATGGTTAAAGAAGCCGAAGCAAATTCAGCAGAAGATAAAAAGAAAAAAGAAGAAGCTGAAATTAAAAATAATGCAACAAGTTAGAAGCTGAAATTAAAAATAATGCAACTAGTTTAATCGGTTCAGCAGAAAGAATTGAAAAAGACTTTGAAGGCAAAATTGATTCTGCTGATAAAGCTAAACTGGAAGAACAAAAAACTGCTCTTCAAAAAGCTATTGATGAAAATAAACCTGTTGATGAACTGAAAAAATTGTCTGATGAATTGCAGCAAACAATGTTCAGTATTTCACAAAAAGCTTACGAAGCTGTTCAAAAAGAAGAACAATCAACAGCATCAAGCGATAATGCATCATCAACAGATGATAAAAAAGAAGGCGGAGATGACGATGTAATCGATGCCGAATATACTAAAGAATAATTCATTTAATCTAATCACCAAAAAGGCGGATTTGAGATTTCATCAAGTCCGTCTTTTTTATGTAACGAAATGTAAATATGAATTTCAAAATGGCTAAAACCCTGTCATAATCCTTCATAGGATAGGATAGGATAGGATGCGATGCCCGTATAGCAATAATTTCCGGAAAATTTTTTTTATTTAACTGTCAGGAAGTTTAAGGAAAGGACGGTTATTATGGCAATTACGGTTAAAGATTTATTTCAGTATGATCCGAATTTTGATCAGGCAAAGATCAGACGTTTGACAGGAAAGACAAATTATAAAAAATCAGATTCTGTGGATTTATCAAGATTAGCGGCATTAAATGACAAAGATTTATCAGTTTTCGCTGCCAAAAAAGAGGGTAAGTCATTTTTAAATTCTATACAGGATGATAATATGCGAACTCAAATAGCTGATGCAGCACGTATAAAAAATGAAGAAAAAACTCAAAATAACAAAAATGCTGATACGCCTGCTGGTATTCCTATGAATAAGAGTATTTTTGATATTAAACATTAAATAAAAAGGACGGTTTTTAAAGCCGTCCTTTTTATATTTTTATATATTTGCTAATTTTAAATAATAATCGTTTGCTCTTTCAAATTTATGAGCCGCATTGAACAATCTGCTTTCCTGTAATTGAGGAGCAAGAATTTGCAAGCCGATTGGCATGCCGTCTTTATCAAATCCTGCAGGAACGCTCATTCCCGGAATACCTGCAAGGTTTGCAGAGATTGTTGCAATATCTGTCAAATACATTGCAAGAGGATCTGATGATTTGGCACCGAGTTCAAATGCTGTGTTAGGGCAGGTCGGTGAGATCAAAATATCAACTTTTTTGAATGCTTCTACAAAGTCTTGAGTAACTAGAGCTCTCATCTGTTGAGCTTTTTTGTAATATGCATCGTAGTAGCCTGATGATAATGCATAAGTTCCAAGCATTATACGACGTTTAACTTCCGCTCCGAAACCTTCTGCTCTTGTTTTTGTATACATTTCCATAAGATTTTTTGCGGTACTGTTTCTGTAGCCGTATTTTACGCCGTCAAATCTTGCAAGGTTTGAAGAGCATTCGGCTGTTGCTAAGATATAATAAATACCTATAGAATGTTTAAGATTTGGTAATGAAATTTCAACGATTTCAGCACCTAATTTTTTATAATCTTCAATGGCATTTTGCATAGCTTTTGCGACGTCTTCTGACAAACCTTCGCTCATAAGTTCTTTTATAACACCGATTTTCATACCTTTGATATCGTTGTTTAAATTTGCTGCATAATGTTCTACAGGCAAATCTAAAGATGTTGAATCTTTAGGATCGTGACCTGAAATGACTTCTAACAAATTAGCAGCATCTTCAACTGTTCTTGCAAAAGGACCGATTTGGTCTAAAGATGAAGCGAAAGCAATAAGCCCGTATCTTGAAACTCTGCCATAAGTCGGCTTCATACCAACAATACCGCAGAATGATGCAGGAAGTCTGATTGACCCGCCTGTATCGGAACCTAAAGCTAAAGTTGCTTCGCAAGCTGCAACAGATGCCGCAGAACCGCCTGACGAACCGCCCGGAACTTTGTTTAAATCCCACGGATTATGAACCTTTTTGAATGCGGAGTTTTCGTTTGAAGAACCCATTGCAAATTCATCAAGGTTAGCTTTACCAACAATTGGTATAAGGTTGCCTAATAATTTTTCTGTAATTGTTGCATTGAAAGGCGAAACAAAGTTTTCCAAAATTTTAGAAGAAGCTGTTGTTTTAGAACCTTTCAAATTCATATTATCTTTTAATGCAAGAGGAACGCCTGCAAGAAGCGGAAGTTCTTCGCCTTTTGCTATTTTTTCGTCAACTTTTTTTGCAGTATCTAATGCAATATCTTTTGTTAATGAATTGAATGCACCGAGTTTTTCATCAAGTTCATCAATTCTTGAGAATGCTGCATTTGTTAATTCTACAGCTGAAATTTCTTTATTTTTAAGGGCTTTGCTTTGCTCTGCCGCTGATTTTTTTAAAATCTCGTTCATCATATCTCCTTAAGCTTTTTTCATCCTCTCTGCATTATCTTTTTTGGATTTATTAAGTCTTGCTAAGAGTGTTTATGTATAAATATTATGATAAAAATAACTCATTAGCAAGTCAGATAAATACATTAAAAGTATTATGCAAAATTCCGGTTGTATGATATATTTTTAAACAGAGGTTTAGAGTATGAAAAAAGGTTATATATTTTTTGCGATTATTGTATCATTGATTTTTGCTATATTAATAATGTGGTATGAAGAATATCCCGGTAAAGCCAATTTTATATGTAATAAAAACAAATATATTTGTACTGCTACTTACCAAAATATTTTTGGTCATGAGTTTTTTAGAAGCATTCCTTTAAATACTGTAATCAATGCAAATTTGGAAGAAAGGCTTCGACAAAAAAGAAATTCGAGAAGATACAATACAGGCACTCATGATTGTTATAATTATTATTTTTATTTAAATTATAACAATCATGGAAAGGTTGATACTTTCCCTGTTTATGTAAGCAGCGATTTTGAATACTATCCTGCTGATAAAAATTTTGACGATGAATATAGATATTATAAAGAAGCTGTTTCAGATTTTAATATATTTTTAAAAGAAGATAAATTAACAATTTATGAGTTACGTGATTATGTAAGCACATTTGCAAAGTCTGATTACTGGGCAGATTTATTGTTTTCGGTTTTAATAAGCTCTATTTTATTGTTCGGACTTGCAATACCTGTCATAATAGTCGGGTTGGATATAATTGCAACTTACATACCGTTTTTAAAACCGTTTGAAAAACTTGCAAAAATAGTATTTAAAGACTAATTACAATCTTTGCATTTTCTTGTTTATCTGAGAATGAATTCTGTTTGCACGGTAAAGATAGTTTGTTAATTTTTCGTAATTAGCTTTTGTTTCACCGTAAGGAACTTTCATTGCAATAAGCTCATCAACGTTTTCATTTATGCTTGTCAAAGTGTCAAGTGAGTCGCCTAAATCCATTATGGATTTAACTTTTTTAGACATTCTTGCAATAATTTTTCTTGAAACAAAACGGGCTAATCTTCTTATAGGTGAGAGTTTTGCCTTAGGTCTTTTTGATGTGATTGTGTCAGTTAATCTTTCAGCAAGATTTCGTTTTGAATATTCGCACTTCAGGTCTGCAATTTCGTTCTCAAGTTGTTTGGCTTTAATTTTCAAATCCATTACATCAAGAAGTTTGCCTATTAATTCAGCACCTTTAATTTTCATGTTTAAAGCATCAAGTGCTTCTTCCTTTTCTGCTATCAAACATTCCAGCTGCAAAGTTTTATCATCCAAATCTTTGAATGAATTATCATTCAAAATATTCAAATCATAATCGTTTAATCTTTTTATATTATTTTGAAAAAGGTTCATTTCAATTGTCCTAAAATTTGTAAAGCAGAATTTTTGTTACTCTATTGTATAAACTTTTTTGTAATATAACAATACACCAACTAATGTAAGAACAATATTCGGCATCCACGCTGCCAGAAACGGTTGTAAAGTTCCTGCTTCACCAAAAGATATTGATAATGCTCTTATGAGGTAGTATGCAAAAATAATCAGAATACTGAATAAAAATCCTCTGTTATAACGTACCCTCGGCGGAGTAATAGCCAGAGGCACACCGATTAGCACAAGCGCAATTGTAGTCAGAGGCAGAGCAAGTTTGTCATACAATTCAATATATATAATGTTTTTCTGCTCATCGCTGATTTTGTTATGATTAATGTAATTAATTAGTTTTGAAAAATTCATTTCTTTTGCAACGTTTTTGTTTAACTCTTTTGACATATCAAGACCGAATTTAACGATAAATTTATCAAACAGAGCTGTGTTTAAGATTTTTCCGTCATTTCCTACTGTGTAAACAGCACCTTTTTCAAAATCCCAACCCTCAGGAGAAGTTTTGCCCTCGTCTGCCTGAAGAATTTGTATTGTTCCTTCTTTAGCAGTATCAAGCACCGTAATATTATGCAGAACTTTGTTTTCGCAATATCCTACATAGAAAAGTCTTTTTATACTTCCGCCGTCGTTAAGCTCTTTGAATACGAAATTTTGTTTACCTTCTGGAATATTTTTTTGTCCGAGAGCCCATAACGCTAAATCTTTTGATTGTTTAGTCATTATAGGAACAATACTTTCATTTATAATAAAACTGCACACAGACATTACAAGTGCGAAGATAAAAATAGGTTTTGCAATTCTGTTCAAGCCAATTCCGCAGGCTCTCATAACAGTGATTTCCGATTTCAAACTCAAACCGTTGAGTGTCATAACGGTAGCGAGCAAAACACCCATAGGAATTGTCATTACAATAACTTGCGGCAAATTCAATACAATCATCATTAATGCAACATTAAACGGTATTCCGAATAAGGAAATTTGTTTAATCAGAGTAATGAATGTATCGGAAGCAAAAATGATTGATGTAAATACGCACACACCCATGATAAACATTTCAATAACCTGTCTTAAGATGTATTTATCGAGTAAAGTTACTTTTGATTGCTGCTCAGTATTTTTTTCTAAAACTTCCGTTGCCATAATAGTAATGATAATTTAAACAAAAGTTTTAAGCAAATATTTTAAATAAACGTAAAGGTTGAAAAGTTTTAAGAATAGTTTATAATTAGATATATAACCAGCGTAGCCGCTGGACCCGTCACATCGGGTTTTACATAAATATTAAAAATTATAGAAAGGAGCAATTTATGAAAAGATTAAGTCAGGTTGGGGGGGGGGCAACCGTTTAAGCTCCTGTATTAAGGGTTTTACGCTTGCCGGAGGTGCTACGCACAGGGACCCCGCTTTTCGATTGAGTATCGAAAAGAAGGGGGATACGTTTGGTATTCGTCGTTGTGCGTTTACCTTGGCGGAAGTTTTGGTCACTTTAGGAATTATCGGAGTTGTATCAGCAATGACCGTGCCTTCCTTAATTCAAAATCATCAAAAAAAATCTTACGTTACCCAGCTTCATAAAGTATACAATCTGTGCTCGCAAGCGGCTTTGCAAGTTTTGACAGATAGAAATGCTCTCAGTTTAAAAGAAGCCGGAATAACTACACAGGCTGATATTGACGTGTTTGTAAAAACTTACTTCAAAGTTATTCAGGATTGCAGTACTGACGGAACTGACTGTTTTGCCGTTGGGGAATACAAGAAGCTCGACGGAACTAAGGTAGGACTTTTTGAATCTGAAATATTTAACTATTATGTTCTTGCGGATGGAATGTCAATTGCCTTTTATCCTGCAAGCTACGGTCTACAAATAAACATGGATATTAACGGCAAAAAAGGTCCGAATATAATCGGACGTGATACGTTTGCTTTTGTAATATATAATAATGGAGTTGTCGATGATTATATAGATGCATCATTACCTCCGTTTACGGCTGCACAACGTGAAGAAGCATTTACAAAGTGGTGCATTAACAATGAAACCACTGGCTGGTTCGGATGTCTCGGGAAAATTATAAACGACGGCTGGGAAATGAATTATTAATACAAAAAAAGACCGATTTATAATCGGTCTTTTAATTAAAATTCTAATAAAACTTTTAAAACATCTTTTTCTTTATTTTTTTCAAAAGCTTCTATGGCATCATCGGCTTTATATCTTGCTGAAATCAGAGGTGTAAAGTCTATTTTTTCTGATTTTAAAAGCCTTAATGCAGCAGGGAACTGACCGCATCTTGAGCCTAAAACCGTAATTTCATCAATTACTATTGGAGCAAGATTGAATTCTTTTGATGCTGCAACCGTACTTTTTAATACAAGAACGCCACGTGGCTTTGTAAGTGCCAAAGAAGTTTCAAAACCTGAAACAGAACCTGTAGCTTCAACTACAACGTCATATTTTTTTTCTATAGCAAAGTCTTGCAGCAGTGAAGTTTTTACCCCTTGGGCTTTTGCAATATCAAGTTTATTTTGATGTTTGCCCACAAGAGTTACATCAAAGTTTTGAGCATTAAGTGTCAATGCCGTAATCAAACCGAGTTTGCCGTCGCCGAGCACAATCACTTTTTCAAAAGGTTTAATATGTAATTGCTCGGTTATTTCGCATGCCGCTGCAAGCGGTTCTACAAAAACAGCCTGTTCGTCGGTTACATTGTCTGGAACTTCAAAAAGAACCTCTAAAGGCATTGTAAAATATTGTGCAAAACACCCGTCTTTTCTCCAAATCCCTAATGTATGCCTGTCAGGGCAGTGACGGTACATTTTTTCTGCACAGTATGAACAGTTCGGGTCTTTACATCCGTAGCTTATTTCAGATACAACACGTTTGCCTAAAAGGGATTGGTCTTCATCATTAATTTCTTCAACAATTCCAACGGCTTCATGTCCTAAAATTCCTTTATAACCCATATAGCCTTTTGTTATTTCGTAGTCTGTGTTACATATTCCTGCAAGAGTTACACGAACAAGTGCTTCTCCTTTTTTCGGCACAGGTTTTTCGTAATCGTTTACTAATTTTAATCCTTCATCAAATACTACAGCTTTCATTTTTACTCCTTATTTAACAAGGTAATTTTAACATAAATAAACATGTTATTATACATCTAGCAAATTTATATTTTTTTATGTTTTTATTATGATAAGGGAAAATTATGGTTCAACAAGTAACTACATCTATACCAGGAGTTAATAGTCAAAATGTGCAGCCAGCAGAAATAAAACCTGCGGTGGTTTTGCCTAAGCTTGAGTTGCCTTCGGATACAGTTGAACTTTCAAACAAAAACAAAGCAAATAAGAATAAAACAAGATTGGCGCTCTGGCTTGCAGGAGCAGGTGCAATTCTTACAGGGGCAGGAATTTTGTTATGGTTAAGAGGAAGAAAACTGAAAACAGCAGAAGTTATACCGTCTGAGCTGAGAGCAGTTAAAGCGCTTGAAAAAAATACACCTAAGTTCCCTAAAACAGGTGAAACCGTTACTGCCGCAAAAAACGGCACTAAACGTGTAGATTCGTTTCAAGACGGTTTGAACGTTTCAAGATATTATGACAAAAACGGAAAACTTCACAGAGAAGTTTTATATGATAAAAATAATAATTTACTTGCATATACCCGTGTTGATAAAAACGGAAAAGTCATCTATGATTTGAAAACTCTTAACAACGGCGGATATCAGATAATTAATAACAAGTATGACAGACAGGGTAGAATTATTGAGATAGCTGCTAATAACGGTATTACTACAAATTTTGTTTACATTCCTCTGCTAAACGGAAAAGCCGTCAGCGAAAAAATATCTAAAAATGGCAAGATTATGAAAACTTCATATCGTACTTACGGAAATGATGACAAAATCTTATCTGAAAGTATAAAAGATATTGCAAATAATAAAAAAGTTCATTCAACATTTGGTCCTAACGGACTTGAAGAAGTAAAAATATATGATTGCAATTTTGAAGTCGACGGCATGCGTGCAGTAACAAAAGATAAGACTTTGAAAGAAAGTCATACAGTAATTTTTGAAGATAATAAACCCGCAAAAGTTCTAATTAAGCCGACAGGCTTTGATGAATATGAAATTGCTTATGATAAGTATGCAAGTCACTATTTCAGAAACTAATCGTCGCTTCTTACTCGTTCGCATTTAACGGGTCTAGTCTTTGCCTGCTTGTCTTGCTGTTGCAAGCCAACAAATCCCTGCTGCCCGTCTTGGATTTGCTTCTCGCTCACGGAGTTTCGCCTATTAGCCTGTATGGCGAAACGGCTCAATCCGTTCGCTATCCGGACGTTGTCCGTCCGCAAATCCGCTCAGCTCACTCGTCGCTTCTTGCAACAACTGTTGCGATTAAGTCGCCGTAGCTGTTCATGCTTCCGTCAGTCTGCTCAATTATGTAACTTAATTCAGGTTTACCTTCAATAGCCTTTTCAGCTTTTTCTATTGCAATATCATAATCTTTTGTTTCGGTAATTAAGGTTCTAGAAAATTCGGAATGATTTTTTTCTGTGTAAACGTGATACATGTTTTTATCCTCTCTATTGATTTAACTTTTTTTTTCCAGTTTTTCTTTTAATTCCTGAACTTCATATTTAAGTCGGTTAAGTTCGCATTTTATAGGATCAGGTATTCTGTTGTGCATCAGAACTCCGTTTTGGTCTTTAATTTTTCTGTGTACAACTCTGCCCGGAATACCTACAACTGTAGAATACTCGGGAACATCTTCAACCACAACCGAGCCGGCTCCTACACGCACATAGTCACCAAGGGTTATGTTGCCAAGAACTTTTGCTCCTGCACCCACAATTACTCCATGTCCCAGTGTCGGGTGGCGTTTGCCGTGCTCTTTTCCTGTTCCGCCCAGTGTAACCTGCTGGTATATCAGAACATCGTCGCCTATTACTGTGGTTGCGCCTATTACAACTCCTTCACCGTGGTCAATGAAAAATCTTCTGCCGATTTTTGCTGCAGGGTGAATTTCTATACCTGTTATTATTCTTGTTATGTAAGATATAATTCTCGGGATTAAAGGTATATGCCACTTATAAAGCCTGTGTGCAAATCTGTAGGCTATAAGTGCATGCAATCCCGGATAACAAAGAATGACTTCCAAAATATTATCGGCAGCCGGGTCTTTGTCATAGATTACCTGAATGTCTTCTTTTACTTTTCTTATGCCCCGTGCAAGTATTTTAAACATTTTTACCTATACTAACTTAGCAAATTTACGTTTACCTGCTTGTAATACTACGCTGTCATCAAAGTTAAATGTATAAGCCATATCGGTAATTTTTTCACCGTCTGCTTTTACACCGCCGCCTTGAATTAAGCGTTTAGCTTCACCTTTGCTTGCAGTGAACTTTAATTCTACAAGTACATCGAGAATACATTTACCGTTCATTCCTGAAACTTCCTCAATATCATCAGGAATTCCTTTGTTTGATACAATGTTAATGAAAGCATCCTGACCTCTTTTTGCACCGTCTTCACCGTGATATTCCGCAGTAACTGTATATGCCAATTTCATTTTAATATCACGAGGATTAATAGATGCATCAGCAATTTGTTTATCAATTGCTTCAAGCTCATCTTTGGAAACATCCGTTAAAAGACTGTAGTATCTTGAAATCATATTGTCAGGAATGCTCATTAACTTTCCGAACATATCGAATTCGGAATCGGTTAATGAAATGCAGTGTTCAGGGTATGTTTTTGACATTTTTACAACACCGTCTGTTCCTTCCAGTAGCGGTAAAAGCATTACAAGCTGAGGATATTTTTTGCCGTAAGCTGCTTGAATGTCACGTCCCAAAAGAGTGTTAAATCTCTGGTCAGTTCCGCCCAGTTCGATATCAGAATCTATTTCCACAGAATCGTATGCCTGCATCAACGGATAGAAAAATTCGTGTATTGCAATAGGTTTTCCTTCTGCATAGCGTTTAGCAAAATCATCACGTGTCATCATTTGTGCAACGGTAACCTGAGCAGCAAGCTTTAACAAATCCGTAAATGACATTTTATGAAGCCAGTCGGCATTGTTTACAACTTCTGCACTTGATACATCCAATACTTTTGACATTTGATCGAAATAAGATTGAGCATTTTCGGCAACCTGTTCTTTAGTCAAAGCAGGGCGTGTTTCTGATTTTCCTGAAGGATCTCCTACCATTGCGGTTGCACCGCCGACAATAAGAACAATTTTATGTCCGAGATTTTGGAATTCTCTTAACTTTCTCATTACAACAGTGTGGCCTAAATGCAGGTCTGGTCTTGTAGGATCCATTCCGAGTTTAACTCTCAGCGGTGTATTTGTATCGTGTGAGTGCTGTAATTTTATTGCTAATTCTTCTATGCCGCCGGGTAATACTTCTGCGTTACGTGTTAAGTGCGCTGCCTGTTCTATAAATTCCTGTCTTATTTCTGTCATAATCTTTTCTCCAACTTAATATTCGTTTAAATTTATTATATCATGCGCAAAAAATTTTTTTATGTGTTTTTTTGATGATATGGATAAGATAAATAATATAAATTTTACAGGACTAAGAAATATAGGATGTTGTGAATTTCAAAGGCAGCGAAACACATTTTCAAAAAGTATTTCGCTTGTTTTATCAGATGATATTAACGGAAAAGATTTAGCAGAATTTAAATCCGTAATTAATAAAGTCACCCCTGATTTCAATGAATTTAGAAACAATATTTCGGGTGAGATTATAAATATCGAGTGCATGTCGGGGGGGGGGCAGACTTCAAATGCTTTATATTTGAACGGAAAACAAGTAGATGTAAATGATAAAAATCTTCCGATTTTTACTTATCTGGCAAAAGTTTCCAAAAGAATTGCAGGTATGCCCGATAAAAATTTTGTAGTTAATGAAGATTATAAAGATTTTGTTGCCGACTACAGCTTAATTTACGGTGTAAGGCTGACTGATAATATTTCTCAAAATGAAAGCAGGTTAAATCTGTTTAATAATTTTTTTAAAAAAGATAAAGTGAAAATCAGTGCGCAGCAGGTAAATGATTTTATTCAGAATATTATGAACAAATATTTTGGGGCGGTGTAATTATGGATAAAATTTCATTTACCGGATTTAAAAATTTAAGTTATGCAAAAGATTTATACGGCGGTGCAAGTCCTAATTGTGTAGTGCAGAGGTTTTTGAACGTTGAACTTACAAATGATGCGGCAGGTCAGGATTTGACAAAACTTCGCAGTCTTATCGGTAAGTACAAAAAAGAGCATAACATTGATTTAACAAATCCTTTAAATCCTGATTTTGTAAATATCTTTTATTTTAATGCAAAAATGCTGGGCAAAAAAGCTTTTTCTTTTAACGGTATTGTTCTTCCCAAAAACAGAGTAACTCTTCCTATATATGATTTTATTGCAAATATAACAGACAGGATTTCAAAAACTCCAGGTGATTTATTACCTGTGGAAGATACATATATAAAATCTAAAGAAGTACCTTATGCACTTTTGATAAAAGAGCATATTATGACACACATAGATGATGTGATTAATACAACATATCAGGATTTTCATAATCCCGAGTTTGCAAAAAAGGGTGCTCTAAGCATAAATAAGGGTATTCATTCTTCAATGATGAAATATTTTAATTTTTCGGAAGAAAAAGTATTAAAATAAAATATAAAAGACCGGATTTTTATCCGGTCTTAATAATTTTATTTGGAAAGTTCTGTATATTCATTTCTTAATTCTGTAATTTTAGAGTTATAGTATTCCAGCCAGGTGGTATCTTCGTCTTTTAAAGAAGGTTCTGCAATTGCTCTTATTCTTTTCAAATCGAGTTCATTAAGTTCTGACTGAATTTCTTCTAAACGAATGGCATTTTGAATTGTCAGCTGTTTAGCTTTAGCTTCATCTTCCGATAATTTTACCCATTCATTATTAATAAAAGAATATTCATTTTCGTAAACTGCTTTTACAGTGTTTTCACAAGGAATAATTATTTTACCTTCGCATTGTGCATCAAGTAATTCCGTCCAGTATTCATCCGTAATTTCTATAGAATTTTCGAATTGTTCATCATAAAATCCGTAATCTTTATTGTTTTTTGTTCCGTAATATTTCATTTTTTACTCCTTTTTTAATATCCCAGTGCTACCCATCTTATACTTGAACATATTCCGCCTGTACCAATCGTAAAACCTGTTAGGGTTGTTGTTATAAAACCGGTATCACTTCTTTCATGGCTGGAGCCGTATCCGCATTTCATAAACACAGGTGAAGCATAAGTTGAAAATGCTTTAGGATAAGTAACGCTTTGTGCAGTTGTACTTCCCCATTGTAAAATAAGCCCGTTAGCAAGTTCTAAGTATCCGGATTGAGCTTTTTTTATATATCCGCACAATGAAGTCCAGGACGTCCATTTTGTTGATTCGTAATATGTTCTTGTGTATATTGGTGAATTGTTTCCTGCACAGAACCAAATTTGTTTAATTACATAATTTTCATCACCAAGAACTCGTAAAACTCCAGCATTATAATTTGTATCAGGAACATTGGAAGGTGTATGAGCTGAACTGAAAATATAGGTCCCATAAGTTTTATAATTATCTAAATTTTCACCTGCTATTGTAATTATATGTTCCGTGATTATTTCGGTTTTATCGGCTTTTGTATCGACTGTATCTTTTAAATCTTCGATATCAGTTGAGGCTAAAGCTTTGTTTTGTTCTATAAAATTTGCTAAAGAAATGAAGTTTTCATTGACTTCACTTGCTTTTGCCTTCGTTCCCGGTATAAAGGAATGGGGTATCATAGAATTAGTCATAAATTTCCTTTCTGACTAATTTGATGATATGTAATTAGGGCGTTTGAATAATCAATTATAACATGTGTTTGCAAAATACGTCAATGTTGTGCTATCATTGTTCTATGGCAATAGGTGTTGATATAGAAGATATAGACAGATTTAAAGATAAGCCTGATGATTTTCTTGACAGGGTTTTTACTCCTGTCGAAATTGAATACTGCCGTAGTTTTTCTAAGCCGGAAAGTCACTATGCTGCACGTTTCTGTGCAAAAGAAGCTGTTATAAAAGCGTTAACTGCGCTTGAGATTACAAATGTATCGTATAACGAAATTGAAGTTTTTCATAATTCTTACAAATGTCCGCAAATAAGAATATTAAAAGACTTAAATAAAAACTTGAAGTTTAATTTAAGTCTTTCACACGACAGATCAAAAGCCATAGCTTTTGTTACGATTGAAGAACAATAGCTTTGCTTTTTTCATAAGAACCCAAATATCTTATGAATGTTGTATTTTCACGAATTTCCTGAATAGTTTTTAAAATATTCGGGCTGTGTACATGTCCGTCAAAGTTTACTATGAAAATATATTCGCCGAATTTTTGTTTGGAAGGGCGTGATGCAATATATGAAAGGTTAATATTGTTTTTCATAAATATTTCCAAAACTTTTAACAGTGCACCCGGTTTGTTTTCTGTAGAGAAGGCTAGAGATGTTTTATCATGACCTGTTGTTTTTGTTTCAAAATCTCCGATTAAAACAAATCGGGTCTGGTTGGTTTTGTCATCATTTATATTTCTTTTTAGAATGTTCAGGTTGTATGTTTCTGCTGTTTTTTCACTTCCGATTGCAGCATATGTAAGATTATAATTTTGAAGATTTCTTGCGGCTTCTGCCGTACTTGATGCTTCTATAATATTGACATTAAACGGCATTTCATTATGAATAAAATCCTGACATTGCGCAAGTGCCTGCGGGTGTGAAATAATTCCTGTTATTGATGAGAATTCCGTTGTTCTTGCAAGCAGACAGTGATTAATAGGCATAAAAAATTCAGAAAGTATATTTACATTCGGATTTTTTGTAAACATAAGGTTGTCAAGAGATTCTCTTACCGTACCTTCAATAGAATTTTCAACAGGCAATACTCCTAAAGCATCAGGATTATCATCTACGTATTCAACAACCTGTCTGATTGTTTGAAGGGGTGTAGGATAAGCATTTATGTTAAATCTTTTTGCGAAATAATCTTTTGCCATTTCACTGAAAGATGCTTGAGGTCCTAAGTATGCTATTGTTTTTACAGTTTCCAGATTAATCATTTGCGCTTACTCCATATTTTGTATTATGATTATAGCAGAGATATTTAAGCGAGGCAAATTTTTATGGCTGATATTAAGTTTGGTACAGACGGCTGGAGAGCTGTTGTAGGAAAAGAGTTTAACAAAGAAAACGTTGAAACGGTTACAAAGGCGATAGGCAAGTATGTTTTTGATAATTTTGGTTTAGATAAAAAGATAATCGTGGGTTATGACCCGAGAAATATGGCATTGGAATTTGCTTCGCAAACAGCAGAACAGCTTAGCGGTTACGGATTTAATGTATTAATCAGCGATAAGGTTCTTCCTACTCCGGTATTAGCTTATAGTGCAAAACTTTTGAATGCCTGTGCGGTTATGTTTACGGCTTCACACAATCCACCCGAGTATTTAGGGATAAAATTTATTCCTGACTATGCAGGACCTGCGACTTCGGATATTACCGATGAGCTTATGTACAATTTGAATATGCCTTTCAAATCAGAGGGGAATGGTAAGGTTACAAAATATAATTTCAAGCCTGATTATTTTGCTCATATTGAAAAGCTTGTTGATATAAATAAGATTAAGGAGCTTGATAAAAATATAATTTTTGACGGGCTTTACGCTGCAAGTATCGGTTATTTTGATAAACTATTGGAAAACCACGGAATAAAATTTGACAGCCTGCACATGTTCCATGACATCAATTTCGGCGGAGGTATGCCTGAGCCTAAACCCAAATTTTTAAAAGAGCTTATAGAAAAAGTCAAATCAGTGCCAAATTCAGTTGGGTTCGCCAATGACGGGGACTCTGACAGGTTCGGCGTAATAAACGAAAACGGAGAATATGTTTCGCCTAATGAAATTATTGCAATTCTTTTAATTCATTTGAAAAAACATAAAAACTTTGATGGTCCGCTTGTAAAAACTGTAGGGGCAAGTCTTTTGTTAAACAAAACAGCTGAAAAACTCGGAGTTGAAGTGATTGAAACCGCTGTTGGTTTCAAACATGTAGGTGAAGCTATGAGAATGTATAATCCTATTATCGGCGGTGAAGAATCCGGAGGTTTAAGCATTAAAGGTCATATTCCCGAAAAAGACGGAATTCTTGCAAATCTTTTAATTTTAGAAGCAATGGCTTATGAAAACAAATCTCTTGTTGAATTGCAAAGGGATTTATATGATTTTGTCGGATGCAGATTTTATAATGACAGAATTGACAGGCATTTGGAAAATATTCAAGAGATTAAGCCAGTTTTGGAAGAATACAAAAATAAAACTTCAATAGGAAATTTCAAAGTTAAAAATATTGATACAAAAGACGGAGTTAAACTTTACTTTGACGATAATTCAAGCTGGATGCTCGTACGTCCGAGCGGAACAGAGCCGCTTTTGAGAATTTATTTTGAATGCGGAAGTGTGGAAAAACTTGAAGAATTAAAGGAACAAATCAAATAACACGGAAAATAAACTTATTCTGCCACGTCTTCCTAAAACAGAAAGTCTGTTTAATCTTCTATATCCTTCTTCTTTTAGAAGTTCTTCTTGCTGTGCTTCTTTGAAAAATTCACGAATATCAATGTCACTGTTCGGGTTATATTCTACGGGAGTTACTTTTGGGCGTTTTTTAAATTTTGTTCTTACAAGTTCAAATTCGCCGTTATCTAAAAATATTGCTCCGCATTTATAACATGTATCAATTTCTATTCCCATTGCACTTGTTTTTGCCATATTAATTCCGCATACAGGACATTTGCGGGTCTGCCTTTCGTCTACAGGCATGAAGTTCTTACCTGCAAGCAGGGATTTTATTTCCGATATGTCTTCATTCATTCCGCTGAATTCCTGAATTTCTTTGTTATCAAAAAAAATTCCTCCGCAGCCGTTTGAACAAACATCAATATTTATACCTTTTTCCGCAATAAAAACTTTTGTCATCTCGCTTGAGCAAGCGGGACATTTTAATGTTTCTTGTGTATCAGCCATAATTATTTTCCCAGAAAGATTTTGTCCAATGCTTTTAAAAATTTTGAACGCTTTGCATAGTTCATATTGTTTTGAAATTCCATTGCATCTATTTGAGAACCGATATCTCTATAGGTTGCAGAAATAAAAGCCTGACGTCTGTCTTCTTCTGTTGAATATTGTTCACGCATTTTGGTCAGTTCGCCGTTATCAAAGAATTTTGCGCCGCAATTGTAGCATTCGTCTATAGTGATTTCTTTTTTAATACTTACATTATTTTTTACCATGTTGTTTCCGCAAACAGGGCAAACTCTTGTCAGACTTTCATCAACTTTTTCAAAAGTTTTGCCTTCAATTGCTTTTTTTAAATCTTCAATACTTTCAGATTGTTCATCGAATTTTTTCAATTCACGTCCGTCAAAAAATATTCCTCCGCAGCCATCCAGACACACATCAAGATTTACACCTGCATCGGGCATTAACACTTTTTGCATTTCCTTACCGCAGGCAGGACATTTAATATATTCTAAAGTATCTTCCATAATAAAGCTCCTTATTTTAACTTTATATTGTTAATTATATTATTGTACAGCTATTAAAAAACCTCCTTTTAAAGGAGGTTTTTATTGATTAATTTTCTGAGCTTTCAGAAAGATTTTTCAAAATTGTATAAGAAGCATCCCAGCCGTTTAGACCTCCTGTTGCTTTATATTTTGCAATTTGTTTTGCTCTTTCTTTTTTCAACTTGGCTTGTTCTTTTTCGAATTTTGCAAGTTTTGTTTTGCTTGAATTTCTTTCATCAATTGTCGGTTGAATATATGCTAAGAAATTTTTGTATTCCTGACAGTTATATCCTGCTTTAACTTTAGACGGGTAGTTGTAAGCAAGATAGTCGTAGATATACATTGAACGTTTAAAGTTATTAGGCTGGCTTTTCAAAATATCAACGGTTGAACCCGGCATTTTGCCTAAAACAACAATCATTGCAAGCGGATTGTATCCTGCCTGAATCATTAAATCAACGCCTGTAATATCTGCATTCATCTGATCTTTTGATGACATATTGTTCAAGGTTAATTCATTTGCAACAAGTGCAGTGTTTTCTAAATTTGTATCAACAAAGTTGCCTGCAATTGCAGAAGTTATGTTTGATACAAGTTTTTTCTTGGAAGCGTTTGCATTAATAATTACCCCGATTTCCTGCGCAATTACCGCTGCAACTTCGTTATCGTTGCCTGTGTATCCAAGGTCGGTTTTTTGTACATAGATTTCATTATTTGTGTTTGAAGTGCTGTTTGTTACGGCTGTTTCAGTTACAACAAATTTCGTTGTGGAAGGAAGATTGTTTTTTGTTAAAATTTGTTTTCCTACAGTCGGAGTTCTGTCAACTGCACTCCAGCTTGCGGCAAGTGCCGGAGCTGTTAATAAAGATGCAATACATAAAGACAGTATTATTTTTTTCATATATTCTCCTTTCTTAATCCGTAAATCTGAATTTAATTAATGCGATTATTGCGTGAATTCCGTCACGCCATGTAATTTTTTTACCTTCTGCAAATTCTCTGCCATAGTAAGAAACAGGAAGTTCATATAATCTGGCTCCTCTTTTCAATACTTTAGCAGTAATTTCAGGTTCAAAATCAAATCTGTTTGATTTAATTTGTATTCCTTTTATAAAATCAGCTCTGAATGCTTTGTAACAAGTTTCCATATCGGTTAATGTAGAGCCGTAAAGAATATTTGTTAAAAGCGACAGGAATTTATTTCCCAAAAGGTGGTGGAACATAAACGAACGGGAAGGTTTGCCGCCTGACAATCTTGAACCGTAAACCACATCCGCTTTCCCCTCAACAATAAGTTTTACAAGCGGTTCGTAATCCACAGGGTCATATTCCAAATCAGCATCCTGAATAACGATAATATCTCCTGTTGCTTCGCCTAACCCTGTTCTCAGTGCCGCACCTTTGCCCTGATTGTAATCGTGGTAGATAACCTTGTGAGGATATTTTGAATATAAATCTCTTGTGCCGTCGGTTGAATAGTCGTCAATTAAAATAATTTCTTTTTCCAACCCGCAGAAACTTGCGTTTTCAACCTTCTCAAGGATTTTATCAAGAGTAGCGGCTTCGTTGAAAACAGGAATTAGTATTGTAATCTTTTTCATTTATATAAGCTCCCGTATAAAAATATTTGTATTATTAGCAAAAATATTGTACAATAAAAATGTACAGTTGTAAAATGTACGAGTATTTTATTGGATTAAGAAAAGGCAGAATATGGTTCAGTGTGCAGCAGAAAGTATTAAAAAAGGGCTTGATATATTAGAAAGCAAAGATTATGAAGGTGCAATAAGGTATTTTACGGAATTGCACAAGACTTACAGTGAAGAAAAGTCTGATGTAAATATCTCCATTACACTCAGCCTTCTGGGGTTAGCAAAATATTTATTGAACAGAAATAATTACGGAGAAAGTTTAAAAATACTTAATGATGCCCAATATATGGCAGATTTTACAAAAAACAATACGGCAAAAATTGTGAACGAATACGCATCAGGTACTATAGAATTTGGCGAAGGGTCTAAACAAACAGCACTTTTGCATTATGAAAATGCTAAGAATGCTTCTATGATTTCGGGTGATGAACTGTCGATTGTAGGTTATGTTTTAACACGTATTAAACAGATTAAAAGCGGTATGGATTTTACTCTGCCAGTTAAAAGCGATCCGCTTGTTTCTCTGGTTAAAATCGGACGTTCAATCAGTGCGGTAACGGATATTGATATTCTTTTAAAAGTAATTGCAGAAGAAACAAAAATTGCAATTCAGGCAGACAGATGCACGGTGTTTTTGCTGGATAAAGAAAAAAACGAACTCTGGAGCAAAGTAGCTTTAGGTATGGACAGTCAGGAAATCAGATTTCCTGCCGACAAAGGTCTTGCAGGCTATGTCGTAAAAACAGGCGAGCCTTTGAATATTCCTGATGCCTACAACGATGACAGGTTTAACCCTGATGTTGATAAAGAAACAGGATATAAAACAAATTCAATTCTGTGCCTGCCTATCAAAAACAATAATCAGGAGATTATAGGCGCTTTTCAGGTTCTTAACAAAAAAGAAGGCGTTTTTACAAAGGGTGATGAAGACTTGCTTGTTGCAATCGGCGGAAGTGCCTCAATAGCTCTTGAAAATGCACAGCTTTTCGAACAGCAAAAAGAACTTTATAAGGAACAAAAAGAACTTTTTGAATGCTTTATTGATACTCTTGCAACCTCTATTGATGCACGTGACAAGATTACCGCAGGTCATTCAAGCAGGGTAAAACTATATTCTATGCTTATTGTTGATGAGCTCGGATGTGATGAAAAGTTCAAAGAGCTTATTGAAAAAGCTGCAACGCTTCATGATATCGGAAAAATCGGTATCAGAGATTCAGTCCTTCAAAAAGAAGGAAAACTTACTGATGAAGAATACAAACATATTCAGGAACACGTTCAAATTACCCACAATATTCTCGATAAGATTTATGTGTCTGATGATTTCAAAATAATAACCGAGATAGCTTGTTCACACCACGAAAAATACGACGGCTCAGGTTATTACCGTCATCTGAAAGGCGAAGAAATTCCTTACGGCGGAAGAATTCTTGCTGTTGCCGATGTTTTTGATGCTATTACATCAAAACGTCACTACCGTGACAAAATGCCTATTCAAAACGTTATTGATATTTTAATCAGCGGTAAGGATAAACATTTTGACGGAAATCTTGTAGACGTATTTCTGAAAATATCAGCCGATAAGGTGGTTCGTGTGTTCTTGACAGAAAATCATCATTGCTTTAAAGATGAAGACAGTGAAACGTTAAGCCGCTACAATCTCAAAGATATATATAATTTTATAAATGATGAAAATGCAACAGATGAGCAAAAACATATTGCGGAATTGTTTAATTTTTATTATTCTGGGAATGTAGTAAATAGAGAGGGTCTGTAGTTATATTAATGAGAAATTTGCTCAGCATACTTGTAATAGGTGCATTTACCGTAAGTCCTGTTTTTGCGGAAGGTCTTTATGACAGTATTCAGCCTGCAAATCCTCTGGAGGTGCAGACAGCTCCTATAAGCACTGTTGTTATTCCTCCTAAGAAAGCTACACTTACTCATAATGATATTCATAACCAATACTTAATCGCTTTTGACAGGTTTATGCAGTCTAATGTAAAATCCTCTTACATGGATTTTAAAATCCTGATTGATACTATGGTGCCTAACGATTATGCATATATGAGAATGGCTGAAAGTATGGCAGATATTGGTTTCTTTAACCTTTCTGATCTGGCTGCAAACAAAATTGATGACAGAAACTTATCTGATTTTCTTGTCGGTGATGTGAAAAGTTTTTACTTTCCGTCAAAAAAACTGAAAAATGATGATGAAGTTTATTTAGGCGAAGTTTATTCAAATATTGTATACAACGATCAGAGTCGTGAAGCAACATCAGAACTTGTGAAAAATGTTAACCTTATTACAAATTCTGACTACGCAAATTACGTTGCTGCTTTAGGTTATCTCAAATCTAACGATATTCTGAACGCAGAAAGATATATTGATACTGCAATTAAGATGAACCCTCAAAATTTAAATTACAAAAAATTAAAAGCAGAAATTCAGGCTCAGGGCAAGAAACCTCAAAATGCTTTAAAAACCGTTGCTTACATAAAATCCCAAAAACTATATACATCCGATTTTACAAGAAAAGTTAATTCTTTAGAGCAGTATGTTCTGTATAAAACCAAGAAAAATGATGCTCAAAAGATGTATCATCTCGGATATTATTACTATTATGAGAACGAGCTTGCAAAATCTATCCGGACTTTGCAGGGAGCAACGACTTCTAAAAGAAGCCATAATAAAGATGTTTACGCTCTAATGGCACGTGTTTATTATGATATGAATGATTTTGAAAAAGCATTGGACAGCGCACAGAAAGCTCATAAGATTGACAGTAATAACGCAACAGCACTCCTTGTTTTAGGCGATTTAAGCTACAGAAAACAAGATTACAAAACAGCTTTAAAATATTACAAAGATGCCGAGAATAACGACAGAGCTTCTTCAATCTGCCCTATAAGAGTTGCTCAGACTTACGAACAGTTAGGCAAAGAGAAAAAAGCTTATGAACTTTATGAGAAAATTTTAAAGACATACTCTGATGCTTATATTGCTTATTATAAAATTGCGCTAAAAGATAAAACCAGGGAAGAAACATATCTTAAAAAAGCTATTGCGGTAAATATGTATTTCAAAGATGCGTGGATTGATCTTGCACGTGTTGAAATAGGACGTCAGAATTTTATTGAAGCTAAGAAATATTTAGGTGTAGCGAATTATATTGACGAAAATGATTTTAGATATTATTATTATCAAGGACTGATTGCAAAAAGTCAGGGATTTAAACAAGATGCTGTATACAACTTCAAAAAGTCATTACTGTTAAATCCTAACTATCAGCCGGCAAAAGAGGAATTGAATTTATGAAACAAAATATTTTAATCGTAGAAGACCACGAATTAACAAGATTTGGACTCAAAACAACATTTGAGGGCGTTGATTACGTTGAAAATATTTATGAAGCAGATTCCGCAGAAGCCGCTATTGAAATTTTTAACAATAATAATATTGACTTAATAATTATGGATTTGGGGCTGCCCAATATGAACGGTATTGAGGCTACCCAGAAAATTCGTTCGTCAAATAAAGATGTAAAAATTATAATTCTTACATCTCACAATGATGAAAAAGAAGTTCTAAACAGTTTAAAAGCAGGCGCAAACGCTTACTGTTCAAAAGAAATTAATCCCCAGAGATTAATTACTGTTGTACAATCCGTTGCGGACGGTGCAGCATGGTTTGATCCGAGTATTGCACATATTGTCTTAAAAGCGAGTGCAAGCTCCCCAACATTTGATAATGATGATAACAGAAAAAATTACGATTTAACCTCCCGTGAGGCTCAGATATTAAAACTTATGACAGAAGGATACAGTAATATGGAAATTGCACAAATTCTTGTTATAAGTATAAATACAACAAAAGCACACGTTGCAAATATTTTGCAAAAATTAGAAGTAGATGACAGACTTCAGGCTGCTCTAAAAGCACTTAAACATAAGATAGTTTAATAAATTTTCAAAAAGGAATTTAACATGTCGGAATTGACAAACGTTTTATTAGTAGACGACAATTCTAAATACTTGAAAGATGCTTTGCCTTTTTACGGGTATGAAGTGCAGACAGCCTGTGACGGAGTACAGGCACTAAAAGAGCTTGCTAAAAAAGATAACAAATTTGACCTTGTGCTTCTTGATGTTATGATGCCTAATATGAACGGGTGGGAGACTTTGAAATCTATTCGTTCAAATGAAGAAACAAAACATTTGCCCGTCATTATGCTGACAGCAGTTAATGAGGAACAAAAAATGGTTTCCGGTTTGAAAATCGGTGCGGACGATTATATAGTTAAACCGTTTATTCTGCCAAATCTTCTTGCGAGGATGGAAGCTGTTTTAAGACGTTCCAACTGGCAGAAGGAGGCTTCCAAACCGCTTGAAAAAGTTAATTTGGAAGTGTTGACATCAAGAGAAAAAGATGTTTTACAAATGGTAGCAAAAGGTGCTTCCAATAAAGAAATAGCAGAAAAACTTGTTGTCAAGGAAGTAACTGTAAAGACACATTTAAACAGCATTTTCAAAAAGCTGAAAGTAACAAGCAGAACTCAGGCAGTGCTTCTTGCAATGCAGACAGATTTAATTAAATAATTTTATATAAAGGAGATAATTGTACATGATTGATTATACTAAAGAAGAATTAATTGAATTATTGAGGAAAAACCCTGAAAGATTTAACGAGTGGAAAATTGAGCAGGAAGAAGTCGATTTATCGGAAGTTGATTTTTCAGGGATAAGTTTGTCAGAAATTGATTTTTCCGATGTTGATTTAAATTCGAGTTCATTTGCAGATTGCAATCTTTCATTTGTGAATTTTACAAATGCGGATTTGACATCTGTTGACTTTACAAGGGCAAGAATTCTTGAATCTGATTTTACCGATGCTCTGTTAACAGGTGCCGATTGCAGTTATGCAGAAATGACTTATTGCAATTTCTCTGATACTGATATGGCAGGATGTATTTTATCCGAAGCTGATTTGTCGAATTCTGATTTGACAGCAGCATTAAATCTGAGCGCTGCAAGATATGATGAAGATACTATCTGGCCTGATGATGATATGCTTCCGGAGGATTTTGACGGAGCAAGCCACAAAGATTTGTCAGCTTTGCAGGATGATGAAGATGAGGCTGTTTCATCCGACTGGTAAAATTTTAAAGTAATCTTGAAATTTTTTAAACGGTTTGCTATAATGATTATAGGAAACCGTTTTTTATTAATAAAACAAAAGGAGCAATTTATGAAAAGATTTATTAAAAAAGCTTCTGCATGTATTGGTAACCTATTACCAAGCCATATTAACATGGCTACGTGCGTAGCACTCGGGGGGGGGGCAACCATTTAAGCTCCTGTGGTAAGGCATTCACGCTTGCTGAGGTTTTGGTTACACTCGGCATAATCGGCGTTGTATCAGCAATGACCGTACCATCTTTGATGCAAAATCATCAGAAAAAAACTTATGTAACTCAGATGCATAAGTTTTACAATGAGCTTCAACAGGCTGCACAACAATATATGACAGACAAAAATGCCGTTAATTTACGTGAAGCAGGTTTAACATCAAATGAAGCACTTCAGGATTTTGTAAAAACATATTTTAAAGTAGTAAATGACTGCGGAAGTACATATACACCCTGTCTTGCGGCAAGTTACAGAAAACTTTCAGGAAAAGTTATAGGTGCTGGCACAGGTCAACCTGCATTTGTAACTATTGCAAGCGGGGCATCATTTGGTTACGGTATATCAAGTTCAGGTACTACAGATAATAGCAGAGTTGCAATTTTTGATGTTGATATAAACGGTCAGAAGGGACCTAACATTGCCGGACGTGATGTTTTTATTATTGGCTTATTTAATAACGGTTTAGTTGATGAATATGCTCTTACAACAGCGCCCGGTGATAAGGATAAAAGAGAAGAGTTATTTAGCACAACCTGTAATGCTGATAATGCTACCTGGCATGGATGCTTCGGCAAACTCTTAAATGACAACTGGGAAATGAATTATTAACAATCATTCAAAATTCTTGACTAAGCCTTTTCAGCACGTACAATAGACTTGTATATAACCGAAGGGAGTATAGAAAATGTTGGATCGTATACAAGTTACACATGAAGTAGAACAAATGTGTTGCGTCAAAAGAGGCGTAAAAGGTGAACCGGCTCCTATTCCTCAAGAAGGAGACTGGACAAAAGTTAAAGAAATTAAAGAAATTTCAGGTTTAACACACGGATGCGGATGCTGTGCACCGCAACAAGGTACTTGTAAATTAACTCTTAATGTTAAAGACGGTATCATTCAAGAAGCTTTAGTTGAAACTTTAGGCTGCTCAGGTATGACTCACTCTGCTGCTATGGCAGGCGAAATTCTTCCGGGCAAAACTATTTTGGAAGCTCTTAACACAGACTTGGTTTGTGATGCTATCAACGTTGCAATGAGAGAATTATTCTTGCAAATCGTTTACGGCAGAACCCAAACCGCTTTTTCTGATAACGGACTTCCTGTAGGTGCAGGTTTGGAAGATTTAGGAAAAGGCTTACGTTCACAGGTAGGTACAATTTTCTCAACTAAACAAAAAGGTCCTAGATACCTTGAAGTTGCAGAAGGCTACGTTCTTGAATTAGGCTTGGATAAAAACAATGAAGTTATCGGATATAAATTCGTAAATCTTGGTAAAATGATGGAAGCTGTTAAAAAAGGCGTTGACCCTAAAGAAGCTTTAGAAAAAAATATCGGTACTTACGGAAGATTTGCCGATGCTGTTAAGAAGATAGACCCAAGAGTAGAATAAAATTAAGAGGAAATAAAAATGACAGTTAAATTTGAAGGACAAGACAGACGTCAAGCAAAATTAAATAAAGTTCTTCCCGAATACGGCTTCAAATCTTTGGAAGAAGCACGTGAACTTTGTTTATCAAACGGTATTGACGTTGATGCAATTGTTAAAGGAATTCAGCCTATTGCGTTTGAAAACGCTGTATGGGCTTATACATTAGGTGCTGCTATTGCGCTTAAAAAACAAGCTAAAGATGCTGCTGAAGCTGCAAGCTTAATCGGTGAAGGTTTACAAGCTTTTTGTATTCCGGGTTCAGTAGGTGATACAAGAAAAGTTGGTATCGGTCACGGTAACCTTGCTGCAATGCTTTTGAGAGAAGAAACACAATGTTTCTGTTTCTTAGCAGGTCACGAATCTTTTGCTGCTGCTGAAGGCGCAATCGGTATTGCAAGAAACGCTAACAAAGTTAGAAAAAATCCTTTGAGAGTAATCTTGAACGGTTTAGGTAAAGATGCTGCTTATGTAATCTCAAGAATTAACGGATTTACTTCTGTTGAAACAAAATATGATTACAAAACAGGCGAATTAAAAATCGTTAAAGAAACTCCTTTCTCTGACGGAGAAAGAGCAAAAGTAAAATGCTACGGTGCTGATGATGTATCAGAAGGTGTTGCAATCATGGTTCATGAAGGCGTTGATGTTTCTATCACAGGTAACTCAACTAACCCGACACGTTTCCAACACCCTGTTGCAGGAACATACAAAAAATGGTGTTTTGAAAACGATAGAAAATACTTCTCAGTAGCATCAGGCGGCGGTACAGGACGTACATTACACCCTGATAACGTTGCAGCAGGTCCTGCATCTTACGGTATGACTGATACTATGGGAAGAATGCACGGTGATGCTCAATTTGCGGGTTCTTCATCAGTTCCTGCTCACGTAGAAATGATGGGTATTATCGGTATGGGCAACAACCCTATGGTAGGTGCTACAGTAGCTGTTGCGGTAGCTGTTGACGGTGCTTTGCGCAAGTAATTGATGCGAAACATCGAATAAATATGTTAAAAAGCTCTCTTAACGGGGAGCTTTTTTGTTGTCTTCTTGAATATTTGATATGAGCATGTTTTCTATTGCGGCAGTATCTAAACCGCATTTATATAAATCCGAAAGAGTATATTGCAATTGAAATTGAATACGTTTTACAATATTCAGCATTTTCTGTAAATCTTTTTCCTCTAACATTTATTTCTCCATGTATACAGTGAACATTCCTAGTATACAGTATAGAAAATTATTTGTCAACTGGTATACTGTGAATATGAACAGTAAAATAGATACAATTACCTATAAAGTGGGTGTAAAAATAAGAATTGAAAGAATGAAAAAAGGGCTTTCTCAAGAAAAACTTGCAGAATTGTCAAATATCGGGACAAATTCTATCAGTTCAATTGAACGTGGTGTTCAGTCGCCCACTGTCGAAACTGTCGGAGCAATAGCTAAGGCTTTGGATATCGAACTTTATAAACTTTTTATTTTTGATATTTAAATATTAAATTTCAATACTATTCAGTTTACAGAAAGATTTTAAGACGTTTTGTGCTTTTTGCAAATCTGTATAAACATATTTATTCTTTGTTTGTGCTATTATTTCTGCTGCTTTTTCATACATTTTTTGTGCACCTTGCAAGTATTCTTGCTGGCGGGCAGATTTTATAAGTCCGATTTCCTGAAAATATTTGCCGTACAGAACATATAGTCTTGAAAGAAGGTCTTTCAAATTAAATTTCCGTGCAAGAAGTATTGCACTTTCAAGATGAATTTTTGCGGTTTCAAAATCTGATGTTGTAAGGCTGCATTTTGCAATAACCATTTTTAGAAGGATTGTAAAATAATAGTTGTCTATTTTAGGGTTTTGTGCAACTTCAAGAGCCTGTGAGGCGATTTCCAAAGCGTTTTCAGGACCTTCCGATACAAGTGCCGCATCAGCGATTAAAAACCACGTTAAAAGAGCTCCAAGTGCCATTTTTTCTTTTGAAAAATATGCTATCTGGTCATTATAAATCTCAAGTGCCTGTTTTGTGTTATTGCTATCTTTAAATATTTTGCCAAGCAGGGTTTTTAAAGTATTTTTGGTAAAGTTATCGCCGTTGTTGTTGGCAAAAGTTACTATTTGGAATAAGTCTTCCTGCATTCCATCGTAGCGTTTTACAATAAAGTTGTTTATTATGTTAATGAAATTCCAACGGAGGATTGTTTCATTATCCATAACATTTTCACGATATGACTTTAATACTTCTTCAAGCATTTGTTCTGATGATTTTAAGTCACCCTTGACAGTGTTTGCAAATGCAAGAGTAAGCTTGCATTTACATATAAAAAGTTCATCCTGAATGTTATTTCTGTCAATTATGTCAAACAGTATTGTCAAAATTTCAAATGACCTGTCATTTCCCTGTAGAACAAGTGCATTTGCCAGTACTAAATATGTTTTCAGCCATACTTCATACATAAATTGAAGTTTTGTATCATTCGGGTTATTGTTCTTCGCAAAATATTCATCAAGCGCAGGCATTATTTCTGTATCAATCATATTGATAATTTGCCCGCAGTTACCGATGTTTAATAATGCGTTTAATTTTGTTGTTTTTAAAAGTGCTATTTCTAATCTGTTTTCAGGATTTACTTTTTCTAAAACTTTATCTACGCACTCAACTTCCCCGTAATAGTTGCCTGTTTTTCTGCAACAGGAAGCA
Organism: Clostridium sp. CAG:967; assembly: GCA_000433095.1. Classification (GTDB taxonomy): domain Bacteria; phylum Cyanobacteriota; class Vampirovibrionia; order Gastranaerophilales; family Gastranaerophilaceae; genus Stercorousia. Next base: position 7,682 of record HF991454.1, on the reverse strand, counting down.
AGATATGCCAGAAGTTCGATTTCTCTCGGACTGTCGCCTATTGCCTGTGCATTTGAAATCGCATCAGGAAGGTATTCTATTGCATCAACAGGGTTTGAGTTCGCCAAAAGTTTTCCGAGACGTTCTGAAATATTATAGCGGATTTTTAAGGTTTCGGCTTCATCAAGTTCATTAATCAACGCAAGGCATTGTTTTTGAGAAATAGCGTAAAGGTTTAAATCTCCAACGTATGATGCGTGTCTTGTGATTTTTGTCCAGGTATCAAGCGCAAGTTCAGGCTGTTTTAAATTTTGGGCAATTATTCCGAGTATGGCAGTTGAATTTAGTGTAAAATTTGTTAAATGATTGAATATTTTTTTATTGATTTTGATAAAATTTACATCATTTTTAGCTGTAGAAATAATTGTTTCCCACAGAAGCAGAGAGCTGAATTCGCAGAAAATTTCATTTATAGGAGTGATATAATCCATTTTCTTAAGATAAATCATGATATCTCTGAATGTTGAATCATTTAATCCGAAAATTTCTTTTATAAGGTTCATATTTATCTTGTCGCCGATTATTGCAGAACCCAGCAGTATATAGCAAGCCGGCGGGTTAAGATGTGCCAGAAGAGCCAATCTGTATTCAAGAACGCCTTTAAATGTTTTTGAAAGCTCGAATGTCTGGTCGCTCAACTGGCAGTCAAAACATAAGCTTAAAGCGTGGTTTATATATGACGGATTTCCTTTGCTTATTTTGTATATTTCCCGCAGCTCATATTTATTCAGTTCCGGAAAACCTTCAATTTTTTTTACTTTCTGCTCCACAAGAGTGGATATCTGCTTGAATTCCAGAGGTGCTATTCCCACGTCAAGGTAAATGTTTTCATCACTGTTTGCAGGAAAATAAAAATATCCTTTTGCAGGTTTCGGTTCGTTATAAATTAATAAGAATTTTAAATCACTCCAGACATTTTCTTTTTTTATGTATCTGCTCAAAAATTCATAAGAAAAGCCGTCGATAAAATCGAAATTATCAACAACAAAAATAAATTTATTAGAACCTGTTATTTTATCAAATATTTTATTGAGGAAAGCAAAAGTTCTGTTTTTTCCCGATACTATTTCTTCAAATGTACCTTCGCTATGAGGATACAAAAAATTAATCAGGTCAAATACTTCTTCATTATTCAGTTCCGGAAACTCGTTTTTAAAATACTTCGATGCATCTTTTTTGAACTGTAAATTATTCAGACAAAAGTTGGGAAGCTCAAATATATTCAGCAGAATATCCTGCATTAAACCGCCGGGGGTCAGCTGCGTAATCGGTGTGCATTTGCCGTAAAGCCATGAAAAGTTACGGGGTTTCAAATCATGCATAATAGCTTTGAGCACAAGACTTTTACCTATGCCTTTTTCTCCGCTTAAAGAATATATTTTTTTTTCGTTTGATAAAATCCCTTTGATTAAAATATTTTTTGCGCTTTGCTGAGATATTAAATTAGCAGGGTATTCGATTTTTATTTCGTCATCATCAGGTTCGATTTGAGGCTGAATAAATAAATAACCGCATTTGCGGCATTTTTCGGCATCAGGGAAATTCACACTGCTGCAATTGGGACAGAGCTTTAGAATTTCCTTACCGCATTTTTTGCACGTAAAATCAAATACAGAGTTAACCGTATTGCAGTTTTTGCATAATAAACCGGTTCGAGCCTTACAATAAGGGCATTTAAGCGTATTGTCAGGAATTGTTTTTTTACATATCGGACATTTCATTTTTAAAGATCCTAGTTAAACGCTTGTTTTACTTTATCCATAAGCTTGAATAATCTTTTAGAAACCTCGGATTGCGATAAGTTAAGTTCTTCTGCAATTTCAGTCTGTGTCATACCTTTTTCGTAGCGAAGGTCATATAATCTTAAGTAATCTTTTTCCGGTTCATTTTCATCTACAGCGTAAACCGTGTCAACAACTTTTTGTAAAATTTCTTTTTTTATAACAAGATCTTCCGGCGTGTCTTCAAGAGTAACAGGCTCGTATGTAACCTCTATTGTCGAAAAATCAGGTAAACTTGTTTGAACAGCAGACTCAAGCGGCACTTCTTTAGTAGACATATAACCGCTTTTGGTTCTTCTCAATCTGCCTTCATTCTTTAACACGTTAAGAATTGAAGTTGTTGCAATCTTTTTAAGATAAGCTTCTAAAGTTGCATCAGAACTGACTGTCTTAACTATAAGAAAAGAACGTTTGCAGGTTTCATTAAAAAAGTCATCGTACAAATCTTCGTTGTTAGCGAATTTCCGGTCATTTTTTATGATTTTTTCTATTAAATCTATTTTGTCTTGAGCTAATTCCACTTATTAGTTTCCTTGTTCCTACCACATTATAGCATAATTAAAAGTATATGATAAGACTCAGATTGAAATCAGGTGTCTTTATCTCACTGCTAGGCGGTTTCACGACATTTAACGTATCTTTAACAGATTGTAACACAATTTTGTCGATTTGGTCAGAACCGCTGCCGGAAGCGATTTTTGCCTCTTGTACAGTGCCGTCTTTACTTAATTTAATATTTACCTTAACCTGGTTTGTATAAGCATACTCGGTTGCAAGCAGCAAATCAGCTGATAGTGAGAGTTTTATACTCTTTCCTGCTGTTCTCAGGTAATTTTGCATTTTCGGACTGTAAGAAAGTACATCAGGTACATCCCATACCAATCTGTTAACGTTCAGGTATGATTCTGATGAAACAGGTTTTTGTCTTGCCGGTGTTGCACTTTTTAACTCTTTTGCAGGCTGTGCGGCTTGAACTGTTTTAGCTTTCGGTGCTTCCTGTACAGGAATTTTTTCCAATTCGGGAACATTAGTTGCTATGGTTGATTCAACGTTTGAAGGTGTTGAAAGACCGTCAACAACTTCTGTTTCAGCTGATTTTGACAGCGGTTCAATATCTGTTGAACTGTCCCCTTTAGGTTTTAAAAGCATTACGGCTGATGCTGCTGCTATTACAGTTACGAGTGCTGCTGCTACTATAATTACTTTCTTATTTAACTGCGGTTTGTTATATAATGCAGCCCCTGGTACAACAGGTGTTTCCGGAAGTGCTGAATTTTCGTCTAATTCATTTAATTCACCCATACTTACTGGAGGTTCGTTTTCTGTACCGGTATCAGTATCATTAAATAAAACGCCTAATTTATCTTCATCATTTTGTTCTTCGTCGTCTTCAAAGTTCAACAGTTCATCTATAGCAGTATCAGGCATTTCATCATCAGAATCCGATTCGATGAGTTCATCTATGGAAGGTGCAGCTTCTTGAGCTTGAGGAATTTCATCAGGTATAATCTCTGTATCAAGAAGTGATTCTTCAATTGAAGGAAGATCCTCGTCTGTTGATTTTGGAGCTTGAGGCTGAACGCTTTCTTCCATTATATTTGATGTTGATTTTGTGGTATCTGAATTTAACAAATCATCAATTTGTGACAATAAATCAGTGGAAGAAATATCATCAGAAATATCAGAAGGCAGATCATCATTTAATCCTAAATCATCAATAGAAATATTATCTAAATTTTCCGGTGAAAGATTGTTTAATAAGTTTTTGCCGAAAGATTCGGAGTTTGAGTTTTCCTGCTCTTCAGGAAGGTCAATGTTGTCCTCAACTGTATCTTCCATATCAGAAGTATCAAGAGGTTCTGAAATTACACTGTCAATGTCTTCTGACGGAAATTCTTCTTCAACAATACTACTGTTCAGCGGTTCTGTTGTTATCTCTTCTGTTTCTGTCGGCTGTTCAGGTTCTTCCACATCATCAAATGACATTACATCATCCATGAAATCATCATTATCAGAAGCTACCGGTTCTTCTACATTGTCAAACGACATAATATTTTCTTCAAAATCAGTTTCAGGAGCTCCTAAGCTTACAGAACCCGTGTCAACATCATCAAGCGAAATTGTTTCTTCATGGAATTCTTCATCCTCAATTTCCATACCTGTTGTGTCAACATCTTTCAAGGATATGGTTTCCTGTTCAATATTTAAATTCTCAGGTTCGGCATTCAAAGGTTCGAGTTTAATGTCATCTAATGAAATCTTGTTGTCTATTTTATCAATAAAATCTGTGTGTTCAGTTTCCATAGGAACTTCCACATCTTTTAATGAAATGGTTTCATGTTGAATTTCTTCTTCATGGTAATCAATATTATCAAGCATAGAAGTATCAACGTCGTCTAATGATAGAGGTTCAGGAGTGGAAACATCGGTACTGATTAAATCATCTGCAATTTCTATTCCTTTATCAAGAACTTCCATACCTGCATTTAAAATTTCTGAACCTGTTTCAACAGCTTCAATTGTGCTTTCTATTGCTGATATGCTTTCTGCTGCGGCAGCTGCGCCTGCTGTAAGTGCTGCTGCTCCGCCAAGTTCGGCTGCTGTATCAAGGAAACCGCCGTTTTCATTGTTGTCTGTTATAATTTCTTCTGTCTCAATTTTTTCTTCGTCTAAAGATAAATCTGAGAAATCATCAATAGGTTCAAGTCCTAAATCTTCAAAATTGTCAGAAATTGATAGTTCATCAGTTGCAGGAGTTTCGCTCTGTTCTTGTTCTTCTGCATGTTCAAGAATTTCTTCTGAATTTTCTACTTCTGCAAGATCTGTTAAATCATCTGTTTGCTCAATATCATCAGAAGGAGATTCGATTGTTTCCAAATCAGAAATATCATCAAGTGATATTGATTCCTGTTGTGCAGGAGCAGGTTTTCTTTCAATCATAGGATCAGTCATTGCCTGATATGATAAATTTTCAAAGTTTTCATATTCGATAAATTTATCTCTGAGCTCGGCGCTTCTGGTAAGCTGATTAATTAAATATTTTTTGTCATTCTCTGTAATATCATTGTCCGACATTGCAATAATAATTCTTTCAGAGTTAACCAAATCATCCTCGGAAACGTTTTCCTGATATGAACCTTTAAAGTTTTCAATATATTTTTTCAAATCAACAGCAGGGCTTAATTTTTCTTTTTCAATAAAATAATATTCGCTGTTTGCATTGTTTTTATTTATTAATTTCGGTTCAAAGAAACCTAGGAATTTTACATGAGAAATATCTTTAGCAAGGTTGAAAACAAGATAAATATCCGGAACAAGATTGTATTCAAAATGTGATTTAGGAATAAATATAACATTTTCATCAAACACAACTCTTACATCTATATGAATATTAGGAAGCATGACATCAGAAACATCAATTTCTTCAAGAATTTTTTTTATCGAGTGAATATTATAAATATTTGAGATGTTAATGTCTTCGGAAGCAAGATATTTCATGGCAAGTCTTGCCCCTAAAGTATTGATGTATGCTCTGTTTTGTATGCTCTTTTGTGCAAATCCTCTTGCAGCTGCACTGGCTTGTGATTTATCTTCCTGTTCAACATAAATTAAAGTATCTTGTTCAAAACCCATGTTTATTCTCTCCTTCTCTAACATATAAGATGACACTTTGTTAAAAAATATTCCAATTTTTATGTAAATATTTGTAACAAATATTGTAAATGCAACTTTTTTTAGTCAAAATTAATTTATCAGTCGTTTTATATCGGTACGAATTAGATAAAAATGTGTGTAGATAAAGGAGGTTTATTCCATGATTAATTCTGTTTCTAATGTAAGTTTTCGAGGTGACGTTAACGCACAAGAGTTAATAAATTCACCCGGTAAATATACAACAGCTGCAGCTCCTCAAGCTGAAGCTCCCGCTGATTCTTTTGAAAAAGAAGGTGCAGCACCTAAAAAGAAAAGTAAAGCTCCTGCTATTATAGGAACTATTGTCGGTTTAGCGGCAGCAGCTTACATTGCTCTCGGTATTGCGGTAGGTAAAGGAAAATTAGCTAAGGCTGTTCCTGATGAAGCAGGTAATATCGGATTTATGGGTAAAGTTAAAAACTTCTTCGTAAGCATCGGTGAAAGTGCAGACAATTTATGGAGTAAAATCAGAGGCAAAAAAGCAGATGATGCTGCGGATTTAAAAGCAAAAGGTGATACTCCTGAACCTAACAAACCTGTAGAAACTGAGACTAACAAACCGGTTGAAACTGAGGCTCCTAAGAAAAATGAAGGAACCGAAGTTACTAAAAAAGAAGAAGGAACTGAAGGACCTAAGAAAGAAGAAAAAACCGAAGGACCTAAAAAAGAAGAAGGAACTGAAGGTCCTAAGAAAGAAGAAGGAACCGAAGGTCCTAAAAAAGAAGAAGACAAGAAATAAAATAAAAAAATAATATAATTAAAGCCCGCATATTATGCGGGCTTTTTTATTCCAAAAATTCCGATAAAATGACGTTGCTTATGAGTATTCCTTGGTCAGACAGCTTAAAACCTGTGTTAGTTTCAGAAAGATACTTTAATGAAATGTACTTATTTAACGTCACTGCATACTTTTTACGGAAATCAATGTTAAATTTCTTATTTATTTCATCTACGTTTATGCCTGACATTTTTCTAAGTCCCAAAAAGATTTCTTCTTCCAGTATTTCTTGCTGTGTAAGAGTTTGAATGTTTTTGTGCTCTATCGGATTTTGTATATAATTTTTTATGCTGCATTTGTTTGAATACCTCTGTCCGTCAATATAACCGTGAGCTGCAACTCCAAAACCGTAATAATTGTTGTTGTCCCAGTAATTTAAATTATGCTTAGACTCATAACCTTTTTGGGCAAAATTACTTATTTCATAATGTATAAAATTGTTCGCAGTAAGGATTTCTATAGCTTTCAAATACATATCTGCCTGCATATCTTCATCAGGTAAATTGTCAGGAAAATTTTTGTAAAAGTAACAGCCTTCATCAATTTTCAGTCCGTAAAGCGAGATATGCTGTATTCCAAGCATTAATGCTTTCTTTAAATCTTTTTCAAAATCATCAATTGTCTGGTTTGGAAGACCGTATATAAAATCAATGTTTATACTGGTAAATCCGCAATCCTGTGCAGTTTGTACAGCATTTATAACATCTTGTGAAGTATGTCTTCTTCCTATCTGTTTCAGAATTTTATCGTTAAATGTCTGGCATCCGAAACTAAGTCGATTAATTCCAGATTGCTTAATACTTGTTAAATAATCAATTGTGATATTCTCCGGATTAAGTTCAGCAGTAACTTCTGTTTGCTTATTAATATTAAAAAGTCTGATAAGTTTTGCAAATTCCTCAGAAGTAAGAACTGACGGAGTTCCACCCCCGAAATAAAGTGTATTAAGCTTTTCATCTTTATAGTTGTGTTTTATTTCTTTTTCTAAAGCCTTTAAGTAGTCACCTTTAAGCTCTAATTCAGGAAAAGAAATAAACGAACAATATTTACATTTTGATTTGCAAAATGGTATATGTATATATACGTTTTTAACCATGAAAAAATTTTACTATAAATAAAGTATAATTTTATTTCAGACTTGAAAAAATCGTAAAATAGTTTATAATGAATAATAGTAAATATAATACATATATTATATTTTAATTTATAAAGGAATGAAAGTATGAACAAAATTTTATCACCCTGTGCCTTGCACAGGAAGAAGTGCAGTATATCTGCGCTTCAAAACTCGTTTCGAGGCAATCAAACGGGCAGGATTTCAGCATTCACTCTTGCCGAGATGATGGTTGTGATGCTGATCTTGAGTATCGTGTTGGCAGCCATGGCACCTG
>HF991453.1 GCA_000433095.1 Clostridium sp. CAG:967 | reverse complement strand
TTTTTTCATAAGTACCCCCATACTCGTATAAATTGAATTTTAATAAAATGTTAAATTAATTCATCCATAGCCCGTTCATAATCTTCTTTATTAGGAGCTTTACCGTGCCAGCCTGCATTATTTTCCATAAAGCTTACACCTTTACCTTTTACGGTATTTGCAATAATTGCAGTTGGATTTTCGCTGGATTTAGCTTTTTCAATGGCATTATATATTTCATCCAGATTATGACCGTCAATTTCAATTACATCCCAGTTGAAAGCTTTGATTTTTTCAGCAAGGTTGTCTAATGTTTTGATATTTTCTGTGCAGCCGTCAATTTGAAGTTTGTTTCTGTCAATTATTGCAATAAGCTTGTTGAGTTTTCTGTGAGCACCATTCATTAATGCTTCCCAAACGCTGCCTTCCTGCAATTCTCCATCGCCCATAAGGCAAAAAACATTAGCAGGATTTTTATCAAGTTTCAGACCTGCTGCAATTCCGCAGGCTATAGAAAGCCCCTGTCCTAACGAGCCTGTTGCAACTTCAATTCCCGGACAAATAGGCAAAGGGTGTCCTTGCAGTCTTGAGCCGAGAAGTCTGAAGGTCATTAATTCTTCTTTTGGGAAATAACCCAGTTGAGCAAGAACAGAATAAAGAATTGATGATGCATGACCTTTTGACAATACAAATCTGTCACGTTTTTCAAAATCATTTGATTTTTCCCATTTGGGACATATATTCATACATTTATGGTATAACACAGTCATAATATCTGCTGCGGATAATGCACCGCCGATATGCCCTGATTGTGCATTATAGACCATTTTTACAATGTTTTGTCTGTTTTCTCTGCATAATTTTTCTAATTTTTCTTTATCTTCTTTGCTTAACATAGTTAAACTCCCTTTGGTATAAATTTTTCTCTCAAAACGTTTAGAACAAATAATGGTAATGTCGGAAATATTCTTTTGAACCTTTTCGGGTCTTTTACTGTTCTGTAAAGCCATTCAAGCCCTAGTTTTTGGTATATTTCCGGTGCTCTTTGTACAACTCCCGACCAGACGTCGAAACTTCCGCCCACACCTATAAATAATGAATTTGGAAGTAATTTTTTGCATTTTGATATAAATTCTTCCTGTTTAGGAGAGCCTAATGCGCATAAAACTAATCTTGGCTGAAGATTTTTTAAGTCATTAATAACCCGTTCATCATCTTTAAAATAACCGTCTTGTACGTATATTATGTTTATATTATCAAATTCTTTTTTTATGTTGTGTGCTGCTTTTTCTATAATTTCAGGTTTAGCGCCTACAAATGCAGCGGATTTACCGTCTTTTGCGCAAACTTCAAGCATTTTATGTGCAAATTCAATTCCAGCGATACGACGTACATTGCTGCCAAGGATTTTAAGTCCGATTTCAACGCCGATACCATCGGGAATAACAAGTTCTGCACAGTTGATAATCTCTGCAAAGTCAGAGTTTTTACGTGCATTGTTTATCATTTCAGGATTTATTGTAACCACCTGACCTGAAATAGAATCAGCATATTCAACAGCTGTTTCGAAATCAAATGTATCTACATTAAAACCTTGCAGTTTTACAGTTTTTCGGTTCATAGAATTATTATAGTTTTAATTAATTATTTTTGCAAGTTTGAACAGATAATCATCTTTTGTGCCTGACTTAATACCGATTGGAATAAAGTTTTCTTTGAATTTTTCTACTGCATATCTGTCTGTCATTCCTGATATATAATCCGTCACAATTCTTTCTATTTTGCTTTCTTCGCAAATCGGTTTTAACATTTCCGTATACAAATAGAATAATTCTTTGATTACTTTTTTAGCTTTCTTTTCTTCAAGTTTGGCAGGAGAGTCTATGTAAACATTGTCAAACATCCATTGTCTTAATTTAGTTGTATAATGCCAGCCTTCTTCACTCATGGCAACCTGCGGTTTTCCTATGGAATTTGTTACTATTTCATTAATCATTTTATTCAGACGCTTGCTTTGAACTGATGAAAAGTATTCAATACAATCTTTGGGCAAGTCGCTTTCTGCAATAATTCCAGCTCTTATTGAATCTTCAATATCGTGATTGATGTATGCGATTTTATCCGCAAGTTGAACAACCTGGGCTTCCGGAGTTTTGGGTGTGTATCCCCAGGAATGTGTTAAGATACCGTCTATTGTTTCCTGACAAAGATTAAGGTGTTCTAAGATTTCTACTACTCTTACACTCTGAACATTGTGGTTAAAACCGCCTTTTACAAGCTCGTTTAAAACGCCTTCGCCGCAATGACCGAAAGGTGTGTGTCCCAAATCGTGTCCCAATGCAATAGCTTCAACCAAATCTTCATTTAAATCAAGTGCTCTGGCTATTGTTCTTCCTATTTGAGAAACTTCAAGAGTGTGGGTTAAACGTGTTCTAAAGTGATCATCAAACGGAGAAAGAAAAACTTGTGTCTTGTGTTTTAGTCGTCTGAATGCTTTTGAATGCAAAATTCTGTCTCTGTCACGTTGATATTCCGTTCTTAAAAAACAAGGTTCTTCTTCTTGTCTTCTTTTTGCAAAACGGCTTTTGGTCGCAAATTCTGATAAGTTATCTATTTCTCGTTGTTCTAATTTATATTTTATTGTATCTTCTGTTTTTACCATAATTAAGTCCTTTTTAAGGCATTGTAACAGAAAATAAAACTAAATGTTATACTTTGTCCGGTTGAGATTTAACTAAGGTTTTGTTTTTAAACGAGATGTCTACGGAATATTTTTTACGTGTATCATCAACAAGCACACCAGCTTTGTTCATAGCCCAGCCTGATAAAAGACCGAATAGTATGGCTTTTCCGCCGGAAACAAGTCTTGCTGTGCAGTATAATGATGTTGCAATTGCTCCGATTGCAGGTATGCCGTATTTTAATGACACGGATGTTTTTTCGTCTTTGTTCTCAGCGTGTCCAAGGTAATATCCTACGGCACCCACTGCTGCAAGAATTGACAGAACATCGGTCGGTGCAGATCCGAGTTTCAAATCTCTTGCTTTATCAAAGTATTGTATTGTTTCGGTATCTATTGATTTGTCCAGCGATTTTACTGCTGATTGTACTTTTGATTTTAGTTTAAGATATTCATTACGTGGGAGAATTGATTTGTATGCGGTTAAAATTTCTTGCAGTTCGCCTTTTGAACTTTTTGCTATAATATCTTCAACTTCGCTTACGTAGCTTGAGATTGCTTTTACGGCATCTTCATTGTAATTGAATTTAGAAGACATTTCTTTAAAGTTTCCTGACAGATTTTTTAAATCGCCAATGATTTCAGTATTTAATTTATTTCTTAAATCATTTTCATTTTTGCCTGAAAGTTTTTTGTATCTTTCAAGTTTGCTTCTTAAGCTTCTTAGAATATCGTTTGTTGAAGTATCTGTCGGATTAACGAATTTTTGTACGTTATCCAGAGCTTTGATAGTAGCTTTATAGTTATCGTTAATATCATGAGTTATTGCTTGTCTCAGCAAGCTTGTTTTATTTGATAAGTTCATTTTTGCAGGCAGAACATAGTCTTCTGCAATGAATGACTGCCACATATTTTTAGATTTAAAATTTTTAATATCTTTAAAACTTGCATCCCAGAAGAATTCGAAAAGTCCGTCAACTGATTGTTGGATTTCCTGATAACGACGGTTTCTCGCATTAATACCAAAACCCTTGTCAAGGTTAGAGTTAACTCTATGTGTTCTTAACTCTATTGTATCAAGTACTGCTGACAATTTAGCATCGTCAGGACGTGCAAGGCGCAGCCTTTCATTTACTGTCCTGAAATAATCAGTAAGGTTAGCAAATTTGTTTTGTGTTTTATTGTAAGCGCTGTTAACCGTTTTTCTGCTGATTTTATCAAAGAAATTTGTTATACCTTCATGGATTTTTTTGGTAAATTTACGTGTTCCGTCTTTGCCCCACATGAATTTTTGGAAAAGTACGTCTTTTAAAGATGTTATATTGTTGATGCTTTCGGATTTTTCGATAAAAGAGTTTATTCTATTGAGAGAAAATCTGTAAAAGTCTTCAAATTTGCCGCCTTTGGCAAGTTTTTTCTCTAACTTTAACTTTATTTTGTCAAAGAATTTTGCAGCACCTTTGTTCAAGCCCCCGCTGAATATAGCAAGCGTTCCAAATCCGATAACCAGAGCGGATATGGCTATCGTGGTTCCTAGTTTGTTTGTTTTTTTCTTTTTTTCCTCTTCTACAAACGGCGCATTCAAATAGTAGCCGTTTTTCGGCTGTGAAAAATCTGTAAATGCTCTTTTGGGTGCATTATTTGTTGTTGTTACAACTTGATTAATCATAACTTTCTTACGCTTACTATCTTATATTTATAAACGTCAGAAAACGCAAAATATTGCTAACTGTATAAAGAATTATTACGCTTTAAAAGCTTCTGCAATTACTTTTGCAGCTTCTTTTGAGGAAACTTTGTCTGATAACAGAGATTTAACTTTGCCGAGTTCCTTAATATTGTTTTCTCTGTATTCTTTGTCATAAAGAAGTTTTTCTATTTGGTATGTAATATTTGATACAGTTACGCTGCTTTGAAGTATTTCTGGCACTATATATTTGTCTGCGATAATATTAGGCAATGAAACCCGTTTTATGCATCTTACAATTAAATAAATAAGATAGAATAAATACGGACCTCTGTAAGATATAATCATAGGAGTCCGGTATAATGCCGCTTCTAAAGCGACTGTTCCGGATGCAAGAATTAACGCATCCGATACGCTTAAAAGTGCCTGATTTTCTCCTTTTATAACTTTAAATTCAGTCTTTTTTAAATATTTATCATAAACATCATCGGATAAATTCGGCGCATGAGATATACAGAATTGCAAGTCAGGATGTTTTTTTTGTAATTCTTCTGCTGTTTTTATAAAAACTTTCATCAGATTTTTAAGCTCAAAAACTCTTGAGCCCGGGAATATTGATACAAGTTTTTTATTTTTATCAAGTCCGTGTTTTTCAAAGAAATCATTTTTATCGGCTTTTGGCGCAAGTTGTGAAACCAATGGATGACCGCAGTAATGTGTTTTTATGCCGTAACTTTCATACATATCTTTTTCAAAAGGAAAGATACAAAGTACTTCATCAATATTTTTTTTGATTGTGTTAATTCTCCATTTACGGCTTGCCCAAACCTGAGGCGGAATATAATAAAACACTTTTATTCCTGCTTTTTTCAAAAATTTGGAAATATTCAGATTGAAGACACCATAATCTATTAATAACACTGCATCAGGTTTAAAATCCTTTACAAGATAATCGACTATTCTTTTGCCTAAAGTAAAGTGGTCTAATACGATTTTGGGAGTTAAACCCACAGCGCCCATTTTCTTTTGATCAGAAAATAGTTTGACTCCGGCATTACGCAGATTTTCTCCGCCAACCCCTTCTATTAAAATATCAGGGGTCATGGCTTTTAAGGCTTTTACCACATGAGAAGCGTGTATGTCACCTGAATATTCACCTGTTATAATAAATAGTTTTTTCATATTAAACAGCCATTATTACAATATCATTTTCATCTGCGAATTGAATTACTTTTTCCTGATCTACAATAATTGTTTCATTAGCTTCAACAGCTATCAAATCTGCTTTATATTTTTTCATTGTTTTTAATGTTCTCAATCCTATTGCAGGTATGTCAAAACGTTTATCTTGAGAAGGTTTTGAAACTTTTACAACTACGGCATTTTTCTTCGCCAGTTTAGAACCACGTTTTATACACATATCAGTTCCTTCAATTGCTTCGACTGCCATAATCATTTTATCTTTTATTACAACCGATTGTCCGACATCAATTTTGCCCATTTCTTTTGCTAGCCAAAAACCGTAATTTACATCTTCCATCTGTTCTTTTGTCGGTTTCAACTTGCCCAGAACTCCTGATGGTATCATTAGGTTTTTGATAAAAATAGTCTGGTCAAGAACTGTAATGCCGAGTTTTTCAAATTCTTTTACAATCATTAGCATTACTTCATCATCATTAAGTCTTTGAGCTTCTTTTAAAAGCTCAATTGCTTTTGCATCAAATTTATGCAGTTGAAGTAAAACTCTTTTGTGGACTTTTCCAAGAAATGTTGCCTGTTTGATTTCTTCATCTTTTAGTATTTTTTCAATTTTGTTTACTTCGCCCGGGTGGCAGGAATATATTTTAGAACAGTATTTTTTTAATTGTCTTAAATTATCATTTGCCAGTGAAATACAAATTACTTCAAAACCGTTTTCTTTAGCGTATTGAGCCATTTTAACCGGTAAAGTTCCGTCTCCTGCAATTAATCCCTGTTTATTTTCTAACATTATTGACACTTTTATACTTCCTCTTTTACTATTTTTCTTATTATATCACAACTAATTTTTCAGTGAATTTATTTCATCAACTTCTTTATCCGTAAACAAAACAGCTCCGCCCAATATTTTTGTATTAAGTGCAACCTGTGCATAAGATTCGGCAAGTTCCAGTTTTAAAAATGCATCTTTTATGGTTTTGTCACCTACAATGAAACCGTGATTTGCCATTAATACTGCATTGTAGTCTTTAAAATACTTAGCAGTTTTTTCAACCAAATCATAAGAACCGGGTAAACCGTATTCAGCTAAAGGAATTTGACCGAAATAGAATACGTTTTCTGCCATAACAGGTTCATCCAAAGGTATTCTACAGCAGGCAAACGAACTTAAATAAGGTGAATGCACATGGATTATGTAATTTACGTCAGGTCTTTGTTTATAAAATTCAACATGAAGCATTTTTTCTGAAGATGCTTTTTTATTTCCTTCAACCACGTTACCGTTAAAATCAATCAAAACTATTTCATCTTCACACAGATATCCGTTAGCAGAACCTGATGAAGTGATTAATATTTTATCTTCATAACGTGCTGAAAAATTACCGGAATAACCCGGTGTGAAATTTTTTATTCCTGCAAGTTTTCCATATTCAATTATTTCTTTTTTGAGTTCTTCCAGTTTTGTCATTAGATTTGTTCTCTATTAGGATCTTCAATATCTATTACTTCTGCGTACATCATTTTTTTAGCAGGACCTTTTGCATTGGTCGGGTTTTCCTGATCATAAACAATCAGTTTTTCCTGCTCTTTATCTTTCTTTCCTAATCTGTCAGGATTTTTAATTTCCATTTTTTCATATTCAACGCTTGAACCTTTTGTATCCATTGCAACTACAAAAGAAAAATATGTTTGTTTACGAACACAGTCATAACCTACATTTACTTTAAAATCATCAGGTCCGAATGCTAAAATAAAAGAGTTTTCCTGAAACATATCACCGTTTGGAGAATCTCCTGTCATTGTCAGCGAACCTGACCAGGCAAGAGTTAAATACTTATGAACTCTTATAGCTTCTCTTATATAAACGTTAGCATGACCGTATCTGTATGCATCATATCTTGCCATAGGAGTTCCGTCTTGATAAGCAGATGCAAAGAAACCTATATCCTGCATCCAATATTTGTATTGAGTATGCACGGCTGGACCTATTCTTCCCAGAAATTGCATATCTCCGTTACCGTAAAGTGCTGCACTTCCTTGTGTTACCAGTGACAGGTTAATAAATTTTAATTCTTCTCTATTGCCATAATTAAATAATGACTGTCGTGCTTCTGCCATGTATTTAAATCTTGTTGTTCCCATATCTGATGCCGGCAATCTTTCTCCGTATCTGTTAATATCGTTATTCTGCATATAACCGATACTTGCACGATGTCTGAAATTCAGGTCATAACCTTCTTTGATTGTACTTGGAATTTTTGTTCTGTCATCATAAATCAATTCAACACTGTATTTGGGCATTCTACGACCAAAGAACCATTCATCCATATATGAATTTGCACCGTATTGCATATATAATTTATCGTCTAAATATTGTTTACCTTTTAATACAAAAGTATCGTTGGATGAACCGTACATAAAGTCAGTGTAGTTTGTAGCGCTTCTGTATTTTAAAGCTCCGCCGACACCGATTTTATCTTTATAGTTTAAAAAAGGTATAGCCTTTACGATTGCTCCGTTAGGAACATCAAATACAAAGCCGGGACCTGCAAACATACCAATTCTTGAACGTGAACCAAATTCAGGATAATTTGCTTCAAAATAATCATGACCTTTATTGGTATGAGCTGTGAAGGAAGGTATTCTAAACAGTTTATAATCGCCATAATAAACGTCAGCCTGTTTCATAGTGAAGGTGTCATGTTCTTTTTTTGCGTTAACAATGATATCTTTTGCTTTGATATGAATTGCTGTATCGCCGACCTCACCGAAAGAAGTTGAGATTGAAGATCTGTCATCTTCATCTATAATCATTCTGTTGAAGTGGTTGCCGCCAATCATTTTTGTTTGAAGGTTCAAAATATACGAATCTTCTGAAACTATTTTTCCGTCATAAAGAATGATTTTGTCACCTTCTATTTTGGATTTTCTTGATTTAACGGTCATAAAAGCTTGTTTGGCGTTTAAATTATCTATAAATGCATTTTCTTCATTCATATTAATTTGCATAAAGTCGCCGTTTACCGTATTACCACTTTTTATAACTTTAACATTACCGTAAGCTTTAAGAGTATTTGAAGCCTGATTATACACTATTTTATCCGCTTTTATGGTAGTTTCTTGAGGCGGAAATACGAGCACAGGAGAACCTGTTGCAATAATATCCATTGTTTCGTCATCGTAATCAATGTTATCAGCATCAAGCAGTGCATCATTCGGAGTTACACGTTCCTGAACTCCGCCTGACAGTTCCAGTGTTTCGTCCGGAATAGATGTTGCTTCTTCAATCTCGGTTTTAATCTTGGATTTGGACTCGTTATTTGATTGAAAATTAATATTTAATTCTTTATTAAGTTTTTCGTTTTCTTCCGCTTCAAGTCTTGCCTGTTCTGCCTTTTCTTTCTCTAAAAGTTTTTGTGTTTCCTTGTAATTCTTTTCACGAAAATAATTAGTCATTTTTATACGTGTTTTTTTGAATAAAGGCATTCCTTTTATTTCACGAGGTTCCTGCTCAGTGTATTTCACTTCAGGAATAGGCATCATTGGAGATTCGTAGAAGTTATCATGGAAGTTTTCAAGTTCTTCGGGACTGTTGAATAACTCCGCAGACATTACAGACTGAGTTGTTGCTGTTAATATTAAAGCTGTTATTAATAAATACTTTTTCAATTTCTTCCCTTATATTTAAATATAATTTAACGGGTTATTAGGTTTGCCGTTAACCCTTACTTCAAAGTGTACATGTGGTCCTGTACTGTACCCTGTAGTACCTTCAAAACCTACAACATCTCCTTTATTTACAAATTGTCCCTGAGAAACTTTTATTGAAGACATATGGGCATAAAGCGTTGTTATAGGACGTCCGTTTACACTACCATGGTCAAGTATAACAACTTTTCCGTACCCGCCGTACCAGCCTGAATAAATTACTTTTCCTGAGTTTGATGCTCTTATGCTGCCTCTGTTAGGACCTGCTATATCTACACCTGAGTGGAAAGTTCTGCTGTTAAATATCGGATGCGTTCTCCAGCCGAAAGGAGAAGTTATTCTTCCGCTAATCGGACGCATAAAACCTGTTGAAGAGATTTTTACGGTTGAAGATCCTTTGTTACGTGCAATCATGTTTTGAATACTTGCTGATTGGCGTGCAAGTTCACGTTCAGCTCTTTCATAAGTTTTACGGTCGGTTTTGTATTTGTTTATCATGTTTTGGTTTTGTGCAATTGCGTATTTAATATTCTTTTGCTGAGAATTTATTGATTGAATTGATTGGGCAAGTGCAATCTTTTTAGCCTCAATGTTTTTCTTCATCATGGCTATTTTTTGTGACTTGGCTTTTATAGTCATCATTCTTGCGTAATCTTTTTTCAGGACTATTTTTTCAAAATAAACTACATCAAGTAAAGAGTTTAAATCTTTAGCTGTTAAGATAAGCTGGAACATACCTGTTCTCTGGTTTTTGTAAACCTGTCTTATTCTCTTGCGCATTTGAATGTTGGCATTATTAAATTCCGCAACGGAAGCAGTCAATTCTCTTTCCATTTGTGCAAGCTGGTTTTCAAGTGAAGAGTACTGGTTTTTGGAATATTGCAGGTTGCTTGATGCCTGTTCAAGTTTTTGCTGGTTTTTGTATAACTTATTTTTTTCCAAGTGTTCAAGAACTTTTAAGCGTTTAATTTTTTCATGGGTAACTTTTTGTTTCTGTTGTATTGTTTTCAACTGGTTTGCATCGGCAATTAAGCTTATATTACCTATAAGCAACGCCATGAATACTATAAATATTTTTTTTATAAATTTATGTATATCCACTATCTACCTATTTAATAACAAGAGGCAACATCATTAAACCAACAGTCCATGCAATGAAAGTTATTGCAATAATTGCTACAATTGCTTTTTGGTGTTTTCTAAAAAATTCCATCCTGTTTCCCCTTAGTTTACTGTTATAATTAGAGTGTACTATAAAAATATTTGATTTGCAAAATTTTAAGAAATCTATTAATATAGCTTTATGGAATTTATTGATGAAGTAGCAGACAAAAAGACTATACTAAAACAAGATATCGGAGTTAATCCTTTTCTTCTTGAAAATAATGTTAATCAAATTGAAAAAATACTTAATTTCTTTAAGTCAGATAACAGGCTGCTTCTTGTAAACGGATTTCTCGGAACGGGTAAGGTGCTTGTTGTAAATCAGGCGCTTTCATTTTTAAAATCCGATACCGTAACTTTAAAATATAACTGCTTTGAAACAACAGTTCTTGATGATATTTTGCTTGAGTTTTTTGATATTTTCAGAAAGCTTACTGCGCAAAATGTGATTGAAACTCCAAAGGCAAGGTCTGAAAACTTTACGCAGAAGATTAATGCTTATTTTCAGTCTGTTCACAATCCTGTTGTTATTGTTATTAATTCATTTGAACAGGTTTTGAAAGACAATAAAACTGAAATTTTGAGTTTTATCGAACACCTTTCAAAATCTCCTAATATTAAAATTATTATTATAAGCAGAAAATTTGATTACTCTGATTTTAAAATACCATACGACAGGGTTTCCGTCAGTGCTTTAGAAAAAGGTATATTTGAAAGGTATTTAAAAGCAGAGGACTTTAAGCAGATTGGTCCTATATCTGACGAGTTGTATAAATATTCAAGAGGATATTATTTTTATACAACGCTTTCCATTAAAATTATGCAGATACGAAAACTTAATATGACCGAATTTTTATCAGGTTATACAAAGAGCTTTTTAACATTTAATGATTTTATTTTGCGTGAAGCTCTGGCTCTTGTTGATCCTGTAAGCGGTCATTTATTGAGATTTCTTACGGTTATGCGTCATCCTGTCAGCGTTAAGCTTTTACAGACACTCAACCTTTATGATGCGGATAAGATTGCTTATTTTGTTGATAATCTTGTATTGACCAGAGAAGGTTCAATGATATATTTGCAGGATTATTATAAGGAAATAGCGGAAAATTCTATTGCAGAAAATATTGCCGTTAAAATTCATAAAAGCTGTGTTGATTTGTATAACACGCAATTGCCGCTGAAGCCTCTGGAAAGAGATTTGCTTATATCACGCCAGACAATGAGAAAAGAAATAGAATATCATACGCTTTTCCTTCCCAGAAAGCCTGTTTTGCCTAACAAACCGGTGCCGGGTGTGCAATTTGCCGAACAAAAATTTGAAGAAAAAATTCCTGAAACAAAACAGGAGAAAGATGAAAAAATAAGGACTATTTCTTTCGTATTTGAGACAGAGGCAGAAGAAAATGCAATAATGAACAAAATTGCAAATTCTATTAATTCTTTTATTAATATAGCTGACAAGAAAAGCAAGGATCTGGAAGAAATTAAGAAGCTGTCGCTTGTTGAACTTATAAATCTTGCTAAAAAGGAAGAACAAAATTACGATTTTAAAAAAGTTGTAATGATTTATCAAAAAGCTTTGACAATGAATACAGATGAAGACTACTACACATTTTTACCGATGCTTTACACAAAACTGGCAGAAGCATTTAAGAACCTTTCTGACTGGTTTAATTCGTTAAAATATTATGAATTGGCAATGGAATTTTTTAGTTCTGCCGGTGATAACGAAAAGATTAATGAAAGCAAATTTGAAATTGCAAATATCTATTACATAACATTCAAACGTCAGCTTGCAGAAAAGCTTTTGCGTGAAATTGAGGCAGAAGATGTGTCAAATAATCTTAAGATTAAGACAAAACTTCTGCTTGCAGCTATTACCGGATGCAGTATAAAAGATGCTTTGCAGCTTGTTACAGGCAGTGTGGAAAAAAATGTTCTTGCCGAATTGTATTTCAAATATGCTCTTAATCTTGATGAAGAAGGAGATTTGGAAAATGCTCTTAAATATTATAAAAAGTGCATTGAAATAAATCAGAACCCGAAAATCAATACTTTCCTTTCTTCTGCGCTTACAAATATTGCAACTATATACGATGAAGAAGGAAAATCCGATTCTGCGGTTAAGTATTTAACGGAAAGTTTAAGACTTGACGAATTAACCAAAAACAATAACGGAATTTATATTTCTGCAATGAAGCTTGCTGAAATTTTGACAGTAAGAAATCCGCAAAAAGCACTAGATTATCTGAAACGAGCAAAGGCTTGTGCTGTAGAACTTAATGAACCTTTTTATATAGCATCGTCAAATGTTGCTTTAGGTGACTTTTACTTTAATAAAAAAGATTTTGAACAGGCATTGAGAAATTATATTATTGCTCACAAGATGTCAATTAACAACTTTACAAGAGATAATATTTTAAAAATTGAAATGCGTATTAATGATTTAAAAATCAGAATGGGCGAACAAAATTTTAACAGGATTACGAAAGAACTCAATTATGCAAAATAAAGAATTTTATAATGATTACATTGAAGCTTTTTTAAAGCAAAATGCAAAATTAAATTTAATATCTAAAAATGATGAAAAATTTTTGTGGGAAAAACATATATTTGACAGTCTTTCTATAGAAAAGTTTTTTGAAAAATACGGAAAAGCTAAAACTATGCTTGATATCGGTACAGGTGGCGGATTTCCTGCCTTGCCCGTTGCCTGCACTTACAAAGATGTTCAAGTTTATCCTTTAGACAGTATCAGAAAAAAAATTAATGCAATAAATGAAATGAAAGATGAATTGAAACTGGAAAACGTTCATCCGATATGTGAAAGGGCAGAAAAATTAACTCAAAAATTTGACCTTATTACTTCTCGTGCGGTTGCTCCTTTGAAGGTGATAACAGCTTATGCATTACCGCTTCTTAAAGATGAAGGATTTTTTGTCGCTTTTAAATCATTAAAGGCACAGGAAGAAATAGATGATGCAAAATACATATTAAAAAAATTCAATGCAAAAGTTATTGATGTAATTGAATATGATTTACCGCTTGAAGAAAATCATACCAGAAATCTTATTGTCATTAAACAGCAGCTGTAACTTTTTCTGATGCATAATTTACAAGTGCCTTAAACACAAACGGATGAAGCTTTCCTTCCTGCACATCCCTGTAGATAATGGTTAATGCCTGTTTGGTATCAAGAGGCTCTTTATAAGAACGTTTTTCTGTTAATGCAGAATATTTATCAGCTATAGATAGTATTTGAAGGTTTATGTCTGCATTAAAACTGTTATCAACAAAAGGATAACCTGTTTTCTTGGCGTTCTGATGGTGATTTCTTATTAAATTAAGTGTCTTTTTATCTATATCAGTGGATTTTAGAAGCTCATAGCCAAGCTCTGAGTGTTTGTGCATAATTTCAGTTTCTCTTTCATCAAGTTTTCCTGCTTTGTTTAAGATATTTACAGGGATTAATACTTTTCCTATGTCGTGAAGATATGCTGCATCAAGCAATGCCTTTGTATCTACTCTGTTTTGCAGTGAAAACGGCAGATGTTCGGTTATTCCTTCAGCAATATTTTTTGTATCTGTTGCATGATTTGCTAATAGCTGGTTAAGCTCTTTCATATTTATTGTCAATGGCGCATTAACCTCTTTTAGAATGTTTAAGATTTTAGGGTTTGCGCTAATCATCTGTTTTATTGAAGCTTCTGTTGTATAGCGGTTTATTCCGGTTCGTTCAAAAGTATCGGCATGCAAATTATTGCCGAAACTTTGTCTGTACCGGTTTCTATCAATAGTTATATTAGAGCTGATACCGCCCACACCAAGCGGTCTTCCGATTTCAATTCCCATTGACAAATTTCACACTAAACTACACTACATATTTATAAAGTATTTTTTCAAGTGAAAATTGCTCTGACGTGTGAACATGTGAACTATTTTTAACAAATCCGCATTAAAAAATTATAAAGAAATAAAAAAAATAATATAAAACGTGTTAAACTTACACTTATGAAAGATATAAAAAATGTTTTAATTTGTGGTGTAGGGGCAGTAGGCAGTATTTATGCCGATAAAATTCAAAGTTATGATTCCGAATCTTTACGAGTTCTCGTTGATGAAAGCCGTTTGAAAAGATATCTTGAAAATCCGATTGTATTTAACGGTCGTGAACTTAACTTCAACTATGTTTTGCCTGATGAAAAGACTTTTAAGGCGGATTTGATAATTATTGCAACCAAATTTTGCGGTTTAAATGATGCTATAAATAATATTAAAAATTTTGTTAATGAAAATACCGTAATATTATCTCTTTTAAACGGTGTAACAAGTGAAGAAATTATTGCAGAAACTTATGGCAGAGATAAACTTTTATATTCATATTTTATTGGTCACAGTGCAATCCGAACAGGAAATTCGGTAGTTCATGACGATGTAAATACTATTGTTTACGGCTCTGAAAATGAAGCTGATAATGAAAATATGATGAGGGTAAAAAAATATTTTGATAAAACAGGTATAAACTACAAAATTCCTGATGATATTAAACACTCATTATGGCTTAAGTTTATGTTGAATGTTTGTGCAAATCAGCCGACAGCCATTTTAAAAATGACTTTTGGAGAGATGCTTGAAAATTCTTGTTTTATGGATTTTGCTGTTGAAATAATGAAAGAAGTCCGGGCAATTGCTAAAGCTGAAGGTGTAAATAATCCCGAATTAATGATAGATGAAACTATTGCAAACCTTCATACAATGATACCTGAGGGTAAAACATCAATGCTTCAGGATGTTGAAGCAGGAAGAAAAACCGAAGTTGACATGTTTGCGGGGACGGTAATTCAGCTGGGTATAAAGCATGGTATACCAACACCTTACAACAAAGTTTTAAAGGAAATGGTAGAGATTATTCATAAAAGTCAGGACTTGAAACAGGCTTCAAAAGTTCTTGCTGCAATATAGTTTATTTGCATTTAGTTTTTCCATTCCAGCTTAAATCATCGCAATGTAAATAATCCATATTTTCATTAAATATAACCCAGGCAGTGCAGCCGGCTCCATTTACCTCTGTTGATTTGCTTTTATTGCAATCATCTTCAAATGTATCTGTAGCTGTAGTATTTTCAAGCCCGTTAGGGTAAATTCCTTTAGGTGTAATATTAAAAATAAAAAAGTCTTTTCCGAATGTATACCTGCCTTTATAACCGTCAATATCAACTTTTATGTTGCCGATAGACTCACTTCCTGCATACTTAGAAGTTGCAATATAAATAATAATCTGTGTACCGTCTGCCATTATAAATCTGTATTCTTTAGGATTTTGATCGTAGTTATGGTAATTTCTGCCGTCAAGAGTTTTAACGTAACCTTCAGTTATGCATCCGCTTTCAACGCCGCAGTCTTTTAAAATATTCAGATAAGGTTTAAGGTTTTCAAAAAATATTTTTGAATTATTTTTTATATCATCATCTGGAAACCAGCTTAAAACATCCATATTTTCGTTTCTTGCAAGCATATAAGCATTTTCAAGAGTAGAGTAAACCTTTTTAAGTTTTGCAACTGCTGCTTTTTCCCGGTGTTCGGCAATCAATGACGGCATTGTCATAGCTGCAACTACGCCTATTATCCCAAGTGTAACTAAAACCTCTGACAGAGTGAACGCATTTTTCATAAACAATCCTTTCTAAATATTTATTATCATAAATAATAATGATATATACATGCATGATAACAATATTTTCTTATTTGTCAAGATTGTTTTTAATAACGTAAAATATTCATTATGTTAGATATTAAACAAGAAATTCAGGTTTTGTTATTAAGGCAGGGGCTTTCTATGTCAAAAATGACAAGAAATATGAATCAAAAAGGTCTTGCAAAAACAAATGTTGCAAGTCTTTCCAGAATGCTTTCTTCAAAAACAATTAAATTTGAAGCCGTCCAGCAAATATTGGATTATTTGGGGTATGAACTTGAAATTAAAAAGAAATTAAATTAATAGTTGCCGTTTTGTATTTCCATTCCATAGTCTAATGCTTCTTTACGCATTCTTTCAATTTCGTTTACGGTTTCATCAACATGTTGCTGAACGCTTTGCTTATCTATTGCAGTGTCTTTCAGCTTTAATGATGATACGCCCTTTAAAGCATTTACGCTGATTAAAAATATAACTGCTGTTATGGCTAATCCTATAAGTAAATCTATTGCCCCGAATGCATTTTTTTTCATTTGTTCAGTATCCTTAATTCAGTTTATTTTTATTTATAAAGAAATTAATGGCTTCTTCTTTTGTTTTTGGAGTTTTAAGAATTTCTTCTTCCAGAGAGTGTGTATATTTAGGTTTTACAAAAAACTTATTATAAACAGTTAAACCAAGATAAATAATTATGGAAGAAAGTGCAACACCGCCCATTGTAAGACCGAACTTTACAATTGTTGTATGCATAACAGCATTACGGGTTTCTTCACAGAAGCCCGTATTAGCTGTTAAAAATATTAATGTAAAAATTGTCGTTAAGAATTTATTCTTCAACTTTTTCCTCTGTAGTTTCCTGAGTTTTTTTCGCACGAGGTTTTCTTGTTTTTGAGGTTCCACGATTTGGTCTGCGTGTTTTTTTAGGTTTTTCTTCTTCTGATGCAGAAGGAGTTTCTCCGGTTTCCTGTTTTAAAGTTTGTTCTTCTGCGGGTTTTTCTTCCGGTTTAACCTCAATTACAGGTTTTATTTCTTCGTTTGGTTTTAAAACTGTTTCAGCTGTTTCAATAACAGGTTCTGTTTCAGGTTGAACTTCCTGTTTCTTTTCGAATTTATTTCTTCTGTTATTGCGTTTTTTCTTGTTATCACGTTTTTCTGTTTCCTGAACAGCTACTGCTGACGGATTTTCAACTTCAATTTCAGGCTGCATTGTTTGTTGTTCTTCAACTTGAACTTCTTGTTGAGGTGCAGGCTGCTGTTGATTTTGATTTCTGTTATTTTTATTTTTCTTGAAGTTGTTTACAGGTAATTTCATTTTTGCAGCTTTAGCTCTATACTCTCCTTCTGCTGTCGGAGTTGCGAAGTTAAACTCATTCATGAAATAACCTGTTCCCTGACAGTGAGGACATTTTTTAGTGAATATTTCTGATAAAGACTGACCTTGACGGTGTCTTGTTAATTCTACAAGCCCGAGATCCGAAAGCTGTCCTACCTGCGGTTTAGCTTTATCAGGTTCAAGAGCAATTTCAAGTTCTTCCATAATAGCAAGTTTATCTGCTCTTGAAATCATATCGATAAAGTCAATAATAATCATACCGCCTATGTTTCTTAGACGAAGCTGTCTTGCGATTTCATGAACAGCTTCTATGTTAGTTTTCAGGATTGTTTCGTCTTGAGTTGAAGAACTTGTGAATTTTCCGCTGTTAACATCGATTACCGTAAGAGCTTCGGTTGTTTGTATAAATAAATATCCGCCTGAAGGCATATTTACTTTAACATTTAAAGCTGCTTTTATTTCTTTATGGACATCTGTAGCTACAAGTAACGGTTCTGTTCCCTTATATAAAGTTACCTGAACATTTTTGTTCATATGCCAGTTTTGCAGAATATTTTGAACTCTTTGTAATGCAAAAGCCGTGTCTACAATAATTTCTTTTACATCTTCCGTACAAGCCTCTCTTATTGTTCTGTATAAAAGGTCTTGATCTCTGTAAATAAGATTAGGAGGAGTTAAAGTTTCTGCTGATGTAATAATATTATTCCATTTTTCCAAAAGGATTTCCAAATCTTCCTGAATATCAGCTTCTGACTGACCTTCTGCTTCTGTACGTATAATAACTCCTACGCCGACAGGTTTAATAAGGCTTACTACTGACTTTAATCTTGCTCTTTCTTTTGAATTTTCTATTTTTTTACTTATGCTTATTCCGGCTTCATTGGGCATTAATACCAAAAATCTTCCGGGTAAGCTTATTTCGGTTGTAACTCTTGGACCTTTGTGTCCTGTAGGTTCTTTTACAACCTGAACAATAAGTTTTTGTTTAGGTGAAAGCTTATCTTTCAATGCACCTTTGCCCATAACGTCCTGTGCATGCAAAAATCCCATTTTATCGCTGCCTACATTTACGAAAGCCGCATCGATACTCGGTAAAATATTGTCAACGGTAGCTAAATATACATCACCTAAAATTACATCCCCTCTTGAAATAAAAAAGTCTGTAACTTTGCCGTTTTCCATAACAGCAGAAATGTTGTCACGTTCTGCAATAATAATTTTCTTTTCAACGTTTCCGTTCTGATGTCCGTTTTTGTTGTTTCTGTCGTTTGCCATAAAAATCCTTTACTATAATTCTGTTAAATCCTCATCAAAGAACCGAGTTCGTTTAATATTAAAACTTACATCGGGTGCAATTAAGTTCATCAGCATATCTGCTCTAAGTGCAGGGATTCCTGCTTCTACAGTGCCGTTATCTCTGTTAATTGCAGATTGACCGGTTTTGAGTACTATGAACAGGCTATCATCTTCAAATCTGTATGATTTTATTGATTGTTTGATGTCTGTTTTTTTGATTAAACCTTTTTTGTTTTTCTTCTCGATAAAAATTTCTTCGGAAGATAAAACTTTGTCTGTATTATATCTCAAAGTTTCAAAATCGTAAAGCTCTTTGTTAAAAATATCTATTTTGTACTCTGCCCATTGAGCTGTGATATCAATGGCTTTTTCCTTTTTATCAATTTTTACAATGCTTATAATTCGTGCCTGTTCCGGCAGCACTTTCTCCAACTTTAGTTTGAGCTCATCGGGAGTTAAGTCATCAAATAACTCTATATCAATCAATTCTCCGTCGCTTTCCGCAAAAAGAGGAAGCGCAACTCCCATTGAGATTTTCATTGCAGGATTAAATCCGAGAGAGAACACTACATTTAAATCAGTTCTTGCTATTGCTTTAAAGAACGTATTCTGCCAGTCAAGGTGGGAGAAGTATTTTAAGATACCTGATTTTGTTATTTTAAGTCTGTATTTATAAATTTCTCTGTCATAGCTTTGGCAGGTTTTGGGATCATTGTGTACAATCTTTAATTCTTGCGCCTGTTTGCTTGCAGTGAATGGTTTTGCCATAACTTTGCGGGTGTTTAAATTTTTGCATACACCGCAATCAACACATTTTGTCTGGCAGGTCGGAGCAAGGGAGAATTCCGGAGATGAAACTTTCAAGGCTTCGTTGTATTCAGATTTGAACCATTCTTTGTCTACGCCTATGTCAATAAAATCCCATGGGAGGGGGTCTTCTGTGGAATATGTTTTT
Source organism: Clostridium sp. CAG:967 (assembly GCA_000433095.1). Classification (GTDB taxonomy): domain Bacteria; phylum Cyanobacteriota; class Vampirovibrionia; order Gastranaerophilales; family Gastranaerophilaceae; genus Stercorousia. The sequence goes on along the minus strand of HF991453.1, from coordinate 15,670 downwards.
TCAGCAAGATTTGATAACGATATTCCGAGTTCTTTTGCTGTATCCTGCCATACTTTTTTATCAAAGTATTCACCCCACGCATCCAGATAACAGCCTTTTTTATAAAGAGCTTCAATATATTTACATAAACTTCTGTCTCCACGTGTCAGAACAGCTTCTATTTGAGATACAAATTTTTCGTGATAATTGATTTTTACACCCTTAATCCTGTCTGTTTTTTCTTTCAGATAGTGAATGTGTTCTGTTACCTTATCCAGATTCATTTGTCCGTGCCACTGGAACGGTGTAAACGGTTTGGGGACAAATATTGAAAGTGTACAGGTTATATCAAGCCCGTGATTTAAACCTTTTTCTTTTTTTATTAATCTTGAACGGTATCTGATTTTATTCAAAAGTTCAGCCATTTCATCCATATCTTCGAGTGTTTCTGTCGGAAGTCCGCAGATGAAATAAAATTTAACTTTTGACCAGCCGTTTTCGTATAGAGTTAAAACAGCATTAAGAATTTGTTCTTCTGATATATTTTTTTTGATGACGTTTCTAAGCCGCTGGCTGCCTGCTTCAGGTGCAAGTGTCATTGTAGATTTTCTTACGCTTTGAACAAGTTCTGCAAGCTCAAGGTTAAAACCGTCAATACGCTGGCTTGGCAGCGATACTGAAACTTTTTTCTCATTAAAATCTATTGCAAGTTCTTTTATTACTTCTTTGATATTTGCATAATCGTTTGAAGAAAGTGAAAGAAGCGAGTATTCATCGTAACCTGTATTTTTTACAAGTTCTTTTGCTATTTTTATAATATCTTCAGCGGGTCTTTCTCTTACAGGCAGCGTAACGTGTCCCGGCTGGCAGAAACGGCACATTCTCCCGCAGCCCCGTCTGATTTCCACGATTGCTCTGTCATGAACTGATGATGAAAAAGGTATCGGGTAGGACTTCAAAGCTGTTTCGTAAGTTAACTGTGCAATGCGTTTTTTTACGTTTCCGCCGGCTGATGCTGACCAGCATCCTGAATTTTCACCGTCACATATTGCATTAATTCTCTGTTGTCTTGAAAGTCCTTTTGTTTTTTCTAATATTTCACAGACTTCTACAATGCTGTCTTCTCCGTCGCCTATCATAAACACGTCGATAAAATCTGCTACAGGAAGCGGGTTAAAAGCACAAGGTCCACCTGCAATAATTATCGGATCATTCTCTGTTCTTTCTGAATTTTTATAAGGAATACCTGACATTTCAAGCATTTTTAATACTGTAGGATATGACATTTCATATTGGAGTGAAAAACCTATTGCATCAAAGTCTTTTAAAGGTTTTTTGCTTTCAAGTGCATAAAGCGGTTGCGGGATAAAATCAGGTTCAGGCGCATATACTCTGTCAGCCATATACTTATCCTGTTTATTGACAAGATCATATAGAACCCTTACACCAAGGTTACTAATGCCTATTTCGTATTTATCCGGGAATGCAAAGGCAAATCTCACTTTGGCATCTTCAAATTTTTTATTATATGAAAGAAATTCTCCGCCGACATACTGATACGGCTTATTGCATTTAAATAAGGCTTCGTGGTACTCTCTAAAAAAACAGTTCATATCTTAACTTTCTTATGCTAAATCATCTGGAAAATATTTATCAATTTCTATAATAGTTCCGTCAAGTGTATTTTCTTCAAATGATTTCATAAATTTAAAAAGGTCGCAATTTGGTACATCATAATTATAAAGAACAGTTTCACCTTTATTTTCTCTCATAACTCTTACGATGTAATGACAGGATTGCGCATATTTTTTCAGATGCTCCGCATTAAATTTGTTTCCGTTTGCATCTTTATCAATCCTAACATAATTAAACCCTGCGTAGAACTTCACTTTCTCATTTGCTTCTACAGGTAATTTATTATTGTGATTTGAAAAAATATCAATTACTTTTTTGTTTATATCGTCACTCATATTTATATTTAACTATATAATATACAGGCATGTCTAAATGTTAAGAAAAAATATTACATTTTGTTGCTTAAACATTGAAGTTGCAATTTTTTCATAGCACAATTAAAATATATTAAGGGGGCATAATGTTTTATTTGAAGAAGGTGAAATCTACAGGAAGGTACGAACTTAATATTTTAGGTTTAAAGATGAAATTTCGTTTGGGTAAAAAGAAAAACAACCTTTATAAAGAACGATTGGACAATCTTATATACGAATTAGCCGATCCCAGAACATTAGAAAATATTAAGCTCCCGAAAGTTCTTAGTTTAAATGATACACTCTACACAGTTATTGCATCAAATAAATCTCTGGCAAGGTACGGTGACGGTGAATTTAAAATTATTATGGGAGAAAGTATAAGTTTTCAAAAATATGATAAAAACTTATCTGACAGATTAAAAGAAATTTTGAAAAATAAAAATGAAAATTTGTTTGTAGGCTTGACTGATACATTTGGTTACTGTCCTGATGCTTATTTTAAGCGTGTTATGACTGTTTGCAGAAAAACTCTGTATGAATATATAGACTTTTCAAAAACTTATGTTAATTCAAATTTAACAAGACAGTTTATTTTTGCTACGGAAGAACAGGGAAAGGATTATTATAATAAGATAAAATCTCTCTGGAATGAAAAAGATATTGTTATAGTTGAAGGTGCAGGAAGCCGTCTTGGTATCGGCAACGATTTGTTTGATAATGCATCTTCCGTCAAAAGAATAATATCCCCAATAAAAGATGCATTTTCCAATTACAATGAAATTCTCAGTGTTTGCCTGAAGCAGCCAGAGGACACCCTTTTTATTCTTGCATTAGGACCAACTGCAACTGTATTGGCTGATGATTTGTCAAATGCGGGATACAGGGCTTTGGATGCAGGGCATATAGACACCGCTTATGAGGCATTTTTGAGAAAGGCAAAGAGATTTGTTCCTGTAGAAGGAAAAATTGTGTTTAATGAAGAACGACATAAAAGCTTGTTAAAACCCTGTAAAGATAAAAATTATTACTCCCAAATAATTAGTACAATCGGGTAATTTCTCGTTCAAGAAATAGTACAATCGGGTATTTTCTCTTTAAAAAAAAATAGCCGATATGGCTATTGAATAAATCGATAATTTGGTTAAATAATCAGGTATGAAGTTTATTGAAAAAGGAAGTAAACCTAATTCTTATATTATCCATTTATTCGGCCTTCGAATAAGGTTTAGAAATACATTTGCTTATAAAGGAAATAAAATTATCGTTATTGACAAAAACGGTAATGGGAAAAAGGTTAAGAAAATTAAAGGCTTAAAGGTAAATTTTCTTGGCTCAAATTCAACCGTAAAAATTTATTATCCTTGTCCGAAGTTCCAAAATGCCGTAATTACTTGCAGAAATAATGCTAATGTTACAATAGGCGGTTCTAAATATTATATAAAATATTGTTTGTTAGATGCAGCAGCAAGTAATTCTACGATTACTATCGGAAAAAATTGTTTTATCAGAGGCGGTTATTTTGTTACGGCTGACAAAGACGGTTTAAATATTAGTATCGGCGATGAATGTTTGATTGCAAACAGTGTAAAGATTACTGCAACTGATTTTCACACAGTATATGATTTAGACTCAAAAATACCTATAAACCCGCCGGAAGATATAATTATCGGTAACCACTGCTGGATTTGCCAGGATGTAACAATTGCAAAAGGTTCGATCTTGCCTGATGATACGATTGTTGCTGCAAAAGCTTATGTTACCGGCACTTTTGAAAAAACAAATACTATTATAGGCGGAGTACCTGCAAAAATTATCAGAGAAAATACAAGCTGGAGTGCAACAGGCTATGACAAATATATTGAGTCATTACCTGAATTTTCAGCATAATCCGTATATTCTTTTATAAAATCAATTATTTCAAGAGCCAGTTCTTTTCTCAAATCAATCGGAGCATTTCTTAAATATTCCATTGCATGAGAAACTTTTATATTCTTATCGTACCAGCGGCGCATAATGTAGTTGTACTGGTCATCAAGCGACATTTCAATGTTAAAATCAATATCTTTTAACTTGTCTATAATAAAGTCAGCACAACGAACCTGAATATATTCTTCAGTTTGTTCAAGTTTTGCGATTGCAGTACTCACTACAGGATCTATATCATACCAGCGTTTTTTCATACATTAATGATACAGATTTTTTTTATTTCTGTCAAGCAACAGCTTCAGAATTTATCAGAGCAAGAACTGATAAAGACACTTCTTTTTGAATATCTTTTTTTGTGCCTTTCAGGTATTGAAAAGCTCTTGAGATAATTTCGTTTTTGTCGTACCACCTGCAGTATTTCCTGTTGATATTGTCCAGAGTTGCATTTTTAATATATTCCATATCATTGTCTTTTTCTTTCACAAGTTTGATAATGTATTCAGCATACTTCACCTGTGCATCTTTTCCTGAACATTCAATCATGCTTATTGCCATACAAACATCAGGCTCAAGGTCATACCAGCGCATTAATAGAAATCCTCCCCCAATCTTTCATTACATTTTTTAATATACCCATTATTTTACAAAATAAAACATATTCTCAAAAAAAATATACATTTGGAATTTATTATATAAGTGTTGTATAATTTGGTTATGAAAAAGATATTATCATCCATTCTTTTATTAGCATTTATGACTGTGAATGCAGCAGCTTATTCGGAAGTGCTTGAAGGTCATGCCGAAAAGACCGAAGAATATCAAAACCGGCTGCAAAAAGAGTTATTCACAGGCGAAGTTGAGCATCTTGAAAGAAAAGATATTATAAATATGACTGTATCACAGGTTCTTGACAGCAATATTAATATAGAAGGCGATGAATTTTTTGCAGAAGTCACAGATGAAGTCAAGGGTGATAAGGGTGTTATAATCCCTAAGGGCACAATTGCACACGGGAAAATTACTCAAACTGTAGACTCAAAAAGGCTCGGGCGACCGGGTTGGATTACATTGGATTTTGACTATTTAATAACACCTGACGGCAGAGAAATTCCGATAGAAGGTAAAATGTCAACAAAACTTCATCCTGTAGCCGAAGCTTCTAAAATTGTGGTTCAGGATGTAGGTTATACAGTTGCCGGCGGAGCTGTAGGCGGTTTGCTTGCGTTGAACTGGCTTGGACTTGAAGCTGCTATAGCTTCCCAGGGATATACACTGGCAGGCGGTGCAGCTGTAGGCGGTGCTATCGGTCTTGGTATGGCATTAATAAGAAAAGGTCATGATGTATTGATTGCTCCGGGTGATGAGATTAGAGTAAAAATTAATACAACTGTACCTCTCCCCGTTTACAAGGAAACAGCATTGATGCAGCATGAGATGTTTTATCCCGGGTTGGATATTCAAATAAACGATATCAAACATGAAAAGGACCCTTTCGGCGAGGTGAACACAATTACTTTATCCTTGCTTATTTCAAATATGTCCGATAAGACTTTTTCAGGTCTGGATATGGCTCTTGTGAACGATTACAACGCAGTGTTCAGACCTTCGATATTCGGAGATACAAAGATTATGTTTAAGCAGATACGCCCCGGTGATAAACTTATCGGCACAGTATCTTTTTCTGTTGATAATGTGAACCGCAAATTCTGGCTGACATTTTACGACAGACGAAGCGGAAGCGCCTTAACAAAAATTTCTATTGATAATGCATACAGGCATGTATCAGAAAAAACAAAGAAGAAAAACGCAAAATTAAGAAAGAAGAATACAAACTTTAAAAAAGAGGAAGATTTGCTTAATATCCAGTAATTGTAACGTTTTCGTTATTATTGGCTTGCATTCAAAATATTTTATGTTACAATGTTAGTAATTAGTAAGAATAAAGAAAGTAGAGGAACTGTATGGTGTGCGGAAAACTGGAAATTGATATTTTAAATTCATTTTGGAACCTGATTGAAGAAAATGAAGACAGAGATATCTCTATTCAGGATATAGTTGATGATTTATCCGCTAACGGTATTGAAAGAGCATATACCACAATCAAGACCGTAATGGACAGACTTACCGTAAAATCAATTCTTGTACGTTATAAAGTAGGCAAGAAATTCTTTTATAAAGCAACAATGAACAGAAAAGAAATGGCTCTTGATGCTGTAAATACTGTTGCAGAACAGTTTTTTAACGGCAGCCACATAGAGATGATGAAATTTATTGAGAAAGAATGCCAGCACCTTTTAGTTTAATATGAGCAATATAGAAGAAAGAACTTTTGTAGCAGGCTTAATCCGTCAGGTATTAATATCTCATTTGTGTGTGAGAGAAGCTATACTGAATTTCCCTCGTGATACTGATGATAAAAGTATTCACGCAGCTTATCATGCGCTTGTTCATTACGAAGCAGATGAAGATTTGAGGGCACGGGATGCTCTGTATAAAGAAGAACAGGACGATTATCTGGAGTTTATCTCTCATATACTTGAAAGAGGAGAGGATTTGCCTGAAAATATAATTCAGAACTATGAAAAATATTATTCTTGTGCGAATATATTACATGAGGAAAATACAAAAGGCTTTTTAAAAAGTTTTTTGAGGTTTTTAAATATTAAATAAAAAGGAGAGAACATGAAAAAATTACTGGCAGTAATAGCATTGTTAATGCTTGTATCAGGCAGTGCTATTGCAAAATCAAATGCAATGCTTGATGTTTTACCGTTATTTTCATCTGCATCGGAACAGCAAAACAGAGTTTGGGTAGGAACATTCCAGCTGGCATGGAACGATTTAATGGACGGGATTGTAAAAGGTCCTGTTGTATTTGGAGGGGAGAAATCAAAACTTGCCAAGCAGTTGAACAAGCAAAAATTCAAAGCTGATATGCTTTCGGAAGATTCTTATTATAAAACATACGGTGAGATTTCTCCGGAATTGAAATCCACTATAGAAACCGCAATAAAAGAAAAGTTTAACGAAACAAGCGACATACTTGACGGTATTGACTGGACACCTGGCGCAGGCAAGTACCTTGTATATGCAATGTTGAAAAAGGATTTCAAATTCATAACTGCTTTTGACAAATTAAAACCTGCAAAATTCGGTCATAAGTTTGCAAAAGTTCAATACTTCGGAATTGATGAAAAAAGCGACAAAATTCTTGATGACATGGTACACGTGTTGTTCTACAACTCATCTAAAGACTTTGCTGTAATGATTGACACCGACGGTCCCGACAAGTTGTACTTATACAGAACAAATGATAACAAGGCATTCGACAGATTGTATTCTGATATGTTTATGAAAAGAACACAGTATGAAGGCGAAAGAGATTTTATGTCAAAAGACGAGTTAATGGTTCCTGATATCAGTTTGTATGCAATGAAATCATTTAATGAGCTTTGCGGCAGAAAAATAAAAGGCACAGATATCTTAATTGGTCAGGCTATGGAAACAGTAGACTTCAAGATGAATAACGAAGGCGTAAAGCTTAAAAGTGAAGCAGCAATAGCAACCAAAATGTCAATGCCTATAATGCCCGAATCATTAAAACCGAGAAAATTCTATTTTGACGATACATTTGTAATGTTCTTGCAGGAAAGCGGAAAAACAAAACCTTATTTTGCATTACGAGTACAGGATGTATCATTGATAAATAAAACAGGAAGAAAGTAAATTAAAGGGAGGTTTTAAAAACCTCCTTTTTTTTGCTTCTGTTCTTTCCATTTACATTCCTTTGTGTATAATTAGTATCAACATGTGTATGATAATATATAGAATTCGTATTGTCAATAGTATAAAATAAATAAATGGATAAAAAAGATGATTTAGTTATATTAGGCGACAATATAAGAATTGAACGCTTGCGTAAAAAGTGGTCACAGGAATATTTGGCAGACATTGCAGGATTATCGCAGTCACAGCATGTTAGCCGTATTGAGAGCGGTAAAGTTGATATTCAGGCAACAACATTATTTGCTATTCTCAGAGCTTTAAACTGTAAGCTCGAAGACCTTATTGACCTGAACGAGGAGAAAAATGGCTAAGGTTAAATCAAAATGGATTTGTCAGGATTGTGGGTACGAAACAGCAGGTTACCTCGGTAAATGCCCTGAATGCGGAGCATGGGGAAGTCTTGTTGAAGAAGTGCAATTCGCTTCCAAAGGACAAAATGCAATTCAAGACGAGTTCATTAACCGTGAAAAACCCGAACTCTTAAAAGATATTCACATCGGAGAAGAAGTCAGAGTGTCTACTAATATCTCCGAGTTTGACAGAATTCTCGGCGGCGGACTTGTTCAAGGCTCTCTTGTCCTGATTGCAGGCGATCCCGGCATTGGAAAATCCACTATACTTTTGCAGACAAGCGGTGAACTTTGCAAAAGCAATAAAAAAGTTTTATACGTTTCGGCAGAAGAAAGCGCAAGCCAGCTTAAACTTCGTGCCGAAAGACTTGATATAAACTCTGACAGCCTTTATGTCTATCCTCAGACTTCCATGGAAAGCATAAAATCCCAGATTGAAGAAATTATGCCCGATATAGTTGTGATTGACAGTATTCAGGCTATATATTCCCAAAATGTCGCAAGCTCGGCTGGCAGTGTTTCTCAAATCAGAGAATGCACAAACCTTTTAATGCATATTGCTAAATCCAAAAATATTACAATTATTGTTATCGGTCACGTGACAAAAGAAGGAAATATTGCAGGTCCTAAGGTTCTTGAACACATGGTTGATACCGTAATTTACTTTGAAGGCGATAAGTACAAGTCTTACAGAATGCTGCGTTCCATGAAAAACCGTTTTGGTAACACATCAGAAGTCGGAATTTTTGAAATGCATTCTTCGGGGTTAAAAGAGGTTAAAAACCCTAACGAGTTGTTCTTAAATGAACGTTCGCAGGTCGCTGTTCCGGGAAGTGCGATTATTGTTACAAATGAGGGAACTCGTCCTTTGCTTGTTGAAATTCAGGCGCTGGTCGGTACTACTCCTTACCCTACACCAAGAAGGGTTACAAACGGAGTTGATATGAGCAGATTACTGCAAATTCTGGCTGTTCTTGAAAAAAGAGTGGGATTGAACCTTTCCAAACAGGATGTTTATGTTAACGTTACAGGCGGTATTGACGTATCCGAACCTGCTGCGGATTTGGGGATTGCGCTTGCGGTTGCAACGTGTGCCAGAGATGTGGTTGTTGACAGCCAGACCGTTATTATCGGTGAAATCGGTTTGTCAGGCGAAATTCATCCGGTTAACAATATTGAAAAAAGACTTAATGAAGCAGTTACATCAGGATTTAAAAAAGCTATTATACCTTACGCAAACAATCTTCAAGATAAGAGAATTGAAATTGTGCCTGTAAAACGGCTTATTGAAGCAATCAGTGCCTGCATTTCTCCTGTTGAAAAATAGTAAAAAATAGTTTATAATAATTATGGTCATTAAAACGAATTAAGGAGCGATTTATGAAAAGATTTGATTTATTCGGGGGGGGGGCAGACTTCTAAGCTTACCCAAAAGCTTTTTTAAAGGGTATACACTATCGGAAATAGTTGTGGTTATGCTTATTATTGCAGTTGTCGTCGGTGTAAGCATTAAGGCTACAAAATCACGTCTGGATAATATTATTTCTTATACCTACTATTCAACTTATTCTACTCTGCGTTCGGTAATCTCAAATATGTTAGCTGATTTCAATCCGGAAGATGAAATGTATAAGGCTGACGGAAATTTATTATTTAAGAGATTATTTAATCGTTTTCCAATCGGTAATTTGTCTGCAAATGCGGAGGGAACCGTCAAAACTTATGGTTGTCCTTATGCATCATACGATTATATTCATATAACCTACACTGTGGGCGGTACACCTAACGGAGGTATAATTAACGCAGGAGGTTTTTTATTGGGAAGTAATCTTTATGAAGGGTGGACAAGTTCAGATCTTTCAGATGTTTTGCCGTGCACTTTTCCGCCTGACATAGGATATCCCGAATATGGCGGAGCATGGGTTAAATGTCCGGGGAAAAGAAACGGACTGGATACCTATGCATCTTCCGAAGCAGGGTGTAAATGGTCGTGCAAGGACTATAAATGGGTGAGCTCATCACAAAACCAGGATTATTTTCAGGAAACGGGAACCTGCGGTACTATTCATTCTCTCGAAGGTTATTCCTGTTTTACGGCTGCAGGAGTGTCATCTGGTGACAGACAGAGTTTGGTGAATAATAAGTACTGTCTTTATGAAAAAGACTGTCCGGAAGGAACTTATGTCAGCAGTTATGAGAGCGATAACGGTATGGGAGGGAAAAATAAAATTGAATATTGCGCAGAAGCATATAAATGCTGCGACGGAACTTATGTAAAATCGGTATTGGATTGTGATTTCAGCAAATGCCCGACTGAACCGAAGGTTTGTAATATTGTGCCTTCGGAAACAGAAACTCAAATTCAATATTGTCAGGGCAAGGAATTTGATAACAAACCTGAAGTCTGCGGCTGGGTTGATATTAACCCCTGGCCTCCTGCCTGTGAAACAGGCAAAGAGTGGAGTGCTGAGCATTGTCAATGTGTTGCAATTCCGGCATCCATACCTAAAAAGGGTGCAAATTTCTGTGAGTTGTTTGAACGTCTTGTTAATATTAGTCCGTCTGACAGTGTTTGCGCAGGCGATGCAATAGCTGTAGACACGGAGGATTTCAGCGGTAAGATACCTGATTTAATCTTGCGAAATGGTGTTCGTTTATATAATGTGCATCAAAATCCTGATTTGATACCTGAATTGAAAATTGCAGATGCAGGAAGTGGCAGTTCGGAAATAAATGAGCAAAGCGGTTATACGATTTATGCTGATGTTGACGGTATAAAAGGTTCTTCTCTTTTATGGGAAGATGTTTTTCCTTTTTATATAACCTTGTCGGGAAAGGTTATTCCTGCGTATGACAACGGCAGCGGTGCCGATAGCGAAAAGCATATGCAGGTTAGCGTGAGAAATGAAAGTTTCAGCCTCCAAGGCAGCCGTGTCCTGCGCTGGTTATCTAAAGGCGTATCATTTAAAGAAGCTGCCTGTCAGGCGGGGTTTGTTAATTCGAAAACTCCTTACTGTGACGGTACAGAATATGATATGTCCTGTTCATCAGTAAATTCAGGCTGCATTTTGAAACCGATAAGACCGATTAAATTCTTCTGAATTATACTTCTTTACATTAAACTTTCATAAGATATAATTAGGGTAAGATATAGTTTAAACAAAGGCATATTATGAGTAAATATTTATTAGAAGTTGGAACTGAAGAATTACCTTACAAATTTATACCGTCTGCAATCGAGCAGCTGAAAAACGGATTTGAAAACTTTTTAAACTCAAATAAAGTTGAGTTTGATGATGTAAAAGTTTATGCAACACCACGACGTCTTGCAGTGATTGTTTCAGGTTTGGAAAAAGAAAGCAAAGACGAAGTTAAAGTTGTTAAAGGTCCTGTAAAAAGAGTTGCCTATGATGAAAACGGAAACCTCTCCAAAGCAGGTGAAGGTTTCTGCAAGAAAAACGGAATTACTCCCGATGATTTATATATCGAGGATGATTACGTCCACGCTAAAATCGTTATTAAAGGTAAATCAATTGTTGAACTTTTGAAAGAAAATGTTCCGTCAATTGTTCTCAAACTTCAAGGCTCTCACTTTATGCGCTGGGCTGATAACGAAGAAAAATTCTCACGTCCTATAAGATGGATTGTTTCTATTCTAGATAGAGATGAAGTTAAAATAAAAATTATTGACAAAGAATCCTCCAATGTAACCAGAGGTCACAGATTTGCCCAGCAGAATGTTTATATTAACAACCCCGATGATTATGTCGAAGTTATGCGCAACTGCTGCGTAATCGTTGATCAGGATGAAAGAAAACAAAGGATTATTGAAAGTGCTAAAGAAGAAGCCGAAAAGTTAGGGGCAGAACCGTATTATACAGATGATTTGCTCGAAGAAGTAACTTTTATTACGGAATACCCTGTTCCTGCGGTTTGCGAATTTAATCCCGATTACTTAAGACTTCCCGAAGAACTTGTCGTTACCGTTATGGCAGTACATCAAAGGTATTTTGCTCTTTACAAAGACGGCAAACTGATTAATAAATTCATTACTATGACTAACTATATCGGTGATGAGTTTGAAAATATTAAAGCAGGTAATGTCAGAGTTATAAAAGCACGTCTTGATGATGCAGTTTTCTTCTTTAACGAAGATACCAAAAAACCTTTAGCGGATTATGTAGAAGACTTAAAAGGCATAACTTTCCAAAAAGGTATGGGTACTATGTATGACAAGGCGCAAAGACTTGTTAAACTCTCTAAACTTATTGCAGGAAACAACCCGTCAATCGAAAGAACAGCATTGCTTGCAAAAGCTGATTTAACAACAAGTCTTGTGTTTGAATTTACAGAACTTCAAGGTTTTATCGGTGCTGACTATGCAAGAGTATCAAATGAACCCGAAAATGTTTGCGAAGGTATAAAAGAACATTATTTCCCGCTTAATGCAGACGGTGAAATTGCAAAAACAAAAGAAGGACAAATTGTCGGAATTGCAGATAAAATGGATACAATTTGCGCAGTGTTTGCAGAAGGTAAAAAACCTACAGGCTCATCTGATCCTTTAGGAGTAAGACGTGCAGCATTAGGTATTATCAGAACTGTTCTTGCAAATGATTTAAAAATTGATTTGATTAAATTAATCAATGAAACATTATTATTGCTTCCTGTTTCTACGGAAGGTGAGAATGTTCTGGATAAGGTGAAAAATCTTACAGGCTCTTGTACTAACAGACTTTCCGGTAAATGTACGGAAGAAATTAATGAATTCTTTATCCAAAGATTGATTATTTTCTTATCCGATAAATATGATAAAAATGTGTTGGAAGCCTGTGCTGCAAATAAAAATCCGCTTGCAGATTTAACAGATTATATCAAACGTGTTGAAACAGTTTCTAAGTTGAATTCTCCGGCACTGCTTGAAAGCGCTAACAGAGTTTTAAGAATTCTAAAAGAAGACAGCAAAAAAGCCGTTAATAAATCTTTGTTCAAAGAGCCTGCAGAAAATATGCTTCTTGAACAAATTAATACGGTTTCTGATGATATGGATTATGATACTTATTTGAAACAGTTAGAGGAAATTAACCCGTCCGTTGAAAAGTTCTTTAACGATGTTTTGGTCATGGATAAAGACGAAAATGTTAAAGAAAACAGACTTGCAATTCTTACTTTGTTGAAGTCTAAATACAATCATCTGGCTGATTTTAGCAGATTATAAAGAATTGTAAATAATCTATGTAAAAAAGTAAATTATTTTATTCAGGATACTTTAAAATAATACAAAGAAGGTAATCAAAATTTTCACAAAAAAACAATAAATGGTAGGAGTCAACTAATGCTAAACCGATTTAAAAATTTGAAAATCGTAAAAAAGTTAAAACATGAAATCAGTCCTAAGTTACGCTGGTTGAAGTTTTCTAAACAAATGGATAAATCATCTCCTGAATATATCAGAATGATTAGCGGAGTTGACGAACTAAAATCAAGTTCTGACGAACGTAAGCTGGAAGCAATGGTCAGAGAACAACTAAGAGAAGAATTCCCGAATATCGAGAATATGAAATCTTATGAACTTCTTGTAGATGCGGTTATTCACAATTACAAGAAAAAACAGCTTCAAGCTATGGATGAGATTGAATAAAATAATATACTCATCAAAATTAATAATATATAACATCCCTTAGGGGATGTTATTTTATTATGTAATATTTAAATTTGTAATGTATAAAAAACTGAGGTGAGATATGACTACAACTATAATCGGTGTAAGTTTGGAAAACAGAATTGAAACTGCTGTTGAGTTTCAGAAAATTATTACTGACTTTGGATGCGAAATCAGAACAAGAATAGGTCTTCATCCTTCAATGAGTGATGTTTGTTTAAACAGAGGAATTGTTCTTTTAGAGGTTAACGGAGAGGCAGAGCTTTTAAAGTTAGAGCTTTCGAAACACTGGACAATTCAGACAATGGAGTTTGAATAATAATTTTTGTAAACCTTTTATTTTATCTGTAGCAAAAAAAAATTTCAGGGTGTTTAATGCTAAAGGGAACCTTATTAGATGATAAAGCCCGTAAATGCTTCACAGATGAATTTGTTAAATGCGGCAATCCAAAAATACGGATTGGCGGACGGCAGAACAGAACCCGATAAACAACCTGTAAGAACAAGCATTTTTTACATTAATGATTATCACGGCAAATCAATTAATATAGAAAGAACTATTACAGCTTCAAGAGCATTCGATAGTTTTACGCCTTCTGCAAAAACAGATAAATTAAAACTTTCTTCAGGAGATATTCAGCTTGGAGAACCTCTTGCAGCCAATAAGGTTATGGTAGAAGCTCAAAATATTATGGGAATAATGGCTTCTGCAATGGGCAACCATGAATATGATATGCCAAAGCACATATCTGAACTTATACCTCATATGGGATATAAAATGCTAGCCTGCAACATTAATATTCAGCCTGACAATCCGCTGTATGAGAAAGTGGAAAAGTCTTATGTTCAGGAAGTTAACGGTAATAAATACGGAATTATAGGAATTACTCCTGTTGATTTGTTCTCAAGGTTAAAGTATGGCAAACTGTTTGATGAACTTAAAATTGACGGAATTGACAGTACTATAAAAGATGTTCAGGCAGAAGTAGATAAATTAAAAGAACAAGGTGTTAATAAAATAATTCTTTTATCACATGTGGGCTTTGGCTATGACCAGAAAATAGCCCGTGAAACAGAAGGTATTGACATTATTCTCGGAGGGCATTCACATAACCTTGTGACTGATGTCAAGCCGGGAGTTAATCTGTTTAATTCTAAATCAGGCGAGCCTGTTGTTATTACTCAGGCAGGTCGTGACGGAAGATATTTCGGAGTGTTAAATGTTGAATTTAATCCAATGGGAGTTCTGACTAAAATTCAAAATAATGTAACAAGTACAAGAGGATTTAAACGCAGTGCTCCTGCAAGACATGTATTTGAACAAATATTAGGTAAACCTAAGGTTGTCGGACAAATTAAATCAGCTCCGCCGCCTTTGACAAATGATTCAATAGAACCAAGCGGACATGCAAACTTTATGTGTGATTGTATGAAAGAAGAACTTGGGACTGACATTGCATTGTTTGGGTCTGCTACTATAAGAGGCTACTTTGAAGCAGGAAAGCTTGACACAAGGTGGCTGGAAGATATATCTCCGTTTAAAAATAAAATGGTTATAGCAAATTATACAGAAAAAGAAATAGTTGATATGTTGAAAGTTTCGGCTAAATCACTTGTAAATACTAATAATAAACCCGGTATTGTACATGTTTCTGGGCTTAAATATACAATTTCAAAAGACGGAATGTTAAGAAGTGCTTCTTTTGTAGATAAAGACGGAAAAGAAACTCCCATAGATATAAATAATCCAAGAAGTGATAAAAATTACAGAACAGGATTAACAGACTATTATGCTCAGGGACATGACGGATTTACAATGCTGAAAAAATATGATCAGGCTGAAAAAATATTTGATTTTGATATCTGTAAATGTATAGAAGATTATTTTGTAAAACATCCTGAACCTGTTGAAATTAAAGACGATGGCAGAATTAAAGTTGTTGATTAATCTTGAAAACCTTTCAAAAAACTGTTAT
>HF991452.1:13164-25109 GCA_000433095.1 Clostridium sp. CAG:967 | reverse complement strand
ATAATATATTTAATAATAATAATAAGCTGTCAATATTTGTAGAAAACTGTCTGAAACTATTATTATTATTGAGTTTTGATTGTAGGAAATTTTGTAGAAAATTGTATAATAAATGCAGCTGTTTTGTAGAAAACTTTCTAATCCGTTAAAATCTTGTAGAAAACTCATGAGTTTTCTACTGTTTTCTACATGATTTTCTACCGCAAAAATGACAGAAAAATTGATAATTATTAAGTATTGACAATTAAATTTTTTTATGATATAACATGTGTGGGGTAAATGTATATTTATAAGTCTTGTCAAATGACGAGACTTTCTTTTTCGCTACAACATTTTTAGAATATACAATAGTGTGGAGAAAAAATGATTAAGAAAATAATTAACGGAATAATATTTTGCGCCCTGTTTGCGTTGGCATGCTATTTCACCTGTAAATGTGAATTGTGTACGTCAATAAATTTAAACTCATTAACTCTTGCTATCATCATAGGTATGCTTATCGGTAATATTTTAAACAAATTTATTCCTGACAGTTTTCGTAACGGAATTGCTTTTTCTTCAAAAAAGATATTACGATTTGCAATTATTTTATATGGTTTCAGAATAACATTCCAGCAGATATTTGCCGTAGGGTTAGACGGACTGTTTGCAGATATTATAATGCTCACTACAACATACCTTTTCGGGTATTATCTTGGAACACGTGTATTTAAGCTTGATAAAGATTTATGTATGCTTACTGCAATAGGTTCGTCTGTTTGCGGTGCTGCTGCTGTTTTAGGTACAGATGCTGTATTGAAAGCAAAGTCGCATAAAGTATCTCTTGCCGTTGCTACGGTAGTCCTTTTCGGTACAATTGCAATGTTTTTATATCCGTTTTTATTTAAGCTTGGGATTTTAAATCCTGAATTTTTCGGGATATATATAGGTTCTACAGTTCATGAAGTCGCTCAGGTTGTTGCTGCAGGAAGTGCTGTTTCTCCTGTTACAATGGATACGGCGGTTATTGTAAAGCTTACCAGAGTTATGATGCTTGTTCCTTATTTGTTTTTGCTAGGGTTATATCTTTCCAAAAAATCAGGTACAAAATGCGAAAAAATCCCGATGCCTTTGTTTGCAATTCTTTTTGTTGCGGTATGCGGTTTGAATTCGTTAAACATTGTTCCTTTACCCGTAAAATCATTTTTAATTGAATTTGATGTATTTTTACTTACTATGGCAATGTTTGCGCTGGGTGTAGAAACAAATTTTGAAAAGATAAAGGGACTTGGGTTAAAGCCGATACTGCTTGCCGGCTTGATGTTTATATGGCTTGTATGCGGAGGAATGCTCGTTAACAAGGCTTTATATCTTTTGTAAATATAATGTAACAAATCATTCTTTTTGTTAAAGTTTTTGGATAAACATTCCGAGATTAAATTTACGAACAAATAGTTAATTGGAGGTAAATTTTTAAATGAATTCAAAAACTGAACAAGTTATGGTCTTGGACTGTAACACAATTGCCAATGGAATTATGCGTGACATAACAGACATTGATGCAATGGAGAGAATGCTTGGCAGTGAATTGTCGTCAGCAGATTTATTCAGGATTGATAGTGCTATTTTGTCATCGTTAAGAAATACCAGAGATTTCTCGAGAGATTTGTTACAACAGCTTGAACAGGGCAAACTTGAAACTGTTGCCGTTAAACCTCCGAAATCATTTGAAGCTGAAATGGCTAAAATTCAACAGGAAACATTGGCTGATATTACAATGCCGCTGCAAACAATGTTTGATGATATGTTGAATTTTGTATCTGAGGAAGCGTTTGTTTAGATTTCTCGGCATGATGAAAGGTTCTGAAAATTAAAAAAAGAGAGGTCATCCTCTCTTTTTTATTTCTTGTCTTTTTCCGAACGTTCACGGACCGAGATTTTTATCGGAGTTCCGAAAAATCCGAAAGCTTCACGCAGTTTGTTTTCAATGTATCTTTTATAGTGGTCTTTCAACAAATCAGAGTTGTTTGCAAAAAGAACAATATGAGGAGGCTGTACGCCCGTTTGGGTTACGTACATAATTTTAAGGCGTTTGCCTTTTGATGATGCGGGAGGATTAAGCATATACGCCTCTTTTATAACCTTGTTCAACAAGCCTGTAGATATACGTTTTGTACATTGGGAATAAACTTCTTCTGTTTCAACAAATATTTGATTTAAACGCTGTTTGGTAATCGCTGAAATATAAATTTTCGGTGCATATTCCAAAAAAGGAATATCATTAGCGAGTTTTTTATTATATTGATTAATAGTGTTAGACTGCTTGTCTTCAATCAAATCCCATTTGTTTATAGCGATAATCAAGCCTTTTCCTGCTTCTGTAATAATAGATGCAATTTTTTTATCCTGATCGGAAATACCTTGGGTTGCATCGATTACAAGAAGCGCAACATCGCAATCTCTTATTGAACGGATTGCTCTGTCAACGGCAAATTTTTCCACACCCCAGTCAACTTTTGATTTTTTTCTGATGCCTGCAGTGTCAACTATAATGAATTCTCTATCTTTGTAAGTTATGGAACTGTCAATACTGTCACGTGTGGTGCCTGAAACATCAGAAACAATCACTCTGTTTTCGTTTAGCAAAGCATTAACGATTGATGACTTTCCTGCGTTTGGTCTGCCGACAATTGCAATTTTAATTGTGTCGTCATCTTCCTGTTCAATATCTTTCGAAAAATCTTCTGTTACAACGTCTAACAGGTCGCCTACACCGCCTGAACCGTGCAGAGCAGATATTCCTATAGGTTCTCCGATTGCAAGAGAATAAAAATCATTTACCATTAATAAAGATTCTGGGTTATCAGATTTATTAACCGCAAGAAAAACAGGTTTTCCCGATTGTCTTAAAATATTTGCAATATCGTAATCTACAGGGTTAACACCTTCTTTGCCGTCAACAATAAAAATAATTTTGTCGGCTTCTTCACAGGCAATTTTTGCCTGATCAAAGATAGAAAGCATAATTTCATCTTCATCACCCGGAATAATTCCGCCTGTGTCGATTACCGTAAAAATTTTGTTTTGCCATTCTACATCAAAATAAATTCTGTCACGTGTTACCCCCGGCAAATCGTCAACAATAGAATTTCTTGTTCCTATAAGACGGTTTACAAAGGTTGATTTGCCTACATTCGGGCGCCCTACAATTGCTACAATCGGTTTTCTCATAAGGCTATTATAACATAGAAAAAGTAAAACACTTGAAATAAAAAAAAAATAAGTTATAATAAAAAATATAGGTGGAAGCCCTAAGAAAATACCACTTTCATAGAGCTTCACTTCGTACCCTATAACAATGCTAAAATAAAATTAAGAACTGCTATAATTACCGTTATAGCAGTTTTTATTTGCTGCTTTGTCATATTTCCTCCTTTCTCTGACCGTTTTCTTCGTAAAATACGTGTGTCAGAAGGAGCAAGGTACTACCCGTAAAAATTATATGTAAAATAAAAAGTAAATATTATTAAAAAACAACAATTGTAACGAAATGTAAATACAAGTTTTAATATGTCTGACACTTTTAAATCAGTGTATAGACATCATCTTCCAGCAATGTTCTTTGAAAATCTTCGCATTCGGCTATCAAATCAAGAAGGATTGAATATTTTGTTGAGTGCAGTACATGCGAAATATCCGTTTCGCCGATATAATCTATTACAAAATATTCGTTTGTTCTTTCTTTGATTTTGATTAATCCGATGTCATCAAAGATTGAGAATAAAAGTTCAAATACCTTGTAGGATTTGCCTAAGAAGCTTGCACAGCGGCGGAGTTCAACTTTTCCTCCGTTGTTATTGTGGGCAAATTTAAGCATTCCGCAAACGGTTTTCAAAAATTCTTTTTCGTCAAAATATTTGATTTCATAATTCATAAAATGAATAGAAGAAGGGTTTGTAACCTGTAATATTTTTTCAAAAGTTTCTCTGTCCGCAGGATAGTCAAAAAACATTAAAGCATCGCAGTTTTGAAGATTGTCACGTGTGAATGTTTTTTCAGAAAGGTTTTTGAAAGGTCTTAGAGCATCCAGAACGGGTTTGCTTTCTGCAAAAATCATAATATTTTGTTTTGAATTTTTCACGTAATCGTTAACTTGCGGCAAAATATCCGTTTTTTTACGGTGGTCGTAGAGTTTAAGAGAAACTGATGTTTCTTCTTCCTCTTTTAAGTATTCCGAATGGATATCGTCAATAATGAGCTGAACGCTTGTAACCCCGTTATACTCATTGATTTGCGGGTGGAATGCAATATCCAGCGTGTCGCCGTTAACAAGTGAAATATCGCCTGCTTTCCAGCGGATACAGTTGAATTCCTGTGTACCTGCCTGACATGTAAGCCTTAAATGGTTTTTGTTTTCACCCATAAGACGTTTTTGTTTAATTTTCAGATTTTTAATTGCAAAAACCGGGCTTGGATTGCAAGCTCCGAAAGGTTCAAGCATAGATATTTGTTCTACCAGATCGACGTCAATATCATCGGGCATAAGTTCTAAATCAATATTAATAAACGGTTTTAAATCCTTACCCTGTGACATTTCTTTAACAGTTTTGCAAAGAGCTGATTTAACCTGTTCAAACGAAGACTTTTGTTCGCTGAAAGCAAGTCCTGCAGCCATGGCATGACCGCCGAAACCGTCTAAAAGTTCTGCATTCATAGAGATAACGTCATAAAGATTAATTCCCTCAACGCTTCTTGCAGAGCATCTGAACTGTTTTGTTTCATCCGAATACGTCATTAAAAATGTTGGTTTGTAATACTTTTCAACAAGCATAGATGCAACAATACCGATAATTCCAATATGCCATTCTTTGTTAAATAAAACTATTGCACTGTTTCGATTTCCTTCTTTTTTCACCATTTCATCAGCTTCGGCAAAAATATTCTGACAGAGTTCCTGACGAACTTTGTTGAACTCATTTAAGGACTGGATAGACATTTCAATTTCTTGTTTGTTGTCGGAGATTAAAACTTTCAAGGCTGCATCAACGGTATCAAGACGTCCTGATGCGTTAATTCTCGGTGCTACTCCGAATGCTATTTGTTCCGATGTAATCTGACCTTTGTATCCTGCACTGTCCAAAAGTCTTGACAATCCGTAATGCTTTCCGTTAGAAATAAGTTCAAGTCCTTTTGTAACGTAATATCTGTTTTCACCGATAAGAGGAACAATGTCCGCTACAGTTCCTACAGCCACGTAAGGCAGAATTTCTGAAACAAATTCAAGTTTACCGTATTTTTCAAGCAATCCTTGGGCTACCTTAAAAGTGACCCCGACCCCTGCAAGGGATGTAAGGCTTTCAATTTGTTTTGCGCTTAAGCTTTCATCAAGAGCATCAGGAGCTTTCGGGTTTATAATCCCGTATGCTTTCGGTAAGATTTCGGGAGCCTCGTGGTGGTCTGTTATTATTACATCAATTTTAAAGCTGTTTAAGAAATTCACCGCATCAACGTCGGAAATGCCGCAGTCGCAGGAAATTATGACTTTTGGCTTAACCTGTGTCATAACTTTTACGAGAGCTTTTGTGTCAAAGCCATGACCTTCTTTATCTCTGTCCGGAATAAAATAATTTACATCAGCGCCTAAGAATTTGAAGGTTCTGTACAGCAAAGAAGTGGATGTAACCCCGTCAGCATCAAAGTCGCCGTGAATAACAATTTTTTCGCCGTTATCAATCGCTTGAGAGAGTCTTTGAACACATTTTTGCATATCTGTAAAGACATTTGGATGAGTAAGTTTCATCTCTAAGGGGTTCAAAAACTCTTTGATATCTTCTTCTGACTTAATCCCTCTTGAAAATAAAAGTCTTTTGATGAGGGATTTTTCGTTCCCGTCGTATTTGTTAAATATCCACTCTTTCATAGCCATGACAAAATCATAACATAAATGCCCTGTACATAAAAATTTTTAAGAATTTTTTATAATAGTTTTTATGTTTAATTACAAATAAAAAAACCGATATAAGATTACATCGGTCATTTTAGAATAGTGTGAGTAAATGTTGTATTTATAAGTGCTTTATACGAGCATCAAGTCCATTAATTCAGCAACACCTTGTTGTGTTTCACGGCTTACTGCTCTGTTTAAGTGTTTATTTAATTTATCTGTATCAACCCCTTTGATGTTAGCTAATGCAAAGGACATAAAACTTCCGTCTTCTTCAATACCCTGCAAATCATTCAAAGCTGTGAAGAAAGGATCATTTTTCATTGCAAGTTCCATTCTTGCACGTGTTGCTTTTTCGGATGTATCAGTGGACTTTGTCAGCTGAATACCCCAGATTTGAGCTGCTGTTGCATCCAATGCGCTTACATCAACTTTTTTAACTTCTGCTGTTGCAGCAGTTTTTTGTTCTGTCTTTTGATCTTTTTCATTTTTCTTAGCCTGCAATGCTTCATAGTATGCCTGCAATGCTTTTAAGTCTGTTTGTTTCCCATTTCCTGTAACTTTGTTTGTCATATTGCACTTCTCCGTTTTTACTCACATAATGGGTATCGGCATATTTATTAATAAACTTTAGGAAAAAGTCAGATTTTTCGGATATTCTTTACAAATGTTAACAAACAGAAAGACCGATAATTTTATCGGTCTTTTATAAATTGTGAGTAAATGTATATTTATCGGTCATTATCCAAAATAAGCTTCAAGCGGAGTATCTAACACTGATTTTTTAATACCGTCACGGTTGTATGATTCGATTGTTGAAGCATTAAATCCTAATTTTGCTGCTTCAGTGTACAGTTCTGCCACCTGTTGAGCTTTGCCGTAATCTCCGCCGAGGTTTGCAAAATCATTTTTCAAAGCTGATGATGTGTTATGAGTAACTTTAGTGTTAGGGTTGAATTTAATACCCATTTCATTAGCTAAAGCTGCCATTTCGCTTTTAATAGCCACATCGTTTGGAGTTGAAGAAGTTCTGTAAAAGCCTAATGTTTCGTTGAATCTTTGTTTTACCTGTTCTGCTTCAAGTTCCATTAATTCTTTCATTCGAGCTTCGGAAATTTCTTTTGTTTGAGGTTTTCCCTCAGCTACAGGAATTGTTTCCTTTGTTTCAGAAGCTTCTGCCGCAGGTTTGCTTGCTGCTTTGTTCTTTTTGTCAAAAAACCCGAAATTACCGTTAATTGATACCATGTCCTGTTCTCCGTTTTTCATTTACTCACATTCTCTTAATAGATTTAATTGATTTATTTCCTATTAAATGATTTCCATATTTATATAAAGTATTTCTGTATTTAAAAATTGCGTAAAACTTATATATACTTTACATAATATGTAACATTTCTTTACATATCAAGAAAACACCTGAAACGTCGATATATGCAGTATGACTACAATGTATACTTTTGGCTAATAGCAAAAATACGTCGTTTTGTTACTATTGATATAAGGTGAAAAAGAGAAAGCGAATGAACAATAACATGGAAATTGAGAACAATTATGATTTAACGGATAGAGAAATTGAAGTTTTAAAACTGATAGTAGCTGGTCAGAGCAATAAAGCAATAGGTAAGAAGCTCTTTATTACACATCACACAGTCAAGGCACATTTGACACAAATTTACAAAAAACTCGGAGTTGAAAACAGAACTTCGGCAGCAATAAAAGCAAAAGACGACGGAATTATTCCTCATCAAGACTCAAAACAGCCATAAATGCTTCTTGAGGAACTTCCACACGACCGACAGATTTCATACGTTTTTTACCTTTCTTTTGTTTTTCTAGCAATTTACGTTTACGGGAGATGTCGCCGCCGTAGCACTTATCCAATACGTTTTTACGCATAGCTTTAATATTTGTACGTGCTATAACACGACCGCCTATAGCAGCTTGAATAGGAACTTCAAACAGCTGTCGGGGTATAATATCTTTTAATTTAGCGGTTAGTTTTTGACCGATATAAAAAGCGCTGTCTTCGTGGCAAATAACAGAAAGTGCATCAACTACTTCGCCTGCAAGCATAATATCAAGTTTTACAAGTTTTGAACGTTTGTAATCCTTAAATTCATAATCCATACTTGCATACCCTTTGGTACGTGACTTTAACTGGTCATAAAAATCTGTAATAACTTCGCTTAAAGGAATTTCATATTCAAGACTTGCACGCACCTTATCAATGTATGACATATTAATAAATATGCCACGTTTTGTTTGTGCAAGGTCCATAAGAGTACCGACATAGTCATTTGGCGCAATAATCTGCACTTTAACATAAGGTTCTTCTATATAATCCCTCAATTGTGCCGGAGGAAGATTTGCAGGGTTATCAATTTCAATCATTTCACCGTTTGTTTTGTAAACTTTATAAATAACGGACGGTGCTGTTGTTACAAGAGAAAGCCCGTATTCACGTTCCAAACGTTCCTGAGCAATTTCCATATGAAGCATCCCCAAAAATCCGCAGCGGAAACCAAACCCTAAAGCGCTTGATGTTTCAGGTTCAAAAGTAATACTGCTGTCGTTAAGTTTAAGTTTTTCAAGAGCTTCTTTTAAATCGGCATAATCATCATTATCAACGGGATACATGCCTGAAAACACCATAGGAAGAGCTTCTTTGTATCCGGGTAACGGTTCTTTTGCGGGATTTTCAATATTAGTAATCGTATCGCCTACAAACCTTGTCAATTCTTTAATAGAACCTGCAAAATATCCTACATCACCGCAAACAAGCTCATCAACCTGAACTCTTGAAGGTGTTTGATAACCGAGTTCCACAACATCATATTCTTTGCCGGAAGCCATGAATTTGACTTTGTCGCCAAGTTTAATTTTACCGTCAATAATTTTAAAGAAGCAAAGAGTACCGAGATACTGGTCGTAAGCGCTGTCAAAAACCATAGCTCTGAGCGGTTTGTCAGTATTATCAACAGGCGGCGGAATTAAATCAACAACTGCTTCAAGAACTTCTTCAATACCAATTCCTGCTTTTGCGCTGACAGGAATTGCAAGAGAAGCATCAATACCTAAAACTTCTTCGATTTCTTCTTTCACTCTTTCAACATCAGCTGAAGGAAGGTCTATTTTATTTATTACCGGAATAATCTCCAAATTTTGTTCAATAGCAAGATAAACATTAGCAAGTGTTTGCGCTTCCACACCCTGAGTAGCATCAACTATAAGCAACGCTCCTTCACAGGCAGCAAGAGAACGTGAAACTTCATAAGAAAAATCAACGTGCCCGGGTGTATCAATTAAATTTAATATATAATCATTGCCGTCTTTTGCTTTATAATTCATTCTTGCAGAGTTAAGCTTAATGGTAATTCCACGTTCACGCTCAATATCCATGGAATCCATAATCTGGTTTTGCATATCACGTTGTGCAACAGTACCTGTTTTTTCAAGAAGTCTGTCTGCAAGGGTTGATTTACCGTGATCAATATGGGCAATTATACAAAAGTTTCTAACGTTATTTCTATACTTCATAGCTTATATTATATGAGAAAAACACAGAACATCAAGCAGTCATTATTTTGGAAGCGTGAATGTTAAAGTTGTGGTTTTATCCGGTACATTATTAATTGTAATACAGCCGCCGTGAGCAAGTATTATTTGCTTGGCAATGTAAAGTCCTAAGCCTGTATTTATGCTTCTGTGTTCTTCGGAGTAAGATGTAAATTTTTCAAATACTTCATTAGGATCTTTAAGGTTGAAACCTCTGCTTTCATTTGATATGGAAAAGATAATAAAATCATCATTTTCATTTACTTCTACACTTATTTGAGAATTTTTCGTTCCGTATTTGAGAGCATTTGTCAAAAGATTGTTTATTACCCTTCTTATTTCAGCCAGATCAAAGAAAAATTCGTCAACATGAGTGTTATAATCAACGGTTATAATTTGATTTTTCTCGGCTGCCGTATATTTAACCTCGTTTTGACACTCCTTAATAAGTCTTTTAAAAGAATGTCGTTCCTTTTTGATAACAAGATTTCCGTTATCATCTTTATATTTCATCAACACATTGTTTACAAGATTTTTTAAATATTTTGTGGAACTTAAAATATCCTGCAAAATCTCTTTTTGAACATCATCGAGGCTTTTACCGTACTGGTTGAGAACAAATTCCAGAGCAGAAACTTCGGCATAAACAGGACCTTTCATATCATGCGTGACCATTGCCCAGTATTTATCTTTTTGTTTTTCAAGTTCTTTTCTTTCATTGTGAGTTTTCAAAAGTGTACAAATCTGCGCCCTTACAACTTTAATATCAAAAGGTTTTTCAATGTAAGCATATGAACCGTAATCAAAGCTTTTAATTTTATTTTCCGTATCAGAAAGCGCAGAAACAAACATTAACGGTGTATTTGCATTTTTTGCCGAATTTCTGATAATTTCCGCTAAATCAAAACCTGACAATTCAGGCATCATTATATCAAGCAGAAACAGGTCAAATTCTTCTTCCTGCACTATCTTCGCCGCTTCGAGAGGTTTTTGGCATGTTATAAGGTTAAGTTCAAGTGCAGAAAGAGTTTCTTCCAAAAGCTCCGTATTGAAGGGATTGTCATCAACAATCATTACTTTTAAGCCTTTAAGAGAGATGTGATTCTTGAAATTTTTCTCATCTTCTGTTTCAATTTTTTTATCTTTAACTAAATCAGAGATTAAACTTTTATTTATAGGATACTCAATAACGTTTCTTATGCCGCAGAGATTAGCCATTAGAATATTTTTTCTTGAAATATCTTTGGAAGCAAGCCAGACTTCTAAACTGTTATGAGATTTGCAAAATTTTTTTATCTTATTTATATCCCTAAAATCGGTTTTTATTATACAGAGTCTTTTAGATGCAAGACCTTGAATTCCTCTAAGCTCTCTTATATCTTCAACATATACAACATCGTTTATCTCAGCTTGCTTTAACAACTCCTTCATAATATAACCATCATATATACTAATAATGCATAATCAACTACCCTAATTGGTAGTATTTTGATAAAAAATTTTTTTGATGATAAAGTGTAAGTATGTCGAAAACATTAGAAGAATTAATAGCTCAAATAAAAGACCGTCTTGACATAGTGGAAGTTGTATCCGAACAGGTAATATTAAAGAAAAACGGCAGTCATTTCTGGGGATTATGTCCTTTCCACAAGGAGAAAACACCTTCATTTTCAGTTAACCCAAATTTGGGAATTTACAAATGTTTCGGCTGCGGAGAAGGCGGAGATGCTCTTACTTTCATAATGAAAACTCAAAATAAAGAGTTTATTGAAGTAATCAGAGAACTTGCCGAACGTTTCGGTCTTGAAATGCCTAAAAACTATGTTAAAGGCGAATCTAAAGGACAAAAAGACGAAATGATTAAGGCTTGTACTAAAGCCGCAGAATTTTATAATTTAAGACTTCTTAAAGACAAAGAGCCCGAAACCACAAAGGTTATTGAGTATCTATCAGGCAGAGGAATTACAAAAGATATTATTGAAAAATATACTCTTGGTATTGCTCCAAAAGAGTTTGACACTTTTTACAAAAAATTCAGAAATGAATTTTCGGATGATATTCTTGAAAAATCAGGGCTTATCTTGAGAACCCGTGAAGGTAAATTTATTGACAGGTTCAGAAACCGTGTAATCATTCCTATTCAAAACGAATTCGGCGAATACGTGGCTTTCGGCGCAAGAGCAGTTGAAAAAGACCAGCAGCCCAAATACTTGAACTCCTCAGACTCGCTTATATACAATAAAAGCAAACTTTTATACGGACTATACACAGCAAAAGATTCCATAAAAGAAAATGACAGCGTAATCTTAATGGAAGGCTACTTTGATGTAATTTCGGCTCAGGCTCACGGAATTGAAAATGCCGTAGCCTCCTGCGGAACTTCTCTTACCGCTGATCACATCAAACTTTTATCAAGATACACACCGTCAAGAAAAATATATCTTTCTTTTGATACTGATTCAGCAGG
>HF991452.1:0-13143 GCA_000433095.1 Clostridium sp. CAG:967 | reverse complement strand
CTGATTCAGCAGGACAAAAGGCTACAGACAGAAATGCAGAGTTAATTAAAGAAGCTTTTCAGGGACTGGGAAATATTAAACAGTTTGATGAAAGCTACATTTCCACCTCAGAAGACAAATATGCCTGTGAAATAAGAGTTATTTCACCGCCGGAAGGGAAAGATCCTGATGAGTTTATACGCTCCGTAGGTGCGGAAAGCTACAGGGAATATATGCAGCATGCACCGCTGTTACTGGATTTTCAGCTCGGCAACATAATTAAAGACAAACCGAAAACTCCCATTGAAAAAACTCAAATGGTAAAAAGAATTCTGCCTGTGTTAAACGAAATTGAAAACGAAATCGTGCAGTCCGAATATGTAAGAATGATTGCCAATACTCTTGATATTGACGAAACAGCATTAATGCGTGAAGTAAAAAAAGCTAACCGTATAACCGCAGCTGCGCAAACAAATATTAATACAATTGTTAAGAAAGATATACCGATTTTAGAAAAAGCGCAAAAAAATTTATTGAGTGTTTTTTTAGTTACCGACAATCACTTTTCATTTGAACAAATCAAGCAAATGATAGGCGATACGGAGTTTACGGACCAAACGTTAATAAATGTAAAATCTACAATTGACAAATTAACATGTACCGTAAATAATGTGAAAGAATTAATTGAACAGCTATACACAGCGTTCATAAACAATCCGGAAGTCCAAACCCTGATTACAGATTTAATCACAACTTCCGAAACCTTCCAAAACCTTGATGACAGAGATTTTCAAACAGCAGTTCAAGAAAACATTAACAAGATAAATCAATGTCAAAAAGAAAAAGAAAAAGAAAAAATCAGAAATTTATATAAAAGCGCAAATGATAACGAAACAGAAGCCCTGAAAATTCAAATGCAGCTTAGAGATAAGATAAATAACAGATTAAAATTGGAGAAAATGAATGACTAAGAAAAGACAACCAAGCTCCTCTATCGTTAGTATTATGGATGATGAAAATCTTGATTTACACGAAATTGACGACGATGCTTCTCTATCAGCTGATGCTGACGGCATGAATTATATGAACGTGGATATTAGTACTGACAACATTGAAGATATTGTAACCGAAAAAATTGAAAGCAAAGTTCATCTTGAAGATATATATATGATGAAC
Organism: Clostridium sp. CAG:967; assembly: GCA_000433095.1. Taxonomy (GTDB): domain Bacteria; phylum Cyanobacteriota; class Vampirovibrionia; order Gastranaerophilales; family Gastranaerophilaceae; genus Stercorousia. The sequence goes on along the minus strand of HF991452.1, from coordinate 11,988 downwards.
ACTCAGGAAGATACAGAAACTGATTTTGAAGTACCAAAAGGTATTGCTGTTGATGACCCTGTAAGATTATATTTAAGAGAAATCGGAAGAATTAAATTATTATCAGCTAATGAAGAAATTGAACTTGCAAGAAAAATTCTTGAAGGCGGCACACCTGGTGCAATTGCTAAAAGAAAACTTGTTCAGGCAAACCTCCGTTTGGTTGTAAGTATAGCTAAAAAATATGTAGGACGTGGAATGTTGTTCTTAGACCTTATTCAGGAAGGCAACCTGGGCTTAATCCGTGCAGCAGAAAAATTTGATCACGAAAGAGGCTTTAAATTCTCAACTTATGCAACATGGTGGATTAGACAGGCAATTACACGTGCGATTGCAGATCAGGCACGTACAATCCGTATTCCCGTACACATGGTTGAAACCATTAACAAATTGAAAAAAGTTACAAGACGTTTGGCTCAAGAACTTTCAAGAAAGCCGACAGAAGATGAACTTGCAATTGAAATGAACGTTTCAATTCCAAAACTTCGTGAAATCATTAAGATAGCACAAGAGCCTTTATCATTGGAAACTCCAATCGGAAAAGAAGAAGATTCACGCCTTGGCGACTTCATTGAAGACAAAGAAGCTGATGCACCAATTAAAACAGTAGCATCAGAACTTTTGAGAGAAGATTTAGCCGAAGTATTGTGTACACTTTCTCCGAGAGAACGTGATGTTTTAAGACTTCGTTTCGGAATGGACGACGGTCGCCAGAGAACACTTGAAGAAGTAGGACAGTTGTTTGGCGTAACTCGTGAACGTATCAGACAGATTGAAGCAAAAGCTTTAAGAAAACTACGTCACCCTAACAGAAGCAAACGTTTGAGAGAATACGTAGAAGGTTAATAAAAAAACGGTCTTCGGACCGTTTTTTTTATGATATAGAGTTTATAAAATCATCTATTTCGTTATAATCAAAAAAATCTTTCATGGTAATACCAAGACCACTGCAAATTCTCAAAATAGTATAAGCTCTTGGTTCTTTCATATTTCTCTCAATCTCGCTTAAACCGCCTTTAGAAATTCCACTTTGATAAGCTAATTGTTCCAGAGTTAAATTATGCTCTTTCCTTAGAGTTGATATCCTTTTGCATATTACATTATTAAATTTTTTGTTTATCATAATTAACGCTAACTTCATACATGTGAATTTGTATCCTGATATTAGCCTAATTATTTTGGACAATAGTTCATATGTATGAAGAAGCTCACTGCTCACTGATATAATCTTCAATTTCTTGGAAATCAAAAAAATCTTTCATGGTAATACCAAGACCACTGCAAATTTTTAAAATAGTTAAGGCTCTTGGCTCTTTAAATTTTCTTTCAATCTCGCTTAATCCGCCTTTAGAAATACCGCTTTGATAAGCAAGTTTTTCCATAGTAAGATTATTTTTTTTACGTAAATTAGTAATACGTTTACAAATTATTTGATTGAAAATTTCATCTTTCATTTTTTAATATAACTTCATACATGTGAATTTTTTTTGATATTAACAAAATTTCTATATATAATAGTTCATATGTGTGAACAACATTCTATTTTTGGTCTTGTGATAGTCACAAATCTACTCAAACTAAAAAAATTACTTATAAAACTCTTAACCTTCTTCATCTTTCCTGAAAAGCTCAGAAAGAACGTTAGAAACTTTTTGTTCTACTTTTCTTATGCAGATTACATAAGGTTTAAAAAACAAAATTTTCACATTGTTTCTCTAGGATGCGACTGTCTGCCTAGAGTGCTTACTACTGCTGTTAAACTCAAACCACGTAAAATTTACGGCGAAAAAACACTCCCGTTTGATTTGTGCAGAAGCTTTGATTTAAGTAAAACTATTAAACTTATTGAAACTGATTTTGAAAATTATTTTGATAATCTGAATATATCAAAGGAATTGTATCCACACGATTACAAACTCATTAAAGAACATTTCATTATTCGCTACAAAAAAAGAATTAGTAACTTTTTAGAGCTTATGAAATCTGAAAAATCGATTTACTTCATTTACGCTGATTTTGATAATCTAATTGATGCGAACGCAATCGAAAAATTATATTCTGTGTTAGAAAACAAAAGAAACGGCAGACCGTTCAGAATTATTATTCTTACAGCTAAAGATATAATTATTTCAAATCCAGATATATATGTCATTATTCAAGATTTCAAAATTAATGACGGAACCTGGATTAAAAGTTTTATTAACGATTACGGAGAGATTGATGACAAGTATTCAAGATTTTGCAGGAAAGTCGGTGATGAAATAAAAAAATGCCTGCAATAGTGAGACTTGCAGGCACATTACTTTAATTATTTTTAAAGTAAAGAGGTGATGATTATATGTTTTTTAGTTTACGTAGTCGTATGGTTTGCTGCCAGTAGCTTTGTAAAGTCCGATTGCATCTACCATGCATTCTACTTTTTGCTGGGCAACGAGTTTATCTATTGTTAGTAGATTTTCGTGATACTGGATTAAGTCCAGCTTGGAAATTGTTCCCTCATTATATTTATGCTCATTGTATTTGTAATCTGATTTTTCCAGTTCTGCCTGTTTCATTGTTTGAGCCATTTTGTCTTTGTCAAGTTTAGCTGCAACAAGAGCATCGTTTACTTCCTGAATTGCGGTCAGGTTGGTTTTGTAGTAATCTTGCAGAACTCTTTCATAAGTTGCTTTTTTCAATCTCAAATTAGCTGTTAATGATCCGCCTGTGAACAAAGGAGCCATTATACCGCCTGCAAGACCCATTAGCATATTTTTTGTAGTAAACACGCTTCCGATATCGCCTGCGTTGAACAAAGCCAGACCTAAGATGTTTATTGACGGAAGGAACTCTTTTTTAGCTACTTTTACGTCAATACCTGCTTTTTCTACCATTAATTCTGCTCTGATGTAGTCAGGTCTTTGAGTAATAATTTCTGACGGTATTTGTGAAGGAACAGCAAGCTGATAATTTAAATTATCAAGTGAAGTTCTTTCGATTGAATGTGCATTTTCAGGGCTTTCGCCAAGAAGTACGCAGAATTGGTGAAGTAATTGCTCTCTTTGTTTTTTCAACTCTATTAAATCGGTTTGGCCCTGAACTAAAGATTTGTTTGCTTTTATTGTGTCAGCAGTTGATGTTAAGCCTTCTTTGTTTCTTGCAAGCATCAAATCATAAATACTTTGTCTTGAATTAACGATTTGTTCTTGAAGTTCAATTGTTTTGTCAAGTTTAATAATGTTAAGATAAGTAGTTCCGACTGCTGAAGCTATGGAAATGTATGCTGCTCTTTCATCAAGTTTTGAACCTTCATACAATTTTTTAACGGCTTTGGTTTTATCTCTGTTTTTCAGGAAGATATCAGCTTCGTAACTAACAATTGCCGGCACTGCAAAAGACATTTCAGTACTTGTTTTACCGGGCATTTTCAGGAAAGCAGGAGCTCCGCCTACGGTTGCTGACGGCAATTCTTTTGCAAATTGGTTTCTTACGTTTTGATAATATTCTTCAACGTTTATTGATGCCATTTTCAAATCATAGTTATTTAGAACAGCTTTTTCTATATAACTGTTTAATAAATCATCATTAAAATTGTCCCACCAGTTCATATTCACATAAGCGAATTTATAATCATCGCTGTTTTTAGTTTTTTTGTTTTTCTTAACCATGCTTTTGAATTGTTTCGGGGATGCTGTAGAAAAATCATTGTTTTCAACGGCAAGTACAGGCATGAAATTCATGCTTACAAAACTTGCTAATAATGCTATAGATATAACCTTTTTCACGCTTTTGTTTTCCTTTTTCTTTACTTTAATTTTTAGTGCTTGCATTTTTTACAATCATATGTTAGCATAATATTGTTGTAAATGCAACATATATTTTTTACAACATAACATAAAATAATAATTTAAATTATAATACTAATTGGAAACTATGGCAGATAACAAATTATTACATTATACAGACAGTATACATTATGAACTGGAACAGGCAGCAAGATTGATGAGAATATTAACTTCTCAATTGTTTAAAAAACTTGACATAAGCTTGTCTATGGATGAGTATGCGGCATTGGATACTGTTTCCATTAATGCAGGAATCTGTCAGAGAGATTTAGCAAAACTGATTATAAAAGATAGAGCAAATACCGGTAGAATTTTGAATTCTCTGGAAGAAAAAGGATTTATTACCCGATTTATTGATACAAAAAATAACAGACTTGTTAAGAAAATGGGGATAACCGAAGACGGTTACAAAGAATTAGATACAATTAACAAAAAAATTAAAAGATATTTCGATGGTGTTACAAAAAAAATTACACCTGAAGAAGTGGACAGAGTACAGGAAACTTTGAGAGCATTCAGGTTAGACCTGGAAAAAGTAGTAGAGATGAATATATAATATATTATAAATAATATGAGGTAGAAAATGGAAGAACAAAATACAAACGTTGAAGAACAGAATATTCAATCAGAAGAGGAAACAAAAAAAGAACATAAACCGTTTAAAAGATTTATAGCATTAGGTTTAGGAATTGTTGTTGCCGCTGCAACCGCATACTTTATTCATGATGCTTTAATGTATCAATCAACAGACGATGCTTACGTTGAAACAACAACAGTTCAGGTTGCACCGAGAGTAAGCGGTCAGATTACGGAAGTGTATATTACCGATAACCAAAAAGTTAAAGAGGGTGATCTGGTTGCAAAAATCGACCCTGCGGATTATGAAATTGCACTTGCACAATCTGAAGCTAAATATGAAAGAACTTTATTAAATCAGAAGAATGCAAAAGCAAACTTCAAAGCTATGCAGTCAAATATTGAAGTAGCTAAAAAAGATTTGGACAGATATAAAAATCTTTATGAGCAGGGTGCTGTTTCAAAACAAACTCTTGATGCTGCTCAGGCTAAATATGATTCGGCTCAGGCTAATTTAACACAGGCAGAAGAATCTTTATTGTCACAAGGCGGAAGTAAAGTTGCTGATGCTGATTTGAAAGAAATTAAAGCTTCCAGAGATAAAGCAAAATTGAACTTATCATATACAAACATTTATGCACCTCAATCAGGTACAGTTTCAAACAGACGTGTTGAAAAAGGTATGTATGTTAATGTAGGTTCACCTCTTTTTGTTATTGTTCCAGAAGATGTTTGGGTTGTTGCAAACTTTAAAGAAAATCAATTACGTCACATGAAACCCGGTCAGACAGTTGATATTAAAGTTGATACTTACCCTAACAAAGTGTTCAAGGGAAAAATCGACAGTATTCAGCGTGCTTCAGGTGCAAAATCAAGTTTGTTCCCACCTGAAAACGCAGTTGGTTCTTTCGTAAAAATCGTACAAAGAATTCCTGTAAAAATCGTGTTCACAGAAAATATCAATCCTGATGAATACAACATTGTTCCGGGAATGTCTGTTGTTCCAAAAGTAAGAGTTAAGTAGTAAAATAATGTTTGCATCATCACATTAGACTATTATAAATGCCGCCTTTTAACAATAATATAAACTTTTTATAGACATTGTAAAAGCCGGCATTTTCAGATAAAGGATTTAGTATGGCAGAAGAACAAATTCAAGAATGGAAACCTACGGTTAATCCGTGGCTGTTAATTTTACCCGTTATGCTTGCAACATTCATGTATGCACTTGATGAAACTGTTGCAAACGTTGCTTTGCCTCATATTGCGGGTACTTATTCTGTGAGCAATCAGGAATCAATATGGGTTTTGACAAGTTATTTAATGGCAAGCAGTATTGTTATACCTATGATTGATTTTTTCTGCAAATTTATGGGAAGAAAAAATTTCTTCATGCTCGGTGTGTTTATATTCACAATAGCTTCATTCATGTGCGGTGTATCAAATTCAATCGGAATGATTGTAATAGCCCGTGCATTGCAAGGTTTTGGCGGCGGTTGTCTTATGCCTATGGCGCAGGCTGTTTGTATGGAAAGCTTTACAGGCGAAGCCAGAAATAAAGCTATGGCTATTTTCGGTCTGGTAGTAGTAGTTGCTCCTATTTTAGGTCCTGTTATGGGCGGGTGGATTACAGAAAACTGGTCTTGGCCATATATTTTCTTTATTAATGTACCTGTCGGCTTTATTTGTATTGCTCTTGCCAAAAAGTTTCTTGAAGATCCTCCTTATGCAAGAAAACAAAAAGGTACTCATCTTGATAAATTCGGTTTTCTTTGGCTATGCGTATGGTTAATTCCTTTACAGGTTGTATTTGATAAGGGTAATGATGCGGATTGGTTTAATGCGACATGGATTTGCTGGCTTACTGCAATTGCTGTTTTAGGTGCCGTTTTATTTTTCATCTCGCAGGTCAGGGGTAAAAATCCTATGGTAAAGCTTGATGTATTGAAAGATACAAATTTTCTATGCGGTACAGGCATGTTAATTCTGATTAATGCTGTATTGCTTGCATCATTGGCTATATTGCCTCAAATGCTTCAAAACATGCTTGGATATGATGCGTTTACAAGCGGAGTTGCGATTATGCCGAGAGGTGCCGGTGCATTTCTTTCATTAATGATATTCGGCGGTATAGGCGGCAGAATCAGTTATAAAACCTACGGAATATTCGGACTGTTATGTCTTGGATTAGGCGGCTGGCTTCTCGGAGGTCTTAATCTTGAAATCAGCATGATGAACATTGTAATACCTAACTTTGTATTCGGTATGGGACTAGTATTTACAATGATGCCTATAACAACATTGTCTTGTATAACTTTAAGAAACGACCAGATGACTAACGCATCAGGGTTCCAAAACCTGCTAAAAACAATAGGCGGTGCAATCGGCACTTCTCTTGTAGCAACTATGATTTCAAGATTTTCTCAAGTTCATCAGCACGGACTTGTGAAATCTATGACTGATTTAAACAATGTTTATGCAGACAGATTAAGTATGTATGCAAGCTCTTTTATTCATCAGGCAGGTGATATGATGAATGCAACTTATATGGCAGGGAAAATGCTGTATAACCAGTTAATCCAACAATCTACACTATGTGCCTATATGACTACTTTTAAAGTATTCGCTATGGCATGTTTCATTTTGGTTCCGTTCATGTTTTTATTAAAAGGAGAACAGAAAAGAGAAAATTAATTTATGGCAAATGAACAAGTTCAAACTCCTGAAGAGTGGAAACCAAAAGTTAACCCCTGGATAATGATAATACCGGTAATGTTATCCGTATTTATATATGTACTTGACGGTACAATCGGAAACGTAGCATTGCCGCATATGGCGGGAAGTTTTTCTGCTACACGTGATGAGTCAATGTGGATTTTGACAAGTTATCTTATTGCAGCAGGGATTGTGATTCCTGCCGTTGATTTTTTCAGCAAGGTTTTCGGACGTAAAAACTTTTTTATAATAAGTATTTTGACATTCACAATTGCATCAATGCTTTGCGGTATGGCTAAAAATATTGAATTTATGATATTTGCGAGAATTCTGCAAGGTTTTGGCGGCGGCGGAATTCTTCCGATTTCTCAGGCAATAATTATTGAAAGTTTTCCGAAAGAAAAACGTGGAATTGCAATGTCTGTTTTCGGTATGGGTGTAATTCTTGCTCCCATTATCGGTCCTGTTTTGGGCGGTTGGATTACTGATAACTGGACATGGCCCTGGATTTTTTATATAAACGTTCCTTTCGGCTGTGCGGCTGCACTTCTTTCACACAAGCTTGTTGAGGATCCTCCTTATGCAAGAAAACAAAAGAATGTAAAAATTGACGGAAAGGGATTTTTCTATCTTACAATATGGCTTGTAACACTGCAAACAGTTCTTGATAAAGGTAATAATGCGGATTGGTTTAATGCAACATGGATTTGCTGGACATTCGGTGTATCTGTGGTGGCGTGTATATTGTTTTTCCATTCTCAGTTGACTAACAAAGATTCGTTAATAGATTTATCGGTTTTTAAAGACAGGAATTTTTCGGCGGGTACCATTATATCTGTTGTAATTCAGGCTGTTTTATATGCATCTCTTGCAATTCTTCCGCAATTTTTGCAAAGTATGCTTGGCTATACTGCGTTTTTAAGCGGCGCCACAATGATGCCCAGAGGTTTGGGAAGTATGACTGCAATGGTTATGACAGCAACCTTATCAAACAAAATTGATAACAGATTGCTTGTAGCTATCGGTTTATGTCTGCTGGGCGCTTCTACGCTTGTATTCGGCTCGTTAAACCTGCAAATATCAAATATGAATATTGCTGTTCCTAACTTTGTAATGGGTATTGGTATGGGGCTTTCTATGGTTCCTATTATGAATTTGTCTGTAGATACTTTGAGAAACGAGCAAATGACAAATGCTACAGGTATTCAAAACCTTTTGAAAAATATAGGAAGTGCAATCGGTACTTCACTTGTAGCAACAATGCTGACACGTTTTGCACAGGTTCACCAGTACATGATGGTTGGCAAAACAAGTGAACTTAATCCTGCTTTTATTGAACGAGTTCAGTCAACTGCATCTGCTCTTGCAGGTTATACAGAGCAATCCGTAGCTCAATATATGTCACAGTACTCATATTACGGTCAGCTTGTAAAACAATCAACTTTATGGGCGTTTATTGATTCGTTTAGAATATTCGGTATTTTGTGTTTGGCAGTAATACCATTGTTATTTATAATGAAAAAAATTAAAAAAACCGAAGCTTAATAATATTAATATAAAAGAAAACCGATACCAAATTTGGTATCGGTTTTCCAGGCTTCGAATAATTTGTACTGTGCCGGCGTAGCCGGTTTCCACTCTCGGCTTTGTTATTTAACAAAGTCTTGATGCGGTCGCCTACTCAGAGCAGCCGAATGCAATAGTAACGTGTTCTCTTGGATTTACTGCAGATATTTTATATCCACGAGGGTCAACAAGGTAAGCAAATTCGTCGCCTGTTGTTTGGAATAAGCCCATTGTACCTGACAATGCTGTTCTTGTTACGTCGATAGGAGCTTTAACTGTTTCCCATAAACCGTCACCCAGGTTACGTGCTGCTGCACCGAATTGACCCTGGAATACGTGACCTAACATGTAACCTGCATCATTTGATACGTTTTCTGCTGCGTTACCTACGTTTGTGATAACACCGCCGACTGTTCTGCCTGTTACACCGATTAATGAACCGGCAAGTGTAAACGGAGCTTCTACCAATCTTGCTACAGGGTTAACCTGTTTTGATTTGTTTACTTGTGCTTGCAAGATTTGTTTTGGTAATTTTGTTTTGCAATCACCGTTTTTAATATCAGTGAATGACAATTTTAAAGCACCTTTATCACAGCCTGAAGGTCTGATAACTTCTACAACCTGACCTGTAACTGTTGAACCGCAAGGGTAAGTTACACCGTTAATTGTTACGTCTTCAAGAGTGTTTGCTCTGAAGTACTGACCTACGTGAGATGATTTTGCAGTTAACTGGTCAATCATTTTAACTTTTAATGTAGGGATTTTAACGATTTCTTCTTGTTCAACAAAAGCGTTTTTGTTTACAGGACAAGCAGGGCAGATGTTGTTAGCTGTTTTAGGGTTAGTATCGTAACCTAATGCTACACGAACTGTTTGCATCATTGAAGCTACTTCTGCACGTGATGCTTCTTTGTTAGGCATAATCATGTTCGGATTAGGCATATCTTTTAAAGCACCGTTTTCTAATGATTTAGCAACCGGAATTCTTGCCCAGTTTGGAACAGAAGCTCCGTCTGCGTATCTGCTTAAGATTTCGTCAGCTTTGCATTGGTCGATGTCGCAAGTCATACCTTTTGCAATTGTTGATAATGCTTCAACCCTTGTTACAGGATGTCCGGGTTTGAAGTTGCCGTCAGGGTAACCTTTCAACAAGTCTTCATCAACTGCTTTTGCAATTGCTGCGTTAGCCCAGTTGCTTTTTGGTACATCTCGGAATAAACCTTCACGAGGCATATCGCATTTGTCAAGGTTGAAACCTTTAACTAAGATTGTAGCAAATTCAGCACGGGTAATATTTCTATTTGGTTTAAAGTAACCGTCAGGATAACCTACCACTACATCGTTAATAGCTAATTTGTCGATGTCGCACGCTGCCCAGAACCCGTTTGGAACGTCGGGAAATTGACAGCCGCCTAAGTTAGCAGCAGCACCTGTTGTTTGCATAATTTGGTTTGGAATTTCGTAAGGTACGAAAGATTTTCTTACAGCATCAATAGAGTTTGTTGATTGGAAGTCAATAGGGCAGTTGTTACCGTCCATTAATCTTTCGTTTCTGTCAATAGGGATACCGTTGTGTCTTGTAGGTGCTTCGTTCAGACAAGGCATTTGAGTTGCTGCACCTGTAATTTGTCCGTCTGTTGCAACAGTTGCACCGTTTATGTTAGATGAAAGAGTTCTCGGTGTTGCAGCAAGAGGGGTATCTGTAGAAAAGATTGAGTTAGCAGGCTGACCTACATAGTTGTTTGTACCATAAATTGCATTAGGGTAGCCGTAAACCTGTTTCATATCTTTTCTGTCAGGTTTGCCTGTTTGAGGGCAGATTGCGCATGCAGGTTCTGCCGGTTGATCACAACTGATTTCGTCGGGACATCCGCAGTCTGATTTTTTAGGTTTTTCACATGGATCGCATGGTTTGTCGCACGGATCTAAGCATGGATCAGGTTTTTTACAATCGCAATCAGGCATAGCTTTTTTGCATTTGTTGCATGTGTTTGGTTTAACCGTTTCGCACGGGCATGCAGGACCTGTTACTACAGGCAGCGGTTCAGCGCATGGTGCCGGTGTTTCCGGGATTGCGCATGGACAAGCCGCCATTGCTTGATTCAAGGAACACGTTGCTATTCCAACGGCAATTGCAGCTGCCACAGTAAGTTTTTTAATAGTCATTTTTACCTCCTTGTGTTGCGGGTTTTTTTCGAAAAACCCAAAAAATATTTTTTTAAAAAACAAACTAATACTAGATTATGTACTTCATTTATTACAAGAAACATTGCCAAAAGCGGTTATCCACGCAGGCTATTTGGTATCTGATTTCAAAGATTATATGCTTATTCGCATTATTTGACTTTCGAGAGGAACTTCGTTATCATGATTTTGCTATGATGAAAAAGATTTTCTGTACACTGTTATTTTTAATTTTTATCTGCTGCGGATGCGGTAAAAAGGAAGAAGTTAATGATGATTTAACTGTTATTACGCAGCGGGATAAGCTTATTATAGGTGTACGTGATGATGCAGCACCTTTCGGTTTCAGAGACAGCAAAGGTAATCTTCAGGGTTATGATATTGACTTGTCAAAAATTATCGCCCAAGCAATTCTCGGGGATGAGAACAAAGTTGAATTCGTGCCTGTTACTGCTACCAATAGAATTATGAAGCTTTCGGCAGGTGAAGTGGATATGCTTATTGCAACAATGTCCGTTACTAATCAACGCCTGCAAATATTAGATTTTTCAATGCCTTATTATATTGCCGGTCAGGCTATTATGGTAAAAAGCAGCAGTAAAGCTACAGGTATAAAAGACTTCGAAGGCAAAAAAATGATTATTGTATTTGGTTCTACAAGTGAAAGAAATTTGAGAACCAATGTCCCTGAGGTTATTGTGATAGGATATAAAACCTATCCGGAAGCCTTTAGAGCATTAAAAGAAAACAGAGCTGATGCTGTGATTGCTGATGATACGATTTTGCTCGGGTTTGCTATTAATGACAAATCTGTAAAGATTTTGCCGAAACGTTATTCAAAAGAGCCGTATGCTGTTGTTTTCAGAAAAGAAGAATCTTCTCAAAGGCTTATTACAAAAGTTAATTATGTAATCGAGCACCTTCAAAGTACAGGGAAACTCAACAGGTTACAGGAAAAATGGAAAATTAAATAATAAGTAGTGATCTTAATCATCTCTTGAAAAATTAAAAAAAGGCTTTATAATGAAAAAGTAAGTAATTAACGAGGAGTGAAAGTATGAAAAAAAGTAAAAAAGATTTAGCT
>HF991451.1 GCA_000433095.1 Clostridium sp. CAG:967 | reverse complement strand
GGTTTTGGTAACACTTGGCATTATCGGCGTTGTTTCTGCTATGACCGTACCTTCTTTGATGCAAAATTATCAACGTCAAAGCTATGTAACACAGCTGCACAAATTTTATAATATATTATCTCAAGGTTTAGTTCAAGTTATGGCTGACAAAAATGCTGTGAATTTAAAAGAAGCAGGATTAACAACATTAAGCGAATGGAATAGTTTCTTTAACACTTATTATAAAATTATACAAGATTGTAAAGAAACGCAAACACCTTGTATGGCTTCGTCTTATAAAAAGATTTCAGGTCAATTTATATCAGGTAACACATCACGTTATATTACACTTGCTGATGGAACTTCGCTGGGGTATTTAAATATTAATGACCCTGATGCAAGTCTCATTGCAGTGTTATACGTTGATGTTAACGGAGCTAAAGGTCCTAATCTTGTAGGACGTGATTTGTTTGCCATTTATGTATATAATAATGGCATTGTTGACGATTATTCAACTTCTTTGCCGCCGATATCAAAGGAAAAACGTGAAGAGATGTTTAATACTTCTTGTATTAATAATAATGGCACCTGGAACGGATGTTTTGGTAAAATTTTGAACGATAACTGGGAAATGACATATTAAAAAAATAATACCCGTAAAGGGTATTATTTTTGTTTTTTTTTTGCGGGAGGCATTATTCACCAAGTTGTCCTATTTTGTGGATTTTGATGAAGTTTGTTCCGCCAACCATAAGTTCAGGAACTGAACCTGTGATAACAACCATATCGCCGTCTTCAAGACCCATTGTTTTCTTCAGGAATTTATCCATTTGTCTTAAAGAGTTTTTATCGATTGAAGCTTCAAAATCTACTACAAAAGGACATACGCCTCTATATAGTTTAATGTCACGGCAAATATTTTTGCTCGGACAGCAGGCAAAAATAGGAACGCTTAATCTTCCTTCAGATAAGAAAGAAGCTGTAAAACCGCTTCCTGTCAAAGCAATAACGCCTTTAACATTCATTTTTTTTGCCATATCAGCGATTGACATACCGATAGCCATTGCCTGAGAATCTTTTTCTTCCTCAACCATTTTTCTTGGGAATTTATTTTTTCTCATAAACGGAGATTCTTCAACAGTGTCAGCAATTTTTTTCATCATTGCAACAGCTTCTACAGGATAAGCACCTGCTGCGGTTTCTCCTGAAAGCATAATTGCATCGGTACCGTCAAGAATAGCGTTTGCTACGTCAGAAGTTTCCGCACGTGTCGGGATCGGGTTTTCAATCATACTGTCAAGCATTTGTGTTGCTACGATTACAACCTTTCTTTTTGCATTAGCTTTTCTGATAATAGTTTTTTGTACAATAGGTACTTTTTCTGTTGAAATTTCAATACCTAAATCGCCTCTTGCAACCATTATACCGTCAGAAACTTCAATAATGCTGTCTATATTATTCACAGCCTGTGGTTTTTCAATTTTAGAAATTATTTTAGCTGTGGTATTTCCGTGTCCTTCCAATAATTCTCTAAGTTTAACAACGTCAGAAGCTTCTCTTACAAATGATAAACCAAGATAGTCAATGTCGTTATGTGCTGCAAATTCAACGAAAGTTAAATCTCTTGCTGTTAAAACATCGAGGCTTCCTTGTGAACCCGGTATATTTATACCTTTTCTTTGTTTCAAAAGACCGTCTGTTAAGACTTCTGCAAAAATTACGTTGTCCTCTGTTTTCTGAACTTGTAACTGGATTTTACCGTCATCAATCAAAATCATCTCACCCGGTGTAACATCATTTGCCATACCTTTATAGTCGACTGGAAGAATGTCGCCTGTAACTTCAGACTGGTGGCGGAATTTTAAAATTTGTCCTTTTTTAATTTCAATAGATTCCGGTAAATTTCCTATTCTGATTTTGGGACCTTGAAGGTCAAGAAGAACAGGAATTAAAGTTTTTTCTTCTTTTTCAATTTCTCTTATGAAAGTCAAATTTTGTTTATGCATGTCAACATCGCCATGTGAAGAATTTAATCTGAACATGGTTACTCCGGCTTTCAATAACTCTCTGATTTTTTCTTTTGTAGATGTTGCAGGACCAAGTGTCGCAACAATTTTCGTCATAGTGTAACTACTCATGGTTTTCCTTTCTTTTCGGGTAAATTTTATAATAAAAATTCAAACATGTTTACAAGTTTCAATGTTTACGATATAATAATACACGAAAAAGGTTTACTAGTAAATATGAGGAAGTAAAAATGAAGAAAATTGTTTCTGGGCTAATGGCATTGGGGTTATTAGCAATGAATGCTGTTCCTGCATTAGCTGCAACTGCCATAGCAGATGTAAGCCAAAATTATTGGGCTAAAAAAGAAATTGTTGAAGTTGTAGATGAAAACATTATGTGTTTAACAGGTAATCGTTTTAATCCTGAAGGTAATATGACAAGAATAGAGTTTGTTAATGCTTTACTGAAAGTTTTATCAAATGATAACTTAAATGTTAATATTACTAACAAGTTTTCAGATGTAAGCAAGGATACACCTAATTATGATAATATCCTGCGTTCTCAACAATTAGGTCTTGTTTACGGTTATCCTGACGGAACTTTCCAACCTAACAGAGTTGTTTTGCGTTCTGAAGCTCAATCTGTAATCAGTCATATTACAAAAGATATGAACCCTGATACTGCTGTATTAGAGCAATTTAAAGATGCAGCTGCAATTCCTGCCTGGGCAAAAAAAGTTTATGCTAAAACCATTAACTATGGTATTTACGTAAACTATCCGGATTCAAGAGAATTGAGACCAAATGATAATTTATCAAGAGCAGAAGCTGCTGTTCTTCTTGCAAGATTAAAAGCTAAATTGGATTTGGTTAAACAGGAATACATAGGTACTACAACTATTGAACACCTTAATGTTACTAAAAAAGCTCCTTCTAACGAAGTTAAAGTTAATAATATTCAAAGCGTGATAACTGAAGGTAACGTTTTGGCTGTTGCTTTTGAATCTAAATTTAAATCAGAAGAACACAAAGCAGGCGACATTGTTTATTTTGTAAATGATGAAAATATTGTTACTAAGGAAGGTACTGTTGTTATTCCTGCGGGATCTAAATTTATTGCAAAAATTAATGAAATTAAAGATCCGAAATTATTTAACAAAAATGCAAGAGTTTATCCGCAACTTACTAAAATCGTTTTACCTGACGGAAAAGAATTGGCTTTCAATGCTAAACCGTTCTCAAAAGATTACTCTTTAAAAGAAGGTCCTTGGATGACTACAGGTAAATTACTGTTATGCACAGCTACTGGCGGTGCTGTTGGTATTGGTGCAGGTGTTGGCTTTGCATTCATACCGGATCCTACTAAAATCGGTACTGGTATTGCAATCGGTGCTCCTGTAGGTGCGGCTGTTGGTTTAGTTACAGGTTTGGTAACTCCAGGCTTGGAATATCACGCTAAAGCAGGTGAAGAAGTTTATGTAATCTTACTTGACGAAGCTTCTATTCCAAAAGCAAATGTAGCATTATAATTTTTATAATCTTTATTTAAAAAGGGTTGGATTATTCCAATCCTTTTTTTATTTTATACTTTTTGCCCGCTACAAAAGTTTAATCTCTATTAATCATATGGTTATGGTAAATACTTTCACAGAGTTTAAAATGATAATGTAAATGAAAATTTTATACATTATTAAATTTTATGGGAGTATTTTATGAAAAATTTATGTATTTCTTTAGCACTTATAGGTGCAATTGCTTTATCAACTAACGGTGCTTTTGCAGCCTGGGAAGGTGTTCAAACCCTCAATCCGGTGCCTTACCTGTCTTATTTGAACCCTCTGCCTTACTTTGGTATTGGTGAAAATAAAACTAACTTCAGCTTAAATCCGTTTACAGGATTCAAAAACTGCAACAAGTGTAAAGTAAAAAAATGTGACGAGTGTACAAAGGTTAAAATTAATCCTTGTCCTACTTGCAGAAAAGCTTTTGCCGAGCCTACCTGCAATTCCTGCGACAGAATTTATGTTCAGCCTGTGCAGCCAAAATGTCCTTGTATGATTAAACATTAGAGGAAAAAAGAACCGGATGATTTATTCCGGTTCTTTTTATTTTAATATTCAATACTTTGTAATGTTTTAAATATTCTGTCCGTAATATCCTGAATATATTCTTGTGAAACCATACCATTGATAACAGCATCTGATATTTGATAAGCAGGGCGTATATATTGCTGCGCTGTTCTGTTTACATCCTGAAATTGTAAATCAGCCGCAGTTCCTGTTTTACCCCGAAGAGCTGCACGTTTGTACCAGCGCTCTTTTATAACTTCCAGCGGTGTATAAACATAAACTTTTACATCCATAACATCTCTGACACCTTCATTAAGAACATACAAACCTTCCGTTAGAATAACTTTTGCAGGTTCTTTAACATCGCCGTTAGGATCTGAAACGCAGGTTACGAAATCATATTTAGGAGAAACTATTTTTCTTCCTCGTTTTAATTCCATTAAGTGTTCTGTCATTAATTTTAAATCAATAACGTCAGGGGTATCGAAACTGAAACCTGTTTTAAAGAGTTCTTCGTAGCTGCCTGCTTCCTGTAATTCTTTTGATGTGTCTTTGTAATAGTCATCACATCTTATAACAGTATAAATGCCTGATTTTTTATCTTTAACACAGGCTTTAATTGTATTGTCTACAAAAACTGTTTTTCCCGAAGCGCTTTCACCTGTTATACCTATAAGAAAAGTTTTTTTCTTTTCTTGAACAACTTTTCTTGCAATATTTAAAATAAGATTATCAGAAGTTTTTAAAAATAACGGTTGGGCTTCTCTTTTATCTTCTTCCAGAATTTTTTTCAAAGATTCAACAATATGTGATATTATTTCCATATCGCTTCTGCTTGAGTAATAATCATAATTTGTCAATTGAAAATCAGTCATCATACTTCGTTTCCCCTATTCTATATATTCTACATTAAATTTTTTTTATTTTGTAAAAATAATAAATTTTGTAACAATATTGATTAATTTCTTAAAGAAAAGCTCAAAAACTGCCGTTCTGGGAATATGTGAAGTAGTCTTTGCCGTTTACGGTAAAGGTAACAAAAGAGGAGTATGTCATGTATCACGACGAAATTTTTGAAAATGCCTTGAGAGAAGTCAAGGAAGAAAGCTACAATGCTTTGAAAGAAGAAATCAGCACAATGGAAATGGCTATTGAAAAGTTTCTTCGAAATGTCCTTGAATGTACATCGAGTGTTTCTGAAAGGGATTTTCACGTAACAACTCTTTAGAGCAGAAAAAAGACCGTTATGAAACGGTCTTTTTTTTTATTATGCATATAATCCGAAATTTAAGTTTTGCATAAGCGGATTGTACATCATATTTGAGTTAAATATGTTATTGTATGAGCTGTAATAAGGATTGAATGTATTATTAAATGACGGTGTCAGAATATTATTTGTGTATATTGTATTTGGTGAATATACAGGCATTTGATAATTTGCTAATCCGCTTAAAAGATTATATAAGCTGCTGTAATCACTTGATAGTCTTGATTTATCGGATGTCTTTTTGGATTTTTTAATTTCAGTATTTTTATCATTTACTATTTTTCTATAAGCTTCAATAACTTCTTCGTCCGTACAGCCTTCAAGATTTGCTCTTTCTTCGGCTTTTGCTAAAAGTTCTTCTTTGCCTTCATTGTTTTTTTGAGCATTTTCTGCTAATTTCTTTGCTTCTTCTTCATTTATTTTTTGAAGTTCTGATTTACCGGCAAGTGCTCTTGCTCCTTTGCCTGCAAGCCAGCTGCCTAAGATACCGCAGCCTACGCCTACAATAGCACCTACAGCTCCGCCGACAGCTGTTCCTACGGGTCCGCCGATACAAGTACCTATTGTTGCACCGATTTTAGCACCAGCAATTGCTCCGACTTTAGCTCCTACTGCAAAGCCTACGCCTTCGGCTGCCGCTATGCCTGCGCTTTTTGCAAGTTGTTTTGTTCCCTTACCTGCTCCGCCTTTTTTATATGTTTCTATAATGTCAGGTGTTTCACAAGCTAAGCCAATTGCTGCTGTTGCAAGACCGCCGCCTTTTGCACCTTTGGCAATTCCTCTGACAACTTTTGATGAACTTGTTGCCCCTTTTTTCATAGCGCCGTCAACTGCATTATAGCCTGAGTATTTTTTAACTCCTGCCCAGGCTTTGCCACGTTTTGTGACTGCTTTAATTTCTCCTGAAACAACGGCTTTGTGAACTGCTAAGTCAGCTTTTGCTATTGATTCTTCAATTAATTTTACTTGAGCTTTGAGTTCTTTTCCTGTTAATTTTTTTGTTTTTGCCTCTTCGATAAGTCTTTTAGCTTCTTCATAGAATTTAGCTTTTTGTCCTTGATTGAAAAACTTTCTTCTTGCTGTTTCTGTTTTTAATTTAGACCAATCTCTGTAGTCAGGAGCTGTTTTTAAGTTTTTTTCAAGTTCTGTTAATTGATTGAAGTGGCTTCTGTTGTTTATGGTTTCAAATATATTTTTACCTTTTAAGTGTTCAACGGATTTTTTGGCAGCTTCGTTATTAGCTTTGATTTGCTGCCAGGCAGATGTATAATCTCCTTTGTTTTGCCAGACCCACCTGGGAGCATCCCATACTGCACCTTTAGTTAATTTATACGCAGTTGGAGCAAGCATTAATCCGCCTGTAACTAAAAGCTGTGATTGCAAATCTGCCTGTGTATTATGGTTGATGTTTGCCGCCGCAGCATAACTTGCTAATTTATAATAATCATTACTGATTGGATTTGGCATAAATCCATGTTCCCCTGTAATTAATTCCCCGTATAATAATAAACGTAATTTATTTTTTGAAATTGCTTATTTGTAAAGATTTATTAATATAAAAAAAACGGTGATATTTAATCACCGTTGGTTATTAGCATTGATAGTTAAGTCTGTTTATTCCGGAAGTCATTGCCATAAAGTCTTGATCCATCGGATTTCCTGCACCTTGGCTGTATAATGCTCTTTGCATAGCCATTAATTCTTGTGCACTTACTGTCGGCTGAGGGATACTGAATTGATTAGCAGCTGCCTGATTTGCCATTTGAGGCATTGCATAAGGATTTGTTCCGTATTGATTCATCATTTGTTGTTGGCTGGCTAGTTGTGCCTGTTCGGCTTCGGCTTTCTTTTCAGAGTGGCTTTTGCCTGTAAACTTACTCATTAACCAGTCACCTGCAATGTAGCCTACAAGTCCGCCTACAATAGGTATCGGTATTAATGCCTGACCTATTGCAGCACCTGCCATACCTGCGCCGAGTCTTAATCCTGCTTTTCCTGTTTCAGCTATGCCTCCTGCAAGTCCTTTATCTTTGAATGCTGAAAATATATTCGGAAGTTCTGTTACAGCAATTAAAAGAGTACCTATAAGAGGCATTCTTTTGCCGATGCCGCTTAGTGAACCTTTAAATTGTGACCAGAATTTTGAAAAACCTGTTTTACCTGCTTTATCTGCAAGTTTTCCGCCAACACGCCATCCTTGTTTTACTTTTCCGGGGAATGACTTTAAGGCAGCCCAGTTGCTTTTCCAGAAACCTCCGTGGCGTTTTATCATTGTATTATTATGTGCTTCGGCAGCTTGAACGCCTTTTTTAGTTCCTGACCATACAGCCTGAAAATAATTTTGATTGGCAGCAGCACGATTTCTTACCGTATTACGCATTGCATTTGTAAAAGCTTCATTCCCTGTACCGAGTACGAAATCCGGATACAGTCTGCCTGCTCTTTGAATATATTTCCATCCTGAAGATGCAATAGATCCAACGTTCATTTTTAACCTACCTAAATTTTAAATAACCTTACCTTACATATATAAAAAAAATTTGTTTTCTATAATTGCTTTTGATTATATAGTTTATTAAGATATGTTAAGATGACTGATGACACAAGGCAAAATAATAAGCATAATTCAGGTATGGAAAAACGTGATGATGTATATAAAAACAGAGGTTTGCATGAATACGGCGATGTAAAATTTGCCGATCCTGTGAACGATAAATATCCTATTGATACCGAAGAACATATTCGTGCGGCTTGGAGTTATATTCATATGCCAAGAAACTACGAAAAATATGATGCAAATGATGTTAAAACAATCAAAGAGCGTATTATAAAAGCCTGGAAGGAAAAAATTAATCCACAAGGACCGCCGGAAGCGGAAAAATAATATTTTATTTACAAACATCCGTCAAAGTTGTATAATTCATATATGTATTGCAATGACGGTAAAATATTTATTGAAGAAGATGACCAGTGTCTTGATTGTGCAAACTATACAAAAGGACTTTCCTGTCCGCTTTTAACAGCACTGGGGCTTGGTGTTGTATCTTTGGAAGATAATCTTACTGTCACAAATTGCGGATTTTTTAAGAAGTTTAAAAGAACTTTGCATATTGTGAGGAATAATGACACGGATAACATTGATTAACGGGGACGGTATAGGACCAGAAATTTCTGATGCAGTTGTTAAGATTATTGATGCTGCAGGGGTAAAAATAGATTGGGATGTGCAAACAGCAGGTGCTGATGTTATTGATAAAGAAGGGGTGCCTTTGCCTGAAAGAGTTTTGAATTCGGTTAAGGCTAACAAAGTGGCATTAAAAGCTCCTGTTACAACACCTATTGGAAAAGGTTTCCGTTCTGTAAACGTTCAGTTGAGAAAAGAACTTGATTTGTATGCAAATTTAAGACCTTGCAAAAATTTTCCTAATGTAAAAACAAGATTTGATAATGTTGATATAGTTGTTGTAAGAGAGAATACAGAAGATTTATATGCAGGAATTGAACGGCAGGTTGATGAAAATACTGCTGAAAGTATAAAAGTTATTACTAGAAAAGCTTCTGAAAGAATTGCAAAATTTGCTTTTGATTACGCCGTAAAAAACGATCGCAAAGAAGTTTGTGTAGTTACAAAAGCTAACATTATGAAACTTTCTGACGGGTTATTTTTAGAAAGTTTTCGGAATGTAGCGCAAACTTATCCTGAAATAAGTACAAAAGAAATTCTTGTAGATAATTTGTGCATGCAGCTTGTACAAAATCCAAACCGATTTGATGTGCTTGTTTTGCCAAACCTTTACGGTGATATAGTTTCTGATTTGTGTGCAGGTTTAATCGGAGGGCTCGGGGTTGCACAGGGGGCAAATATCGGTCTTGATTATGCGGTATTTGAACCTGTCCATGGCTCTGCACCTGATATAAAAGGGCAAAATAAAGCAAATCCGACAGCATTATTGATGTCTGCAACAGAAATGCTCAAATATATCGGTGAAGCTTCATATGCAGCCAAAATTGAAAAAGCATTATTTAAAACCCTTGAAAAAGGTATTTGTACTCAAGACTTAGGCGGCAATGCATCTACAACAGAATTTACGGATGCAGTTATTCGGGAATTATAATTTTCTTCTTTTTCTTAAGGCTTAAAATTGTAAAGATACCAACAATTATGAGAGGTATAGCGATTTCCGGACGGAAAAGCAGCCAGCCGGATGCAATTGTTATTGTCCCGAGTGCAATAGTTAATATAAATGTTGATAATGTTGCGGCGAATTTTGTGATTTGACCTAATACAGGTATCATTCCTCCAATGTTTGCAATAGGCATAATCATCATATTTAGCCCGACAAGCATCAATAAAAGTCCAATTCCCCTAAAAATCCAGGTTTTATTGGAACTGTCATTTCTGTATTCTGTGAGCATATCTTTTAAATTTTTAGTGCCGCTTGATACAATTGTAAAATTACCGAACTTGCTGTTCATACTTTCAAGCCTGTTTCCTGACTGTTTAGCGATAATTGAAAGCTTTATGCCTGACGGAATATATGAATATGCAAGTTTTTGATCGCCTATAGCAGGGTTATCATAGTTTTGTCCGGTAAAATAAAATCCGTTATAAACTTTAAACTTGTTACTGTATGGCAGCTGCAATATTTTGCTGCGGGAGTTAATATTTTCTATAATATTGTCAGACAGGTAAAACTTGCCAAATCCTACATTCTGTGCATATAAATCAAGTTCTTTATATTTCATATTTGTCGGATTTGTGTAAGATTTGTTTTGAAATTCGGATGAATTTATTAAAAACTTACTCCAAACTTTTCTGTATTCATATTGTGTGCTGTTGTCCTCATTCTGTTTTTTTAATTCTTTCCACTGATACATTTCGGTATCTCTGAAAAGTGCAATTGCATTTGGAATACTGATAACGGAATCTGTAAGTGTTTCTTGCGAGTACGCCTGACCTGTGAGGTGAACAAGTTTGTTTTCGTTTGCAGGGGATATGCTGTTTGATGAGGTAACAACAGCATTTTTTTCTGCAAAATCAGCGATTTTTAAAGAGTTTACGTATATAAATTCATTTATAAAAAGCACAAAAAATGAAACTATAAATAAAATTATTCCTATAAATATACTTCCTAGAAAACTGTTTCCTCTAGCCACTTCCAACTCCTTAGTTCTGTTAATCTATAAGTCCCAAATCTCTTAAAAACCTTGAATTATCAGAGAGCTCAAGCAGTTTTTCATCGTCTGATGCATCAATAATCCCCTTAGAAAAAAGTTCATCCATAATTTTATTATGTGAGTCATTTTCAGGATCAGAGAGTACTAATTTTGAAAAGTTTTTGATGTCGCATTTACGTTCATACATATTAACAGCAGTTCTTGTCAATTTGTCAAGAAACACGCTTTTTCTATCGTCAAAATCTACCTCTAGCGGATTGATTGCTGCGCTGCTTAGTTTTTGTCTGTCTTTATTAAGTTTTTGAGCTAATTTTTTGAACATCATAAACACATACCCTCTGATTACATTATACACCCCTTGTCAAGAAAATCCACAATTCTTTACATAATTGTGAGAATAAATTAAATCTTGATTATAACTTTTATTTAAACTACAATATAGCCATAAATATAACTGAAAAGAATAATATACAAAGGTGGTAAAAAGATGCTTGATATCAAATTGATAAGAGAATGTCCTGATAAGGTTAATGAGCTTTTAAAACGCAGAAATCCCGAACTTTCTATTGATGAAGTTTTGGAAATTGATGTTGAAAGAAGAAAAGTTCAAACTCAGGCAGATGAATTGCGTGCAAAAAGAAAAGCTGATTCTCAGAAAATCGGCATGATGAAGAAAAACGGTGAAAATACCGATGCTATACAGGAAGAAGTTCGCAAACTCGGTGATGATATCAAAGCATTGGAAGAAAAACAAACTGAATTAGATAATAAGCAGAGAGATATTCTTCTGCATACTCCAAATATTCCTGATGAAACAACTCCAATAGGTTTATCGGAAGATGATAATGTTGAAGTATATAAATGGGGTGAGCCCAGAAAATTTGATTTTGAACACAAAGCTCACTGGGATTTGTGTGAAGAAAAAGGGCTTGTTGATTTTGAACGTGGCGTAAAAATATCTCAAAGCAGATTTATTTTATACAGAGGTAAAGGTGCAAAATTAGAACGTGCAATTATTAATTTCTTCCTTGACTACCACACAGGAGAACAGGGGTATGAAGAAATTTTGCCTCCGTTTATGGCAAACTCTGCTACAATGACAGGTACAGGTCAGCTTCCTAAGTTTAAAGAAGATATGTATAAATGCGAAGAAGAAGATTTGTTCTTAATTCCGACAGCAGAAGTTCCGGTTACAAATATTTATTCGGGTGAAATCCTGTCAGAAGACGACCTGCCTAAATATATGACAGCATATACTCCTTGTTTCAGACGTGAATCAGGTTCTGCCGGTAAAGATACAAGAGGCTTAATTCGTGTACACCAATTTAATAAAGTTGAACTTGTTAAACTTTGTACACCGCAAACAAGTAAAGAGGAGCATGAAAAACTTACCGAAGATGCTGAAAAGATGCTTCAATTGCTTGAACTTCCATACAGACGAGAAGCTCTCTCAACAGGTGATATCGGATTTTCAGCAAATAAGTGCTGGGATTTGGAAGTATGGATGCCGTCTTACGGAGCTTATAAAGAAATTTCAAGCTGTTCTAACTTCGGAGATTATCAGGCAAGACGTGCAAACATAAGATATCGTGAAAAAGAAACCGGAAAGATAAATTTTGTTCATACTATTAATGGTTCAGGTCTTGCGGTTGGCAGAACATTTGCGGCAATCGTTGAAAATTACCAGCAAGAAGACGGTTCTATTGTAATTCCTGAGGTGCTAAGAAAATACACGGGCTTTGATAAGATATAATATAAAAGACCTTATAAATTTTTATAAGGTCTTTTATTTGATGTTTTACAATTACTCATTTTTAGGGCATAATGTAATTAGATAGCCAAAGGAGTTTTGATGTACGATTTTCCATTTGAGTTGGATGAGTTTCAAAAAGATGCCTGTGAATGTATTAATTCAGGTAAAAGCGTTGTAGTCTGTGCGCCTACCGGTGCAGGTAAAACTGTAATAGCACAGCATGCTATTCATAGAGCATTAGAGGATGGAAAAAGAATTTTTTACACTACTCCTTTAAAGGCATTGTCAAATCAGAAATATTACGATTTTGGCGAAAAATACGGGCAGGATAAAGTAGGTTTATTAACAGGTGATACTTCAATTAACCGTAATGCCCAAATCGTTGTTATGACAACGGAAGTTTTCAGAAATATGCTTTACGGAACCAATTTCGGCTCTGTAACCGATAATATGAAAGATGTTAAATATGTTGTTCTGGATGAAGTTCACTATATGAACGATGAGCAGCGTGGAACTGTTTGGGAAGAAAGTATTATTTATTGTCCTACAAATGTTCAAATTATTGCCCTTTCGGCAACTGTGGCAAATGCTGACGAGCTTACGGATTGGATTAATACTGTTCATTCAAAAACAGAACTTGTAAATACCGACTTCAGACCTGTACCTTTAAGGTTTTATTATTTTGACAGCTCTCAGCCTAGTAAGCTTTTGCCGCTTCTTACTCCAAGCGGTCAGTTGAATAAAAAAATTAAGCCTGAAAAACGTGTGTTTGGTAAAAAACTTCAGAATAAACGTTCTTACGTAAAAGATATTATTAGAAATCTGCAAGAGAATGATATGCTTCCTGCTATATATTTTACATTCTCAAGAAAAAAATGTGATGAACAAATGGAAAAGTGTTCATCTCTGGAACTTGTAACAAAAGGCGAGCAGGCGCAAATTAGACAGTTTATTGATGAGTATATTGCTGAAAACCCTCATCTTTATAACAATAAACATATTGAATATCTTTTACAGGGTGTTGCATCTCACCATGCCGGACTTTTACCGGCGTGGAAAAACCTTGTTGAAAAACTTTTCCAAAAAGGTTTGATAAAAGTTGTTTTTGCTACAGAAACTCTTGCAGCAGGTATAAATATGCCTGCACGTTCAACCGTAATAAGCTCTACAAGCAAACGTACTGATAGCGGTCACAGAATGCTTACGGCAAGCGAATTCCTCCAAATGTCAGGCAGAGCAGGAAGACGTGGAATGGATGAAGTAGGGTATGTTACTATTGTAGGTACGCAGTTCCAATCTCCCGAAGAAGTTGCAGAGCTTGTTTTAAGTGATGCCAACCCGTTAGAAAGCCGTTTTTCACCGAGCTATTCTATGGTGTTGAACCTTTTACAAAGATTTAGTCTTGAAGAAGCTAAAGAACTTATATTAAAAAGTTTCGGATATTTTTCCTCAGGCTCACGTTTGCAGCCTCTGTTGAAAGCACAGGAACAAATTGATAATGAATTAAAATCAAGAGAATTTGTTTGTCCTTATAAGTTATGTGACACTGAACTGTATGAATACGATAAACTTCGCCATATCTATGTACAAAACAGGCAAACCTACAAAAGAATTTGCAAGCAGGAAAAGTCTAAAAACAGACCTTTATCTCCCGAAGCTGTCGAATTTGGAAGACAGACTAAAGCTATGCTTGAGAAGATGCATGGTTTTCACTGTGATACTTGCAAATTTTACAAAAAACATTCAAAAAATCTTGAAGTTCTCGAACGTTTTTCTGTTCGCAAAAACAAACTTGAAAAGGAAATTGAAAAGCAGCGTGATATTTTCTGGAATAAATTCCTTGCTCACAGAAGCGTATTAATTGATATGGGGTACCTGAGGGATGATTACCCGACAGAACGTGGCGTAACAACTTCACAAATTCGTTCTGAAAATGAATTATTTATTGCAGAGATTATTTTTTCTAATGTTCTGGATAATCTTTCGCCGTCACAACTTGCTGCTGTAGTTTGTGCACTGACTACAGAAGATTTGAGAATTGATATACCTTATCTGCCTATATCAGAACCTGTAAGAAAAACTTTGAATTTGATTAGAAACATAAGACGTAAGCTTGAAAAGGTTCAAAGCAGGTATTCTGTAGAAGCTCCGATGTATATTAACCCTTATTTCTCATCTTTGATTGAATTGTGGGTTGAAGGTGCTGAATGGGAAACAATTACAGAGCAGATTGATATGGGTGAAGGTGATATTGTGCGTTCTTTCAAGCGTGTTGTTGATGTTTTAAGACAGTTTACAACCATCGCAAATGTTCCGGAAGCCCTTGTGTTTACTGCACGTGAAGCAATTGAAAAAATTCAGCGTGAGCCTGTTGATATTGATTAGCGATAATTAATTTGTTATAATAAAAAGGTATATATTGTTGAAAGGAGCAATTAATGAAAAAGTTTAGTAAAAAAGCTGTTACGTCTATTGGAA
>HF991450.1 GCA_000433095.1 Clostridium sp. CAG:967 | reverse complement strand
CCCCCAACATGACTTAATCTTTTCATAAATTGCTCCTTTCAATTACATTTTTTACGTAATTATAATAATCATTATTTTTATATTTTGCAATATTTTTCTGTAAATCTTCTTTCGTTACATAACCCATTCTGTAAGCAACTTCTTCAAGGCAGGCAATTTTAATCCCCTGATTTTCCTCAATTGTCTGAACATACTGGCTTGCCTGTAAAAGTGAATGATGAGTTCCCGTATCAAGCCATGCAAAACCACGGCCCAAAATTTCCACGTTTAATTCACCTTTTTTAAGATAAATATTATTCAAATCAGTAATCTCTAATTCGCCTCTTGCAGAAGGTTTTAAGCTTTTTGCATACTCAACGGCTTTATTGTCGTAAAAATACAGACCTGTAACAGCATAATTTGATTTTGGATTTTCAGGCTTTTCCTCAATGGAAACAGCTTTTCCGTTTTCATCAAATTCAACAACCCCGAACCTTTGCGGATCTTTTACAAGATAGCCGAATACCATTGAGCCGCCGTCTTTACTGATTTTACTTACAACATTTTTCAAAGTTCCGGAAAAACCGTCGCCGTAGAAAATATTATCACCCAGAACAAGTGCAACATCATCATCACCTATAAATTCTTCCCCGAGAATAAATGCCTGAGCAAGACCGTCAGGGCTTGGCTGTTCTTTATATGAAAATCTAACGCCGAACCTGCTTCCGTCACCGAGAAGTCTTTCAAAATGGTGCAAATCAACAGGAGTAGAAATAATAAGTATATCTCTAATTCCCGCAAGCATAAGAACAGAAATCGGATGATAAATCATAGGTTTATCATAAATCGGCAAAAGCTGTTTAGAAACAACAATTGTGCTCGGATGTAACCTTAACCCTGCTCCGCCAGCTAATACAATACCTTTCATATCTTATACCTCTCTAAGTTCCAAATAATCTTTTAATGCTGCCTGCCAGTTTCTGCAAATACCGTCATTCGCCATTATACTGTATTTAGGACGCTTTGCAGGACGAGGAAATTCATCCGTAGAACAGGGTTTTAAATTAACTTTTAAACCAGCTTGCGAAAATATTTCTTTTGCAAATTCATACCAGGTTGCATGACCTGAACCGCACACGTGATAAGTTCCGTAGGGTTTTGACAAAAGTTTGATTATACCGTTAGCAAGCTCAACAGTCCATGTCGGACAGCCGATTTGATCGTCCACAACATTAATTTCAGCCCTATCTGCCAATCCCAGCATTGTTTCAACAAAGTTTTTGCCGTGATGACCGTAAAGCCAGCTTGTACGAGCTATGTAATATTTTTCGCAAAGACTTCTTACAACTTCTTCACCTTCGTATTTTGTCATACCGTAGTTGTTAATCGGGTTAGCCTTATCTTCGGGAGTGTAAGGTTCTGTTTTTGTCCCGTCAAAAACATAATCAGTTGAAATATAAACCAGAGTAATCCCGAGCTTTGCACAGGCTTCCGCAATATTTTCAGTACCGGTAACGTTTACTAATTCGGCAGTTTTTAAATCTTCTTCCGCCTTGTCAACATTTGTATAAGCAGCACAGTGTACAACCATATCAGGATGAATATCGGTTAAAACATTTTCAACCATCTTTGCATTAGTAATATCTAACGTATCAGCATCGGTTTCTATTACAAATGCTCCGACATCTTCCAATATAGGACACAAATCCTGTCCTAACATTCCGTTTGCTCCTGTAACCAGTACTTTCATATTATGCTTATTCCTTTTCTGTTTTTTCAAACATTATCTTTTTCAATTCAGGTACAAATTTCTGAATTTCATAATCATACTTCCACTCGGAAATATTTATTGTGCGTTCGTCAAATTCTCTTTTTTTCTTAACATCCGCACACCACTTATCAAGTTTTAACAAATATTCTGCTTTTGACTTGCAGTGGTAATGGTTAATTTTTATTTTAGACGATGAATGAGTTTTTGTAAACGGTCCTTCAACTTTCTGAAAATTTTCATCAACCGCACAAGCCTGATATTTGTAATAGCAAAAATGCGGATTGTTAACAGACACTACTTTTTGAGGGTTTACAACAGATTTGACGTGCAGATTTATCGGACTGTTATCGTCAGCGTACGTTCTTATGTAATTAGCACAAACAAGCCCCCCCCCGATGCCGGCGGTTCGACAAATCCGTTGGAATCAAATACCTGCCAGTTAATTACTACTGCGGAATATTTTTCATAATCTTTCAGAAATTCGGGAATTGTTTTCTTTTCAACAGGCACAATAAATTCATCTAAATCTATAATTGCCATCCAGCGTGTCTGTTTTTTGTATTTGCATATTGCATCACGATATATT
Source organism: Clostridium sp. CAG:967 (assembly GCA_000433095.1). Taxonomy (GTDB): domain Bacteria; phylum Cyanobacteriota; class Vampirovibrionia; order Gastranaerophilales; family Gastranaerophilaceae; genus Stercorousia. Next base: position 21,845 of record HF991450.1, on the reverse strand, counting down.
TTATTTTGCATGGCAATTCCAGGTACGTAATGGTAAAACACTATGCCTTTATCTATATACGGTTTTAGAATTTCTTTAACATTATCGGTAGAGCCGTTGTCATAAATATAAAATCTTTCAACTCCGACAAGCCTGTGATATTCAATCCACTCCTTTATATATGGAGCCTCGTTAAACAAAACGGCTGTTATTGAAAGGTAAACTTTATTATTTTTATAAAATGTTTCACAAACTTTTTGACATTTTGGCAGAACAACATAATCAAACTTAAAACCCAAAATATTCAACTGCTTCTCAATACCTTCACCGCCTACATAGTTCCGGTATCTTAGTTTATAAATTTTGTTGCACAATTTATTCAGATAGAACACTTTTTAGCCTCAATATGTTTTATCCATTCCTGATTATTTAAATACCAGTCTATAGTCAACTTTATACCTTCTTCAAATGTTAATGAAGGTTTCCAGCCCAGCTCGGCTTGAATTTTATCGTTACAAATCGCATAACGTTTGTCATGCCCGAGCCTGTCCTCTACATATTTGATAGAACTTTCGTCTTTACCCATTGCATCAAGAATAAGATGAGTTATTTCCATATTAGTTTTTTCATTGTGTCCGCCTATATTGTATACTTCACCTTCTTTACCTTTATGCAGAACAGCATCAATTGCAGCACAATGGTCATAAACGTATAACCAGTCACGTACATTCATTCCGTCGCCGTATACAGGAACTTTTTCACCTTTCAGAAGCTGTGAAATAAAGAAAGGAATGAGTTTTTCGGGATACTGATACGGACCGTAATTATTAGAACATCTGGTTGTTAAAACCGGCATTCCATAGGTTTCATGATAAGCTCTGACAAGCATATCCGCACTTGCTTTTGAGGCAGAGTAAGGACTGTTCGGCGCAATAGGCGTTGTTTCATGGAAATATCCAGTCTTGCCTAAACTCCCATAAACTTCATCGGTAGAAACCTGCAAATATCTTTGTGTTTTAAATTGTTTTGCAGCTTGAAGCAGGTTCAAAGTTCCTTTTACATTTGTTTCAATAAAAACCTCAGGACCTGTAATCGAGCGGTCAACATGAGATTCAGCTGCGAAATTTACAACCGCATCAACCTGTTCAACAAGTTCAGGCACAAGTTTTTTATCGCATATATCCCCGTGTACAAATGTATAATTAGGATTATCTTTGACATCATCAAGGTTTTCAATATTTCCTGCATAAGTTAAAGCATCAAGGTTTACAACCTTATAATCAGGACGATTTTTTAAAATATGTCTTACAAAACAGCTTCCGATAAATCCTGCTCCGCCGGTTACAAGTAATCTCATCTCAATTCCTCTTTATTAATTTCACTTAACTTTGGCTGAACCTTGTCTTTATCAGATAAAACAGGTTCAAAATCAATTTCCCAGTCAATATTTATATCTTTGTCGCACCACAAAACACCCCTGTCGTGAGCTTGTGAATATTCTCCGCTTGCTTTATACAAAAGTTCGGCTTCTTTCGAGAGCACAACAAACCCGTGTGCAAACCCCTCGGGAATAAACAGCATATGTTTGTTTTCTTCCGAAAGTTCGACTTTTACGTACTGACCGAAAGTTTCAGAATCAGGTCTGATATCAACCGCAACATCAAATATTCTTCCACGTGAGCATCTTACAAGTTTTGCCTGACCGCAGGGGTTTGCCTGATAATGCAGACCCCTTAAAACTTTTGCCGCAGATTTTGAGTGGTTATCCTGATTAAATTCAACATCAATTCCGTTTGCAAAAAACTCTGATTTTTTATAACTTTCCATAAAAAATCCACGATTATCCCCAAAAACTTTAGGCTTAACAAGAATAACATCTTTTATCTTTTGTCTTTCAAATTCAAACGGCATCTTTTAACCCTCACTATAATAAATAATAATACTACAAAATATACATATTAACAAAATGGGTAATAGATTTATTTATAAATATGAAATAATAATCTGAAAAAGGGAGAATTAAATGAAAAAATTTCTAATATTATTTTTAATGTTACTGACATCACTTTCAGGAGAGGCTATGGAAAACAAAATTAAGTTTGACAAACAAACATATAATCTGGAAAGCAGCGAAAAAAACAACAATGAGTACAATTATTATCTAAAAGACGAAACCCCTGACAACTGGCATTCAAGAATAACTGTTGCTAATTTTCCGGATTTGACAAATTCAACTGAAGCAGCAGCAGAATTAGCACACAAAATTCAGGAAGAAAATCACGGTGCATCTGTTCTTGTTTATCCTGATGCTGCAATGATTGGATTAATTACATTCCCTGCATCAAAAGATTTTTATGAATACAATACAATAATTTTTCAGCCTGCAAAAACAAAAGGTTTAGACAAATTTAAATATGCAAAACGTTTCTACGCATCAGAAAATAACGGACAGGAAGGCGCAAGAAAAGCAGCCATAGAATTTGCCGAAAAATACAACACAAAATACATGGAAATGGTCAACAAAGAAGCCCCGAAATACAAAGTTGATTAAGCAAATAATGTAAAGATAAGTTTAAAATTACCCAAATCAATCTGTTTGTGCTATAATTTTTATTAAAAGAGTAGACTTGAAAAGCCTATGGCGGGAGTATAAAAATGAGCCAACAGAATATATTTGATCACGGGAAAATAGTTCCGGTTAACATAAGAGAAGAAATGAAGCGTTCATATATTGATTATGCGATGAGTGTAATCGTAGGACGTGCGCTGCCTGATGTTCGTGACGGTTTGAAACCCGTACACAGACGTATTTTATACGCAATGAACGAACTCGGAATGACTCCTGATAAACCGTTTAAGAAATGTGCCCGTATTGTTGGTGAAGTTCTTGGTAAATACCACCCTCACGGTGATACTGCTGTTTATGATGCGTTGGTTCGTATGGCTCAAGATTTCTCTACCAGATACTTAACCGTAGACGGTCACGGAAACTTTGGTTCAGTTGACGGCGACGGCGCTGCTGCAATGCGTTATACGGAAGCAAGAATGCATAAGATTACACAATCTATGCTTGCCGATATTGACTGCGAAACCGTTGAATTTGAACCAAACTTCGACGGCTCTCTGCAAGAACCTTCAGTACTTCCTGTCAGACTTCCGATGCTTTTATTAAACGGCGTTTCCGGTATTGCTGTAGGTATGGCTACAAATATTCCTCCGCACAACGTTTGCGAAATTGTTGACGGTACCATAGCTTTAATCGACAACCCGAATATTACAATCCCTGAATTAATGGAATATATTAAAGGACCTGACTTCCCGACTGCCGCAACTATTATCGGATTAAGCGATATTAAACAGGCGTACGAAACAGGAAGAGGCTCTATCAAAATGCAAGCTGTTGCAGGTTTTGAAGAAATTGCAGGCGGAGGCGGCAGACAAGCTCGTACAGCTATTGTTATTACTGAAATCCCTTATCAGGTTAACAAAGCATTGCTTATTGAAAAAATTGCCGAACTTGTTAAAGATCAGAGAATTAACGGTATCTCAGATATCAGAGATGAATCCGACAGAGAAGGTATGCGTATCGTAATTGAACTTAAACGTGATGCTAAACCTGATGTTGTTAAAAATAATTTATTCAAATATACACAACTTGCAACTACATTCGGTGTTAATATGCTTGCTCTTTGCGGTAAGCAGCCGAGATTGATGAATTTATACGAAGTATTATCCGAATTCGTTGAACACAGAGTTGAAATCGTTACAAGAAGAACCATTTTCTTCTTGAAAAAAGCAAAAATCAGAGCGCACATCTTAGCAGGTTTGATTATTGCACTGGGTTCAATTGATGAAGTTATTGAATTAATCAAAAAATCCAAAACAACCGATGATGCAAGAACAGGCTTAATGAGCCGCTTCGGACTTGACGTTGACCAATCCAACGCAATTTTGGAAATGCAATTAAGAAGATTAACAGGATTGGAACAGGATAAAGTAAAAGCTGAATACGACGAACTTGTTAAGAAAATTGCCGAATATGAATCAATCCTTGCAAGCCGTCAAAAAATTCTTGATATTATCAAAGCCGAACTTATTGAAGATAAAGAAAAATACGGTGATGACAGAAAAACTCAAATTTTACCTGAACAAGGCGAAGTAACAATTGAAGACTTAACTCCAAATACTCCTATGGCTGTATTTATTACGCATCAGGGATATTTGAAACGTATTTCTTTAGATACATTTGAAAGACAAAATCGTGCAACACGTGGAAAATCAGGTATCAAAACAAAAGAAGATGATGATATCCAGCATTTCTTTACGGCAATGATGCATGATAAAGTTCTGTTCTTCTCATCAAAAGGAACAGTTTACAGCTTGAATGTTTACGACTTCCCTGAAGGCGGACGTCAGGCAAAAGGCTTGCCAATTATCAACGTTCTTCCTATTGATCAGGATGAAAGAATTACGGCAGTAGTACCTGTAAGCCAGTTCTCGCATGAATTGAACTTAATCATGCTTACTAAAAAAGGCTACATTAAACGTATTGAATTAGACAACTTCTCTAACATCAGAAGAAACGGTATTATTGCAATCGGTCTTGAAGAAGGCGACGAACTTAACTGGGTAAAACTTGCAACTGCAAGAGATGAAATTATTATCGGAACATCTTGCGGTATGGCAATTCGCTTCCCTATTGAAGACTTAAGACCATTAGGCAGAAGTGCAAGAGGCGTAACTTCGATGAAACTGAGAACAGGCGACGAAATCGTAGGATGCGATATAGTACCTCGTGATTATGATGCAGACTTGCTTGTAGTAACATCTGACGGATTTGGAAAACGTACAAAACTTTCCGAATTCAGAAGCCAAAACAGAGGCGGTATCGGTCTTATAGCAACTAAATTTAAATCATCAGCATCAAGACTTGTAGCATTAACAATTGTACAAGATTCTGATGACATTATGATGGTCACTGCAAACGGCGTTGTAACAAGATTAAACGCAGGTTCAATTTCACGTCAGGGACGTCCTGCAACAGGTGTAAGAGCACAAAACCTTATGGATAACGATGCTGTAATGTCTGTAAACAAAATCTTAAACCCTGATGAAGACGAAACAATAAAAAAAGATGTGGCAGCAATGGATGAGCAGGAAAACCAATCAAACATATCACAGACAAGTCTGTTAGATGAAAATAATTCAGAAGAATAAAAAAAGGCGGGAGAAATTCCCGCCTTTTTAAATTTCGATGTTTAATTTTTGTTGGTTATCCAATTCTTTTAATTCTTTATCGGTTTTATGTAAATCAACCACTCCCATTATTCCTGCCAATGAAGCACAAATCGCCAAACTCAAACCTATAGCATTACTTTTTATATAACTTGAGCCTAAAGCAGTTGCAAGTCCGCTAGTAGCCAACAAAAATGCCGTTTTTTTCCGTTGCTTTAAACTATCACGATAACTATTTACATAATTCACATTTACATTTCCTACTGCATTCACTGACATAATTACTTTCCTTTCTATAAAATTTATTTACCTTACACTCTTTTATAAAAACCTTCAGGCAAAAATTATTGATAATACCGCATCGCATCCTATCCTATCCTATCCTATGAAGGATTATGACAGGGTTTCAGGCTTTTTTAAATTCATCTTTACATTCTGTTACATGTATTGTATTCAATCACATTGCAACAAATTAATATATATGATAACATTACGATATGAGTATTGATTTATCCAATTTAAAATCCGCATTAAAAACACTTAAATCAAGTATGGTTACACTTGATGCAAACAAGTCTTGCGATTTCTCTGATATGCTTGAAGATTCCTGTATAAAAAGATTTGAATATACACTTGAAATCTCAAGAAAACTAATGAAAAAAATTCTAAAAAAAATTTACGGGAAATCAGAAGAAGAATTAACTGTAAACAATACTTTCAGATTTATGCAGGGGTATAAATTTATTCCAAACTGGGAAAATTGGCGGGAATATTACGAAAAAAGAAACAATACAGCTCATGAATACAATTTGGAAAAATCACGTAAACTCATTGAAATTATCCCTGATTTTATAAATGATACAGAAATTTTAGTAAAAAATATGGATGAAAAACTTCCTAATGATTAAAGGAATTACTGATAAAGAATACAAAATAATAAAAGATATCCTGAAAAATTACGATGCAAAATTCTTTGCATATGGCTCAAGAGTAAAAGGGGATTTTTCAGAATTATCAGATTTAGATATCCTTGTTAAATCTGAAAAAAATATTATTCCTGAATTAAAAATATTGTTTGATACCAGCTACCTGCCATATGTTGTTAATTTTACTAATTACAATTCCATTGACAAAAATTTTTACAACCTTATAAAAAACGATTTAATAGAAATATAAAAGGCGGGAGAAATTCCCGCCTTTTTTAACTTATTCATACGCAGCAAAGTAATCATTCTGACTTGCTTTTACTGACTTAATAAATTTGTTGCCTTCTATATCTACATCATACTTATAAACTTTTATAGTACCATCAGGTTGTTTTATCTGAACAATTCCGCCTGTTTCCTTTCCGCTATCATCATATGTAACAAAATGTGACATATTTTTATTTTCGTATGTAAGAGATTTACCCTCGCCAAACAATCTGGGGTTCATAACCCTTATACTTTCACCATTTTTTTCATAATATACACCGCCATTCTTATCCATGAACTTTGATTTTGTAAAGCCTTGTTTAAGTAAATCCTTTTCTGACAAAAATTTACCACCTAGAACAGAGTTGTTAACAGAATTATCAAATTCTTTATACTTATCATTAATTGTTTGTTTAACTCTGCCGATACCATCTTGTTCAGTCATAATTGAAATTGGCTTTGGAGTAAAATTTATATTTTCGGTCTTTTGCTTACCTGATGCAGCCGAAATTTCCTGATTACCTCCGGTTCCGTTAATACCTAATAGTCCCATGCAAATCTCCTTTCTTAATATCTCATAAATTGCACATATATATAAAAGGATTTTGCCTGAAAAGATTGATAATACCGCATCGCATCCTATCCTATCCTATCCTATGAAGGATTATAACAGGGTTTCAGCCATTTTTAAATTCATGTTTACATTCTGTTACATGAAAAGTTCAACATCACTTACTTACATAAAATTCCGCTGTTGTTAAAACTTTTTGAGGATTATCTTTTGAATAAACCTTCATTACATAAAACCCTTTTTCATTTAAAACAAGATAGTCGTAATAATAACGTTCTTCTTCATCTTTTAAGCGCACATCTCTTGACCAAACAAGATTATACCCAAGACGACCGTAGTCATTATCTTTTTTTATAACCTGAATAAACAAATAACGTGATTGAACTTTTTTAGGTATCAGCACAAGATAATATATTCTTGAATTAATAGGAAAAACTTTTGAATGGTCATAAACATTATCTCTGCTAATAGGGTATTTGTTGAACAGTATTGCAGCTTTGTCACCTGTACAGCCTGTCGTGAGCATTAATAACAAAAGACAAAAAAGAATTAATTTTTTCATATACCTCTTTCACTTTTGCAGCTGTTACTTCTGTTCGTCTTGTTCCAAGCTTTTAATTTTTTCCTGAACGGTTTTTGCAGTAGCCTCATCCTTGTTATGTTTTAGGAAAATTTTGTAATTGTTTAAAGCTTCTTTATTGTTTCCATCCTGTTCATAAGCAATTGCAAGTGCATAGTATGCGTAACCGTAGTCAGGGTCAAGAGAAATTACTCTGTGGAAAGCTTCTTTTGCACCGGAAGGATTTTTGGTATTTGCATAAATCAAACCCAGGTTAAACCAGCCATCTGCATAATTAGGATTTACAAAAATTGCTTTTTTATAAAAACTAGCGGCATTTTTGTTATCGTTTTTCATTTTATAAATATTGCCCAGCTTAAGCAGAGTAACCTCATCTGAAGGATTAATTTTCAAGGCATCCTGATAGTTTCTGATTGAAACATCATAATTTTTCTTTTTATAATTTTCATCACCGATAGCAATCAAATCTTTATTTTTTTGCAATTCTGCTTCTTCTTCGGCTTTCAAACTATCCATAGAAATCGTAACATCTTCTATTTTTCCGGAAGTATCTGAAACTTTCACATTACCAGCCATATTCGTTGCTGAGATGAACTCTGCAAATTCATTGCTGTATTGAGATTTTTCAGGATCCATAGAAATTGCTTTTTCATAAAATTCTGTAGCCTTATCGTTTGCACCACAAGCTCTGTATGCCTGAGCAAGCCCGAAGTAGGCATAGCTGTCTTGAGTTCCACGCTGAATTGCACGTTCAAATGTTTCTGTAGCAAGAGAATAATTTTGTGCTTTCAAATATTCATCTGCCTGAGAAACAAGAGCTGCCGTAAGATTATTTTGCAGAGCAGGGCTTTCTTTTTCCGTCAAAAGCTGTGTATACATAGCAATCGCATCATTGTAATTTTTCATTGCATGAAGCACGAGAGCCTTGTTCATTCTGACATCGTAGTCATCGTTTTTTACAAGGAGGACTTCATCGTAATATTTTAAAGCATTAGCATAATCTTTTTTAATATGATAGCATTCTGCTAAATCTTCTTGCAATTCAACATCTTTTTTATCTTTTTGAAGCTCAAGCGCTTTTTCAAAATTAGCAATAGTATCGTCTAAATTATTCAAACGTTTATAAACTATACCGATATTTTGGTAACCTCTTGCATCTTCAGGGAAATTAGTAATATAAATTTTATAATTTTCAACAGCAGCTTCGTCTTTTCCCATTTCTGCAAGCAGGTTTGCATAGTCAAATCTTATTGAATGCAAAGAAGGATGCTGTCTGAAAACAACATCATACTGTGCCAGAGCAAGTTCATTTTTACCAAGCTCCTGATAAGATAGAGCAAGTGAAATATGAGCGGAAGAATTATCAGGATCAAGTTCTATAGCCTTTTCCAACATATCGGCTGCTTTTTCAAAATTCTTTATTTTAAACAGAGCAATACCGTAATTTGCATAATCTCTAAATCCTGAAACATTTCTTGAGTATAAGTTTTCATATTCGTTAACAGCCTGCTGCGCTTCTCCGTTGCTCAGATATGAGTTTGCAAGCGCCTCACGGGCTTCCCAGTGCTGAGTGTAAGTCGATAAAAACTTATTATAATTTTCAATAGAAGATTTGTAATCTCTTAACTGATATTGTACATTTGCTATATTTAAATAATTGTATTTATATTCGGGAAATATTTCCATAGCTTTATTGTAAGCTTCAAGCGCTTCAAGGTATTTACCCTGATTTTCATAAATACTTCCGACACTGATGTAAATAAAAGCATCACCAGGGCGCATTTCAGCAACTTTTGCATAAATCTGCAATGCTTTTTCATACTCTCCCATTTCACTGTATACACCTGCAAGTTTTGTGTATAAAAGAGCATCATCTCCTGCTATTTGAATAGCCTGAGTGAGTTTTGCAACAGCAGTATCATAATCCTGCTGATATTCCGCAGAGCAAGCCTGCTGGTATAACGAGTTAGCTTCAGGTGTCATCGCTGCCTGTACGGAAATACCTGATAGTGCTAAAGATACCATTGCCGAAATCAATAACTTCTTATTAATAGTCTTACTCTCCTTTTTTAACTTTGCATCAACAGATTATATACCAACATTATAGCAAAAATTATATTTGTGTAAAGCTGTGGGAATAGATTTCATTATTCATTAAAATTCCTGCCGTTTTAATAATTTTTGTTTGTTCTTCTGAATTTTTATCATAAATTATTTCGTTTAAGTCGGAAAATTCAGCAATCATATTTGCAAGAGACAGATATAAACCGTCAATCTCATTTTGCGGTTCCTGATTTTCAAGCATACGAAAAACCCTGACAAGTTCGGTATCTTTAGCATCAATAATTGCAGCATCCAATCCTGCCCCGAAAGCCAGAACACCGAAAACTCTGTTAATTAACCCTCTCATTTCTTTGGGCGATCCGTTAGACACGTTTGAAAGCCCGATGACTGTTTTAACAGGTGGATCAAAACTTTCTTTAATCATTTTGATTGTATTTAAAGCTTCGACAGCTTGCGACTGATCAACTGACACAGGGAGTATTAAAGGATCAAAAAACAATTTCGAATTATCAATTCCTTTTTCCAAACATTTTTCATATATTTCAAAAGCGATTTCCAATCTTCCGTCGGAAGTTTTTGGAATTCCTGTTTCCTTACTTAAGGTCAAAGCTATTAAATTACTGTTGTATTCCAGTGCCAGGTCTGTCATTTTAGATAAACGTGGTTCGTCTTTTGAAGTGCTGTTTATAAATGTTTCGCCATTAAATGCTTCCAGTCCTCTTTTCATCTCATCAGCATTGGTCGTATCAAAAGAGATATTTAATTCGGATTTTCTTTTCACTATACTGCTCAGCCAGCTGAAAACACCCTCCATATCCCCTTTAGCAGGTCCGACATTCAAATCCGTAAAATCCATATTTTTTTGTAATTCGACAAGCTCTGAAATAAATTCTTCATTACGTAAAATAAGAGCTTCTCTGACAGATTTTGATATAACATGTATATTTTCGCCGATTAAAATCATATCAAAATTTTATCACAAAAATTATTCTTGATATTACCTAGCATGACAATTGTCAAAAAAATAAAACATGGTTATCATATATATGTCAAATCTGTATACCATGGTCTTAATAAAAATTTACATCGAAAATTTGCGACACAGAGCAAATTTTGATATGTTACGGTTTTCATGCCACTAGAAAAGCTTGTCAACATATGTTATAATTTATACAAGAATTATATATGGTCGCTTAACAACAAAAAGGAGAAGGTCTATGACAGTGTTAGTTTCAAAAACTGGTAAAATTAAACAACCAAAGTCAAAATTTAATGACGAATTTGAAAATTATTTAAAAAATCAATGCTTAAAAACTACTTTTAACGGAATTGAATTGGAAACATTCTCCTGGTACAAAAAAGTTTTAGGTTTGATTTAGGGATTAAAAAAGAGTTAACAGAATGAAGAAACCGACCGTCATCGAAGGCCGGTTTTTTGTCCTTTATATTTGTATTAAAATATTAGTTATGGAAAATATATTACCTGTAATTAATGAATTTAAAAAAATAGAAAATGTGAAAGCAATCGTACTTTCAGGTTCAAGAACGGCAAACAGCTCAGATGAAATATCAGATTATGACATCTATATTTATTCTGATGCCGAAATTAACCTTGATGAAAGAACGAAAATTGCCAAAATGTTTTCAGATAAATACGAAATTGATAACCGTTTTTTCGGTCCCGGTGATGAATGGATTTTAAGAAATTCAGACATCCAAATTGATGTAATGTACCGCTCAACAGAATGGATTGAAAACTGTGTTGAAAACACATGGGTAAAACATTATCCGTCAGTGGGTTATTCAACCTGTTTTATTTTCAATATAAAAAATTCAGAAATTATTTATGATCCCGAAGGCTGGTACAAAAATTTGCATAAAAAAGTCAGCAGTGAATATCCTGACGAACTTTCCAAAAACATTATAAAAAATAATCTTCCGTTGTTAAAAAATAAAATATCAGCATCTTTTTACGAACAAACAGAAAAAGCTATAAAAAGAAAAGATTATGTAAGCTTAAATCACAGAATTTCAGCATTTATTGCAAGTTATTTTGACGTGCTTTTTGCAGTTAACAAAGTTCTTCACCCGGGAGAAAAAAGGCTTGTTCAATATACAAAACTGCACTGCGCTAAAATTCCCGAAAACTTTGAAGAAGATATAAATAACATAACAAGATACCCTCTTGAAAATACATTGGAAATACTTTCAAGACTGAACGAAAATCTTATGAAGATTATTTAGCATCTTTAATTGTTGAACATATCTTCAATAATCCTATCTTCTTTTTCTGGAGAAAGTATTTCAATACCTTTGGGAGCAGGAATTGCCTCATCAGTTTTCCTTAAAACAACACCCATATCTTTAAGTTTAGCTCGAACGATATTTTTCTCATCAGTACTCATATTCATTGCATTTGATGTATATGTGCCGTCTTTTTCAAATACTAAACGCATACTTTTTTCTTTGCCGTCAGCTGTTTTCTCTTTATAGAACCAGGCTTTTTTAGGCGTACAATCTGACCCGGCTTTTGGGATAAATTCACCTTCTTCCAATAAAGTGGTCCTGCCGTCGGCAAATTTTTCTTCGATTTTTAGATATCCTGTATCATCATCAAGAGATTTTACGGTTGTTGATAATAAATCACCGTCTTTGAATTTTTTTATTTCTACACCGATTTTGTGACCGTCTTTCATTATATCAACTGTTTCAGAGCCGTTTTTCAAAGTTCCGTCAGCATTTTTAAATTTAGCAGGGACATCAGGAGTATCTTTTGCAGGAGGAATTACATCTTCTGTCTTATTTTTTATTTTAGATGATGCATCGTCTAAAACTTCACCGGCTTTTTTCTCTCCGGCTTGTGAAATATCATCGGCAGATTTTTTAGCCCCGCCGAGCAATTTTTGAACACCTTCACCTAAATGTCCTCTGTGTCCTGCAATTCCAAGCCCGACTACAGCAGCCAGAGCAGTTGCACCAATCATGTATTTAGCTGCATTTGATTTTTCTTTATCAACAGGCTCTGGAACTTTTTCAGGCTCTGCTTTTTTAACCTCAGGCTGAACTTGAACATTTTCTGTACCACTAAATGCAATTTTATCAATAGACATGGATACTCCTTGTATTTTTCCCTATGTTTATATAAAAACATAAACAGAATTAAAATTGCTATTCGTTCAAACAGAATTTAAATATTATGATATTGCTCTTATCATTTCCTGAGCTTCTTCGCATTCGGGGAAAGCTTCAACAACTTTATCTAAAGCAGCAAGAGCCGCATCTTTATCATTCAGCTTTTCATAACACTTTGCACTGTTTAAAAGAAGATTTACATTCATCGGATTATCTTTCAGCATACTTTTGAAAATCTCGTTTGCCTGATTAAAGTTTCCGAGTTCATAGTAGCAAAGCCCTAAAAGGTTTTCGGCATCATGAGTTTTCTCAAGCTCGTATGATTTTACAAGATACATTTTTGCATCTTCAAACTCATTTTTTAAGAACTTGATTTTTCCCGCAATATAATACATAAAACCGTTATTCGGTTGTTTATTAATAGCCTTTTCAATATGTTCCAAAGCTGTGTCAAAATCTTTCAAATGAATTTTGTTTAAAGCTGAAAAGCCTAGTGCATCGGGTTCATCAGGACAAATTTCAAGAGCTTTTTGATAATATTCATCTGCCTCTTTAAATTTTGTTGTAGAGTGCAGGTAATTTGCATATTCAAAAAGTATTGAATAATCATTCGGTGCAGCTTTAAGAGCCATATTAAATTCATCTTCTGCATAATCGAACAGTCTTTTACTCAAATATAAAATACCTAAATCTTTGTGTGCAGGTGCAAATTCAGGGTTAAGTTCAACAACTTTTTTCAAAATCTTTTCAGCTCTGTCCATATCATTTGTTTTCACGCAAATATGAGCAAATTCATAATAAATTTCAAAGGAAACATTCCCCTGAATAAGAATTTTTTCATAAAGTTCTTTGGCATTAAACAGTTTACCGACCTTCACATAAATATTTGCAAGTTTTCTTGACATAGATACAGATTTGGGGTTAAGAAGAACAAGCTGTGCAAGAATTGCTATAGCATTTGCAAATTCACCCGCAGCCTCATAACAGCAAGCCAAATTGTATTGAAAATTAGGTTTTTCAGGATGATGAGATGCAAGAGTTTTATAATGTTTAATAGCCTCTTCAAGCTGGTTTGACTTAACCTCCGATAATGCAAGTGCCACAAGATAATTGTCAGAAGGTTCAATAACATAAGCTTTTCTAAAAAATTCACACGCTTCTTTATGTTTACTTTGCAGCTGCAAAATAGAAGCTATATTAAAATATGTTATTGAATTATCAGGATCAAGCTCACTTGCTTTTAAAAAGTTTTCGTAAGCTTTTTCAAGATTACCTATAGTAACATAACAGGTGCCCAAATTATTATATAACTGTGAATGTGAAGGATTAAGCTCAAGTGCTTTTTCCAAAAATTCCAACGCTTCGTCAAATTTTTTCAAAGACATACAAGCTGTTCCTGCAATATAATATACAGTGTAATCGTCCTGAACATAATCGAGTGCTTGTTTACATAATTCTACGGCTTTTTCCGGCTCCTTGCTTTTTACATAAACAACAGCAAGGTTTTTATAAGCATCTATATAACTGCTTCTCATCCTTAAAACTTCGGTATAAGCAGAAATTGCATGAAGGAAATCGTCCTGATTATCATAACAGTTTGCAAGATAAAACCAGCTTGATGCATCATCTTTATATTTTACAACCGTTTCAAAAACGCTTTGTCCTTCTTTAAATTCATTCAAATTAATGTGGCACAAGCCCAACAATTTTAGAGCTTCCACATCTTTTTCATCACCTTTAATTAATCCGTTTAATTCTTTTTTAGCTTCCTCAAATTTTTTCTCAGCTATAAGTCCGTTTATTTTATCTAAGTTTTCCATAATTAAATTATATCTCAAAAAAAGTTACTTTACAGATTTTTACATCACGTGGTATAATATTATATCAACGCCTTTAAAATTCATCAAATTTTTATCCTTGAGAAAGGATAAATTAATATGGGAAAATCATCTAAATACCCATCATATTCATCAGGATCAATCTCTATAAACGGTAATAATGTTGCGACCACAAGCAAAAAAGGAAATACAATAAACTCTAATTATAATATGTCTGAAGCAGAGAAAAAAATCTATGATTACGCACAAAACTCTCTTGCATCATCTTTACCGTATGTTAATGTTTTTGATGAAAATACGCAAAAAAATATTCAATCCCAGCTTAATGCTTATACCGCAAACGGTCAAAAAATATTAAACAACATATACACACCAATGCTTAAAGAATTAAAAACAGATATAGCATCAAGATTCGGTAATTTTGACAACTCTGTATTTATGGATAATTTAAACTCTATTGAAAGCAATCGTGCAGATGCGTTAAGCAACCTCGCACAAGATATCACAGCAAAACGTGATGAACTTGTGAATAATGAATTATCACAAAGATATACATATTTAAGTTTCTTACAGGATTTGCAAAACCAAACAAATTCAAATATTTTGAATTTCATAACAGGTTCGCAAAACAACAGCTCATCAGGAAACAGCTACAATGCAAACGCTTATGCCGCAAACAACTCTTCAAGCAGCGGGCTTGGAAGCTATGCAAACCTTGCCTCAGGAATTTTAAGCACAATGGGACCTTACGGAATGGCGGCATCTGCTGCATTGCAAATCGGGAAACAATACATGTAATTAATATAATAATTCGGGCTTGTAAAAAAGCCCGGATTATTAAATATATGATTTTTATTATATAATAATTTTATGAACATCTTACAAGAATTTGATACAATAGCAGCAATAGCAACTCCTATAGGCACAGGCGGTGTAGGGGTTATCAGAATTTCAGGCGAAAAAAGTTTTGAGATTATTGATAAAATCTATTCCAAACACAACCTTGAAGAAGGAAAAATTTCTCACGGCTGGATTGTTGACGGCGAAAAAAAGATAGATGAAGTACTTCTTCTTCCTTTTAGAAATCCTAAAAGCTATACAGGAGAAGATGTTATTGAAATTCACTGCCACGGCGGGATTAACGTTGTAAGAAACATATTGGATGTTGTTCTAAAAAACGGCGCAAGAATAGCTGAACGTGGAGAATTCACAAAACGTGCTTTTATGAATAGAAAAATGGATTTGTCGCAAGCCGAAGCCGTAGCAGATTTAATCCACGCAAAAACAAAAGATTTTGCCAAACAATCAGCTAAAAACCTTTCAGGCGCACTAAGCCAAAAAATTAAAGAAATCAGAACAGATATATTTAACGTTCTTTCCAAAATAGTTGCGGGTATAGATTTCCCTGAAGATGTTGCCGAACCTGAATATGATTATATAATACAGGAATTTGAAAAAGCACTTGATAAAATTGACAAAATCTTGTCCTGCGCAAAATCCTCAAATATTATGCGCCAGGGAATAAAAATTGCTATTGTCGGCAAACCAAATGTCGGAAAATCTTCACTATTCAATACACTTTTAAACGTAGAACGTGCAATTGTTACCGATATTGCAGGAACAACACGTGATGTAATTAAAGAAACGCTTGACTGGGATGTTGCAATTACATTGATTGATACAGCGGGTATTCGTGATAATGATGAAGTCGGAAAAGTTGAAGAAATCGGGATTGAATACTCAAAACAATCCGCTGATGAAGCAGATTTGATATTATTCCTCTACGATTCTTCAAAAGGAATGAATGAAGACGACAAAACAATTCTGGATTTGATTAAAGATAAAAACCATATAATCATTGCAAATAAAGCAGATTTAACCGAAACTCGAAATTGCGATACATTTTATCTTTCAACCGTTACAAAAGAAGGGCTCGATGAATTAAAAGATAAAATTAAACAGACAGCATATAATTTTTCTCTTGAAGACACGGAATTTGTAACCAACAACCGCCAGCAGGACTGTCTTGAAAAATGCCGTACAAGCCTTGTTCAGGCACTTGAAGCAGCAAAAATCAACGAACTTCAAGACCTGATTTCAATTGACCTTAAATCTGCATTATTATTTTTAGATGAGATAACAGGCGAAGTTATAACCGATGATATCTTAAACAATATCTTCGACCATTTTTGTATCGGAAAGTAAATCAAATCAATATGTAAAATACCTGTCAAAGTCTACATCGTCAAAACTGCAAAGAAGTTTATAGACATCATCGTCTTCATCCATTCTTTGAAAACTGTAATCATCAAATTTCCAGTATTTCGGTTTAATCCCTTTTACACGCACAATCCCTGCATCTTTTAAAATTACAAGCTTTTTCTTAACCGTGTCCACAGGGAGTTCAACCATTTTGGCAAGCTCTACGGCAGTAACCCAATTTTCGGCAGAGCCTTTTTCAGGTGTCATAAACATTAATTCAAGTCCCACTTTTTTTAATTCTTTGTCTTCAGTTTCTAGCTCGTAATCATACATACTACTATATTAAAACCAAACATAGTTTTTTTTATCATATCTTTAGAGTAAATAAAAATACTACTTGTGTAACATTTTATTAATATTTTAGGGAATTTAATTTACAAACCGGTGAATTAGTATATTATAGTTAAATAGTGTAAAAGGGGTATTGTGTTATGAGAGTTAATTTAAATCTGCAAAATGATAATACTTACAATCAAAATTTTAAAATGAGGTTTGTAGAAAACCAAAGTATAGGCAAATATATTGACAGCTTTCATTTCGCACAACAGAAAAATAATATTCGCAAAGCTGTTGATTTAATTAAAACATACGTGGAAAGAAATCCTGATTACGGGACACTATCTGTTGCAACTCTTCATCCTTCAAAAGCAAATTACGTAAAAAACGGAACCTATGATGAATTTTTCACATCAGGAAGAAATAAATTCAAAAAAACATCAGACAAATACGGACGTGAAAATATTTACATGCAGCTTGATAATACAGATAAAATTCAGGGATTTTATATGAACCCTGACGAAAATCCCAATAATCTCGCTAAATGGTTTATGGAAACATTTAATTATTATAAAAGTTCACTTACGAAAAAATTTTAACGGCTCTTGGCAAAATGCCCAGACAATATGAAATAACCACACCGTAATTCGTAATGGGAACACCGGCTTTGTCAGCAATTAAAATTCTTGACAGAACCTCACGTCTGTTAGTCATACAAGCACCGCAGTGAATAATTAATTTGTAATCATTTATATCAGGAAAATCGTGACCTGCATAATTGTGGATTACCAAATTTTTTCCTGTTTTCTTGCGCAGAAGATTAGGGATTTTTACCCTTCCTATATCATCTTCTATTGCGTGGTGTGTACAGCTTTCAAGGATTAATACCATATCGCCGTCTTTAAGATTTTCAATTGCATTTGCACCTTTTACAAATTCATCCAAATCACCTTTCAATCGTGCAAACAGGATTGAAAAGGACGTTAAAGGCACGTTATCAGGAACAATCTCACTTACTTCCCTGAACGCCTGCGAATCCGTAACAACTAACGAAGGCGGTATTTTCAGATTTTCAAGCGCCTGCTTAAGTTCGGAAACTTTTACAACATAAGTCAAACAATCACTGTCAAGCAAATCTCTCAACGTTTGGACCTGTGGCAGAATTATTCTTCCCTTCGGAGCTTCTTTGTCAATAGGAATTACAAGAATAACAGTGCTTTTTGCGGGAACTAAATCTCCTGCAATCTTAGGCGAATTAACAAAATCTTCGGGCAAAAGTTTTACAAGTGCCTCCTTAAATCTAAACACTATATTTTCATCATCCCTGACCGATGTGTAAAGAGCATCTCTATCAAGTGCAGGCTTTTCAATATCGCATTTATTAACCACAATAAGGTAAGGAATTTTCAACTCATCAAATTTTTCGATAAGCTCATTTTCATAATCTCCAACACCGGTGAAATCACAAACAATAACCGCAACATCAATACGATTAATAACTTTCATAGTCTTTTCAATACGCTTTTGTGCAAGTTCCGTGCTGTCATCAAGCCCTGCGGTATCAAGAAAAGTTACAGGACCTACAGGCAAAAGTTCCATGGATTTTTCTACAACATCGGTGGTTGTTCCCGCAACATCAGAAACTATAGAGATTTCCTGATTTGTAATCCTGTTTAAAAGAGAGGATTTCCCGACATTGGTTCTGCCGAAAACCCCGATATGCAAACGCATTGATTTTAGTGTTTTCATAAAGCTCCTATATATTAAGAAAGGCCGTCGAATGACAGCCTTTTAAAAATTTTCATCAGCTTAAAACTAGCCTCTGATTCCCAATTTCTTAATCAATTCTCTGTATTCGTCAAGATTTTGAGATTTCAGATAAGAAAGTAATCTCTTTCTTTTACCTACCATCATTAAAAGACCTCTTTTAGTAGCAAAGTCTTTTTTATTTGATTTAAGGTGTTCGGTAAGTTCAGAAATTTTCTTGCTCATCATAGCAACTTGAACAGCTGTAGAGCCTGTATCTTTTTCGTTTTTACCGTAAGCTTTTACGATTTCTTCTTTGTTTTTTAAGTTCATTGTAATTTCCTTTTCTTGTTGAGTGATTATTGGCGTAAGCACTCTACAAGCTGCATGATAATATAGTAAAGGAAAAAATGCAAGCATGAAATCTCAAATATGTTACGGATTTTTAAACTATCCTGTGGGTTTGATAGTTAGCTGTCTGCAGTGCCGCAATGAATTTAGTATAAGCTTCTGATACAGAATTTGATGTTTTGTTATAAAGCCCTTGGTCATATAGTGAATTCTTTTCCGTCATAGAGCTGAGTAAGTCATTTTTATTAGAAACCTGATATTTTGACATTAAACTGTTACTAATCGAGTTTTGCTGTTTCAACAAAGCTTCATATTGAGCTTCGAGTTCTTTATAATTTGCAATCAAAGCTTCTGATTGGGCGTTATGTTTGTCATAAGCCTCCATACGCATATTAAAAAATGCTTCTGCAGGGTTATATGTATATTTATTAGGATTGGTC
The DNA here is from genome assembly GCA_000433095.1 of Clostridium sp. CAG:967. GTDB lineage: Bacteria > Cyanobacteriota > Vampirovibrionia > Gastranaerophilales > Gastranaerophilaceae > Stercorousia. Next base: position 2,178 of record HF991450.1, on the reverse strand, counting down.
TGCGCAAAAGTATGAATTGACTGTGTCTTTAACTGTGCAGCCAGATAATTTTCATAAGAACCGTAGATAGTTTTGAGTTCTTTATTTACCTCAAATTGTTCTCTGGAAATTTGATTAACCTTAGTCATAATAATCCTCAATCTCTTATACTATATATATAAAGTATTTATTCTCGAAATAATTGCCTTTTTTGTAAAGTTTTATGATAAAATAAAAATATGATTGAAAGATATGCTCGTGAAGAAATGAAAAAAATTTGGGATTTAAATTCCAAATTCCAATACTACCTTGATGTTGAAATTGCGGTTGCTGAAGCTTATGCAGAACTCGGCGAATTCCCCGAGAATGATATTGAAGAATTAAAGAAAAAAGCAAAATTTGACCTTAAAAGGATTGATGAGATTGAAGCGGAAGTCCGCCATGATGTAATAGCATTTTTAACCTGTGTTAATGAAAGTCTGGGCGATCTGGCAAAATACATGCATGTGGGAATGACAAGTTCTGATGTGATAGACACTGCTTTTGCCCTTCAAATTCAGGACAGCGGAAAAATCATCATTAAAGATTTGGATGAAACAATTCAATCGCTTAAAGATTTGGCAAATAAACATAAGAATACGGTTTGTATCGGGCGTTCTCACGGAATTCATGCGGAAGTTATGACATTCGGGGTTAAAATTTGCAGCTGGATTGATATTCTTGAACGTCAGAGAGCAAATTTTATTCATGCACTCGATGAAATTAAAGTAGGACAAATATCAGGTCCTGTCGGAACTTACAGCAACATTTCGCCTGACGTTGAAAGAATTACCTGCAAAAATTTGGGGCTCAGACCTGCAAGAATTTCCACCCAGATTATCGCAAGAGATTATCACGCTTACTTAATGCAGTCATTAGCATTGATTGCAAGTGTAATTGAACAATTTGCAACAGAAATCAGACATTTGCAGAGAACAGAAGTTTTAGAGGTTGAAGAAGGTTTCGCTAAAAACCAGAAAGGTTCTTCTGCAATGCCCCACAAGAAAAATCCTGTTTTATCGGAAAATCTGTGCGGACTTGCTCGTGTTGTAAGAGCAAATTCGCTTGTTGCTCTGGAAAATATTGTTCTGTGGCATGAAAGAGATATTTCTCACAGTTCTGCGGAACGTATAATTTTTCCTGACAGTTTTACTCTCATAGATTTTATGCTCAATCGTTTTAATAACGTGGTTCAAAATCTTGTTGTTCATGAAAAAAATATGCTTAAAAACACCGATAAATTCGGCGGCATAGTTTTTTCGCAAAAAGTTCTTTTAAAACTTATAGAAAAAGGTTTAACAAGAGAAGATGCATACCGTCTTGTCCAGCGAAATGCCATAAATGCTTTTGAAAATAACGGCGATTTCAGGGTTAATCTGTTAAATGACGAAGATGTCACAAAATTATTAACCCCTGTTGAAATCGACGAAATCTTTAACAAAGAAGAATTTTTGAAAAATATTAACGAAATTTATTCAAGAATATTGAATTAACCTTTGCAGCTTGTAGCTTTATCCCACCCGAGCTTATCCGGACAGCGCAGGTAATCAGTGTTTTCATTATATATTACCCACGCAGCATAACTTTCGTTTTTCCCGAATAAAACAATATCGCCTTGATAACCGAATGGCATTACTCTGTTTTTTTCCAAACGAAAAGAAAACATATCTTTACCATCCTGATTAGGTCCCTTAAATCCGTTTATATCAACAAAAACTTTTCCGTAAGTTTTCCCGCTTTCAATAGCAATTAGCATTCCGTCAGACAAAATCATCTTGTATGCCCTGCTTGAATCATCAATTCTGTACCAGCTTGTACCATTTAAATATTTGTAAACAACACCGTTAGGAAAACACCCTTTTTCAAAACCGCAATTTTTGTTGAGTTTCAAATATGGTATCATTTTTTGTGCAATAGCCTCAGCCCCTTCCGAAGAAAATGTTTCTCCCAATCCCCATTCTGTAATATCTATATTTTCGGCAGAAGAAGACATATAAGCTTGTGATAATACGGAATAAGCTTTTTTTAAACGGGTAACAGTAACCTTTTCCTGATGATTTTGGATAAGCACCGGCATAGTCATAGCAGCAACAACACCAATAATACCTAACGTGACCAAAACTTCCGCCAAGGTAAACGCACAACGACGAATACCAAACG
>HF991449.1:14419-27466 GCA_000433095.1 Clostridium sp. CAG:967 | reverse complement strand
GCCAGAGTTATGTAACCCAGCTGCATAAGGTATACAATATTATTTCACAGGCTTTTGTTCAATACCAAACTGACAGGAATGCTGTTAATCTTCTTGAAGCAGGGTTAAATTCTCAAGATGCGGTTAATGAATTTTTTACATCGTATTTTAAGATTATAAACAGTTGTCTTGAAGCTGATATTAAACCATGCTTTTCTGATAATTACAAGAAAATGAGTGGTGCTAAATATGATGCTTTCGGTACGGCTAACGGTTCATTTGTCATAGCAGGAGGCGCTACTTTAAGACCTTATTATTACTATAAGGTAGAAGATTGCGATGTTCAGATTGTCTGGCTTATTGATATTAATGCACAAAAAGGTCCTAATATAGTCGGCAGGGATTTATTTGTTATGTGTTCTGATATTAACGGGCTTTTAGATGAATGTGTGTATGATAATACTAAACATTATCCGCTGACTACAGATGAAAGAGAGGAATTATATGAACAGAATTGTATATCTGATATCAATTCAGCAGGCGGATGTTTCGGCAAAATCTTAAACGATAACTGGGAAATGAAATATTAAAAAAAGAGCCATACAGGCTCTTTTTTATTGATTAATTGCAATGTCAATTTTTTCTCTGTAAATCTGTACCAGTCCATAATACCAAACAAGCTGTACAATAAAACCCAGATATCCACCGAGAATACCGCCTGCATACATAATTGTATTTATATCTTTTATTCCTGAAAGTCCCATTAGCATGCCTAAGAAGAAGCTTGGTGACATTGCAACAGAGTAAATAGGGATGAATAGCAATGCCATTAGAGCAAAAGGTCCGAATGTCAGTTTTATATATTTAAAAGGCAGAGCTATATTGTATAATCCTTCTCTTGAATAACATTTTGCATAACCGACATAAACGAACTGGATAAATGCAGAAACAAGCAGTAATGCAATAAATAAAATAAAACCAATTGTAATGAATACCGGTCCTGCAAAGAATAGTGAAAAACATAATGCAGTTGCTGCGATTATATATAAAGTCCAAACAAGCATTAAAGGAATAGCTTTCCAGAAAATGTTAAACGGCTTACCTGTGAATTCCGGTAATACCCCCTCAGATTCACTGTTAAAAGCATTATGCATAAACTGGAAATTATAACCTCCTAAATATATTCCTATAACAATCATTACTGTTAATGCAATCAGAAATGTTTTTAAAGGAAAATCAGGCAGCTTTTCTGCCTTTTCTGCTGTTTCTGCAAGCAGTTGAAAATATACGGATACAAATGAAATAATTGCAGTTATCAGAAATATCCAAATATGTTTAATAACTGCATTTTTTCCTGTAAAAACTTTTTTAAAACCATCTATAACGACATCAAATACGTTCATTTAATCCTCTCTTTCATAAGTACTAATTAATTCGTAATCCCAGACAAGAACACCTACTGACAACAAATAAATAAGCAAGACAGTTGAAATATAAGTTGAAAGTTTAGCCAGCGCTGTCTGATTGCTTGTAATAAGAAGGATTACGGATGCTAAATCTCCGCCTTTTGCAATGTTTACGGCTGCCATAATAAAACCAACGATAACGAATATAAAGAATGTTGTCATAAGTGCTGTTACATAGCAGCTGAATATAACCCATATACGTTTAATCAATAAAAAGAAATATTCTTTTACTCTGAACTTTTGGAAATATTTTTTGTAATCATTATCTTTATAATTTTGGGCATAACCTGCCTGAAACATAGTCAGCGGTACTCCGATTATAATTTCCAAACTAAGAAGGAAATATTGATAAGAAGCATTGAAATCTGTTACAAGTAAAAAGATAAGTCCTATTGCAAAGACAATAAGAGGTATTTTTCTTAATGCAGCTCTGAATGAGCTCATATCTATTTCAGGTAGTGATTTTTGGTGCAGAAATATTGTTTCAAAACCTGTAAAAAACAGCAGCCATATTATTTGGACTATAATTATTACCCCCTTGTCCAACGGTTTAATTTCGTTAATACCCTGGGTTACAAGTGACAGGTAACCTGCCATTATGCCTATAATTCCGCATAAAGAAAATAACTGTATATGTTTATTTAATACATTATTGCCTGAATATATTGTTTTTATCCCTTCAAGCATTTTGCTCATCAGAACTATCCTTTCTTAAAACAGGTCTTACAGATTTATTGTATATATTAATTAAAGAATACGGGAATGCCAAAAACCAGGTTACAATTAAAAAGTAGGTGGCAAAAGCATACATAAAAGTGTCCATTAAATAATATTCATCGGCAATATATCCGAATTTGTCCAGACCTGTTAATCCTGCTGCGGTATAAATCAAAATGTATACTGCAGCAACCGCCAAACTAAACAGTATAAAAGTAATTAATTTTATATAAGTTTGTTTAAATGCAGGTTTTACAAATTTGAATATAAGACTTATATTTCCAAGCCCCTTTGAATCGAGGTTTTCAGCATAGGCAAGAAATATGTAATATACAAAAACTGACAAGAAGGCAACGACTGCAATTACTCCGACAGGAATAATTATTGTGTGCAGTGCAATCATATAAATTATAACTGCAAAAAATAATGCAGCACAAGCATACACTCCCCATATAATGTTCAATTTAATCATTCCCCAGAAAACTTTGCTTTGAATTTCTTTGAAAGAGGGCAGAACGCCTGAATTAATATTATTTATGGCATTGTGCAAAAATTGCAGGCTGTATCCTCCGATAAAAATATTAAATAAAATATCAAACGGGTTTTGTTTATATGTATTGGGTTTACCGATTTTTATATCAAACATTGTTGAACTAAAAGACCAAACAAAAGCTATAATGAATAACCAGATATGAATTTTTTTATTTTCATAGACTTTTTTGTAACTATTAATTAAACCGGTCATAAAATCTCCTTGTGATGTGTTTATTATAGCAGTTTTTCATTTAATTGCAAGAATATATATTTTTATAGTAAAATCATTTTATGGATATAGAAATTAAGCAGAAGATTAATATTTTAAAGCCTCGTTTTGAAAAAATAAAGGAGTGTCTTTGACACAGCGGGTTTGGAAAACAGACTGAATGAACTTGAAAGAGATATGCAGGCTCCCGATATATGGTCAGACCAAAGAAAAGCATCCGAAACAGGCGCAAAAATCAGAGATATAAAAGAAAATCTTGAGTTTGTCAGACACTGGCAGTCAGTTCTTGATGATGCCATGGTGGCATTAGAGATTGAAGACACGGATTTAATTAATGAAAGCTTTGAACAGCTTTCTGAAATGGAGCGTGCTGTTGATAAATTTGAAGTTAAACAGATGCTTAGCGGAGAATATGATGAGGCAGATGCGATTTTAACCATAAATGCTGGTGCAGGCGGCACTGATGCACAGGATTGGGCAAGTCTGCTTTTGAGAATGTATATGCGCTGGGCAGAAAGTCACTCTTGGAAGGTTGAGCTGCTTGATAAACTTGATGGTGATGAAGCGGGAATTAAATCAGCAACCGTAAAGGTTACGGGTAAATATGCTTTCGGATATGCTAAAGCAGAAAAGGGAGTTCATCGTCTTGTAAGAATTTCTCCTTTTAACGCAAACGGCAAACGACAAACAAGTTTTGCTTCCGTAGAGGTTTCGCCGATTATAGAAGATTTTGAAAAGACAATTACAATTCCTCCAGAAGAACTTGAAATTGATACAATGCGTTCGGGAGGAGCAGGCGGTCAAAATGTAAATAAGGTTGAAACCGCAGTAAGAATTTTGCACAAACCTACGGGTATTGTGGTTAAATGTCAGCAGGAACGTTCCCAGCTTCAAAATAAAGAAAATGCAATGCAAATCCTTGCTTCAAAACTTCTTGCAATAAGACAGGCTGAACACGAAAAGAAACTTGCCGAATTAAAGGGAGAAAATGTAGATATTAATTTCGGCTCTCAAATTCGTTCATACGTTTTTCATCCTTATAAAATGGTAAAAGACCATAGAACAAATTTTGAGGCAGGAAATGTTGATGCTGTAATGGACGGAGAACTTGACGGTTTTATAGAAGCATATTTGCGCTCAAACTAGGCTTTTGTAAATTACAATGTTTTTCCATGTAAATCAGTTCCTCCCGTTTTTAACAGGTTATATTTTTCTGCAATTTTTTCAACGGATTTTGTCTTATGGAATTTTATAATTCCTCTGTGTCTTTTATACGGGTAATAGACTTCAATTCCGTCAAGACCGTAAGAATTCAGTTTTTTTACAAATCTGTCAAGATTTAAAGCCCAGCAGCACGCAGGATGAGCAAGAACGGCAATTCCTCCCGCATTATGTATAGCCTGAATTAATTTTTTTATATCTCGTTTTGCAAAAATTCTTACAATATCAAGTTCAGTTTCTCTTTTATTTTTTGCATAAAAACTTGAAAGTTCTTCGTTATTTATATCAATTCCATACGCCAGAAGATGCATAAATACATATCCGCACCAAACGTCAAATTCAACAGCTGGAATAAGAATTTCATCTTTAACAAGTTTATGTGCTTCAACAGTGTTATGATCTGATATTGCTATTTTATGAAAGCCCTTTTCTTTTGCCTGTCTTAAAAGATCAAAAACATCGCCTTCTCCGTCCGAAAAAGATGTGTGAATATGCAGATTAACCTTGTTTGTTTCAAAATCTTCTCTTTTTAATGATTTTATGTATTCTTTAATCGGAAGCTGCACTTGTATTCCTCACTGTTCACTTTTTTATATTTGTAATAAAATTATTATACAATAAATTTAATATTAATAGGAGAGGTATGGCTAAAGAAGATAAAAGTGTTTGGAAAATATTTTTTGAAGGGTTAAAAATTTTCTGTTTTAACTTTCATAAATTCTTTTTATATATGGCATTCCCTGTACTGGGACAAATTTTAGGTCTGGTTTTGATTTTTGGACTGACATACTGGTACACTGAAAGTCTGCCTGATTTGATACAGAAATTCCCTGCATTTAATAATTTTTCAACAATACTTATTGTAATGCTTTTGATTACCGTACCTGGACTTTTAATCTGGGCTAAAGCATTTTGGGATTATCTGGTAGCGTACGGTGCTTTGAATTCTATGGCAGAAGGAGCGGTTAATACAGGAAGAGTATATGACTTTAGAGCTCATAATGCTGTTGTGACAAAGAAAACATTTTCTTTTATAGCATTGTGGTTTCTTTTCGGGATGTTCACTTTACTTGCTGTAATTCCTGTTTTCTGGGTTTTGGGATTTATATTTTTTATATATTTTATCCTGATTTTTCAGGTATTTACATTCGAAAATGATTTATCTCCTATCGGATATTTTAAGAAAAGTTTGCAGCTTATAAAGGGTAAATTTGCAAGAACTTTCCTTTTAATGTCAATATTGGGTCTAATAACTTATGTGCTTTTGACTTCAGGGGTGTCAGTGATTTTTGATTATCTGAACCTTACAGGGATATTGGCAAAGGTATTTGAAGGCTGGGTATCCAGTTTTCCGCTTGAACAACTTGAGAAATTTAATATAACACCAATGCTGATTTCAAAAGAGCTTGTAAAACAACTGATATTTCTTCTGGTAGTTGGTTTCACATTGCCGTTAAGAAGCATCTGCTGGACATTGTGGTACAAAAATTTAAATACGGCAGAAGTTGTTCCTGCAAAGAAAAAATCTAAAAAGACTGATAAAAAAACGCCTTCAAAAATGGAAGGGAAATCTTTTAAAATTGAAAAAAGAGAGATAGATCCTGAAATCATCAGACGTGCAAGATGGGAAGATGACGAGTACTAAGTATGTTTATATGCAAAAACTGTAAATCAATCGATAAATTTGAATTGATGTTTTCTCCGGACTACAGAGGGGAAAGAAGGTTTATGCAGAAATATAACAAAAATAATGATATTGAAATAACTGTAGACGGATATACGTTTATACCGGATTTGCAGTTTATGAACGAACATGCTGTTTGCAGGTACTGCGGACAGATATATATGTGGGACTATGAATAAAGGATAAAAAAATGAAGAGAGAAGAGCGCAAAAATAATGAAACAAGACAGATTAAATTTACAAAAGATTATACAAAACACGCATTAGGTTCGGTACTGGTAGAATTCGGTGATACAAAGGTAATTACAACAGCCTCTGTTGAAGCTGGCAAGCCTAAATGGATGGATAAAGAAGAAATGCGTGGCTGGGTTACAGCGGAATATTCATTGCTTCCGTCTGCTCCTAATACCAGATGCCAGAGAGAAAGAACAAAGATTTCAGGCAGAACTCAGGAAATTCAAAGACTTATCGGAAGAAGCCTTAGAGCTTGTGTTGATTTGGAAAAAATGCCTGATTTAACCGTCACGATTGATGCGGATGTAATTCAGGCAGACGGCGGAACAAGAACTGCAAGTATTTGCGGAGGATTTTTAGCCTTAAAAATTGCTGTTGAAAAGCTTATTGCAAACGGAACGTTAAAAGAAAATCCTATTATTGAACCTGTCGGCGCAATTTCAGCAGGAATTGTTGACGGTGAAGTCCGGCTTGATTTAGATTATTTGGAAGATTCTCATGCTCAGGTAGACAGTAATGTTGTTTTAACCAGAAGCGGTAAGATTATTGAGTTCCAGACAACTGCAGAGGGCGAACCTTACGAGCAGTCACAAATGATGGAAATTTTTAATATTGCAAAAAAAGGAATTGATGAGATTATTGAAATGTATTCAAAAATTTAGTATAATAAATTTGAAAAAAAGAAAGGGGAAAAAATGAAAAAATTATTTATTGCGTCTTTAATTTTGGTTATGGCGGGAGCATCTTCTGTTTACGCTGCTGAAACAACTTACACAGAAAAATTAATCCAAAAACATACACAAAAAATTGTTGACAAAGAAAAAGAACTTCAAAATCAACAAAAAGCAAGAGAAGAAGCTCGTGTAAAACAACGTGAAGAATTACAAAAGAAAATCGATGCAGATAAAAAAGCTCGTGAAGAAGCTTCAAATGCAAGAAAACAAAAAATTGAAAAGAAAAAACAATTGTGGAATGAACTTATTTCAGAATAGTATTTTAATTTAAAAAACTTTATTATATAAAAGGGCAAGGTGAAAGCTTTGCTCTTTTATTTTTCTTGTGTTAAAATCTCGATAACAAATGGAGTTTTTTATGCCCGCAACAGATGTAAATATTCAAACTCTCACAGGTGCAAAGCTTGTTACGGAAACGTTAAAAAAGCTGGGGGTTGACAGTATATTCGGCTATCCCGGCGGCATTGTTTTGAATGTTTATGATGAATTATTTAAGCAAAACGATATCAAACATTATCTTGTTCGTCATGAGCAGGCAGCTGTTCATGCAGCGGAAGGGTATGCAAGAGTGTCAGGCAAATGCGGTGTTGCTCTTGTTACATCGGGACCCGGAGCAACAAACATTGTAACAGGACTTGCTAATGCATATCTTGACGGTTATCCAGTTGTGGTTATTACAGGTCAGGTTATGGCTGATTTAATAGGTAAGGATGCCTTTCAGGAAGTTGATATTATTGATATTACAAAGTCCTGTGTAAAAAAGAATTTTCAGGTAAGAGATGCAAAATATCTGGAGGGAACGCTTATTGAGGCTTTTAATACTGCTATGTCAGGGAAACAGGGACCTGTTGTGGTTGATATTGCCAAAAATGTTTTCTCTCAAGAGGTTGAATTTGATGAAAATATAAAATATTCATCCGATAAACATCATCCTTCTGATTTTGAAATAACAAGAGCGCTCAATGCAATTTGTTCTGCGAAATGTCCTGTTATTGTTGCAGGAGGCGGAGTTGTTCTTGCAGATGCAGCAGCAGAGTTTACAGAATTTGCAAAACTTTTGGACTTGCCTGTCGTTAACACAATGATGGGGATTGGTGCTTATCCTGTTGAAGATGCGAATTATTTCGGTATGATTGGAATTTTCGGACATCCTGCTGCAAACCTGATTTTGCGTGAAAGCGACTTGATTTTTTCTGTCGGTGCAAGATTTAATGACAGAATTCGATGCTGCTTTCCTAACGGAGAGCTTGAAAGAAATTTTGTTCAGGTTGATATAAATGAAAATGAAATCTCACGTATTATACCTGCATCAATTGGAATTACCGGAGATGCAAAGTATATTCTGCAAAAGATGATATCAGAATATAAAAAACATAATTTGCAAAGCAATAATTTTTCTGATTGGCTGTCAAAGGCAAAAAATCTGAAAGAAAAGAATATTCAGCCTAAAAAGAGGTCTGATGCTATGCATTCTTTTGAAGTTATGCAAAAAATTAACGAATTTATTAAATACAAAAATCCTGTTGTAACTACAGAAGTCGGGCAGCATCAGGTTTGGGCAGCAAGATATTTGCAGTTTAATGAAATCAGAAAATTTATAACATCAGGCGGTTCAGGCACAATGGGCTTTGGTTTTCCTGCTGCAATCGGGGCAAGTATTGCTTTAAATAATTCACCTGTTTTGTGTATTGCAGGCGACGGCTCTTTCCAGATGAATATGCAGGAACTTGCTACCTGTGTTGATTTCAATATTCCGGTAAAAGTTCTGGTTATGAATAACGGTTATCTTGGAATGGTCAGACAGTTTCAGGAAAAGACATGCGGAGCAAGATATTGTGCTACAAAAATTTCAAATCCTGACTTTTTGAAAATTGCCGAAAGCTACGGAATTTTGGGAATAAGGGTTAAGTCTGACGATGAAATTCTAAATGCGCTTGAAAAAGCTTATGCATTTGACGGTCCCGTTATTGTTGATTTTGTCATTGAGCCGGAAGAAATTTTATAACTTGACAAAAATAAAACCGTGATATACTGTAAAAATATGGCAAGAAAGAAAAGGCTTTTAATTTTTACAGGTATCTATGTTATAGTATTGTTAACTGTTTCTACTTATTTTGCGTTACGGCTGATAGACAAATCTGCTGTTGCATCTTTTAAAAAGCTTTATTCGGTTTATTCTCAGGCGCTTCTTATTACCGTAAATGATATGGATGGTGATACGGGATGTTATTTCAGTTCCGATAAGCACATTAATAGTGATTTTTCCGGATGTGATAAGTTTTATAAACGGTTTGCGACAAATCTTAAGGTGACAAAATATTGCAAAAATAATGCGTTGTCAGCGGGTTGTTTACCTGTATATAAAAGTTATGCAAAAACTTCTGCTTGTGCGGGGTATTCGGAAAGTATGATGAACAGGTTTAATCAGGTTTTTGTAATGAATGACAACACAAATTTGATTGTATTTAATCAGCCTGCAAATGTCCAAAAACCGCTTTTTGCTGTTGACAGTAACGGAAAGCTTGTGCCTAATAAAAGCGGTTACGATTTGTTTAGTCTTGTAATTATGAGAAATTCAAACGGATATTATTATTTTCATCCTGATGTAACTTATTGTTTGCCGCAGGAGAAAGGCGGTATTCATAGATTGCAGGATGTATACAAATAAATCAGACATCCATTTGTGAGTACACACGTTTAATTTCCTGAATATCCTGCCACATCTGCCATTTCGGGCTTCCTTTTTCACGGGAATCGTTTCTTAAAAGATAAGATGGGTGAAAAATCGGCATCATTTTAGAATGGTTCGGACCTTCAAACCATTTGCCACGTATTTTGGTAATCCCCTGTGTTGTTTCAAGCATTGAATTTACGGCAACACGTCCGCAGAGCAGAATAATTCTGGGTTTAAGGATTTCAATTTGCGCATCAAGATATTCTCTGCAAGCTTCTTTTTCTTCCGGAAGCGGATCTCTGTTGTCCGGCGGTCTGCATTTAAGGGTATTGCAGATATAGACATCTTTTTGTCTTGACAGTCCTACGGATGCAAAAATTTTATCAAGAAGCTGACCTGCTTTGCCGACAAAAGGTTCACCTTTCTGATCTTCATAGTATCCGGGGGCTTCTCCTATAAGCATAAGTTTATGGTTTGGTACTCCGCCTGAGAACACTGTATTTGTGCGGGTTTTGCCTAACGGGCATTTGTCGCATTTAAGGCATTTTTCTTTAACTTTTTCTAATGCTTCAATTTCAATTGTAGTAGCTTCTTGCATAATCAGTCCTTTTTAGCAGGAACATTTTTGAATAATTCTTCAACAGGAATATTAAGAGCATTAGCAATATCAAATACAATAAAGGCAGACGGCGTTTGTCGTATCTGTTCTATTTGGCTGATAGTATTAGAGCTTACTCCGACAAGTAATGCGAGGTCTAGCTGTGATAAATCTTTTCTAATTCTTTCAGCTTTGATATTTTTTGCTAATATCTTTAATCTTTCATCTCTCATTGTATTATTATGAAGTATTGACAAATTTAAATCAATCATATATACTACTAATAATTATTAGTATAGTGATAGTAATTAATAAAAAAGGAATAGTTATGTTAGAAGAAAGTACAAAAAACGATATAGAAAATCTTAAAAAACAAATAAATGAAGCAGCTAATCTGTCTTTAATTTTAAATGACAGCTTAATTTACCGTATTGATAAACAAATTGAATGCAAACCTGTATTGGCTTTGATTGATTTGTTAGCATACAAACTGAAACTAATTGAAGATGATTACGTATATCTAGTCAGCAGGTTCAAGCAATGAAATTACTGCGTTATCAAGATTTAAGTATTTTTTGATTGTTTGCTCCAAATCTTCAATCGTAATTGATGCTAAGTCGTTCAGATACTCTTCAATAAGCTTTAAGTCCTCGCAAACCGTCATGTAATAACCGATTGTCTCACCTATTTCCGATACTGTTTCTGCGGCAAAGGCAAAACGTGATTTGATTTTCTTTTTAGCTTTTGCAAGTTCTTCTTCACTGATTTTATCTTCGAGAAGTCCTTTAATTTCTTTTTTTACCAGTTCTAATGCAATATCACGTTTTTCTGGCTTGAAATTAGCCTGAATAAAGAAGTTATTCCCGTCTTTAAACTGGTAATGCTCTGCATTTGCAAGGTTGAATATCGGTTCGGGCTGTTTTTCTATGAGGTTTTGGTACAATCTTGAACTTGTGCTTTCACCCAGGATAATGCTGATTATATCAAGCTCAATGTTTTCTTTAATTTGGTTGGCTTTTGGTCCCAGAAAGCCTATCATAAGATATGATGTGTTAACTTTAGCAGTATTCTCTACAAGTATTGTTTTATCCGCAGGCGCATCTATTTCGTTGACTTTTTTAGGCGCATTGGGTCTGCCTTTAAAGTCAAATTCTTTTTCGACTTTTTCTAGAACAGCTTTTTTATCAAAATCACCTACAATAATAGTTGTGATGTTTTCAGGCGAGTAGAATGTTTGATAATAATTCATTATCTCATCTCGTGTTACACGTGAAATTATTTCGGGAGTTCCGATTACATCACGTTTGTAAGGGTGTTTTTTATACATATTGAAGTTGCAGGCGTTATAAACTTTTGTCCAGTTCTGGTCTTTACGCATTCTGATTTCTTCGATTACAACGTGGCGTTCTCTTTTGTCAGTTACCTTTCCATCGTTTAAATCAAAAGGTGCACCTATTTCTTCATCAGGCAAAACCGGATCAAGCATCATATCCGCATGAAGTTCTATTGCAAGATTTAAATCCTTGTTCTCAGCTCCTTTGGGGAGGGTTACGTAATAAAAAGTATAATCCTTCCATGTTGCAGCGTTAACTATTGCGCCTTTTGCCTCAAGAGTTTTGTCAAAATATCCTGCTTTATGTTTGTGTGTTCCTTTGAACATCAAGTGTTCCAGGAAGTGAGAAATTCCGTTATTGCTGTCATCTTCATTGATAGAACCTGTTTTAACCCATGAACTTACGTTTACCAGTTCACCCTCTTTGTGCGCTAAAACAATCTTATGACCGTTTTCTCTTTCGTAAATCTCTACTTCTTCTGTCAGGAACGGATATTTAACAAGTGTTTTATTATTCATAGATAACCCTCAATTTATTAATTCTTTTTAATTATTATAACCTAAATAAATTTTTTCAGTTATAATTATTCTATGGATATTATTAATCGTTTAAAAAATAAGGTTGTGGTTTCTGTTCAGGCAATGCCTTCCGAGCCGTTGTATCTTGAAAAATGTATGGTTGCTATGATGAAGTCTGTTGTAAAAGGCGGTGCCGGCGGCTTAAGAGTTGCAGGGGCAAGAGATGTTAAAAATGCAAAACATCTTTTTTATATTCCTGTTATCGGTTTAACCAAACCTGACGTTATTCCTCCTAACTGGCAGGAAATCGTTTATATTACACCCACGCTTGATGATGTTATTGAACTTGTTAAAGCAGGAGCTGACATTATTGCTTTTGACGGAACTATGCGTGAAAGACCTAATGGCGCTAAACTTGAAGATTTAATTAAATACATTAAAATTAATAAACGGGTTTCAATGGCTGATATTTCAACTGTCGAAGAGGGGATTAATGCTGCTAAACTCGGTGCTAATATGCTATCTACAACACTTTCAGGCTATACACAATTCTCTCAAAACAGAGGAGAAGGTCCTGATTTTGAACTTCTGGAGCAGCTTGTTAAAGAAACAAATCTTCCTGTTGTGCTTGAAGGCAGAATTTGGGAGCCGGAAGAAGTTGACAAAGCGTTTGAACTGGGGGCGCATTGTGTTGTTATCGGTTCTGCTATTACAAGACCGCAATTGATTACTAAAAGATTTGTTCAGAGAAGTAAATAAAGGGAAATTATGAAAAAGGCATTAGCAATTGATGTAGGCGGTACTAAGATTTATTCCGCAATAATTAATGAAAAAGGTGAAATAGTTTCTGAAATTAAAAAAAATCATACACCAAAAACTTTTGAAGAAATTAGAGAACTTTTTAAAACTATCATAAATGAGCATGAAGATGATGTTGATGTTATTGCGTTTTCAACATGCGGTGCCGTGAAAAATGACAACTCTGGTATTTTGGGTTCTACGGGGAATATTGCAAAAGAATATCCTTCTATGGATTTCAAGTCTTTGAGTAATAAACCTGTTTTTGTGGAAAATGATGCTAATGCTGCTGCCTGGGCTGAATATATTATAGGGGCATCTCAAGGAA
>HF991449.1:0-14331 GCA_000433095.1 Clostridium sp. CAG:967 | reverse complement strand
ATTTCAGGCGGTAAACTTTATAAAGGCAAAAGCGGTGCTGCAGGCGAAATGCATTTTAAAATGCGTACGGACAAGCATAGAAAATGTACCTGCGGAAGCTGGGACTGTTTTGAAGCTTATGCATCGGGTACGGGGTTAAAACTTACCGCACAAGAAATGACGGGTAATCCTGATATCACTACGTATGATGTTATTGCAGGCAAACAAAACGGCTGTGAGCATATGACAGAAATCTTTAATAAATGGCAAAATGATATTTTAGAAGGTATTATCGGACTTGCAAATCTTTTTGATCCCGATGTCATTGTTCTTTCCGGTTCAATGGCTGATTTTGTCGATATTGAATATCTTGAAAAAGAAGCTAATTCTCAGATAGTTACTCAGCCTTTCAAAGTCGTAAAAGCTTCTGCCGGTAATTATTCGGGAATGATAGGGGCAGCACTTTTAGCATTAGGAGCGGAGTAATTGGGTAAATCAAAGAAAAGAATTATCCATAAAGGTAAAAATTTACAGTTTACAAATCTTACCCGTACAGAGGCTGTAAAAACCGTTGTTGAATTGTTAAATGATGGTGATAAAGAGGCTTATTCGCTTATTACGCTTTTCGGACTTTCTGCCGAAGAAGTTCTTGAAGCAGGCGCAAGCTATGAAGTTGTTAAGGGTATGCAAAATCTGTTAAAATGAGGTCTTATTTATGAAACAGTGTGTGGAAAAAATTTGTTTCTGGCTTAAAAATTCACGTATTTTTTCACTGCCTATGACATTGTTATCATGGCTTGTTATATTTGTATATTCACTAAAATTTAACGGTAATGTTATTAACGGTCTGGCTGCTTTAGTCGGGATTGCCTGTGCTCACCTTGCTACAAACTTGTTTGATGATTATATGGATTATAAAAAGTTGTCAGACAATTCCCAAAAATGCAAATGTGCATATATTAAAGAAGGTTATGCAACACTGGATGATGTCTTGCGTGTTGTCATAATATATTGCGGAATTGCTTTTCTGACAGGTGTTTTTCTTACTTATAGAGCAGGTTTTCCTGTAATTGCTCTTGCATTTGTTGGAGGAATGCTAACTCTTTTATATGCAAAACTTTCTCAAGTCGGTTTGAGTGAAGTCGCTGTAGGTTTGGCTTTTGGTCCGCTTTTGTTTGAAGGTGTTTTTTATGTGATGACAAAGTCATTTTCAATTGAAGTGCTTTTCTTG
The DNA here is from genome assembly GCA_000433095.1 of Clostridium sp. CAG:967. Classification (GTDB taxonomy): domain Bacteria; phylum Cyanobacteriota; class Vampirovibrionia; order Gastranaerophilales; family Gastranaerophilaceae; genus Stercorousia. The sequence continues at coordinate 13,121 of HF991449.1, read as the reverse complement.
TCGCTCGCTGTTGTAATGTTTACGGTCGGGTTAATGTATGTACATACGATTCTTGATTTTGAAGGTGATATGTGTTCGCATAAATTAACTCTATGCTGCCGTATCGGTGATAAAAATAAAGCTATCAAAGGGGTATTTGTTGTATATGGCTTAGCGTATTTATTTACCTTAATTCTTGCTTATTTGCTTAATAATTATTGGCTGCTTATTACTTTAGTCTTGGTGCCGTTAATAGTTAAAATGTATAAATCTTTAAATTCTTATACCTGCGGCGGAGATACAAAAGAGTTTTATTACAGGCTTTTGCAGGCAAGAAATTTAATGGTTTATTTTTCTTTAATGGTCACATTGTTTATATTACTTTGAAGCATTAATAAGAAGCTTGTCAGGATGTCTTCCGCCTTTTTCAATTAGTGAACATGTAGGCAGCATTTGTATTCTTCCAAGCTTTGTTTCTTCAAAAGCAAAACTGAATACATCGTGTCCCCATTTGTTAGGTCCTTTTTTGCCGTTTACATCAATTGCAAAAACTCCGGACCAGTTATCATTTTTATTAGAAACAGCATCATAGGTGAATAAAATAGAGCCGTCATTAAAAATGTAAGCCCAATTCTTGTTAAGAATATAGCTTTGAGTATATCCGCCGCATCCGTTAATTGAGGCTGACCCTTCATATTCTTTTATCGTATTTACTCCTTGATATTTAGGTATGCAGCCGTCATTATATGCGTTTCCTTTGCAAATTTTTATAACATGCATTTCTTTAGTAATTTTATCGTAAAAATCTGCGCATTGTGAAAATTTTAGCGGGTCTGAGGTGCCGCCCTGATATGTATAATAACATTGCGGTAATGTTCCGTCACGTGATTCAATCATTTTCATCGCATTATAAATATTAGAATAAACACGTTTGAATTGAGCATCTATTGCTTTATTTTTATAGTCAGAAATCAGTGAAGGCATAGTCATAGCTGCAACAATACCAATTATCCCGAGAGTAATCAGTACCTCTGCAAGAGTAAAACCTTTAATCATTTTATAATACCTCCTCTTTTCTAGTGTCATGTAACCAAGTGATAATGCGCTTTATGACTAATTTATGTGATTAATTAATCCCAGTAATATACACATTATAAACATATAATCTTAATTATGCAAGAGTTTAAAAACTATAATGTTAAAATTCGTAATAGAATAAGAAAAAATCGTAAACGACTGGGGCTTTCTCAAGAACAACTTGCAGAAATTATTGATTGCAGCCGTGAACATATTGCACGTATTGAAAACGGTAAGATTAATATAGGGCTTGAGTATTTTATCAGACTTGCTCAGGTGTTTAATATATCTTTGGATGAGTTAGCGGGCTATAAAAAAGATTGATTACATTATTTTTACTATTTTAATTTCGGATAAGTTGTGTTATTCTAGTCATATAAGAAGTAAGGAGCATCAATGAACAGCACAAATCAATCTCTAAAACCGTTAACAACTAAAATTAATGAAGCAGGAAACCTTGAAATAGGCGGATGTGATTTAATCGGTTTGGCTGAAAAATACGGTACACCGCTTTACGTTCTTGATGAAGAAACAATTAGAAAGATCTGTAAAGATTATAAAAATGCTTTCAAAGCTTATCCTAAAACTAATATGATGTATGCATCAAAAGCTCTTTGCACTATGGCAACTTCTGCTATTATGTCAAGCGAAGGCTTTGGGTTTGATGTTGTTTCGGCAGGTGAAATTTATACTGTTTATAAAGCAGGGGCAGATATGTCAAAGGTTTTATTTAACGGTAATAACAAATCAGCAGATGAACTTACTCTTGCAATAGAACTTGGTGTAGGACGAATTTCCGTTGATAACTTCTTTGAACTGGCTCTGTTAAATGAAATTGCTAAATCTCATAAAAAAGTTGTCGATGTTCTTTTGAGAATAACCCCTGGTATTGAATGCCACACTCATGAATACATCCAAACAGGTCACCTTGATTCTAAATTCGGTTTTGACTTAACGCAAATCGACGATGCTGTAGATTTAATTTTAAATGATTATACAAATTTGAAACTTCACGGACTTCATGCGCATATAGGCTCACAAATTTTCGAAACGTCAATTTACGGCGATGAAATTGAAATACTTGTGAAAGAACTTTCAAGACTGGATGAAAAGTTTGGCTTGAAGTTGGATGAAATCAATATCGGCGGCGGTCTTGGCGTTAAATACATAAATTCTGACGAGCCTCCGTCTACTTTTGAGATTGCTGAAATTGTAATAAACAGATTAAACGAATGTATTAAAAAGTATAATATTGAACCTCCTACGCTGTTTTTGGAGCCCGGCAGAAGTATAATTTCAACATCAGGTGTGACTTTATATACTTTAGGTAGCTCAAAACAGGTTCCTAAAGGTAAAAAATATTATGCTGTAGACGGCGGTATGGCTGATAATGCAAGACCTTCCATGTATCAGGCAGAATATTTTGCCCAAGTTGCAAATAAACCTGACTTTGAACTTGCACAAACTGTTACAATTGCAGGAAGATTTTGTGAGTCAGGTGATATTTTAATAAAAAATATTACTCTGCCCGAGCTTGAAGAAGGCGATGTACTGTGCGTTTACAATACAGGGGCTTATAATTATTCAATGGCTTCGAATTATAATCGAGTACAAAAACCTGCAATGGTACTTGTAAATAATTCACAATCTGATATTATAATAAAGAGAGAGACATTAGAAGATTTAATATCTCATGATGTTATACCTGATAGGTTAAAAAACAGATGATAAATGAAATTCTGGCATATATTTTAAAATATATCGGTACACTGGAAATGACTTTTAACTGGTCAGATTTTATCCAGATAGTATTCCTTGCCGGAGTTTTGCTGTTCTTATATAAAAGATTTATAAAAAATACACCGTCAGAGAAATTTGTTAAAGGTCTTTTAATTATTGTTTTTGTATGGGTTTTCAGTGAAGTTCTCTTAAGAATTGATTTGAAAATTATAGGAATGTTTTTAAAAGCTGTTGTTACTCTCGTATCTTTAAGCTTAATCGTTATTTTCCAGCCTGAATTAAGAAGATTTTTAGGATTTTTGGGACAGGTGGATTTTATAAGCAGAGCTTTTGCTTCAAATAATTCAAGACACAAAACTCAAAAAATTGATGTCATAAAAGAGTTGATTGAAAGTGTTAAATACCTTTCAAAATCTCATACAGGGGCTTTAATCGTATTCCAGAGCGATTTAAGTCACACATATACTGATGTTGGAACTAAGCTAAACGCTGATTTGTCCACCGAACTTATATTAACTATTTTTCACCCGAATACACCTTTGCATGACGGTGCTGTTGTAATAAACGGTGACAAAATTATTTCAGCAGGTGTTCTTCTTCCTCTGACAGAAGATCCAAAACTCAGCTGGAAATACGGTACACGCCACAGAGCTGCTATCGGTATGACAGAAACCAGTGATGCAGCTTGTCTTGTTGTTTCTGAAGAAACAGGGGATGTATCTGTTGCAATTGACGGTTCTTTGAAAAAATACGAAGATCTAGTTACTTTAAAAGCTGATTTGGAAAATATTCTCGGTTATAAGAAGGAACAGGAAGATGAATCCAAAACTATATTTAAAATAAATAATTTTATGACAATCAAGAGAAATACAAAGAAAGAGTCCGGTAAGGTTTAATTATGCCAGAAAGAAAATTAACTAAAAAAGAATTGTTTTTTACATACTTATCAAAAATATTTTTTCTAACCCTCGGTCCCTTTATTGCTGCTTTTGCTCTTGAAGTTTTTCTTGTACCAAATAATATTATTGACGGCGGTATAGTAGGTATTTCTATAATTTTAAGCTATCTGACCAAAATCAATTTAGGTCTTTTAGTATTTGTGATAAATATTCCATTCTTTTTACTTGCCTTTAACAAAATTGGTAAAAAGTTTGTAATCCAAACTTTTTATGCAATCGGAATGCTTTCTTTGTTTATTAATTTATTCACTACACATCAGCATCCTGTAACTCATGATTTGCTATTATCTACAGTATTCGGAGGTATTATTCTGGGTACGGGTGTTGGTCTAGTGCTTAAAAACGGCGGTTCGCTTGACGGCACAGAAATTATGTCGCTGGTTTTATCCAAAAAATTCGGTTTTTCTGTCGGTGAATGGATTATGACATTCAATATATTTATTTACGGTGCATCAGGGCTTGTATTCGGCTGGAATAAGGCTATGTATGCCGTATTAACTTATTTTATTGCATTCAGAGTTATTGATGTTGTTCTGGAAGGTTTGAACTCTGCAAAATCTATTAGAGTAATAAGCGATAAAGCTTATGAAATCGGTCAGGAACTCCTTGATAAATTAGATTTGGGCGTAACCTATCTGAAAGGTGTCGGAGCCTACTCCGGAACTGAAAAGACACTTATTTACTGTGTTGTATCAAGGCTTGAAATGGCAAGAATGAAACAAATAATCAGAGAAATTGATCCTACTGCATTTATTTCGGTTGTGGATGTTCACGAGGTCTATGGCGGAAGAACAAGAAAGCGGATTGATAAAATTTAACATATAGACATTTATTTTAAAATATAGTATTATATTTGTACGTAATAAGGATAGAAGAAGATGGCAAAAAATATTGATACAGTTCCAATAGAGGTAAGCATTTTAACAGCTGACCATGATATTAAAGGTGTTGTTCACGTTTCAAAATATACTAATACAAACAGAGAGTTAACTGACCTTTTAAATGACAGAGAAAGAAGATTTTTAGCTGTTACTAATGCTGAAATTTTCCCTCGTAATTCAAACCAATCTCCAAGAAAATATAATTTTTTGGAAATTCACATGGATTATGTTTTGATGGTTCATCCTTCTTCTCAGGCTGTATTCCAGGAATCAGGAAAAACCCAGGAAGATATTACCCGTTTCAGAGAACTGAGACTGAAATTAAATCAGACAAAACCGTTTTAATTATAAAAAAAGATACCTGAGGGTATCTTTTTTTTATTGTTTATTTGCTTTATTTTTTGCTTCTTCTAAAAGATTAGTGGAATGTTTTGCTTCAACATCAGCCCCTTTTACTCCTTTGAACTGGGTGCTTGAATCTTTTAACTCGTTAGCAGTTGTTTTCTGACTGTAAGTGTTTTTAGTTTCTTTGTGAACAGGAATTGGTTTATCATTTCTGCACATCCAGGCTTTTGTTTTATCAGCTAAAGGTGTAGCGATGAACGGAACTATTACACGTTTTGCGATAATTGTAGAAGCTGCAAGGGATGTCAGATATCCGAAAGCTGTTACCAGCCCTTTTTTATCTGCTTCTCTGGCTTTGTGGAATTCTTTACCTGTCATTCCTTTTAATTTGTCCATTTTGTTTAATTGAGCCTGTAAAGCTTTATCGGCAGATCTGGTGAAGTTTTTGCCGAACAATGAATTAAACATTTTTGCTTGAACTTTTTTGTTTGAAATAGTAAAGAACATTAATAACTGCATGGCAATCATTAAACCGCCGTTTGCAAGGTCTAATGCTGCAACGAATTTACGTTTGTCTTCAGGTATTTTTTTGTTGTTTAAACTTTGTTTAACGTATAAGTAGCAGCCTAAACCGTCTTTTAATACAATAGAACCTACGCCGATTGCTGACATAAATTTAGCATTATCGATTTCGTAATTAGGGAATGTTTTGTTCTTCATCCATTTTGTTCTGGATAAGCCCAGAATAGGTTCTCTAATACATTTATCAACTATTTTGGTTCCGATATTTGTTTGAGAGTTTGGTGAAATTTTTGGTACGTTCATTATTTCACCTCACTGTTCTTGGTTGCTTTTTCAACCAGTTCTTTTGCTTCGTTTCCATGCTTTTTGTTTGAGAGGTTCGGGAAGACCGCATCCATAAAGCGTGGATAAATCCAGTTCAATAATGAGCAGGTAACAGGAAGCATCGCAAGTGCAACAACCAGAGTTGAGATACGTTTAACACCTTCAAGGTGCTTTTTGGTTATTGATTTTAATTTGGATGCAACTTCTTCTGAGAAGATTTTATCAGCAAGTCTGAATTCTTTGCCTGCTTCTTTAAATGATTTAACTTTTTTGCTGAACATTGTTTCAATTTCTGAAACGGTTTTACCTTCCGTGATAGCTTTTTGCACTTCTTCAAGGAACTGTATTGTTTCTTTATGTTCAGTTACTCTTGAAGCTATACTTTTTTGAACTTCTACTGCAACTGCTTCTTTTGAAGTGAAGCCTTTGTATTTTTCAACGTGACCGAGCATCTTTTTGACTTTTTCAGCCATGTCGTATTTACCGGCACTTGCTAAGTCTTTTGTTTCTGAAATGATGTCTAACAGGTGATTATTTGCTTTGTTTGCTTTTAAGGCTTTATGTTTATTTTTCAGATAGCTTTTTATGTCAGAAACTTTTTCTGTTGTATTAATTTTCTCAGCCATTTCTTCTAAAAGCTGTTTGGACTCATCGTAATGAGTACGATAGAATTCACTTCTTTCAACCCTTTTCGGAAGTTTTGTTTTATCGCATCTTTCGAGTTGTTCTTTTTCGTCTTTAATCATATCATCGACGGTTTTTCTTAAAAGGTCTTTATATTTATTTTCGTCCATTTTCTTAGGATCAGAAACATTTCTGAAGTTATAATAAACAGTGTTTTCTTTTTTAATAGTATTTACAAGCTGTTTATTCTGGCTGTCAATAAACTCGTTAACCTTGTCTGCCAGCTGTTTTTCAGTCATTTCCGGATGAAGTTTTTTCATCATTCTTTCAACATAACTCTTATCTTTAAACGGTGTCATGTTACATTCTTCATCAAACCAGCCTGTATTTGCCATAGAATTTATGCATTTAACAAACGGAATTGTAATTGCACCTTGTGTTGCAACTGCAAGAACCGCAGAAACAGGTTGTCTCCACGCAGAGTATGTTCTTGTATCTTCATCGGTTTTTGACAAAGGATTGTATTTGATAAATATAGGTGCCAAAAGTCCGGTACCTAATGCGTTAATACAGATGTCCTGAAGTTCTCCGATATTACTTTTCAGTTTGTTAATACCCCTTAAAAGCGGAGTATTTAATGCGTTAATCTCTTTTTCAATTACGGATTGTGATATATTTCCCTGAAAACTTGTTTGATTAGGATGTGCTTGTCTATATACAGGTTTTTTAGCCTGATAATTCGCACCGGAAATATTTAAGTTAACCTTTTCTACTTTCATTTTAATTTTCCTAAAACGATGAAACCTTCTATATATATAGAGGACTGAACATAATAAAAATTGCTAGTTTCAGCTATTATTATTAAGTTTTGTGAACTTAATCACTGTCCAATTTCCTTTCTGCTCAACACGTCTGATAGAAAGGGTTTTCAGCATCTCATAAAACGTTTTGTTTTTTATGTATGAGAAAACTAAAAACAATACAGGTTCTTTGCTATAAGCAGAATCATTTCCCGCAACGGTGTTCAAGGAGTTAGGAGAATGGTATGAAACGCTGTTTAACACGACCATGACTACACTCTGACCGACTTTTAAATTATCGGTTACATTTTTTTTGAGCATGTTTTCAAAATGTTCGTTTGCATTTTGCCTGAACATGCCTTTGTATAATTCTTTTCCGTTTTTATATGTATCTTCGTAAGTGTGATTTGAAAGATACAACGGAAAATTGCCTTTATCAATAGCAACTACTCTGTAGTTTGAAAAATCAAAATATTTTTCGAAACGATTTTGAGGATAATATTCAAGCAGAATAATATCATCTTTTTTTAATTCCATGTTGTTAAGCATGTCTGTTACTATTTTATGCCCTTCCGCACGTCTTATTTTGGGGGCTGAATACTGGTTGAATACCAGATAGCCAAGGCTTAAGAGGCAGTAAAATCCTATCAGGAAATTTTTTATAATTTTATTATCAGCTTCTGCTGCTCCAAAGCATGCCAAATATATTAGTATCGGATAAATTTCTATTGAGTACTTTGTAATGAAAACAAGTTTTCCTGCTAATGATGCTGCGATTAAGACAAAAACAGTTAATGAAGCGACAGCAAACAATTCACGGTTTAATTTGTTTTTAATTAATGCGGTAATTATAAATCCAATTGCAATTAATGCCGGCGCAATCATACAAAAAGCAAGTTTCGGCGCATAAAAGAAGTTGTCCGGAGCATTTGTAAGGTTTGTAAGTACGGGTGAAAAATAGTCCGTGAATAAAAAGCCTATTTTTGATAAAGAGAAATGCCCCCACCATTGGGAAAATGATTTTGTAGTCATTACCTTAATTATCAGCGGAGTTAAGAGCAGTCCTCCTGTAAGCATGCTAATCCATACGGTGAGTATAACTTTTTTATAGCGATTATATAAGTTGAGACTTAATAAAATTAAATTAAAGAAAACAAAAACAAAACCTATTGTATGTGTAAAAAGAATTAAAAAATTAAAAATGGTGCAGAGTATAAAGTTTTTTTTATTCGGGAAATTTATGCATCGCAGAGTGTACAAAAGGCACATGGCCGAGAATAAAAACAGTACCGAATAAAATCGGACTTCCTGCGAGTAATAAATTAAAAACGAGCTGATTGCCGTAAATCCTGCACACATGTAAGCTGTTTTTTCATCTTTTTCACGTCCTGCAAAGTACATTGCAATGACAGATAAAACACCTGCGAGTACTGACGTAAGCCTTAAAAGTAAATCACTGTCACCCAACAATGTCATGAAAAATTTCAGGTACAAATAATAAAACGGCATGTGACATTGCGATTTCACAGCCTGAATAAATCCGTCGGCAAAAGGTGTTGATGCTATCATCCAGCTTATATATTCATCGTTCCACAAACCGTCAGGCTTATTGATAAATATGAGCCTTAACACTAAACCTAAGATTATAATTCCTAATATTCCCGAGTGTTTTTTCACGATTGTCAAAATCCCCTTTTGATTATATAATAAAAAGAAAAAATTTAAAAGGGGATATTAATATATGAAGCTGGTTATACAAATTCCTTGTTACAATGAGGAAAAATCTTTACCTGTTACACTTGCGGATTTGCCAAAAAGTATTGAAGGTATAGATGAAATTGAGATTTTAATAATAAACGACGGTTCAACTGACAGAACGGTTGAAGTTGCAAAAGAGCACGGAGTAAAAAATGTTGCTGAAATGCCCCATAATTGCGGGCTTGCAAAAGCTTTTGTCACAGGGATTAATACTTCTCTTGCCCTTGGAGCTGACATTATAGTTAATACCGATGCTGATAACCAATATCGTGCAGCTGATATCGAAAAACTTATACAGCCTATTTTAAACGGAGAGGCGGATATTGTTATAGGCTCAAGACCAGTGTCTCAAATTGAGCACTTTTCTTTGTTGAAAAAAGTTTTGCAAAAATTGGGTTCATGGGTTATGAGAATGGTAAGTTCTACATCGGTTGAAGATGCCCCCAGCGGTTTCAGAGCTTTTTCAAGAAACGCAGCATTGCAGCTTAATATTTTTGACAACTATACTTATACTCTTGAAACAATTATTCAGGCAAGAGCAAAAGGCTTGCAGCTTGTCTGCGTGCCGGTAGGAGTTAATCCTGATTTGAGAGAGTCTAAACTTGTTAAAAATATGTTTGATTATGTCAGACGTTCTGTATTTACAATGCTTAGGATGTTTATAATTTATCGTCCGTTTAGATTTTTCACTATCCTTGCATGTCTGTTCCTGTTTACGGGTATGCTTATCGGTGTAAGGTTCCTCTGGTATTATATGACCGGCAGCGGTACAGGGCATATCCAATCATTAATTTTGTCTGCTATTTTAATAATTACGGGTGTTCAGGTCGGAGTTATTGGTGTGCTCTCCGAACTTCTTGCCATCAACAGAAAACTGCTTGAAGATATTCAAAGACGGTTGAAACTTCAAGACTTGAAAAAAAAATAGGAAGTAATAAAATAATACATAATAATAATTAAAAATAGGATATTTTAATATATGATAAAAATTGAATTTGCGCCGAGAGTAAAAGAATTTTTTACTTCTAACCAGTCATTAAAAGCTATTGCTTTTTTTGCTTTTACAATTCTGATGACTGCAATAATTGCATCTCAAAACTTTTTTTTTCAAAACATAATTGAAAACGGTATGAGCAAAAGAGATATTGTTGCTCAAAAAACTTTAACTGTTGAGGATGTAAAACGTACCGAACAGCACAGAAAAGAAGTTGCTCAAAAAATTGAACCTGTTCTTGCGCCGGCAGAAGATGATTTTATTAAAAATAATCTTCAAACTCTGCAATCTTCCGTAATTCAGATTAGAAAAAAAGATGTTGATGAAGATGTCAAGAAAGAAGAAATAAGCATTTTATTTGACCTTTCTGATAACGCAAAAAAAGATTTTATCATAAATTTTCTCTTAAAGGCTGATAATAACAGTCTACATGAAGTATTTGACAAATCTACTCTTACGCTTTCAAATATTTTGCGTAAAGGTATAACGGAAAAAGATTATGAAAAAGATAATATAGATAAAATTATCATGAACAATCTTGTTGCAAATGTTTCAAAACGTCAGGTATCGGTTATTAAAGCAATACTTGAGCAGGTAATTGTGCCGAATTTGGTAGTTGATGAGTTTGCAACGGAAATTGCAAGAAAAAATGCGCAGAATTCCGTAAAACCTTATGAAGTGGTTTTTCAAAAAGGGGATAAAATTCTGTTTGAGGGAGAGCCTGTTACACGTTTGAAACGTGATGCTTTAAGACAGGCGGGATATAATGTCTATGAGCTTAATTGGGCAGGTCTGGTAGCTATTTATATTATTGTATTTATCGGAACGGTATTGTTTTTGAGTTATATGAAATTCTTTGAAAAAGAATATCTGGCTCCCCGTTATATGGCTATATCATCAGTGCTTGCTTTACTTTTAGCGTTTACAGGAGTGATTCTGCCTACGGGATTTTCACCGTATATTCTTCCGATACCTGCGTTTTTAATAATTATGTCTATATTTACAACTCCAAGAGTTGCATTTATAGCTTCGGTTGTACTGCTTTCTATTATGTCAGTGGGCTTTCAGTATAATGTTCAGTACCTTGTTGCCTTTATTCTTGTAAGTTTGATTGCTGTAATTATGATTAATCAAATTAAATATGCAAATCGTTTTGATTTGATTAAGACAGGTTTTAATATAGGTATTGCAGGGTTAATTATAGTTTTAAGTATTTATATTCTTGAAAAATGTTTGATTGATGTCGGCAATGTATTAATGATTAAAAACGGCGCATTTATATTCATAAACGGTATTTTAAGTTCTATTATTGCACTCGGTTCTCTGCCTTTGTTTGAAAGTACTTTTAAAATCATTACTCCTTACGGATTGGCAGAACTTGGCGATCATAACCAAAAATTATTGAAAAGACTTCAAATGGATGCTCCGGGAACTTACCACCACAGCTTAATGGTATCAAACCTTTGTGAGGCTGCTGCCGAAGCTATCGGTGCTGATCCTATTTTAGCAAGAGTAGGGGCACTTTATCATGATATCGGAAAATTAAAAAGACCATTATTTTTTGTGGAAAACCAATCATATTTTCTGATTGAAAATCCGCATAATAAATTTACACCAAGAATAAGTAAAATGATTATTACCGCACACCCTAAAGACGGTATTGAAATAGCAAAAGAATACGGTCTGCCGCCTGTAATACAAAACTTTATTTTGCAGCATCATGGCGAAGGTCTGGCAAGTTATTTCTATAATCAGGCTGTCAAAGAAGAAGGATTGGAAAATGTTAAAGAAGAACAGTTCAGATACACAGGACCTAAACCTAACACAAAAGAAACCGCAATTTTAATGATTGCGGATGCAGTGGAGTCTGCTGTACGTTCTTTGAAAAATCCAACACCTGAAGAAATTGAAGCAATGATTGATAAAATTATTGTAGAAAGATTGAACGATGCACAGTTGTCAGACAGTCCTTTGACTTTGAAAGATATTAAAACAATTGCGGCAACTTTCTCAAGAATTTTAAGAGGTATGCAGCATAACAGAATTAAATATCAGGAAAACCTTGCGGCGGAACTTCAAAAAGAAAAGATTAATATGCCCGCAAAACTATTGGATGAAGATTTGGAAAATAAAATAAAGCAACTTGAAGGTGAAAAGCCGGCTAAAGACAATTCTTCAGATGAGGATGAAAATGACAACCAATAGTGATAATGTAAAAAAAAATATATTCAGTGAAAATATATATTCTGGATGGGAAATTGATGAAAAATTTTTCATAAACATAGCAAAAAAAATTCTGAAATTTTATCTTAAACAGCAAGAGGTTATTGATAACTGTTGTCTGAAAGGTTTTGATTATAACACGATTTCATTTGACATTCTTTATTGCGACAGTGTGAAAACTCATGAAATTAACAGGGAATACAGGAATAAAGACTATCCTGCCGACATTATTACTTTTGCCATATTTGCTGACAGTGACGAGAAGTTTGTTTTTGACGGCGAAATTAATCTTGGCGAAGTAATAATTGCACTCGATAAAGTTATTGAAGAAGCCGAAAAAAAAGGGGTAACCAAAGAATACGAGCTTTCTTTTTTAATAAGTCACGGTATATTACATCTTTTAGGATTTGACCACCAAACAGAAGAAGATTATAATTTTATTATGGAATTACAGAATAAAGCATTGGGATTTGTGTATGACAAAATTTAAACAGCAAGGTTTTAACAGTACTTTTAAAAATGCACGAAAAGGTATGCGTCTTGTTTTAAAATCTGAAATTAATATACGTGTTCACTTTTGTGTTGCTATGGCAGTTTTAGCACTTGCAGTTGTATTAGATTTCAGTATAGAACGAATTTGTATCCTTCTTTTGACTATATGTTTTGTTATTACAACGGAAATGTTGAATTCTGCAATAGAATTTTCTCTTGATGCTGTTTTCCATAACAGGTATTCACGTCTTGTAGGAATGGCAAAAGATATTTCAGCAGGTGCGGTAATGTTTTCTACTGTGGTTGCAATTGTAATAGGTGTCTTGCTCTTCGGCTCAGCTATCTTGAAATTGTTATAAAAATTTGTTATAATAATGTATATTATAATAAATTAACGAAAGGA
>HF991448.1 GCA_000433095.1 Clostridium sp. CAG:967 | reverse complement strand
GACACCGATACAGACACAGATACTGACACAGATACAGACACTGACACCGATACAGACACAGACACAGATACTGATACAGACACTGACACAGACATAGATACAGACACTGATACAGATTTTCCAATTACTGATTATGGTAAAGAAGTATACAAACAACGTGTCGTTGATGAAAATATCTATTCAATTGATAAACGTCAATATATGAGATTTAACGCAGAAGAAAACCAAAATGTTATCTCATTTGAATCAGATGATTCTGTAATCGCAATCTCAGATATTTCAAGAGGCGGCGTATCTCTTAAACATAACAACAAATTAAAAGTCGGAGATGTTGTTCCTGTTCATCTAAAATACGGAGATTTAGAAATCTCGGCTAACGTCAAAATTGTTTCAGCATCAGATGTTAAAGCCGGAGGTAAATTCATCGACCTGGATCAAGCTACAGCAAACAAACTCTTATATTTAAGCTTATTGATAAAAGATGAACCGATTGCACAATCAATACAAAATATATCAACAACTTCGGTAGATGATTAAGTAATATAAAAAGAGGTTAAACAATTAACCTCTTTTTTTCTTGACTGATAGCAGCTATTAAGTAGTATAATTATATTACTCATGCTATAGAGGTGATGAATGTTAAGTAAAAATTATACTAAATTTCTTTATTTTTTAGATAGAGATTTAGAAAAGATATTTAAAAATCAGCAAGAATATATATGCTGCAAAGAGGGCTGTTCATACTGCTGTGAAGACGGAGAGTATCCTTTTTCAATGCTTGAATATGAATATTTAATGAAGGGCTTTGACACGTTGGATTCCAATATACAAAACCGGATTAATGAGAATATAAGATTGTTGAAAGAAGCTAATCAGCCAACATATAGATGTCCTTTTCTCATAGATAAAAAATGTTCAGTATACAAGTACAGGGGAATAATTTGCCGAACTTTCGGCGTTTTATCAGAAAAGGCTAACGGAAATCTGGCTGTTCCATTTTGTTACAGTCTGGGGTTAAATTATTCCAAAGTTTATGATGAAAAAACTCAGAAAATATCTTTGGATTTAATCAAAAAAAATAATTACAAAACTTTTCCGCATCCTTTTAATCTTCGTTTATCAAACATATTGAATTTGCCTATTACGAAAGAATTAGACCTGGAGTTTGGAGAAGTAAAAAAGCTGATTGACTGGTTTTAAAAAATCTGCATTAGAGCAGCTATCAAGGTTTCTTTTTTTGTGTTAATATATCACTGGAGGTAAGGTTTATGTATACAATTAAAGAAGTAGCAGATAAAATGGATGTTTCTGAACATACTTTAAGGTTTTGGGCAAAATCAGGGTTTTTCCCGTTTATTAAAAGAAACAAGAATAATATTCGTTTGTTTTCCGAAAATGATTTGGATTGGGTACGAATTGTAAAATGTCTTCGTTCTGTCGGAACAGAAAATAAGGCTATCAAAAAGTATATTGACTTGTGTATAAAGGGTGATTCCACTATCCCTGAACGTTACGAAATAATTCGTGAAACCAAAGTAAAAGCACGTCAGCAAATGGAAGAATTACAAAAACAATTGGATTTGCTTGATTTCAAAGAAGGCTTTTACCAAAACCTTATTAAAAACAATCTTAAAGATACCTGGAACCCTATGAATAACATTGAACTTACCGAAGAAGCAGTTTAATTAATGATAAAATATAATTAAAATATTGAGATAATTAAGAAGCAAAGAATTAATTATAATTCAGGATTTTTTTTTCTGCAATATTTCCAAAATTCTGATTAACTGAGCGTATTCATATATTTTATTTACATTATTAACATATTGACAAATTTAATATGTTTTCTGTATAGTAATAGACAAGATGATAAAAATGTAGGCGCCCATGTTTAATTAAGGAGTAAAATATGAACGAAAAAGATTTTAGCAATGATAAAGATAAAAATTTATCAAATAGTGGAGAAAACGAACAGAAAAATGCTAAACGGTCAAGAAAACGTAAAGTTTCTGTTGATGAATACAGATATATGGAAAAAATTAATCTGCCGCAAACAGGTAATATTGAAGATTTTATTGATTTAAGATGTTATAAAGTAGGAATTAAGAAATATGATTTATTACTTGATGATTATAGAAATACTACCCGATTTGTTTTGCAACCTTTTTTTCAGAGAAATTTTGTGTGGGATAATTTGAGAAAATCAAGGCTGATTGAATCAATTATAATGGGCATTCCTATTCCAAGTATATATTCTTATACCCGCCAGGATTCTGATAATAAAGAATTTAAAGAAATTATTATTGACGGTCAGCAAAGGTTAAGAACCATTAAACAATTTATTTCCAATGTTTTCCCTATAGAAGGCTTAACTTTAAACGGGTATTTAAACGGTTTATATTTTAGAGATTTGCCGTCTCAAGTAAAAAATAAATTTTTAAACTATACGTTACACATTGTTAATGTAAATAATGTAGAAAATGATAAAATCATTCTTGATATGTTTAAAAGATTTAATACCGGAGGGGTAGCTCTAAATTCTCAAGAGCTAAGAAACTGTTATTTTAGCGGTCAGTGGAATAACGCAGTTAAAGAACTTGCTGATTACAAAACATTTAAAGAGTTATTTTCTTATTTAAACGAAGATCATATGGAAAAAGAAGAATGTGTAGCACGCTTCCTTGCTTTATATGAAGATATAAATTCTTATACTCAAGATTCTCAGGGGTTACTCGATAATTATTACTGTAAAAAACTAAAATTACAGGAAACTAATTCTGATGAGCTAACCCAAAATATAAATAAAATGTCAAGAGTGTTCAAAAAAGCAGTTGATGCTTGCGCATTGGTTTTTGGAAAAAATGCTTATAAGAACTTTATAGCTATAAATGCAGAAGATAATAATGTGAAAGGTTTTTATCGTAAATTCTCTAAAGTAATTTTTGATATGCAAATGCTCGGTTTTGCCGATATTGATCTGGAACTTATAAGCCGTCATAGAAATAAAATAAGATCCAGCTTTGAAAAACTAACCGTTTCTTTCCCTGATATCAAGTTAAATATCTCAAATCGAAGTAAAAAACAAACTTTTTCCAGAATTGAAACGTGGAAAAAGCTCGTATTAGATGCTGTAGAAGAATATTAAATAATTTAAATTTGATTACTCATACTATTTATTTTATAATAAGTAGTATGAGTTTAAGCAAAACTATAAATACAGTAAATAAAACATTTATTCTCAAAGATTTTCTAAACACTTCTGTAGCAACAAGTTTATATTCTGAAACCATAGAAAATATTTGTAAGTCTGAAAATTTTATTATTCAACCGTATTTTCAAAGAAATTACGTCTGGGATAATGAAAAAAAATCCGGTTTAATCGAATCTATTTTGATAGGAATTCCTATTCCCTGTATATATGTTTACTTAGACAATGATACAAAAACTGAGGTCGTTATAGACGGACAACAGCGTCTTACAACTATTAAAAATTTTGTCAAAAATAATTTTCCTTTTATAAATAATAATTTTGAAGAGTTAAACAATAAGTATTTTATTGAATTGCCAGAACAATTACAGAATAAAATTTTACAGTCAAAAGTAAATTTTTGTTGCTTCAATAATATATCTGATAAAGAAATTTTGTTTGAGTTTTTTAAAAGATACAATACCGGTGCAGTACACCTCAATCATCAAGAAATAAGAAATTGTATATTCAGCGGACCTTACAATGATTTAATCAGAGAGCTCGCAAATTATGAGCCATTTAGTAACTTATTTTTAAACAATAAAACAGATAGATTAGAGAAAGAGGAGTATGTTCTGCGTTTTCTTGCTTTATATCAAGATATGAAAAATTATAATGGTAAAATGAATGATTTTTTGGACACACATCATCAAAAAATGATGAACCAGTCTTTATCAAAAGAAATACAAAAAGAATTAAAACTTGCATTTAAAAAAGCAGTAGATGCAAATATATTAATTTTTGGGGATGATGTTTTTAAAAACTGTATACTGATGAATACTCCTAACGTAAATAAAACTGTAATGTATAAAATAATCTCAAAACCTGTTTATGACATGCAGATGCTTGGAATTGTTGATTTTGGATATGATTTAATTTATCGTAATGCTCATCTTCTAAAAGAGCGATATGAAAAGCTTCTTTTGGAAGATGTAAATATTCGACCTCATTATAAAAAAATGAGTAAAAAAATGTTAAATTACCGTATTAATAATTGGAAAATGAATATTCAAGAAATAGTAGAGAAGGATTATTAAAAAACGGAGTAATAGGGATTTGAACCCTAGATGCAGATTGCTCCACATAACACCTTAGCAGGGTGCCGCCTTCAGCCACTCGGCCATTACTCCATTTCTATAAAGTTTGGTGTGACTTTTTGCCACAACATGTGCATATATATATGATAACATAAATATTTTTTTTCGTAAATATTTTTTATTATATTTTTTAACTCTTGACCACTTAAGAATATTGCGTTAATATGGTGCTAAACAGTTATTTGAAAGGCGTATTGAATGATTGAAATGAAAGTTATGGGTATTGCCCTGGATACCAGAACAGGTTCTCCAATTGTTGTGTTACATGATAAAAATAACAGAAAAGCTTTACCTATTTGGATTGGCTCTGCTGAAGCAAGCGCAATTATCAGAAAAATTGAAAATTTATCTGTTGCAAGACCTATGACACATGATTTGATTATAAGTATTATTGAAAAAACAGGATACACTCTTGAGAAAGTTGAGATTAACGATGTTGAAAAGGATACTTATTATGCAACTTTATTCCTTGCTGACAGTGAAGGTAAAATTGTTGAAATAGATTCACGTCCGTCTGATGCTATTGCTGTTGCTATAAGAGTGGATGCACCGATTTATGTTACTGCTAACGTTATATCTAACGGCTCTGTTTCTACTGATTCTGCTAAAGACGAAGAAGAAGCACAAGAATTTAAAAAGTTTGTTCAAAGTATTAAACCTTCTGACTTTGAAAAGCTTATGAAAGATAATGAACATCACGAAAGTGATCAATAATTTAGATTAAAACTGAATGACTAAAATATTAAAATTGTAACAATTTTTTTTAAACCTGAAAATCTTATGATTTTTGGGTTTTAATTTATATAAGGACTTAGATTATGAATGGCATAGATGCAATACAACCGAATAATATATATAGAGTGAATGCGGTTAATCTTTTTGAAAACCGTAATCAATCTAATGCACGGACTAATAATATATTCAATACGGGATTATTTGCACAGCAGACTAACGATAATTATAATTTAAATCATCCCAGAGTTATCGGAAGTGAAACTCAGGCGAGAAGTTTAGATTTATTGGCTTAATTTTTCTTAATAAATAAGCAATTTTACACTCAAAATTTACTTTATATAAATAAGGGAAATTTTGGGGATTTACTATGTCATTAAATGTTGGAAAAGTAACAAGTCAATATGGCGTTAATTATGTTAAAAGCAATTCAAATCCATTTGCTGTAAAAAACACATTTGAATTTGGCAATGCCAGACCTGACAGACCGGAAAGCCGGAGCTGGTTTACACGTGAGCAGCTGTGCGGTGCAAATGTAAACGGCAATGAGCTATATCTTTTAGGATAAGAGAAAATTATTTTTTGTATTTGTGCTGTAAATTAATTTTGCAGCATTAAACTGTGGTGAAAAGGTGTAAATCTTTGACTGTTTTTTTTTGAAGCTGCATAATCCAATGACTTTGTCGTCATCTTTGAATAATTTTTTAATAAAATCCATAATACACATCCTTCTTTTTTGGTGTTATAATATTTTTAATGATAACCAAGTTTAAGTCAAGATAAGGAGAAATATTATGGCTGGTAAAATTACAAAAGATATGAACATCATGGATATCGTAAATCAATGTCCTGAAAGTGTTGCTGTATTTCAAAAATACGGTTTGGGATGTATCGGGTGTGCTGCGGCTCATTTCGAAAACTTAGAGGCAGGAGCAAAAGTTCATGGATTTGATCCTGATGCAATGGTTGCTGATATCAATGCTTTAATTGAAGAATAAGTATTAATGCAATAAAACAAAGAAAACAGAGCCCGATTTTTTCTGGCTCTGTTTTTTAGTATTGAAAATCCTTAAAAAAACTGT
>HF991447.1:8108-22975 GCA_000433095.1 Clostridium sp. CAG:967 | reverse complement strand
GGGGGGGGGGGGCAACCGTTTAAGCTCCTATACAGCATTTTTCAAGGGTTGTAAAAAGAATAAAATCTGTTATAATAGTGATATGTTGCATCACAAATATAATGGAGTTTATATGAAAAGAAAATGTGCATTTACTTTGGCCGAAGTTTTGATTACACTCGGCATCATCGGCATTGTGGCAGCATTAACAATGCCTGCTTTGATAGCTGATCATAATAATAGAGTAGTTGAAACACGTTTGCAAAAATTTTATTCATCAATGAACCAGGCAATAAGAATGGCAGAGTTGGAGTACGGTGACAGAGATGTCTGGTGGGTAGATAATACGGATTATAATTCACAGAAAGCCTGGTGTGAAAAATATATTATTCCTTATATGAATGTAATAAAAACCGGTAAAGTCGGAGATTATTACACTATATATTTTGCTGATGGCAGTGCAGTTTCAATTGCCAGCGCATTTATGAGGGATTGGTATTTTTATCCGGGAGATCCTGAAAAATGCTTGAAGGGAAAAAACTCTGTTATGCGACAGATAGGTGTGTGTTCATTTGCTTTTTATTATAATCCGACTAAAAATGCTGCTGGAAATACGTTCAGCTGGAACTTTGATTCTTATGGTACTTCAAATTGGGACGGAACAGAAGCATCATTAAGAAATCATGCGGAATATGGATGCAGTACTGAAAACAAGAAGCATAGTTTATACTGTACAAAACTTATTCATTATTACGGCTGGAAAATTCCAGATGATTACCCATACAGAGTACATTACAGGTAATTATTTGTGATAAGTTTCGCCTTTGATAATTTTAAAAGCTCTATAGATTTGTTCAACAAGTATAAGACGTGCAAATTGATGTAAAAATGTCATTTTAGACATACTCATTCTTAAATTTGCACGTTCTGATACAATCGGTGAAATCCCGCAGGATGAACCTATTACAAATATGATTTCTGCAACTCCGTCATTTGTAAGTTCTTCGATTTTTTGTGCAAATTCTTCTGATGAAAACATCTTCCCTTTAATTTCCATTGTAATCACAAAAGATTGCGGCTTTACGTGCGAAAGAATTTTTTCACCCTCTTGCTGTAAAACTTTGTCGGTTAAGTTTTCATCCTTAATTTCAATTGCAGGAAGTTCAATGATTTCAACTGATGCATACGGAGTAAGGCGCTTTAAAAATTCGTCTGTTCCGTCTTTCAAAAATTTTTCTTTAATTTTACCAAGAGCTATTATTTTTATGTTCATTATTCGTCTTTAGCCATATAAACTGTAGTTGAAGGGAAAGCAAAATCAATACTTGCTTCACGGAATTGTTTTATTGCTTCGAAATATATTTCACTTTTCACTTTTGCAAGTTCAATAGCTGAATTTGTTTTTACATACGCTATTAACCTTATATTAATAGAGCTGCTGTCAAGAGCATCAATATTTACAGTATAATCGTTATGTATATCACCTCTTGTTTTTGCAATATTTTTAATTATTTCAACAGCTGTTTTTATTTTTTCGTTGTCAGTATCGTAAGTTATTCCGAAAGTTGTATTTATTCGTCTTTTTTTTGCTTTTGAAATGTTTTCTACGATATTTGATGCAATTACGCTGTTAGGTATAGATACTACAAAGTGGTCTAATGAACGAATTTTTGTAGAACGAAGACTTATATTTTCAACAGTTCCCTCAAAGTTGTTAACTCTGATGTAATCACCTGTTTTATAAACTTTGTCAGTCAAAATTCCCAGTGTTCCGAACATTGAAGCGATAGTTTGCTGTGCAGCAAAGCCTACTGCCAAACCTGTAATTCCGAAACCTGCTATCAGCGATGTTAATGAATACCCCTGACTTTGTAAGAATGATGCAACAATAAAAAAGATAATTAGTGATTTAATTACTCTTTCAAGAATAGGGAAAATATGAACTATAGTTGCGGAATTTTCGTTAGATACAAATTTATTTTTCAACTTGTTAATAAATAAATCAGTTAATTTAAACAGGACAAAGATAATAATTAAGTTAATTATTGTTCCTAAAATAAGACTAACTTTAAAAGTCGCAAAAATTTTATCAATTTTATCTGCATTAATCAGTAAATTGTCAAGCATAATATCTCCTAATCAATAAAAATTATCATTGCAATGCTAGTATAACAGAAAAATAAAAACAATACGACAATAAGATATAAAAAAAGCGGAAGACGAGACTCGAACTCGCAACAACCTGCTTGGAAGGCAGGGACTCTAGCCATTGAGTTACTTCCGCATACCTTTAATATAATATAAAAAAAATATTTTGCAATAGCTGAAATAAAATTATTTTGTAAAAATAATTCTTAAGAGTTAGTTATAAATTGTTAGAAAATTTAAGCAAAACTTATTCTCGGGAGTGGTGAAATGGCATGAAAAAGACGTTATTATATATACATAAGCTTGTTATATCCAGGCACTTTTTCGGGGTTGCGATAAGATTTTTTCTTTAGCGGTTTGGTTTAAAATATAACAGGCTTATACCCTAAAAAAGATTTACACGATACTATGTACGATTAAATATAAAAAACAAACTCTATGTTTGATATGCAACGACTTGTCAAGCCTCCCGCAGGACAAGTCTTTTTATTGCCTGAGTTCTTATTGAAAAGCTTATGGTTTTATGCTAGCTTAGTCTATGTAGATTAAATAAGGAGTTTTTTTATGACAAATGAAGTTAGAGCAAGTCATATTCTTGTAAAAACAGAAGACGAAGCTAAAAGCTTGTTAGAAGAAATCAGAGCAGGAAAACCGTTTGAAGTTGCAGCTGAAGAAGTTTCTTTATGTCCTTCAGGTCAAAACGGCGGTGATTTAGGATTTTTCGGCAAAGGCATGATGGTTAAACCTTTTGAAGATGCTGTTTTTGCTATGGAAAAAATCGGTGAAGTATCTGAACCTGTTCAAACTCAGTTCGGGTGGCATTTAATCCAATTAACAGGTAAAAATTAATGAATGAAGCGGTTAAGAAAATACGTGAATTTATGAAAGAGCAGGGAGTTAATTATCTTCTTGTAAACTCTACTAATAAATATCTTGTAGAGTATACACCTCTTGAGGAAAATTCACGTTATTTTTTGACCGGTTTTTCGGGCTCTACGGGCGATGTTCTTGTTACGCCTAATGCAATTTATCTTTTTGTTGACGGAAGATATCATATTCAGGCAGATCAGGAAGTTGACCATAATATTGTAACTGTAGTAAAGCTGCAAACAGGACAGGTTTTTCTTGATGAACTTGTTAAAAAAATACCTTCTGATGAAACTTTGGGGGTATTTTCAAAGAAAAATTCTCAAAAAAGAGTGGAGTATTTGCAGGATAAAGGGCTGCAATTAAAATATTTTGATACTGATCCGATAGAACAGGCGGTTTGCTATGACGGCTCAAATGTGGTTTTTGTTGACGCTGTTCCTGTTGAAGAAAAGGTTAAAGGCATAGATTACGACGGTGCTGTATTAATTACAAATTTGGAAGAAGTTTCTTATCTTTTTAATTTAAGAGATTTTTCACAAAATTATTCAAGCAAAATTCAGGGGAAAGCTGTAATCATACACGATAGAGCACGTTTACTGGATGATATTGATGATTTTGTTGAAAGTTATCAGGGAAATATTTTTGTGGATAAATCAACGATTAATGCTTATGACTTTGAATTAATCGGTAGTAAGGCTAAAGTTCTTGATGACAGCCCGATAAAGCTTATGAAATCGGTAAAAACAGATGATGAAATTGCTCATTATAAAGAAGCATTCAAAAGAACCGATATGGCAGTAAAGGCTATAAGAGATTATATTGAAAACAACGATAATATTTCAGAATACGATATTGCACAACAGCTTGAAAAAGAATTTAAACGTTTCGGAGCAAAGAGTTTGAGTTTTAAATCAATTGTTGCAAAGGATAGAAATTCAGCTCTTGCGCATTATTCAAAATGCTCAAAAGATGAGGTTTTGGAAGATGGCAGTCTTGTTTTGATTGACTGTGGAGCTTACTATGAACAGGGACTTGCTACGGATATTACAAGGGTTTTTGTAAAAGGAAAACCCTCAGAACTTCAAAAACGTGTATACACAACGGTTTTAAAAATGTTTTTAAATGCTTACAATTCGAACTTTAAAACAGGTTATGAGATTGATGCTCTTGCAAGGGATATATATTCCAAAAACGAGATTGAAGGGTTTGAGTTTAATCATGGGCTCGGGCATGGTATTGGTATAAATGTTCATGAATATCCGCCTAATTTGAGCAAAAACGAAATTGCAAAAGCAGAGATAAAAGATAATATGTGTTTTACTATTGAGCCGGGACTTTACAACGAAAAACATTTCGGGGTAAGGCTTGAAAATTCGTGTTATATGAAGGACAGTAAAATAACTTCGTTTGTTAATATGAATTACGAGAAAAAATTAATTGATTTTTCAATGTTAACAGAGCAGGAAAAAGAATGGCTGAAAGAATTTGAGGTTTTGTAATATGCAGGAAATCACAAGCGTAAATAATGATCTGGTAAAAGAAACAGTAAAACTTCAGCAGAAAAAATATCGGGATAAAGAAAATAAATTTTTGCTTGAAGGTTTTAAATGTATTTCAGAAGCGTATGAAGCGGGAGTTGATATTGAGTATGCTTTTGTTTCAGATGAAAAAAGATACGGTTTTCTCGGTGAAAAAGCTATTGTTACAAATGAAGCTGTTTTAAAAAAAGTTTCAACAACAGACAGTCCGCCTGATGCGGTTGCTGTTGCGCTAAAAAAGACTTATAGTGTTAATGATTTAAAGAATGCAAAAAAAGTTGTACTTCTCGAAAACGTAAAGGATTTGGGTAATCTCGGTACAATATTAAGGACTTCAACGGCATTTGGGGCTGAGGCGTTGGTGCTTTACGGCAGGGAATGCGCAGATATTTATAATCCTAAGTGTGTCCGTTCATCTGTCGGAAATTTGTGGAAAATTCCCGTTGTTTATATTGAAAGTTTTGACGAATTACAAAAATATTTCGCAGGTTTTAACTGTGTTGCTACTCTGCCGCATGCTTCAAGTTATTTAAAAGATTTTAAAGCTCAATTGCCGCTTCTTGTAATGTTCGGCTCGGAAGCCGACGGGCTTTCGGATGAGATGATAGGGTTTTCTACAGACAGTGTGAAAATTGAAATGGCATCTTCTGTTGAGTCGTTAAACTTGTCAGTTTCCTGTGCGGTTGTTTTATACAAATTATTTTTATAGTAAAATGTTTTTATGAATGAAAAAGAAATTTGGAGTAAAGCAAAAGAGGAGCTTGCGCAAACAGTCCCTACTTTTAAAATGTGGATAGAGCCGTTGGAAGCTTCTGCTTTTGACGGTAATGTGTTAACGCTTATTACTGCTCATGCACTTGCTCCTCAGGCAATTAAGTCTCAGCATGACAGCAAAATACTTGATGCTTTAAAAAATGCTTACGGACAAGGTATAAGCTATAGTATTCTGTACGATGAGGAGTTTGCAGAACGATACCAGAAAGAAAAGAAAAAAGAACTTCAAAAAGCTAAAAGAGCTTTGCCTGAAACAGAAGAAAGCAAACTTGTTGATAACCTTGCCCAGATGCAGTCATCAGCAAATCTTAATTTAAAATATAAATTTTCAAACTTTGTAGTAGGTGAAAACAGCAGATTTGCCCACGCCGCTGCATTTACTGTAGCTCAAAACCCTGCTAAAAAATATAATCCGTTATTTATATACGGAGCATCAGGGCTTGGAAAAACCCACCTTATGCAGGCTATAGGTCATTATGTAATCTTTAATAAACCGAAATTGCGTGTTAAATATATTAAAACAGAAGAGTATGTAAATGAGCTGATTAAAAACATTCAATGCGGCGGAAACGACAGAAACACCCGTATGGACAAATTTCGTCAAAAATACAGAAATGTTGATGTTCTGTTGATTGATGACATTCAGTTTTTGGAAAGCAAAACTTACACTATGGAAGAAATTTTCCATACTTTTGATAGTCTGCACAACAACAACAAACAGATTGTAATAACATCTGACAGGCTTCCGAAAGATATTCCGACACTTCCCGACAGATTGAGAACACGTTTTGAAATGGGGCTTATGGTTGACATTACGCCTCCGGATTTTGAAACACGTGTTGCTATTTTGAAAAATCTTGCTGATATGGCAGGAATAAAAGCTGATTTTGATGTTTTTGAATATATTGCAAAAAATTATGTGAGCAATGTCAGAGAGATTGAAGGCGCATTTAACAAAGTAAGCGCTTATGCAGATATTGAAAAGACTGATTTGACACTGGACTTTGCAAAGAAAGTCCTTAACTGCGAGGCTATGAAACAGGAAATTACGATAGAAAAAGTAGCAAAGGCGACAGGTGAATATTACGGAGTTTCAATTGCTGATTTTTTAAGTTCCGCAAGAAATCAAAGGGTATCTTCTGCCCGCCATGTTGCGGTTTATCTTTCACGTGAACTTACGCAAAAAAGTTTTGAAAGCATAGCAGAATATTTTAAGAAAAAACACACAACAATGCTTTATTCTTACGAAAAAATCAGAGATGATTTAAAAACAAACAAAAATCTTGACCAGGATATTTCAGTAATCAGAAGAACTTTAAGGGAGCAGTAATGTACGATTATATAAAAGGTATTTTAGCTAACAAATCCAACACATCAAAGGGTGCATACGTTACTGTTGAAGCTTTTGGAATTGGTTATCTTCTTGAGGTCACGGCACGTGATTTTAATGAAATTGCAGAAGGCGAAACAAAGATTTATACTGTTCTTTTGCACAGAGAAGATAAAATGAGCCTTTGCGGATTTTTGCACAAAGAAGACAGGGATATATTTAATATTTTGACTTCAGTTTCGGGTGTAGGTTCCAAAATGGCACTGACACTTCTTGATGAATTTGCATCTTCTGAGCTAATCGGCTTTGTAATAGACGGGAATTATAAAGAGATTACAAGAGCAAAAGGTGTCGGACCTAAGCTTGCTCAAAAGATTATATTGGAATTAAAAGACAAGTTAATGAATTATCAAACCAAAGAGCCGATTAGGATTACATCTATTACGCCTGCGAATATTGATGACAGGGCAGTTGAGGATGCACAAATGGTACTGGTATCGCTCGGATACGAGAGAGCAGAAATCCAAAGTGCAATATCAAAGGCGCTTGTTGTGCTTAATGATAAAGCATCAGCTGAGGAAATCTTAAAAGAAGCATTGAAGATTTTGTCGGTTTAATCTACACCTTTAAAGAGTTCGTTTATATCAACTTCAAGAACTTTAGCTATCAGATATAAATTTATGGCATTAGGAATTTGTCGCCCCTTTTCAATTGCAGTAATAGATGTTGTACTTAAATCTACTTTTTCAGCTAATTCTGCCTGTGATAAATCTTTTCTGTTTCTTTCAGCTTTAATATTTAATCCTAATGCTTTTATATTCATTTTATTATTATTAAATATTGACAGTATATAATCAATAGTGTATACTTAAGAAAATTGTAAGTTTGCTTAAGGTGTATTTAAGAGGATTGTAGATATGATTAAAAAAAATAACAACAATGCCGGTTTAGAAAATAAACTCATAGAGCTTGATGATTTAACAAGGGTTATGAAAGAAGCATTACAGTATCATTCAGATAACTGTGGTGATGCATCATATCTTCTTACTCTTGCGCAAATTATCAGTAATAGAGTTGGCGAAGTTTGTGATGAAATATTATAGTATTAAAGCAATAAACGCTGCTGCTACCATTGCAGGTCCGAATGGCATATATGTCCTTGTTTCAGGTCTTTCACGCAAACCTTTAAATATCTGTGCACAAGTATAAACACCTATTACAGCAAGGATTATTGCCCCGATAATATATGGGATTTGTGTGTCAGCTGTGATTATGCGCATATACTGCAATATGTAAAATACTATTGCGTATATTACAAAACTGAAAAATGATATTAAAGTTTTCCACTCCTTATTTTTAATCATGCTTGTTACAAAAATCGGAAGGAATAATATAACCTGAATGATTACACTCAAACCTAATACAACAAGCAGTGTTCTCCAGCCGAAAAGAGCACCAAGCCCTGCGGCAATATATGTGTCGCCTTCTCCGAATGCACGTGTTCCTGCTACAAGATATCCTGAACGTGCACAAATCTCAAGAATTAGTGCACCCGCAAGTATCCCTAAAACTGCTGTAGATATAGGGTTGTTTAATAACAGATATTTTGTAAATTCAATATGTGTGCCTGCCTGATGCATTTGAACAGATGCGGCTATAGTTGTTACAACCGCATACAAAAGCCCGACACCGATTAACATATATGTGTGAACATCATAAACAACTTTTTCTTTAATATCTGTTCCCGCAATTACTATCAATATTGATGCCACAATCCAGGCAAAAAGAGTGTCAAAACTTATACCGAATTTCATAAACAGTAAAAGAAAAATAATGCCTGTTAAAAGCTCGATGACAGGGTATTGAATACTTATGGGTTCTTTGCAGAATGCACATTTACCCCTCAGACAAATGTAAGAAATAACGGGAATATTATGCCACCATTTCAGCGGGTTCTGGCATTTAGGACATTTGGATGCCGGAAAAACTATTGATTCTTCACTCAGGGTTCTTAGAATTACAACATTCAAAAAACTGCCTATACATAGTCCCGTAACAAAGACTAATATTAAAAATACTATTAGTGCTCCCATTATCTCTTTCTCCTGATTTTATTTATCTTCCTGATATTTAATTATTTCATACATTTTGCTCAAAGCTTTTTTTAATCTTCTTGAAACCTGCATTTGAGAAATATTTATTTTCTCTGCAATTTCACGCTGATTTAAATCCTGATAATAACTTAATTCTATAATCTGCTGCAAATCGGGCGGTAATTTTTTTATCGCAGCTGCAAGCATTATTTTGTTTTCATAAGAATTTAAAAACTCCTGATAATCTCCTGCCGGAATTTTGTCAATAAGAGTTAAATCATCATCATCTGCTGATGTTAAAGTCTGGTCAAGCGAAAGGGTGGTTTTACAGAGCTCAATTTCCATAACTTCATGAATTTTTGATGTGGAAACTCCGACGATTTCAGCTATCTGTTCATCTGTCGGTTCTTCATTTCCCTTTTCTTTCAGTTGCTTAACGGCAGTACTGATTTTGAAAACAAGTTCCTGCAATTCCCTTGGAGCTTTAATAATAGATGCTTTATCTCTTAAATAATGTTTTATTTCACCTCTTATAAAATAAGAAGCATAAGTCTTAAATCTTGCATTTTTGTTAGGATCAAAAAATTCTATAGCCTTAATAAGACCTATTGAACCTACCTGTACAAGGTCTTCATTTGAAATGCCTGATTGACCCGCAATGCTTCCTGCTATTTTTTTTACAAGATGCATAGCGTTTTCAACGATGCTTAAGTGAAGCATACGTTTTTTCTTCTTATCCCTGCATTCCTTATATGCAAGAATTTGAAGGTCGAGTTCTTCTGCCGGTTTTTCTTTGCTCTCTAACAAAATAATCTCCAATATCTTCTAACATTATATCATAACTTTTTTTATTTTTAAAATGATTAAATTTATGTAATATATTTTATGCATGAAAATTTTTTATGCTACAATTATCTTATATTTTTATGGAGTAGAAAAATGATTACAATAAAAGATGTAGAGCACGTTGCAAAGCTTGCAAGACTTGAACTGACAGAAGAAGAAAAAGAATTGTATACAAAACAACTCGGTGATGTTTTAAAATATGTTGATCAGATGAACGAAGTTGACACTTCTGACATTAAACCTATGACACAGGTTATTGATTTTTATAATGTTATGAGAGAAGACAAGGTTGTTCAGGAAATCAGCAAAGAAGATTTGATGGCTAATGCGCCTGAAGAAGAAAACGGATTTTTTAAAGTTCCGAAAATTAATTAAGTTTTTATAAGTTTAATCCTGAATGCAGTTTTTTGTAATTCAGGATTTCTTATTAATGTTGTGAATATGTGATATATGGGGTAGAAAAATGACAAAGTATATATTTATTACAGGCGGTGTTGTCAGTTCATTGGGAAAAGGAATTATTGCTGCATCATTGGGAAAATTGTTAAGAGCAAGAGGTTTTTCTGTTATTAACCAGAAATTCGATCCGTACATAAACGTTGACCCCGGCACTATGAGCCCGTTTCAACACGGTGAAGTTTTTGTTACCGATGACGGGGCAGAAACTGATTTGGATTTGGGGCACTATGAAAGATTTACGGACACATCTCTGGGTAAACTGAATAATGTTACATCAGGAAGCGTTTATCAGCATGTAATTAAAAAAGAAAGACGTGGTGATTATCTTGGCGGTACTGTACAGGTTATTCCGCATATTACCAATGAAATTAAATCAAGAATTAACGGCGCAACAAAACAGTTTAAACCCGATTTTCAATTAATAGAAATCGGCGGAACGGTCGGTGATATTGAAAGTTTGCCGTTTGTTGAAGCCATCCGTCAGTTTAAAGCAGAAGCAGGAATTGGAAACGCTATTTCTATCCACTGTACTTTGCTTCCGTATTTACCTACTTCGGGTGAATTGAAGACTAAACCTTCACAACACAGTGTTAATGTTTTAAGAAGTTACGGTATTCAGCCTGAAATTCTTGTTTGCCGTACAACTAAACCTATTCCGAAAACCGAAAAAGAAAAACTTGCTCTTTTCTGCTCTGTACCAAAAGAAGCTGTAATTGAATGCAGAGATATGAAAAGTATTTATGAGGTTCCGCTGGCTTTGGAAAATCAAAATATGGCGCATGTTGTTCTTGATATGCTTAGAGTAGAAGATAAAAATGCGGATTTAAAATGTTGGGAAACTCTTGTTGAGAGAATTAAAAATCCTAAAAAGACGATTAAAGTTGCGATTGCAGGCAAATATACAAAGCTTTCGGATGCTTATATTTCTGTTGTTGAGTCTTTGAAACACGCAGGTTATGCAAACGATGCTGCAATTGATATTAAATGGATTAATTCCGAAGAATGTGTTGATGCCGCTAAGTGTAAGGAATTAATGCAAGATATTGATGCGGTTGTCGTTCCTGGAGGATTTGGCATCAGAGGCATTGAGGGCAAACTCAATGTAATTAAATATGCCAGAGAAAATAACGTGCCTTTCTTAGGACTTTGTTTAGGTATGCAGTGTGCTGTTATTGAATACGCAAGAAATGTTGCAGGTTTAAAAGGGGCAAGTTCTGCAGAGTTTGACGAAAACTGCCAGTATCCTGTAATTGATATTATGTTAGAACAGAAAAATGTGCAAGCTTATGGTGGAACAATGAGATTAGGTGCTTATGATTGTGTTTTGAAAAAAGGTTCAAAAGCAGCAAAAGCTTACGGAAAAGAAAAAATCTCAGAACGCCACAGACACCGCTATGAAGTTAACAATGAATATTTAAAACAAATTGCTGATGCAGGGCTTGTGTTCTCAGGAATGTCTCCTGACGGCATGCTTGCCGAAGTTGTGGAATTACCTCAACTTGATTGGTTTGTTGCCTGTCAGTTCCACCCTGAATTTAAATCAAGACCTGAAAGACCTCACCCGTTGTTTAAAGGTTTAATTGATGCAGCAGTTAAAAAATAATTTGGGAATTTTTCTGAGAGTTATTACATATATTGCGGTATTGCTTTTTTGCATTGTTATTATAATGCACTTAATGCAATTTATTTATATTATATTGATAGCTTCAAACGGCGATAATTTAAAAGCGTTTGCGGGAATTTTCTTTTTTATTGTTGTTTTGACTTTATTTTTTGCTTTAATTTTCTTTTTAATTTATAAAGGGTGTAAAAGAAACAAAAATATTTATTTTTTAACAGCTCTATTTCTAATGTTATCGGCATATATTTTGTTTTTTTTATAAACGTTTTGCTTTAACGGCTTGACTATGGGCTATGTTGCGTGTATTTTAATATATACGAGAGATTATTTGGGGAGATATTTTAATGGAAGAAAATAATGTTTTGAAAAAGTTTACGACTGCACAATTTCTTAATTTTGCACTCGGATTTTTCGGGTTGCAATTTGCCTGGCAGATGAGGATTATCTTATCCGGACCTGTAACAGAAAGTCTTGGAGCATCACCATTTTTGTACGGGTTAATATGGCTTGCGGGACCTTTTACCGGCATGGTTGTACAGCCTTTAGTCGGCGCCTTAAGTGATAAAACGGTTTCTCCTTTAGGAAGAAGAAGACCATATCTTTTAGGCGGTGCATTATTGGCTTCTCTTGCATTATGGATTTTTCCGAATTCTGCAACCGTTGCTGACTTTTTGCATAATGTTACAGGATTAAATCTTCCTCCGTTAACAGCGTTGTTCATTGCTGCAATAATGATTTGGGTTATAGATGCGTGCGTTAATGTTGCTCAAGGTCCATATAGAGCTTTAGTTCCCGATGTTGTGCCCGAAGAACAGTATTCACTTGCAAATTCTTATATAAGCCTTGCTATAGGTTTAGGTTCTGTTGTTGCTGCCGGCACAGCTCCGTTTTTAAAATGGGCTTTCGGGTATCAAATGTCAATATCTGCTCAATTTATAATGGCAGCTCTTGCTTTTACTCTCGGTATGATTTGGACTTGCATTACCATTAAAGAGCATAATGTAAAAAAAGAGATGCTGAAAGAAGCTGCTGTTGCTGAAAAGAAAGAAGAAAGCTTTATTGATGCTTTGAAAAATTTCTTTGCTTTATCTCCTGAAGTTTCTAAAATTTGTATAATGCAGTTTTTTACGTGGATTGGTACAATGTGTATGATGATTTTCTTTACACAGTATGCTGTTCACACAATTTATTGCGTGCCTGATTTAACAACAGTGGCAGAATCTACAAAGGAATTATATTCAAAAGCTACTTTAAGCGGTACAAATTTTTCGTCAGTATGTTTTGCTATATTCAACCTTGTTTGTTTTCTTGTCGCAATTCCAATCGGGGTGCTGTCTGCAAAATATACGAATAAAAAGGTGCATATTATTTCGTTAATAACAATGGTTTTGGCATATTTAGGCATGTTCTTTGCAAAAGAACCTAAAGCTGTAGCAGCTTTAATGGGATTGGCGGGCATCGGCTGGGCAAGTATTTGTGCGTTGCCTTTTGCTATGCTTTCACAATTTATAAAAAAAGGAACAGAAGGGTCTGTAATGGGAATATTTAATATATTTATTGCAGGACCTCAGGTATTTGTCTGTACGCTTGTTGCATGGTTTATTTCAAAATGTTCGTTTGCAATGGGCTCTGATTATATAAATTATCATTGGGAATATGCATTTGTTGTAGGTGCTGTTTGTCTTGCTATAGCAGCTGTTATAACAAATACGGTTAAAGAAAAGGTATAAAATGTCAGAAAATAAAAAGCGTATACTCTTAATTTACCCACCTTCTCCTGTTATGAACAGGGAAGACAGATGCCAGCAGCCGACAAAAGAATTGCTGGTAATACCTCCGCTGCCTCCGACAGATTTAATGTATCTTGCTGCGGTTGCCGAAAAACAGGGGCTTGAGGCAAAGATTGAAGATTATAGCCAAGGCGGTGATTATGAAAAAGATTTGAAAGAATTTAAGCCTGATTATCTGGTGATAAATATTGCAACGCCTACTCTTGAACACGACTTGCAGGCTGTTAAACTTGCTAAAGATATATGCCCCGAAATAGTTACAATTGCTAAAGGTGCAGCATTTTTAACTCTCGCTGAAAAAATAATCAGTGAGCATAACGAATTAGATTTCGGAATTTTAGGCGAGGCTGAAGAAACGTTAAAAGAAATTCTTGCAGGAAAAAACAAAGAAGAAATTTTGGGGATTTATTACCTTGAAAATTCAAATGTTAAATTCACAGGCAAAAGACCTTTTATTACTGATTTGGATTCTTTGCCTTTCCCTGCAAGACACCTTGTAGACAATAATATTTACAGAAGACCTGATAACAATAAAGTTCAGGCAACAGTTAAAGTTTCACGTGGATGCCCGTTCCATTGCTTTTTCTGCCTTGCAACACCTGTTTCTGGAGCTCAGGTAAGAAAAAGAAGTCCGGAAAATATTGTTGCAGAGATAAAAGAATGTGTTGAAAAATATAATATCAGAAATTTCCTGTTCTGGTCTGATATATTTAATGTAGACAGAAAATGGACTTTTGATTTATGCAATGCAATTATTGACAGCGGTCTGGATATTACATGGTCCGCTAACACAAGGGCAGATACAGCTGATTTGGAAATGGCAGAATTAATGTACAAATCCGGTTGTCGTCTTGTTAGTATCGGAGTGGAAAGCGGTTCTCAGTATATGCTGGAGCAAATGGGTAAGAAAATCACTCTTGACGATGTCAGAAGAACTGTAAAAGTTTTCAAAAAAGCTAAGATTAGAATATACAACTATTTTGTAATCGGTCTGCCATGGGAAACAGAAGAAACTGCAGAAGAAACCATAAAGTTTGCAATTGAACTTGACAGTGATTTTATCAGTTTTTATACAGCAACACCTCTGCCTGGCTCAAGATTTTATGAGTATGCTAAAGAGCACAACTTGTTTGATAAAGACACTTCTTTTGAAAGTGCTTACTATTATCCTTCATTAAATACTCACCACTTAACCCGTGATAGAGTTTTTGAACTTCACAAATCTGCAATAAGACGTTTTTATTTACGTCCTATGTATATTCTAAAAATGTTAACAAGGATACGTTCTATAGAAGAAGTTAAAAATTATTTTAAAGCGGGAATAAATGTATTATTGAGAAAATAACCGTTATAAATATCCAAAATTATAGAAAGGAGCACCAGCGTAGCCGCTGGACCCGCCACATGGGTTTTGCATAA
>HF991447.1:0-7948 GCA_000433095.1 Clostridium sp. CAG:967 | reverse complement strand
GGGGATAATCGGAGTAGTTTCAGCAATGACCGTACCTTCTTTGATGCAGAATCATCAGAGAAAAACGTATGTAACCCAGTTGCATAAGGTTTATAACGAAATTCAGCAGGCATCTTTGAAATATATGAATGATAATAATGCTATAAATTTACGTGAAGCAGGTCTTACAAGCAGTGCCAAAATGAAAACTTTTCTTAAGGATTATTTTAAAGTTATAAGTGACTGTGATACTTATGTTAAAGAACCTTGTTTTGCAGCTAGTTATAAAAGTTTAAGCGGAAAATCTTTTCAAGGAGGTAACTGGGGTGAGAGTGGAAGTGTATTGCTTTCAAGCGGAGCAGGAATTTTGTTGGATCGTCCCTCGGTATATCAAATTACGGTTGGTGATGTTACATCATATTATGGTCATATGCTAATCGACATAAACGGTCCGAAAGGTCCGAATATTGGAGGTCGTGATTTATTCTTTGCAGAATTTTATGATGACGGCTCAATTGACGTTTATGGAGCAACTCCTGAATGTAAGTCCAAAGGTATTTGTACCGGGGATGCTTCTTTAACAGATATAAGAAATGATTTATATGATGAAAATTGTTTTTCGTCAAGTTATGGTAGAGGCTGTTTCGGTAAAATCTTAAATGATAACTGGCAGATGACATATTAAATAAAAAAAATCACTCACTGTTTCCGGTGAGTGATTTTTTATTCAAAGTGAATTTGATTATGACTAAATGTTTAAAATAAAACCGCCTTTGTCAGCATTTTTAAGATTTTCGCCTTCAATTTTAGCTCTTAAATTTTTAATATATTTATAAACGTAATCTCTGGGCAAATCTAAAAGTGTTGCTAAATCTTTTGCATAAACGATTTTGTTTTTATGTTCTACGAAGTGATCAAAAACTTTTTGTTCTCTATCAGTAAGAGCTTTTTTGAAAACAATTCTTACTTCATCTCTTAAAGTTTCTGCACTAACTGTTTCTTTTTCTTTTTTAATTGATTTTGGTGCAGCTTTTTTAGCCGGTACAGTTTTCTTTTCAGTTTTTTCAACTTTAACAGGAGTTTCGTCTGTAAGTATTTTATTAATTGAGAACGGGCCTGGAGCAATTTCTCTTTCTCTTTCATAAGCACGTTCGGCAATTGAGCTTAATCTTTCAGTACGTGTTTGTTTATATTCTTCTGTATTAGAAACCACAGGTTTACCTTTAAGCACGATATCAATTAAATCATTTGTCGGTTTGGTTTCTTCAATTTTTTTCCCTAATCTGGCAGCGTATTCCTCTAATGTAATCTTTTCTAATGAGCTTCTCCATTGCTTAATCTCTTCTTTGCTCAAATATTCAGACATTCATTAATCTCCTTAAAACTGTATGTGTCTCTTTACATTATCTAATTTATCATAAAACATGCCTTATGGCGCAAAATGTTTCA
Organism: Clostridium sp. CAG:967; assembly: GCA_000433095.1. Lineage (GTDB taxonomy): Bacteria > Cyanobacteriota > Vampirovibrionia > Gastranaerophilales > Gastranaerophilaceae > Stercorousia. The sequence goes on along the minus strand of HF991447.1, from coordinate 6,520 downwards.
CAACGTAAATTTTTATTTATTTCCGTAACAATTTAAGATATAAACAGGATATCAGTTAATATAACACTCCTGAATCAAGCACTTTTTGTACTTCTTTATTCATATAATTATGGATTTCTTCAACGGATTTTGTGCCGTCAATACTTTTGAAATTATATTCTGATTTCATATTGTTATATTCTTCCAGACATTTTTTTTGATAAATTTCAAAACTTTTGTAAAAATCTGTAGAAAATCCGACATCCCTGCCGCTTTCGTAGAAATCAAGTCCTGTTGTTCCGATAATTCTTTTCAAAAGGACATCAACAGGCATATCAAGATAGAATACCAGATCGGGTTCAGGCGCATATTCGTATAAGTTTTTAACCCATTCGATATCTTGTCCCCGAACAACATCTCGAGCAAGAGCTGTGTAGTAATATCTGTCTAAAAGTACAATAAATCCTGATTTTAAAGCAGGAATAATCTGGTTTTCCAAACGGTCTACAAAGTCAGCTGCATACAGTAAACTGTATGTAGTTGCGTTTAAAAGGTTTCTGTCTTTTGCATCATCAATGACGTTTGCAATTAATCTTGATGTTTTCCACTCTGAAACCATAACACCGTAAGATTGTGCCTGCAAAGAACGTTTTAAAAGTTCAAGCTGTGTTGATTTTCCGGAACCGTCAGTCCCTTCAATAACGATGAGTAAGCCTTCGTATTTATGTTTTTTCTTAAAGTTTTCCATTTAGATGTTTACTCCTTTAGCGTTTAGAACTTCTTTCAGCATTCTTCTGATTTCAACTTGTTTTGAGTGAATAGAATCAAGCGCATTAAGTTTTACAAGTCCGAATTCATCGACCATATTTTGATATTCTTTTATAACCCTTCCCTGAAAAATCATATAGCTTTCATAAGGATCATTACTCAGTTTTAGGTCCATACCGGCTTCATAAAATTTTGGAGCACGGTTAGAGCAAATTCTTTCCATAGAAGTTTTCGGGTCAATGTCAAAATATATTGCCAAATCGGGTTTGTAAGCAAAACTGTATACATTTCTGACCCAGTTAGGATCAACACCTCTTGCGGCATCTCTTGCAAAAGCAGTGTAGGCATATCTGTCTGCAAGAACTATAAATCCTGCTTTTAGTGCAGGTCCGATAACCTGTTTTAATCTGTCTGCAAAGTCAACTGCATGCAATAATGAAAAAGTTCTGGGTGAAAGCAGATTTTTTTTCTTTGCAAGTTTGGTAGTCTGGCTGATAAGTTCGGATGAATTCCATTCCGTAAAGATTACATCCTGACCTGTTGATTTCAGCCAGTCTCTTAAAAGTGTAATTTGTGTTGATTTTCCGGAACCGTCGATGCCTTCTACGCAAACCAGAGTACCGGGCAGATTATGATTTTCTGTTAATCTTGACAAATCGAAACTCCTTTATTTTCTAAGAGGTGTACATTAATTTTTCCGAATTTAGCAGATAAATTATCTATTAAATGGATAAAATATAATTCAGGTTCCAAATCTTTTTCCTCAAGATCGATGATAGCTCCCCAGTCGCTTCTGCCGTGGTGCGCCGCAATCATTCTTGCAATTTCTTTGAAACCGTTTGTCATACAAATTGAAAAACCGTATTGTGAATGGGAAATCCATTCCTTTCTAAAGTTTTCATCGTAATCAATTAATCCTGTTTCGATATCAATTGTGTATTCAAAAATCTTACCTATATCATGAAGCATACAAGCTGCAAGTATGTTGTCACTGTTGAATTTATATTCTGAAATTTCCATATTCTTTTCGGCATATTTCAAGCATTCAAGAGTGTGCACCATAAGACCGCCTATGTAATTGTGATGCATAAGTTTAGCTGCAGGCATAATTTTAATTTTTTCTTTGTGCTCTGCAAAAAATCTTGCAAGGAATGAATTAAGTTTTTCATCTTCAATTTTGTCAATATATGATGTTAATTCTGCATAGACTTTTTCTCTTTCGCTTTCTTCAAGTCCTGTTTTAGCTTCTTTTTTTAATTCAAGAGCTGAAACAAGGCAGTTGTTAAATTTTTCGTTGAATGAAGCAGAAACAATTCTTACAATATTTCCGGTTCTAAAAACTTTGCTGTCAAAACGGTTTAATGTTTCTTCCCAGAGAATGCAATTCAGTAAAGAATTATCCTCACAATTTTTCAATTGCAGTTTGCCCATTTTAGTTCCGGCTTTTGTATCGCCTATTGAAAATATTACAATTTCATAATCAACATCAGTTTTAAACATTTTAATTCCTATCTCTGTCTATAATCTTATTATCATTTCCCCAAACAAAAGATGAGCGGATTTCTTCGCCTACTTTTTCAATCAGGTGGTCTGCATTTTGTTTTCTTAACTCATTAAAGTTTTTGCATCCGCTATCCATTTCATTAAGAAATTCGTTTGCAAAACTTCCGCTTTGGATATCTTTTAACAAATCTTTCATAGCCTGACGGGACTGTTCACCGATGACTTTCGGACCACGGGTCATATCACCGTATTCAGCTGTATTTGATATGGAATATCTCATATCTGCAAGACCGCCTTGATTTATTAAATCAACAAGAAGTTTCATTTCATGAAGTACTTCAAAGTAAGCCATATAAGGTGAGTAACCTGCCTCTACCAGAACTTCGAAACCTGTTTTGATTAATGCTGAAACGCCGCCGCATATTACTGCCTGCTCGCCGAACAAATCAGTTTCTGTTTCTTCTTTAAATGTGGTTTCAATAATTCCCGCACGTCCTGCTCCGATTGCTGATGCATAAGATAAAGCTATATCTTTAGCATCTTTTGAAGGGTTTTGATAAATTGCAATAAGCGAAGGAACGCCTCTGCCGATTTGATATTCGCTTCTCACAGTGTGTCCGGGACCTTTAGGGGCAACCATTATGACATTAACACCTTCAGGTGCAACAATTTTTTTATAATGGATGTTAAAACCGTGTGAGAACATCAAATATTGACCGTCTTTCAGGTAAGGTTTAATTTGTTCTTCGTATACTTTTGCCTGAATTTCGTCAGGTATTAAAATTTGAACAATATCTGCATATTTAACGGCATCTTCAACCGACATAGTTTTAAAACCGTAATCTTTTGCTTTTAAGTCTGATTTTCCGCCTAAACGCAGCCCTAAGACTACATCACATCCTGAATCTTTAAGGTTCATAGACTGACCGTAACCTTGAGAACCAAAACCAATGACCGCTATTTTCTTTGATTTAATTAATTCTTTGTCAATATCTTTGTCAAGATAAATATGTAAATTACTCATATCCTGCCTCATAAAATAATTCAACTCTTTGAATAATTTTAGCACAAAGAATAAAAACGAACAAAATAAATTTTATTTTAATTAAGTTTAATTAGCTCTTATTTTGTTGTCGCCGAACAAGAATATTTGGATAGCATTAGTTTCAGGCTCTTTAATAATTTTATAAAAATCTTTAACAAGTACACATTGTGTTTGAATACAGTTCAAATCTCTTTCGTGAAGATATTTTTCAAGGTTATCGGCATTTTTAGTGTATTGTCTGTGTTTTAAAAATGCAAAATATCTGTTTTTTCTGCGTTTAATTTCACCCAGAGCAAAGTTAATAATTTCATCGTATGGTATATTGTACCCGTCGTTGGTTGACATATCAATGATAAAATTCTGATTGTCAGAAGTTGTAATTGAAAGGTATGCAATAATTCTGTGTTTAGCGGGCTCTTCCAATACGTATCGATTTTTATAGAAATTGGTCATTCCTGCAAAAATCGGTTCTTTATATTCTTCTTTAATTCTTTCAAGAGAAGGCTTGTAAAGGTTTTTGAGTTCACTGTTATAAAGTCTGGCTATAGCTTTAGCATCAGAGTTCTGGCAGTATCTGAAATTTGCTTTTTTGTCGGTAAGAGGCTGAAAGTTGTCCAGTTTCCAAAGGTTTTCAAAACTGCACTGGCGGAAACCGCATCCCTGCATAAACAAATTCAACAGTTCATCGTGCGACTGGTCAACAGTTACACTGAAAGATGTTGCACCTTTTGCACCATATCTTGCAATGACAAATTCAACCAGCTGTTTTCCTACGGAATAAAGATTTTGTTGAAAGATTAATCTTGTAATATTCATTTTATAAGGGTTGCCGTTAGAAGGTACAACGGTAATTAGACCTAATATTTCTCCTTTTTCTAAAAATATATAAGATTCGGGCAAAAACTTGTATTTTAACGGTAACAGTGCATGAAGCATAATAAATGCCTCGCCCGTAATCGCTTTGGTAAACTTTTCACCGTCATCGTTACCAAGATAAGAAATCATCTTTTTTATTTTAGATGCATCAAAACAATTTAATCTTCTTATTACTGTCATAATATTATTATATAGTTTAATTTTATTCTTTTCAAGTTTGTGATAATATTTATTTAGTGAGGCGAAATATGAAAATAGCAGTAATCGATAATGATATAATTGCGGTAAAAAACGTTAAAAATATTGAATTAGAAGGACGTAAAGGTGCGATTGTAAAAGTTTTGTGCTGCGGTCTGTGCGGTTCTGATATTGTAAAATTTATTCACAAAATTTCAAAAGACGGTACAGTTTTAGGGCACGAAATTGTTGCACAAATTGTTGAAATTAATTCTGATACAGATTTTAAAATCGGTGATATAATCGTGACTTCTCACCACATTCCTTGCGGGGAATGCCATTATTGCAGACACGGAAACGTTTCAATGTGTGAGCATTTCAAATCTACCAATATAAAACCCGGCGGATTTTCCGAATATGTTTATTTAAGCGAAGAACATCTTAAAAATGTTGCACATATAAAACCTGACAATTTATCAGTCGTTGAAGCTTCTTTTTATGAACCTTTGGGCTGTGTAATAAGAGCTGTAAAAAGAGCTGATTTATTGAGCGGTGATACTGCTCTTGTTGTCGGTCTGGGGTCAATAGGTATTCTTATGGCTCAGGCTTTGAAGGCTTATGGTATACAGGTTGCAGGGTGTGATTTAATTGAAGAAAGAATTGAATTTTTAAAATCTTTGGGAATTGAAGCTTACGATGTGAGAGAAATCCCTCCTGAATTCAAGGCTGACGGAATATTTATGACATCAGGCGCAGATAAAGCTGTTGATACTGCCTTAAAATATGTGCACAACGGTGGTAAAATACTTGTTTTTTCAAGCACACCTTCTGAAGCATCGGCATATCCAAATAATGAAATTTATTATAGAGAACTTACTGTTCTGGGGAGTTATTCACCTTCTCCGGATGATTTGAAAGATTCTCTGAAACTCTTAGAGGAAGGTAAAGTAAAAGTTAGCGGAATTTCAACAGAGTATAAGCTTGATACAATAGCGCAGGCATTTGAAGATACAATGACAAACAAAATTATGAAAGCGTGTATAAAACTATGAAGGCAATACAATATTACGGACCACAAAATATTAAGTATGAAGAAGTTATGGTAAAACCGCCTGAAGAAGGTGAAGTTGTAGTAAAAGTTATCTCTGCTCTTACCTGCGGAACTGATGTGAAAACATTTAGACGTGGACATCCTGTATTAATAAAATCAGTCCCTTCCGGCTTCGGACATGAATTCGCAGGGATTGTGCATAAAACAGGTAAAGGTGTTGAAAATTTCAAAGTTGGTGACAGGGTTGTTGCAGCAAATTCTGCACCTTGCGGAAAATGCTTTTATTGCAAACGAGAAGAATATAATTTGTGTGAAAATCTTGATTTATTAAACGGCGCTTATGCAGAATATATTACTGTTCCAGCTCGTATAGTCAGAAAAAATATGTTGATTTTACCTGATAAATTAAGCTTTGATAAAGCTGCATTTTGTGAACCTCTGGCAAATGTTGTTCATGGAGTTGAAAGGACAGATATTAAACCGGGACAAACAGTCGGAATTATCGGAATAGGTCCTATAGGCTTAATGTTTGCAAGACTGGCAAAGCTTAAAGGTGCAAATGTAATTGTTGCAGGACGAAATCCTTTAAAATTGAAGGCTGCGGAGGAATTTGCACACGCTGATGAGATAGTTGATTTAAGTAGGTATCCTAATCCTGAAAAAATCTTCAAAGAATATACAGAGGAACATAAGGGGCTGGATGTTGCTGTTGAATGTGTCGGGCTGCCTGAAATTTGGGAAAGAATTTTCTCATGTGTAAGACCGGGTGGAACAGTGCATTTCTTCGGCGGCTGTAAATCCGGTTCTACAGTGACTTTTGATACTACCAAAATGCATTACGGTGATATAAAATTAATGAGTGTATTCCATCATACACCAAAATATTTCAGAATGGCGCTGGACTATATTGCATCAGGTGATGTAGAAGTTGAAAAGCTGATTACCGATACTTTGCCGCTCGAAAAAGTTGAGTACGCAATGCAGCAGCATATTGAAGGAAAAGCAATTAAATTCTTAATAAAACCCGAATTATCTTGAAAACCTATGAAAAAACTGTTATAATAGTAATGGTTATAACGAAAGGAGCGATTTATGAAAAGATTTATCAATTTCGGGGGGGG
>HF991446.1 GCA_000433095.1 Clostridium sp. CAG:967 | reverse complement strand
GAGGGGTTTTCTTTTTATCTTTTTTAAATGTGTAGTTAAAGACTTTTAACTCTCGAATTTTATCCAGTCCTGAACTGTTTTCTTTCCCTACATATTTCAAGCGGCGGTCTGACCAATTCTCAGGAGCAGGAGCTGAAACGCCGCTATCAACATTTACATAATCAGAACCATAAGCTTGATATATAGCACCAAATCTATCATATTTTCTAGCTAAAAACCAAATATTCCCTCTTACAATTAAATTAGAGTTTAATATTACAACTGCATCATTGCCGCTTTTATGAATTTCTAATGGGGCATTATATTCTACACTACTAACAGAGCCGCCTCTACCTGAAGTATGTTCAGGCGGTTGAAATGTTCCTGAGGAACCTATATAAATACGTTCAATATCATCTTCTCTCTGTGATGATGAGGATATCGGACCTGAATTTGCGCCGATACATACTTTATTAGAACCTGTAACATGTTGACAGGCACGATTTCCTAATGCAATATTATTTGTCCCGTTCGCCTTTGCATAAAATCCCATTGCAATACCGGAACTGCCTTTGGCTTCAGCTGAGCCGATTGCTATTGCACTGCCGCTTTCTGCGGTAGAATCACCTATCGCAATGCCGCCTGCATTAGGGGCTGTGGCACCCGGACCAATAGCTATAGCCCAGGCATCTGAAGGATTAGCTTTGGCATTGTAACCTATGGCGACTGAATTATAAGTTGCATATGAATTATTCCCTATAGCTGTTGAATACTCATAGGCATATGAATTATATCCTAAAGTATTTGAACTATCATTTGCACTCGAATTACAACCTATAGCTATGGAATCCGATGTAGTTTCCGCCTCTTTTCCGATAGTTATAGAATTTGCATCTTGTGCCTTAGATTGCATACCTATAGCTATGGAATAATCTCCTGAGGCTTTAGATTGTTGACCTAAAGATATTGAATTATTTCCGCTTCCTTCGGCTTCAGAACCGATGGCTATTGCGGCTGTATTACTAGATTTAGCGGAATTGCCGACTGCTACACCTACAGCACTGTTTACTGCAGTTGCTTTTGCTGCATTACCTAGCGCTACACTTAAAAATTGCGCTTCTGAATTTAGACCTATAGAAACTGAGTTGGTTCCTGTTGCACTTGCTCCGCTGCCTAAGGCAATTGTATATGTACTGGATGAAGTAGTGTCATTACCGATTGCTACGGAATTGCTGCCAGAAGATGTTATATTTTTTCCTATCCCCAAAGCATTTGAACCCAATGTAGCACCGTTACTGAGTGAACCAAGTAAAGTTGTGCTGTTCTCTAATCGCAAAACTCCTTGATTTACTCCATCACGTTTGAATGCTATCTGGCTGGGACGGGCTGATGTTCAAGTTCCTTGATTGCATTGATTACTGCATAGAACATATCTTCCATGCGAATTCGTAAGAAGCCGTCTTTGCCTTTGGTAACTGCATCAGGAAAGATTTTTTGCAAGTCCTGGGCAATTACACCAACATGAGGGGTTTTCTTTTTATCTTTTTTAAATGTGTAGTTAAACACTTTTAACTCACGGATTTTTTCAAGTCCTGAAGTAAACTCTTTACCTACGTATTTTAAACGTTTGTCAGAAAAAGTAAACGGATTTCCGTCATTAGGTGACTTAAAATAGCCACGTGATGCTGAACCATATTCACCGCTGACTTGATTAGAATTACCGTTCCAATCCATATTTACCGGTTCTAATTGACCACCTGTTCTGCCAACCATATTTACGCCGCCACTGCCGTCAAAATCTCTGTCATCAACCCAAGGCATAGACGTTATTATACCGCCTTTTACAATCAGTGCACCGTTAATTACAACAGTGGTAGGAGCTACCGTACGACCGCCTGACATAACATAATTCCAACCTGTGCCGTTATGAATTTCTAATGGAGCTGCACCGTCATTATAAGCTGATCTGCCGCCTATAAACACTCTTTCAACTCCGTCAGAACCCCAGCTGTCACCGCTTTTGGGTCCTGCATCAGTACCTATACATATCTTATTATTTCCTGTAACATATCGACAGGCATTATTACCTATTGCAATATTGTTAGCACCTCTAGCCATTGCATAATTGCCGATTGCCACTGTTGCACTGTTTGTTGCTAAAGAACCATCACCTATGGCTATGGCTTTCTCACCCGTTGCACCGGTTGTTGATGTGCCTGCTGCACTGCCGATTGCAATTGAACTTTCTCCGCTTGCAGTAACTCCGTTACCTATGGCAATTGCATCTGTATCTGTTGTTGTTGCTCCACGACCTATGGCAACTGATGTTGAACCGGATGCGGTTGCCTCATTTCCATAAGCAGAACTGCTTTCTCCGCTTGCATGTGCGCCATTACCAAAAGCTGATGATGAACCGCCCTCTGCCAATGACTGCTCGCCATAAGCGGAACTGTAGTTTCCGCTTGCTTTTGACTGATAACCGTATGCGCTGGTCCATGTTCCGCTCGCTTTTGCCTCATAACCTAAAGCTGAAGACTTTGAGCCCGAAGCTTCTGATTTTGAACCTACTGCTGTATTATTCGTTCCAGCACTACTATTATAACCGATTGATACTGCAGAATCCCCGCTAGCAGCAGACATATAACCAATAGCGGTTGCATCATCGCCTGTTGCTTTTGAACTGCTGCCTAGTGCAGTTGAATAGTCCTTTGAAGCTTCTGAATTGTATCCCAGAGAAGTTGCTCCACCGCCGACAGATTTTGAAATATTACCTAAGGCTGTTGAATCAGTGCCGCTTGCACGGGAACTTCGCCCCAAGGAAACTGAATAATCTCCGGAGCCGTCAGAAAAATATCCGATTGATACGGATTCATCTCCCAAACTTGAGCCGGCTGTCATGCTGCCCAACATGATACTGTTATTTAAAAGACGTAATATACCCTGATTGGTACCGTTATGTTTGAAAGAGATTTGACTGGGCCGGGAGGAGGAGGAATTGATGATTAACTTCGCTGTTTCATCTGTATCAGTAAATTCCCGCTGACCTATCATTGCGGTCTGGCTATCTCCTAAACCATAGTAAGCATCAGACAAATTTCCCTCTGAATATTTCCAAGGGGATGACTGTTCGGTTTTGTTTCTCGTTGTCATTACAGGTGCCATGGCTGCCAATACAATACTCAAAATGAGCATTACAACCATCATTTCAGCTAACGTAAATCCTGCTGTATCTTTTCCCGGAAAACGCTCAAGGAGTGCTTTTAGAGTGCCCCCCCCCCGAAATTATAAGCAGCTAAATCTTTTTTACTTCTTGACATTCTTTCACTCCTGATTAATTACTTACTTTTTCATTATAAAGCCTTTTGTTACTTTTTCAAGAGATGTTTAACGTCACTCAAACCTCATTAAACGTTTTAAAATGGGTTTTACAAACTTCATGCAGTCTTTCTTTTCCGTATTTTTTAATAAATTCCGCAGCAGCATCTTTTACAAGTCCCGAACATCCTTTCGGGAACTTAACACCGTAAGTTTCTTCCATAGCCTGCATTTTTTGAACAAATGTAGCACGTGCCAGAACCGATGCAGCAGCAACGGCAATATCACTTTCCGCCTTACACATTTGTTCAAGTCTTATGCTTCTTCCGTTTTTCATCAGGGCAGATTTAATCAAACTTTCATCTCCGAATTTGTCAGACAATGCATATTCACAGTTACTGCTGTTTAAAATGTTTTCAATTGCACGTGCATGCCCCCATGCAAGAAGCTTATTTAAATTCCTTATATTTCCGTAAAGTTCGTTATACTTTGAATTTGAAATAGCAATAATCGAATGCGGAGCATGTTTTTTAATCTCAACTGCCATAGAAAGCATTTTTTTATCAGACAACTTTTTGCTGTCTTTAATTCCCAAATCAAGAAAGAATTGAGCAGATTTTTCATCTGCAAGAACGCCCGCTATAACAAGCGGTCCGAAAAAATCTCCTTTACCTGACTCATCTGTACCTATATGTGAAATAAATTCTGACATTACTTTATCCTTATAACCTAGTGAAGACTTTCCGGAACTGCCATTGGAACAGGTATAGGCGCAGCCGCAGGTTTTGCAGGTGCCGCAGGTTTAGGAACAACAGGTGCTGTAACAGCAGCAGGCTCAGTATTCTTTTTGTTTGCATTTTTAACAACATCAGCAGGAGTTACTGCTGTAACCTCATCTAAATTAACAGGTTTTTCCGCTTCTTCCTCTTTAGGTTTTTCGGCATTGTCGTCACCGCCTATGATTTTTACATTAGAACCGGCTGCAAAAGGTATTAACTGAACTTCAGGATAATTAAATTCCGCTTTTCCGTAAGGTTCTGTTGCAACTTTCATAACATCACGCCAGATAAGTGCAGGAACAGTACCGCCCTGAACTATTTTTGACATAACAGTGTTATCATCGTTACCAACCCATACACCCGTAACAATATTCGGTGTATAACCTACAAAGTAAGCATCTTTGTTATCATCGGTCGTACCTGTTTTTCCTGCCGCAGGTTTGCCTATCGAAGCGGCACGTCCTGTACCGTTCGTCATAACTGTTTTTAACATTGCTGTCATTTCAGCGGCAGTATTCATGCTTAATTGGTGTGAAACTTTTGTTTTCGGAGCTTTGTAAACAACTTTTCCACGTGAAGTTTCAACACGTTCAACCGAATAAGGCTGAACAACAAAACCGCCGTTTGCAAATGCACCGTAAGCTCTTGTGAATTCAAAAAGTTTAACGCCGTTTGAACCCAACGCAATTGTGTAGTCGTATTCAAGAGGAGTTTCAATTCCAAGAACCCTTGCTGTTTGAATTACGGAACGAACACCGACTTCCTCAATCATTCTTGCGGCACAAACGTTTGATGATACCATTAAAGCTGTATATACGGGAATTTTTCCTCTGTATTTATTTCCGTAGTTGTGAGGCGACCATTTCCCCAGAGTTACAGGTCTGTCTTCAATCATATCGTTCGGACTTATGCCTTTTTCCATTGCAGCAGCATAAACAAACGGTTTAAATGATGAGCCCGGAGGTCTTACTGCCTGAGTAACCCTGTCATACTGGCTCTTTGTATAATCTTTTCCGCCCGCATAAGCTATTATCTTGCCGTCAATAGGGCTGTAAGCAAATACAGCAGCCTGATTGTTATCTTTTGTTAAACCGTAATTTCTTAAGTTATTGACAATTGCATCATTAACAGCTTTTTGAGCTTTATAATCAAGTGTTGTTACAACTTTATAACCGCCTTGAGAAATTTCTGTTTCATCAAAACCTAATTTTTCAAGCTCTTTCATTACATAATCACAGAAATACGGAGCTTTATTGGTTGTGTAGTATTGAGGCATTTTAGCCAGCTTTACTTTTTCTTCTTTAGCCTGTGTATATTCATCTTTTGTTATGTATCTCATCTTGTACATACGCATCAGAACCTGATTACGTCTTTTTACAGCCAAATCCATGTTGTTGAATGGAGAATAAACAGACGGCGCCTGAGGCAAACCTGCAATCAATGCAAGCTCGGATAAATCACAGTCTTTTAAATGTTTATCAAAGTAAATCTGTGCTGCACCTTCCACACCATAAGCACCTGCGCCGAGATAAACGTTATTCATATACATTTCTAAAATCTGGTCTTTAGAAATTGTTTTTTCAATTCTTGCAGCAATGAACAACTCTTTTAATTTTCTGTCAAAAGTTCTTTCATTATTAAGGAACAAAACTCTTGCAAGCTGCTGCGTAATAGTACTTGCCCCCTGAACAACGTGTCCTGCTATAAGGTTTTGCACTGTTGAACGTGCCAAACCCGTCATATCATAACCATGATGACGGTAAAAGTTTTTGTCTTCGGTTGCGATTAAAGCCTTCTTAAGGTTTTCGGGGATATCTTTCAATTCAATTTTTTCATATGTATAAGCCGTAAAGGTCTTGATTATTTCCCCGTCAGATGAATATATTTTAGTAACAATATTCGGTTTGAACTGCTCCAAATTGTTAATCGGAGGAAGCGAAGAAAGATAAAGCTGCAAAGATGCAATACCCGCAAGTACACAAGCACATCCCATTATAAAAATAAATTTTAAAGTAGAAAAAAATCCGCCTTTTTTCTTACTGTTCTTAGATATATTCGCTTTTGCCATTTCTTTGGCAGTATAATTTCTGTTTACATAATATTTTGCCATGAGCTCTCCCTCGTCAACTACATTATTTTATTATAAAATATATGTAATGGCAAATATATTAGATTTTTTATACGTAATATTTAATGAAATCCGTTCATATTTTGTACCTGAAAAAGTAACATATAAGATTACCGGCGAGTGCAAAAAATGCGGTAAATGCTGCAATTATATGTACAGCTACGATACATATACGGAAAAAGAATTCAAAATAATGCAGTTTCTTTTTCCTGCTTACAAAAGATTTTATATAAAAGGTCGTGACGATGAAGGAAACCTTATTTTCGCCTGTAAACTTGTAACCCCCGATGGATTATGCTCGGATTATAAACACCGTCTTCCCATGTGCAGAAAATATCCTGCAAAAAGGATTAACTTTGCAGGCAAACTTCATGACGGCTGCGGCTACAAGGTTAACATAAAAACATTTGAAGATTACCTAAATAAATAGCAATATATTTTAATAATATTTACTTTTTAACAAAGTCATACTATAATAAATGCGTAGGGTTAGACCTGCTAACCTCCGACTACACAACAAGTAATACTGTAACAAGGGTAGAAAGGAGGTGATAAGATGGAAAGAACAATAATAAAAAAAGCCTTACTAGGCATAAGGCTTTTAATTGATTTAATTGTTTATTTCATTTAGGGTCTGTAACGGCTGTCTGGCAGGACAGCCACCCTATATTTATATTATAACATGTTTTAATAAGATTTCAAGTGTACTTAATTCTTGTCAGGCACTTCAACCAATAAATCTTTAACAGAGCATTCAAAAAATTTAGCAAGCTTTTCAAGGGTACTCAATTTCAAGTCAACGTGTTCGCCTCTGGTTATTTTAGTAATTGTTGCATCACTTAAACCAGAAAACTTGGCTATCTCTTTATAAGTATATTTTCTTTTCCATTTAACATTATAAATATTAATTATTATCATATTCACATTATAGATATTGTCATTGCAGTAGACATTTATCTGTTGACAATCAGATAATGTCTAATTACAATTAGATTATTGACATATTTGTTCACACGCAAAAAAAAGGAGATTTATATGAAAAAGACCTGATTTTATTTTTTCAAAGCAATAATAATATTGTATACCTTTTCCAACAAATCGTGACTGCAATCTGATAATTGACGGCTTATTTCTTTTTTCAAATTAACTTCTTTGTCAGTATGCTCAATGAAATCAGATTTAAACAATAAAGCTGGTTCAACGTTGAAATAGTTGGAAATGTTTGCAATAACTTCACTGGATGTAAACGCACGACCTGTTTCTATAACAGCAATAGATTGTGGCTGCATCTTTAAAGCTTCAGCTAATTTTTCTTGAGTTAAACCTTTAGCTAATCTTAATTTTTTTAAATTTCTTCCGAAGTTTTTATTTATATTATTGCTATCAATCATATATTAATATGATAGATTCTTTTTTTGCTCACTTCTATTGAAAATCATTCTAACTTTTAGAATTAAATATTATGAGGTAAATATGCTTAAACTAAAAAAATTATTATGTAAGTTTCTCACCTGTTTTATCTTTCCCGAAAAGCTCAGAAAGAACGTTAGAAACTTTTTGTTTTATTTTTCTTTTGAGGACTATATTAGATTTAAAACACAGAACTTTCACATTGTTTCTCTAGGATGCGACTGTCTGCCTAGAGTTCTAACTACTGCCATTAAACTCAAACCCAGAAAAATCTACGGAGAAAAAACGCTCCCATTTGATTTAAAATACAGTTTTGATTTAGAAAGAACTACTGAACTTATTCAAAATAACTTCACTGACTTTTTTGAGGATATTAAACTCACTAAAGAATTTTTTCCACACGACTACAAACTTACAAAAAAACAGTTCGATACTCGCTACAAAAAAAGAATTAGTAACTTTTTAGAACTTATGGCATCTGAAAAAATGATTTACTTCATTTACGCTGATTTTGAAAACATAATTGATGCGAAAAATATAAATAAACTATACGATACTTTAAAAAACAAAAGAAACGGCAAACCGTTTAGAATTATTATTCTCACTTCAAAACCTATAAACATTTCAAATTCTGATATTCATGTAATAGTTGATAATTTCAGAATTAAAGATGGTAAATGGATTAGAAGTTTTATTAACGATTACGGAGATATTGACAACGATTACAGCAGATTTTGCGGGAATACAGGAAAAAAGTTAAAACATATTATTAATTATAACACTTGAATTCTATAAAAAATATGTTATAATAATTCTATAGGGAAAAGCCCTAATTGTGGCTAGACCTTTAGAGCTTTCTTCGTTCCCTATATGAACAAAAGAACAATTTTAAGAGCTGCTATAACTGCGATTATGGCAGCTTTTATTATTTGCCTTGTCATATTATCACCTCCTTTCGACCAATTTCTTCGAAAATATGTGTGTCGTGGAGGCATAGGAAACTTACCCATATAAATAATATCATAACGGGTTAATAAAATGCAATATTATTAATATTTAAAAAGCATCAGTTTTAATAGGGTTTTTGAATTTCGTGATATTGCCCTGGAATAGAAGCTTAACAGTTCCTACAGAACCGTTTCTGTGCTTTGCAATAATAATTTCAGATTCACCCTTTGCAGCAGCTTTTGCCTGAACGTCTTCCTCGCCGTCTTCTGCTTTTCTGTAATATTCGTCACGATAAATAAACATTACAATATCAGCATCCTGCTCGATTGAACCTGATTCTCTCAAGTCTGAGAGCATAGGACGTTTATCTGTACGTGATTCAACTGCACGTGACAACTGCGAAAGCGCTATAACCGGAACATCAAGTTCTTTTGCAAGAATTTTCAAACCTCTTGATATTGCTGAAATCTGCTGCATACGGTCATCTCTGCCAGAACCTTCCATTAATTGAAGATAGTCTATCAGGATTAAGCCCAAGTCTTTTTCTTCCATTTTTAGTCTTCGGCATTTTGCACGAATATCAGTAATTGTACAGCCTGATGTATCATCAATATAAATCGGAGCCTGAGCAAATGAATTCATTGCAGTTGCCAGTTTTTCCCAGTCTTTGCTCTGCATGTTACCTGTTTTAATTCTTTGAGAATCAATTTCAGCCTCAGAACACAACATACGCTGCATTAACTGATCCTTTGACATTTCAAGCGAGAATATTGCAACAGGAGTTTTAGCCTTAATCGCTACATTTTGTGCAATGTTCAATGCAAATGCCGTTTTACCCATTGCAGGACGGGCTGCAAGGATTATAAGGTCAGATTTTTGAAGTCCGTTTAAAATTGCATCCAATTCGTAGAAATCCGTTGGGACACCTGTCAATTCATCCTTGTGCTCATAGCGGTACTCAATCTTTTCATAAGTATTCAAAACAAGGTCTTTTACATGAACCAAATCCGATGTAGCTTTTTTGGAAGCGATGTCAAATATAAGCTTTTCGGCACTATCGAGGGATTCATCAATAGGGTTTACATCGTATCCAAAAGATACTATTTCAGAACCTGCGTTGATTAAAGCCCTTTTAATAGCTTTTTCCTGAACAATTTTTGCATAATATTCAATGTTTGAAGTGGTAATCGTTTTGTAGCACAAATCATTTACGAATGCACGACCGCCTATTGTCTCAAGTTTTGAATTATAATTCAATACATCGGAAACAGAAACAATATCTATTCTTTCATTGGAATTAAACAGCTGCAGCATAGATTCATAAATATATCTGTGAGCAGGTTTGTAAAAACTTTCAGGTTTTAAAGTTTCGACAACCTTTGTAATCACATTGGGATTAACTAAAATCGCACCTAATACAGCTTCCTCAGCTTCGATATTCTGAGGTAATAATCCGAAATCGTTATTTTTTTCTTTTACTGCCATGCCTTTTCCTTACTTTTCTAAAAAACATGATATTACATAATAATCCAAAATGCATGTAAAGAATTATTGACAAAATTATTTTTTGGGTCAATATATAAATTTATGACACAAGCGTTGATTAATTTAAAAGCTTTTATTTTATGCCTCATTTCAAAAGCTCCTGACAAAGCAGCAAGAGTACTTACAAGAAATAAGCTAAAAATCGCTTCGGCAGAATCCTGTACAGGCGGACTTGTAAGCTCAAGATTAACTGATATAGCAGGCAGCTCAAATTTTATTGAGGCAAATTTCGTAACTTATTCAAAAGAAGCAAAGAACAAAATCCTGGGGGTTTCACAAGAAACTTTAGATAAGTACGGAGCAATCAGCGAAGAGTGTGCACGTGAAATGGCAGAAGGACTATTTAAAATCACAGACTGCGATGTTGCAATATGTACAACAGGAGTTGCCGGCCCTACGAGCGATGAATGCCAGCCTGTCGGATTAATGTATGCTGCTTGCGGTTACAATGGAAATATAACCGTCAAAAAAGTTGAACTAAATCCGAATTATACAAGAAAAAACATGAAGTTTTTGTTCTCGGAAGAAGCTCTAAAACTTGTCTTAGAAAAATTGAACAATATTTAATCTTTATCATCATCAGAAATTAAATCATTTTTATAAGCCAGATATACAGCATTAGTTCTATTTACTGCACCTAATTTAGCAACAATTTTCTTTACCAGAACTTTCACTGTGTTATGACTGATAAATAATTTTGAAGCTATTTTCTTATTTGAATTTCCAATGGCAATTAAATAAAGTATTTTACGTTCCCTATTACTAAATTCTTTTGAAATATCTTTTATAACCATCACTAACCATAAATACTTATAAGTATCCCTCAAGGATAATTATAAGGTACACGCAAAAATTTGTCAACAATGAGAAAATAAAAAAAGTATGTATAATCAATCTGAAATATTAAAACAGTTCGGCAGAAACGTCAAAGCTGAGAGAATACGCAAAGGCTACTCACAAGAGACTCTTTCGGAAAAAATGGGAGTAAACCGTGAATATATCAGCAGGATTGAACGTGGCATACAAAACATGTCACTGGCAAAGATTACATCTCTGGCAAACTATCTTGATACAGATATCCACAACCTTTTAAGGTTTTAATTACTTCATTATGATTTCTGCCAGAAGATCCGGATATCTATCCATTAAAATTTCAGCAAACTGCTCTGTATCCATTTGTGTGATTACAATTGATAATAAATCATTAGGCAGCTCTTTTATCATTTCCTGAATATATTCAGGTTCAATTACTGACATAGCTTTTACGATTTCCGGCTGCTGTTTTTCACGGTTCATAACAGTTGTGTAAGCGTGATTATCGAATAACTGGAACCATTCTTCGTGCTCTTTTCCAAGAGATAAAACCAGCTGCTGTTTTTGCGTAGGCTGAAAAGCCATTAAAGCATCCTGATATTCAAGTGGATTAAGCTGACCTATTTGTTTTGTAAGGTCAATACTGTTTAAATTCTGTGCAGGTTCGCCTGTAATCTGCTCCAGTACCTGTGCAATGTATTCCGGCGGGATGGACTGCATATGTTTTAAAATTTTATTCTTATCAATATCAGTACTTGTCAAAAACTGATTTAATTGGTCATCGGGCATCAACTGAACAATTTCTTCCTTTGAAAAAAGTTCAAAAGCCGTATTAACAAGCTGTTCGGAGGGAAGATTTTCAAGCATTTTCATCAGCTTATCCTGAGTGAAGAAAAACAGCCCTTGATGCAAGTCTTTTTCATCCATTTCAGGTAAGAAAACTTCCAGTTGCTGAGCAGACATTTCTCTCAAAATCATATACTTGTTATTTTCATCTGCAAGGTTAAAAAGTTCAATAACAAGAGCAGTATTTGTTAAAATTTCCTGAGCAAGTGCAATAGCATTCTGGTTTCCTGAAGCTGCTTCTGCTTCAACAATTTCCTCAATCGAGAGATTAGAATATTTTTCCTGAAAAGTAACAGAACTAATTCCGAGTTTCAATCTTAAATATTCAAGATTAGAATCTATTGCTAAACTCATAGTACTCCTTAATATATATATACTAAGGATAATTACGGCACTGAATTTCAAAAACTTTAATGATTGTAACTTTTTGTAATAAATAAAAAAAGAATTATAACAAATGTCATAATTCCTTTTATATGAGTTTTAATAAACAAGCTAGAACATTACAGGCTCATCCGGTGGAAATATTTTGTTTCGAAAATCATCCAGATGTTTCTCAATCATATTAATATTAGCTTGTGTTAAAGCATCAGGCATTTCTATCGGTTCTATGCTTCTATCCTTAAAGCAATCCCAATGACGTCTTATGATATTACCGTCTTTTCTGTTTAATTTTGAAGCAAAAGAGAATGAACCATCATCTCTTTCTATAATATTTACAGAACAAACAGATCCTCTGTTATCAACAGCTGAAAATTCAGATTTTTTAGTAATACCTTTATCTATATTAAAATCTATATAACGTATAAATTCTTTAGCTCTTTTGAAAAAACCTTTTTTAGGTTGTGATGTTCTATATATACGCTTAGCACCATCCGGATTGTTAATTTTTTCTACAATATTTGTTTCTCTAAGTGTGGGTCTGACAAAACTTGTTTTTGGTTTTTGAAATAATAGTTCTAAATGTTTATCCCTAAAAGGTTTAATTTTTAACATTAATATATTCCTTATATTTAGTTTGCTATTGTAAAATATATAAAAAATTTTTTTGTTATAATAACAAATTTAAATACACAAAATGTTACAAATATTTGTGTACTTCTCTGTCAACTGACTGCAAAAATAAAAAAGAGGTAAAGTATAACCTTACCTCTTTTTTATATGGGCCGCAGTGGACTCGAACCACCGACCTCACCCTTATCAGGGGTGCGCTCTAACCACCTGAGCTAGCAGCCCGCATTATATTTTTGTCAGCAAAATTAAATGTAGCATGAACAATTTTGAAAATCAAGCACTTTTTTATAATTTTATATATTTTAATAATATTTCATTTTTTAATTTTTATTATATAATAGATTGCAGGGTAGTACCGCTTACCTCCCGCCGCACACATATTGTACTAAGAATGGCGGAAAGGAGGTGGGAAAATGAAAAGGCAAATAATAAAAAGTGCCATCAAGGTACTGATAGCACTTTTAATTTCATTTATCTTTTCTTATAGGGTACTAAGTCAAACTCTCAGCAAGAACCAATTGTTGGGAGCTTGCCCCTATGTAATTATTATTTCCGATTTTGTGTTTTTTGTCAAGATAATAAATTTAAAAAAGAAATCAGGCAAAAAACTTAGAGATAAAAGGCTAACATATCTATATAATCAGTTTCTGGTTTTGAAACTGTTATTACATTTCCCAATTATCCAAACCTTATAAACATTCTTAAAAATTTAAACATATCCGTATCAAGATTATTTTTATACACTGAAGATATCCATAAAAACTCAAAAAAATAAGTTATGAAAGCTTATAATGAAGGTTTTATTAAAAAAACAAAAAAACGGCAGGATTTACTCCTGCCTTTAAATTTCCATTGGAATTAATTGGGTTAGTGTTCTTTTTTTTCGTGCCAGACTTGAAAATTTACTATATCAGAAAACAGTTCGTCATAATCACCGTTAAACCTTATACATCTGTCATCTATTATTAGCCAGCAAAGCTCTTTGATATTGGTTATGCCCGAAAAATATTTGTCTAAGCCGTTTGATATTAACCACGTTTTAACCATACTGTGTTCTCTTGTTGTGAACAATTTTATTTTAAATTTTTGAGATAAATTTATGAGAAAATTTTCTGCACCATTTTTGACGGGAGGGATATAATCTTGACGAAAACCTTCTGTATATTCATTAATTACACCATCCAAATCCAATAATATTGTCTTTTTTATATAACTCATTGAATAAACCTTAATTCCTATCACGTTCACGAAAGCGATATTTATACTATACATGTAAAATATATAAATGCAAATTAATGAAAACAAACAAAAAATACTTGAAGCTCTAGCTGTAATAACAAAAGAACTACGAAGAGATAAAAGTCAGTTTTTATTATCCTGCGAAAATGATATATCGGTTTCGATTTTAAGTACAATCGAAAGAGGATTAAAAGATCCGCAGTTAACTACTATTTTTAAATTAGCTGAAGCTTTGGAAATAAAACCACATGAATTCATAAAACTTATTGAAGAAAAACTGCCGTCCGATTTTTCAATGATTGATAAATAAATTTGTGATAGAATTTTCACATGGTTTTTCAAAGATAGCAAAATTTCTTATGTTCTTATTTTAGTAATATTACTTAAGAAAATGTTGAGGTTAAACCTCAATAAGCGTATAATATTTCATGCATTTGGAATCAAGAATTTTGAAAGGAAATATAATGGTTGCAGAAATGACTTTCCCTCAATTAGAACGTACTATCAATCCTACACATGATATTAAACTTTTTGCAGGACGTTCTAATCCAAAATTAGCACAGGAGATTGCTGATTATTTAGGAACTTCTATCGGTCCTATGGTTGTTAAAAACTTTGCTGACGGAGAAATTTATGTTCAGGTTAAAGAAAGTGTCAGAGGGGATGATGTTTTTATTATTCAGCCTTTATGCAACCCTGTTAATGAAAACTTAATGGAACTTCTTATCATTATAGATGCTTTCAAACGTGCAAGTGCAAAAACGATTACAGCAGTAATACCTTATTACGGATATGCCAGACAGGACAGAAAAACTTCAGGCAGAGAAGCTATTACCGCTAAACTTGTAGCTGATTTATTAACAACTGCAGGAGCAGACAGAGTTCTTGCAATGGATTTACACACAGGTCAAATTCAAGGTTTCTTTAATATTCTTGTAGACCACATTTTTGCAACACCAATCCTTGTTGATTACATAACCAGTTTGAACATAAATCCTGATGATATAGTTGCTGTAAGCCCTGATACAGGCGGAGTTCAAAGGACAAGACATTTCGCAAAATCAATAGGCTGCTCGCTAGCAATTATTGATAAACGACGTGACAAACATAATGAAGCAATAGCATCACATGTTATAGGGGAAGTAAAAGATAAAATTTGTGTAATGTTCGATGATATGATTGACACAGCCGGAACAATATGTGAAGCATCTAAATTATTGAAAAGAGAAGGTGCAAAAGACGTTTACGTTTGTGCAGTTCACCCTGTATTTTCAGGTCCTGCAATCGAGAGACTTGCTAATGCGCCTATCAAAGAATGTATTGTAACAAATACAATTCCTCTTGATATGGAAAAAATGCCTTCAAATATCAGACAGCTTTCCGTAGCACCGCTCCTTGGTGCAGCTATTGCAAGAATTCATGATGATGAATCGGTAAGTTCTTTGTTCGGATTTGAAAAGGAAATGCAGGTTCAATAAGAAGAACACTTTGTCGAAAAAAAAAGCCATTCTTTTTGAAGAACGGCTACCAGACTTGGGGAGGAGGTATGAAAAACATAATGTTTTTCATATCTATAACTTTTTATACGGCACCAATAAACAAAACTTTTATATATAATCCAAATCTCATACGAATGATGTAGGCACGAGGGTTAGAGGACTTTTAAAAGACTTGCCCGCAGGAAAAC
>HF991445.1 GCA_000433095.1 Clostridium sp. CAG:967 | reverse complement strand
CAGATAATCGTTTTAGTGCGTTTACCTTGGCGGAAGTATTAATCACGCTCGGCATTATCGGTGTGGTTGCAGCATTAACTATACCGAATTTGGTTGCTAATCATCAGAAAAAAGCTTTAGAAGCTGCTTTTAAAAAATCTTATTCCCTTTTGTCTCAGGCAATTGTTTATGTTGAGCCCGAACTTTTAGGTTCTGTTACTGGAGATAATACTGATTCGGGTTCTAACAATTCTGAATTTTATACTAAATTATTTGCGCAATACAAATTGGCAGATAATTTAAACAAAAACAATAATGTATATGGTACAGTAAATGTTTATAAGCAGGTTAAATCATACAATAATACAACGGTAAGTATACCGGGCTGTATGCAAGTTCCTCAACTTGTTGCAGCAGATGGAACCTCAATCGGCGGTATGTACAACTGTTTTGCAAACTGGATTGTAATTGATACAACCGGTCCAAGAAAAGGACCGAATGCTATGGGACAGGATATATTTTATTTTGGTATAAATGACAGGGGAAGGTTAATTCCTCTCGGCGAAAATATAACTTATTCATTTTGGAACTTCAGTCAAAGTAAATATTGTTCCAAGACTTCAACAGATGCACAAAACGGTGTCGGCTGTACCAAATACGCAATTGCTAATGAATGCCCTGATGATAAAACTAAAACATACTGGGAATGTTTGCCACGTTAACTTAGTCAATATGCGATGTAACACCGTTTGAAGTGTTTTTGTCAA
The DNA here is from genome assembly GCA_000433095.1 of Clostridium sp. CAG:967. GTDB lineage: Bacteria > Cyanobacteriota > Vampirovibrionia > Gastranaerophilales > Gastranaerophilaceae > Stercorousia. The sequence goes on along the minus strand of HF991445.1, from coordinate 1,241 downwards.
TTTCTATAACATGTCTTATTATTGTATGAGCCATCAAAAGCAGATAAGGATTAATCTCGTTTGTATTACTCATATTTATTTTCGCCTGTGGTTTTTCCTGTTTTTCATTAATGGTTGTTTGCGAGCTTGTTTCGAATGAAACAACGGATTCCATAGAGTAATGTTTTTCGTCGCCTTCAATACGCATAACCAGTTCGTCTTTCGGGAATTCTTTAACACATTCAATGTTTACATGAACTGAGTTGGAACTTTCAAGGATTAATGTTGCAATAACATTGCCGTAATTTAATGTGGTAATTGTTATTATCAGAATACTTTCAGAGCCGTCATCAGCGCTGCTGTTTTCTATGTCAAGGTCAAAACCTACGCCTTCCTGTAATGGCAGCCAGGGAAGATACAAAAGCATTAAAAGTTTCATAGTTTGGGCTGAATCGTTTTGGGAGGCTGCTGCAACACTTGCATTTATAAGTTTTGCAGTTTCTTTTAATTGGGAAAGGTCGGTAATTCCTAATTTTGCAGAATTTGCCATAGTCGTAATTAGTTTAGCAATTGCATCTTTTCCGTTAGCCTGAATTAGGGCTGCTATTTGGGAAAGATTAATCATTCCTGTTGATGATATGGAAAGATTTTTCAATGAGGCTTGCATTTGGGTTAATATAGCTTTATTACCTGTAAGAAGCATATTTTGTGCTTCTGTTAAAGACATTCCCTGAAGCTGTGCGAGAATTTGAGCTTGTGTTTGCGACAAAGCATTTCTGTGCATATTTATTTGGTTTGCAAAACGCTGGTTAAACTGGGCAAGAGAAATATTTCTCTGCATTATAAATACCAGTTCATTAAGATTTTTAGGCAAATTCATCATATCTTTAACGTAAACTGATTGGTCAACTCCGCCCATATTACCCATTTGCGGTGTAGGAACGCTGCGTGGTGCATTTACACCGGAAGACTGTTGGGGTGCAGGTGTAAATGATGATGCCGGAGCAGATTGTTTTGCAGGCGCCTGCTTTTGTGCGTTTAGTGCCTGATAATTTACAAATTTGGATATTAAATGACCTAAATTTAAATCTGCCATTGATTTAATTATACTAATTTTTAAGGGTTTGTCCAGTAACACTATTTATATAACTAAACATTTTGGCTTCTACATTGTAATGTTAATAAAAATTTGTTATAATAGTAAATATATATAAAATTTAATAAATTCAATTTATACGAGTATGGGGGTACTTATGAAAAAA
>HF991444.1 GCA_000433095.1 Clostridium sp. CAG:967 | reverse complement strand
ATTCCTGCTTATACAATCGGGTCTGCTCAAAAGACTGAAGAAGTTAAAGGGGTTACTGCAAGACTTGAGCAGGATGCTTCCGGACGTATAATTAACGTTACATTAAGACCGGGAGAAGCGGATGAAGTGACTTATGCTGTTACTACAAACACTTTAACGGATCAAGCTAAATACGATGATGCGATGAACCAGTATGAATACGACAAGTATCAATACGATCAATCTATTCAGGAAATTAATGCTAAGATTGAAATTATTCAATCAGAAGATAAAAACTTAGAATTAAGATTAAAACAATTAGATACGGAGCAAGATGCAATTTCCACTGAAATGGATGCCGTACAAAAAGTTATTGAAAAGAACACTGAATCTACTTTCAAAACGTTCGGATAGACAAAGTCTAATCTTACACTCAGGTGGCGGATGAACTTTGCAAAAACTGCTAAAGGTAGGCAAAGTCTAATCCTCAAATCCGGTAACGCTGGAAATTATTAAAGTATTAAAGATAGAAGAAGCATCATGCATAATAATGAGTGATCATGATTTAAAGCGTATGATGTATAAATAAATATTTTCCCTTTTCCCTTAATAAAACGACCTGTGGTCGTTTTTTTTTAGGTTATATACGGAGCTAAAAGTCTGGAATATTCGGCATCTTCTTTTAAATATTTATTATTTTTTAAATAGGGCGCCATATCACGAATTGCATCGTAATAGCCTTCATATTTTGCAGCACCTCCCTGATTAAATAAACGTTTAGCCATTATATAATAGAGGCATTCTTTTCTTTTAGGGTTTCCGTTATCAAGGAAAAATCTGAAAGCCTGATATCTTTCTTGAAACTTCTCTTTTGCAGAACGGTTTGAAAGGACATTAGAAAATGTTTCAGGACGAATTTTTCTATCCCATTCATAACACATTTTGTGAATATAACAGAACTTATCTGCCCAGGAAAGAATGTAAGGTGTCCAAGACACATCTTCATATGCAAGCAGCCCAAACGGATGTTTTTGAACAAGTGAAGTCTTATAAAGTTTATTCCAAACACCAATATTGTTATATCCGTCAGAGTATATTAACTTCAAATAATCATCAATATCATGAGTTATATTTTCTTTAAATTTCAGAACGTGACGAGGCGTGTACTGGTCGCTGTCAATTCTGTATAGAGGAGCAATGGCAATATCTGATTTTGTCTTTTTAATTGCGCTATAAAGTGCTGAATAACCGTCAGGTCTAATCATATCGTCATTATCCATAAAAGCAAGGTATTCTCCCTGTGCAGCCGCTATTCCATGGTTTCTTGCATCTGCAACTCCGCCATTTTGCTTAAAAATTTTCTTAACATAGCAAGGATATTTTTCACAGTACCAATCAATTATTCCTTTTGTATTATCAGAAGAACCGTCATCGACAACAATAAGTTCAAGTTCTTCCAAATCTGCACCCAAGACAGTACTTATACTCCGTGAAATATAATCTTCCGAATTATAAGAAGGAATAATTACGGAAACCTTATACTTTTTACAAGGCTTCATATTCAATCTGTTATTTTTTGATAAAACAGAAACAGCTTTTGCTTCACAGGTATATAAAATTTTATTTTTAACTTTTTTATATCCCTTAACAATAAAATTGTCTTCACAAAAGTCAAGCAGAGCAATATGAGCAAAACCGTCCTCAATATTGAGTATTGATTTTTCTCCGCTAAAGATTTCATATCCGTCGACATTACCGTCAAAAATCCAGGATATTGCTATTTTATTACCAAACGCTTCATTAATAACTGCCTTAATCTCCGACGTATTATAAACCTCTGCTTTGCATTTAGCATTAATTCTGGTAAATTCACGTTCTCCGTCAACCATTTTGAAAGGTTTTACTTTGAATTCGCATTTTTCACCCGGTTTTACGTTACTAAGATAAACTTCCTCATCAGTTACATTCATAAAACCTACAAATTCATTCTTATCATTTTTTTTGTAAATTCTATAACCGTCAATATTACTAACCCTGTTCCAGTACAAATAAAGTTTCTTATCAAGGTTTACGGGAAAAACTTCCATTGCCTGCACTTCAGAACGGAGAATGTAAGAATGTGCAATACATTCATTGCCTTTGAACGCCTGAACTCCAAAATAAACATCCCCGACAGGCAAATGTTTAATAATTACCTGATTAGACTTAACACAATCAATTTCATCAAAATTATCCCCTGTTTTTTGGTAAATCTTGTAGCTGTCAGCATCTTTTACAGGTTTCCACATAAGAGAAATATTTGATTTTTCGGGAATTGCCAGAAGTCCGAACAATTTATCACCAGAAGTGAATAAAACACCTTTCACAACAGACATTTTATTTATAGCACGTTTAAATACTTTTTCGCCTTCAACATTTTTGAAAGGCTTGATTTTAAATTCAGATTCCTGAGGAAGACCGTAAAGGTAAATTTCATTCTTCTTTGTTTCTTTATAACCTGTATAAAGTGCATCACCTGATTTTTTATATATCTTGTAACCGTCCGTTCCGCCTGTTTTATTCCAGAACAAATGAACTTTCTCGTCATCCTGAGCATAACTTATTTCAAGCGTATTTATTTTAACCGAAATTTCCCCGGACTCAACAAGCATTTCTCCAGCATTGAAAGCGCAGACTTTAAAAATACTTATTCCAACGGGGCAGAAGTCAATTCTTGCTGCACAATCATAAGTAATACAGTATTCTATCCACTTATCTTTAATCTTATGATAAATTTTAAAATATTCAGCCTTAAAATTCCATTCAAGATAAATTGATGCGTTTTTTACGTTATGCTCAACCTTAAAATTTTTCTTATTCCCAAACAAAGATTTTATGTTCTCTACTAGTCCCATAGAACAATAATACCCTTATTTAATATAATTATCAAGATGTAAACGTAAAGATTTATTTAATCTTTTGACATGACATAAATGTTGTTGTCTAATAGGTATAAGACTATAATTGGCAGGGATATATGTACATAAAACAACTTGAAATAGATAATTTCAAATCATTTGCAAATAAATCTGAAATACCCCTATTAAAGGGCTTTACTACTGTTTCCGGTCCAAACGGTTCAGGTAAAAGTAATATTATAGACAGTGTACTTTTCGCATTAGGGCTTGCAAACGCAAGCGAGCTTCGTGCTGAAAACTTATCCCACTTTATATCTACATACACCAAACGTAACGAAGCATTTGTTAAGGTAACTTTCGGTGATACGGAAAACGGTGAAGACTTAACCATAGGCAGAAAAATCAGAAAAACCTCCCAGGGTTATGCAAGTACTTATTATATAAATGACAGTGTAACAACACTTACAAACGTACATGCAATTCTGGAAAAATATAATGTAACGCCAAACAGCTACAACGTAATGATGCAGGGTGATGTAATGGGTATTACAAACTGCTCGCCCAAAAACAGACGTAAAATTATTGATGAAATCGCAGGCATTGCTGATTTTGACAGAAGAATAGAACAGGCTACGAATGAACTTGAAACTGTTGAACAGCGTGTAGAACGTTCTACGGTTATCTTAAACGAAGTTGATAACAGACTTGAGCAGTTGAAAGAAGAAAGAGAAGTTGCACTTAAATACCAAAAACTTCGTGAAGAAAAACAGGATTTGGAAAGCCAGGTTAATAAAGTACGCTTCTTCGATTTGAAACGAAACCTTGAACAGGCACATGAAAATATTCTTGAATTCACAAAAAAGAAAAAAGAAGAAGAAGTTAAAAATAAAGATCTTGATGAAAGATTAACTCTGATTAAACAAAAGTATCAGGAAATTTCAGAGCTTGTAAAGGAAAAAGGCGAAGCACAGCAAATAGAATTAAAAAAGCAGGAAGAAGCATTAAAAGGTGAAATTGACAGAAAAAATAATGCTACAAATTATGCCGATAAACAAATTCATGACGGTCTTCGTTCAATTGAAAATGCTAAAAACGGCATAGAAGGCTTTAAAAAGAAAATCGAAGACTTTAAACTTAAAATTCAGCTTAAAGATGACGAGATTGCAAAAATTAAAGAAAACACAAAAATCAGAGAAGCCGAGTTGAAAAAAATTCTTGAAGATATGACAGGGCTTAATGCTACGGCAGACCAGCATATTGAAAAAAGAAACCGCCTAAGAAAACAGCTTGAGGATTTAAAAGACGAGGAAACAAAACTTATTCAAACAAAGCTTCCTTTAGAAAGTGAATTGAAAAATCTTCAAAGAGATTTGGAAGAAGCAAAAGCAAAGCTGGCAGAATTAAACGAAATGAAATCGAATTTTGCTTCAAATCAGGATTTGAAAAAAACTTTAGTTGAACAGCTTCAAAAAGAATTGCAGGATTTTAAAATTATCCAGCAAAATTCAATGCATGACTTGGATACTACAAAAAATGAAATTAATGATTTGAATTACAATATCCAAATGGCATACAGAAAAATTTCAACAATGGAAGCCAAAAAGCAGGCGGCTGAAGATGCAAACTTCGGACGTGCAATTGATACTATTATGAATGCCAGATTAAGAGGTGTGCACGCTCCTTTAGTTCAGCTCGGATCCGTTGATAAAGAATATTCTACCGCAATGGAAGTAGCATTTGGCGGAAGAATGGCGCACGTAGTTGTTGATGACGAACATGTTGCATCTGTTGCAATCGAACTTTTAAAATCATCCAGCGCAGGCAGAGCAACATTTATTCCTTTAAATAAAATCAAAAAAGCTCCTGCAAGATTACAGCTTCCTAAAGACAGAGGTGTAATAGATTTTGCGATTAACCTTGTTGATTTTGACGACCAATATATTGATGCATTCTTCTATGCAGTAGGCGATACAATAGTTGTTGAAGACCTGGAATCTGCAAAAAAACTTATCGGCAAATACAGAATGGTTACTCTTCAAGGCGAACTACTCGAAAAGTCAGGTTCCATGACAGGCGGTACAAAATTAAGAACAGGCTTGAGCTTTAGCCAGAACGATGACGATGAACTCAATAAATTCAGGGACCGCCTAAAAGAAATGGAACAAAAATTAGGCTCTCTTGAAAACAAAAAATCTTCTCTTGAAGCAAAACTTGAAGATGTAAGAACCAAGTATTCAGATGCCATGAGTGAGTTTTCAAAATCAAAAGTAGAACTCGATAACATGAACAGAAACTACGAAAACAGCGAAAATATTCTTAAAGAAAAAGCTGATTTTGTAGCTCAAACAGAACCTAAAATTGCTGACTTAAACAAAAAACTTGACAAACTTGAAGAACAAAACGTTAAAATATATGATGATATGACAGTTTGTCAGGAACAAATAGAAGAAGTTGAAAAACTTATAAACGATAAGGATTTGAAAGACCTGAAAGAAAAAACAGAGGGCGTAGAACACGAAATTAAACGTCTTCAAACAAATCTTATGAATGCAAATAACGACAAAAATGAATTAGACCGTCAAATTGCATTCCACCGCAACCTTATTGAAACAAAAGAAGAAGAAATTACAGGCATTGAACACAACAACGTTAAACTTGAAGAAGATAAAAAACGTTACCAATCTGATATTGCAGAATTGAACAAAAAAATGGAAGAACTTCATGAACAAATTGTTCAGATTGAAGAAAAATTAGGCAAACTTCTGAAAGAACGTGACGAAATTAATGCTGATTTAATCGAGCTTGAAAAACAAAAACACATCAGAGTTGCAGACATTGAAAGAATTGCAGAACAGATTGAATCTTTCAAAGCACGCAGACGTGAACTTGAACCGCAGCTTGAAACAGCAAGACAAGAGCTTGAAGATACAGGTGTTGAAGTTAATAAACTTGAACCTATAGAAATTTCTATTGAAGAAATTACTTCTAAAATACAACGTCTTGAAAAACGTATGTCAGATTTAGGCGATGTCAATATGAGAGCACTCGCAGCTTATGAAGAAGTTCTGGCACGTCAAAGCGAGTTGAAACAGCAAATTGAAACTCTTTCAAAAGAAAGAAAAGAAATACTGGACAGAATGCAGGGTTATGAACAGCTAAAAAAAGAAACGTTTATGAAAACCTACAACCACATAAACGAAAACTTTAAAGAAGTGTTCCACCAATTGTCAGAAGGTGAAGGCGAATTAAAACTTGAATGTCCGGAAGATCCGTTATCAGGCGGTATGACAATAGAAGCCCAGCCCAGAGATAAAAAACTTCAAAGACTTGAAAGTATGTCAGGCGGAGAAAAATCACTTACAGCCCTTGCGTTTGTCTTTGCAATTCAGCGTTATATGCCATCCCCGTTCTATGCATTCGATGAAGTTGATGCAAGTTTGGATACTATGAACGTTGAACGTATCGCCCAAATGGTGCAGAACCAATCAAAAGATACGCAATTTATAGTAGTTAGTCACAGAAAACCTATGATAGAATCAGCAAATAGAACTTTAGGAGTAACCCAAAAAGAAAAAGGTATTACTAAAGTCACAGGTATTAAATTAAGGGACGAATAATCAGGATATGAGTACAGAGGCAGCATTAAATTATAATTTAGATTTACCTGACTTAGGTCTGTCAAAAGACGGCAAACCTAAAAGTGAGGGCATCGGAATTTTAGTCGATATGGCAAAAGCCGGTAAAATCGACCCTTGGAACATTGACATTGTAGATGTTACCGACAAATATCTTGCTCATATGGTTCAGATGAAATCTCAAAATCTCAGGGTAACAGGAAGAACTTTTCTTTTTGCGGCAGTTCTTTTAAAACTTAAATCAAATGTGCTTGAAGGTATTGATTTAATGCAGTTTGAAACATCTGAGCCTGAAATTGAATACGATGATGACGGTTTTATTGTTGATTACGGTGAAGAAGATTACGTGCCTTCAAATAACGTAATCTCAATTGATGAAGTGCTTCAAAGACGTACCAGCGTAAGATTAAACCATAATCGTGTAGTTACTTTGAAAGACTTAATCAGACAATTGGAATTCTATGAAAAACTGGAACAGAAACAGTCATTGAAAAGTGCGCACGAGCGGGCAAAAAGACGTGTACAGTCATATTCAAGGCTAACTCCCGATGATATCGTTAACCTTGCACACGAAGAATACATTGAATCCTGTGTTTTAACATTAAAAGAAAATCTCGGACAAATTTTTGAAAAAAATGATAAAATAGAATTAAACGAACTTACCTTGCTTGGTATGGATAAAATAAGCGCATATATTGCACTGTTATTTTTGACAGCAGAAACAGATTATGAATTAAAACAGGAAGAATTTTATTCGGATTTGTATGTAGTAAAAGGCGGAGAGATTGGCGCAGGTGATAAAAACGGGAACAAAGTGACTGACGATAATTTGCAAAATGGCACAAGGATTGGCGCAGGTGATAAAAAATGGAACAGTTGAAATCAAGAATTGAAGCCGTTTTATTTATTACGGCAAGAGCAATTTCTCTGGATGAGATAGCTACAATATTGGATGAAGAAACAGAAACGATTGAAGAAGCAATCCTTGAGCTTATAATGGATTACTCATCACGTGACGGTGCTTTGGAAATTGATGATGAAAACGGCTATATTCTTCAGGTAAAAGAAGAACATATGGACCTTGTAGAACTTTTGTGCCCTGTTGACTTAAAGCCTGCCGTTCTCAGAACTCTTTCCGTTATAGCACTCAAAGAACCTTTAAGACAAACTGCTCTCATCGACCTTCGAGGTTCTACAGCCTATGAACACATAAAAGAACTGGTTGACAAAGGTCTGATATCTAAGACCAGAGACAAAAACGGAAGAAGTTTTAACCTTAAAACAACGCCAAAATTTGCGGAATATTTCAAATTAAAAGGCGATACCCGTTCACTGGCAAAAATTCTTGAAATAGACAAAGGCGCTAAGGAAAATGAACCAGTATAATTCAGACAGATTTTTGACAATAATAATTTGTACATTCGCTGTAATCTTTGCTCTTGTTTTTAAATTAATGCCAACCTGCTATTATCATATAGGACACCATTATTTAAAGAAACAAGATTATGTAAAAGCCCGTGCTAATTTTAAAAACGCATATTTTTTCAACCGTAATGATAAAGATTACAGGTATTATTATGTAAAATCTCTGTTAAACCTCTCACCGTCAGAACCAATTCAAAAAGAACTTTTTGAAATTGCATCAAGCTCACAGCAAGATAGTGCGCAGCAAGCTGCAATGACAAGAGTTTCAGAATGGCGGAATACCGTATTAAATAATATAGGTGATAATTATATTGAACAAGTTCCTCTGGATAAAGGAATAATCCGCTGGGATGTCAAAAAATTTCCTCTTAAAGTTGCTATTGTAGACAACAGCGAAATTACAGTTCCTTCTTATTATAAAGATGAAATTTTGCAAGCCTTTGCTCAGTGGCAGGTATCTACAAGATTTATAAAATTTGAGTTAACAAACATAGTATCAGATGCAAATATTATTGTTAAAATTATGCCTCCGCCGGAAAATGTATGCGAAGGAAATGTTTGCAGATATGTTGTAGGTTTTACAACACCTAATTATAAAGATGCAACTCTCTATGATATGACTATAGTTTTATATTCTAAAGATCCGTTTGGCAATTATTTTTCGGATAAAGAATTGTATAACACTATTTTGCATGAAATCGGACATGCACTTGGCATTATGGGACACAGTTACAGTTCTGAAGATTTAATGTATATGACTTCAGATAATGATAACAGCTTTTATGCCCCGTATAGAAGTTCTTTTCAATATTTGTCCTCAAAAGATATAAACACAATTAAGCTCCTGTACAAATTAATCCCTAACATAACAAATACACCCTTAGAAGAATTTAATAAAAAAGGTCTTATTTATGCACCGGTTATTCTTGGCACGTCTTCACAGATAAGCACACGAAAATTAAAAGAAGCTCAAAATTATATAAAAAATGCACCAAATTTAGCAGGCGGATATATTGATTTAGCCATAGCTTATACCGAGTTAAATAAAAACAGAGAAGCATTAAAGGCTCTTGAAAAAGCTCTGGAACTTGCAAAGTCTGACAATGAAAAATATATGGTAAATTATAATCTTGCTGTTTTAAATATGAATGAAAATAATCTTGAAGCTGCATCAGCATACGCCAAAGCCGCCAAGGAACTGTATAATTCGGAAGAAGTAAAAGAGCTTATAACAAATATAAATCATGCCAAATTGACCAAGAAAAAACCGTTTAAAGGTCATATGATGTCTTTTGAAGAAACACCTGAAAACTAATAGCAAAAAAATTTTTTAGAAGTTTTAAAATACAAAAGGTGTTTATTATGCTCTCTTCTGTAAACAATCAAACGTACAATCCTAACTTCAAAAGTGTTGTTCCGGTAAGATTTTACAAAAAAAATGCTTCCGGTACAGTTGAGTTGTGCAGTAACGCAAAAATAATAGAGCTGGGTAAAAAAGGAGTAATAAAACTTCTTCGGGGTCCGTCAAACACACCTGAGCAGGAAAAATTAATCAGAGCACTCGCCGTAAGAGATCCTGATTATGACTATAATATGGGAAAAAGCGGAATATTTACACGTATGGTTAATGGTATATTTATGCGAAGACCTGCACATGAACTTTTAAAATTTACATCAGATGAAATTTCCGGCTGTCACTTTCTTTTTACCGGACCGCAGGCTGTAAATTTAGCTATAATCGGCGAAAAAATCGGTAAAATCACTAAAAAATGCATGAACTTAACAGCCATAAGATATAACATACCCGCCGAAAATACCCTTGTTAAAGGAAAGTCAGCATATAAGTGGAGCAAACAGGAAAAAGAATTTATTAAAAAAAATCTTATAAATTCTCAGGAGTTACGTGAAGAAAAAAACACTTACGGACAGGCAATTCTAAGTTCTCTATACAATAAACGTGTGCATCTGACAGAAACATACAACCCTTCAAAACACATTAGAGAAGGGAGAAGAGTTATATTCAATTTTCTTTTAGACAATGAAAATAAAATTGAAAGATTTAATTTAACAGCTTATTCATAAAATATGATTTACAATTTCTTCATAAACACTTTATTTAGATATATGTTTAATGTAAATTTAATTGGTTGAGTAAAATTATTGGAGATATGAAAAATGTACAATGTAGCGATTATCGGAGCAGGACCTGCTGGAATTTTTGCGGCTTTAGAAATCACTAAATTAAAACCTGATTGGAATGTTGTATTAATTGAAAAAGGTCAAAGAATTGAAAAAAGAAAATGCTTGCTTCGTGAAGGCTATGATAAATGTCCCACTTGTAAAAAATGCGGACTTCTTTGCGGCTGGGGCGGAGCCGGAGCTTTTTCTGACGGAAAACTGACACTAACACCCGATGTAGGTGGTCACCTTGTTGATTACATGGACAGAAAAAAAGTTGAGGATTTAATCAGTTATGCTGATAAATTATATCTTGATTTCGGAGCTACAGATGAAGTTTTCGGAACAGATATGAATACATTCAGAGAGCTTGAAAGACAAGCATCATTAGCAGAATTAAAACTTGTACACTCTCCTGTAAGACACCTTGGAACTGAAAGAAGTCTTGATGTATTGAAAAACATGCAGGACTATTTGAATGAAAGAATTACAATCATTAACGACGTTGCTGCAAAATCTTTAATTGTTGAATGCGAACAGGTTAAAGGTATTGTACTTGATAACGGTGATACAATATGCGCAGAATATACAATCATCGCACCGGGCAGAGAAGGTGCAGACTGGCTTACACAGGAATTTGCAAAAAATAAAATAGGTATGGTTAACAATGCTGTTGATGTTGGTGTTCGTGTAGAATTACCTGCCCCTGTGTTTGAGCCTTTGACAGACAAGTTATATGAATCTAAATTGATATATCATTCACCCACATTCGGTGATGAAGTTAGAACATTCTGTATGAACCCGAATGGCGAAGTTGTTCAGGAAAATTACAACGGAATTTCGACCGTAAACGGTCATAGTTATGCAGAAAAAACAACAAACAACACAAACTTTGCATTACTTGTAAGCGAAAAATTTACAGAACCGTTTAAAGAACCAATTCAATACGGTCAGCACATTGCAAGACTTGCCAATATGCTTGGAGGCGGAATACTTGTTCAGCGCTTTGGTGATTTGCTTGACGGACGACGCTCAACTCCGGAACGTATCAAAGCAAGCATTATCAAACCGACATTGACCTGCGCTACTCCGGGGGATTTAAGTCTTGTAATTCCTTACAGACAAATGACAAGTATTATAGAGATGCTTCAAGCTCTTGACAAAATTTGTCCGGGAACTGCTTCAAGATATACTCTTTTATATGGTATTGAAGTTAAGTTCTATTCTGCCAGAGTGAAACTGACTGATGAACTTGAAACCGAAGGTGTCCACAACTTATTTGCTATAGGTGACGGCGCCGGCGTTACAAGAGGTTTAATACAGGCATCAGCATCAGGTGTTCACGTTGCCAGAACTATCTGCGGCAGATAAACCAAATTTTAAAAGACTGCTTTCACAGCAGTCTTTTTTTATATTTTTGACTTGCCTCTAATATTTTAAAATGGTATAATTTTGAATATGAACAAACAAGTGAGTTTAACAACGCAAAATCGCTTGATAATATTCGGGTTGGTGCTCAGTACTTTCTTAATTATTTCAATAGCTGTTTTTGCGATATTTAATATACAGAAAAAACTGAATGAGGGATATCAAAACTTTGGACAAATAGTTTCTAAAGCTCTTGCGATTGAGTGTGCGGAACTAGCTTCAAATACTCCGGAAAATCAGGTGCTTGGGACATTGAAAGAACACGCAGATACAATTGTTGCTTCGCATAATGATATTGTATTTATCGAGTTCAGAAATGCACAGGGCAAATTGTTATATAAGGTTACTACAAAAGAACAGAAGCGCTCCAATACCCCGAGTATAATAGTAAGCTCACCCATGATTGCATCTGACAGCGAAAATGTCGGTTCCGTAACAGTAGGTCTTTCAGGAAGCATAATAAACCAGATTTCTTCAACTACCAGAGCTTCATTACTGTTTGTATTTACCGTTGCGTGGATAGTATTTGCATTTGTTATCCTTATTAATACATACTTAATTACAAGAGAATTAAGAATACTTCATGAAGGTGTTCAAAAAATCTCTACAGGCGAATTCGGCTATACTATTCAGGATAAAGATGTAAGTTCTGAAGTTAAAGAACTGTTTAACTCATTTAACAACATGTCTAACAGACTTCACATCTATGAAGAGCAGAATATTGAACAACTCACGCTTGAACGCAACAAACTTGAAGCAGTTCTTATGAGTATTGCAAACGGTGTTGTCGTATGCGACAACAACGACAATGTTGTTCTGGTTAACAATCATGCACACAATCTTCTCGATCTTGAAGAAGACCAAATGTTAAATACAAAAATTCAAGAATACATAGACACTGAAGGTAATTATTGCTTTAAAACCAAAATCGAAGAATTTAAAGACACTCCTATTGAAATTATGGAAAATAAACCGCTTGAATTTAATATTCAGGTTGATAAACGGGTTATTAAATCAATTATTTCTCCAATGTTCACACGCAACAAGGATTATGTAGGATATATTATTGTTCTTATTGATATGACAAAAGAAGCCGAAATGGATGCTATGCGTTCGACATTTATATCAAATGTTTCCCACGAACTTAGAACACCTGTTACTGTTCTACGAAGCTATATTGACACGCTTTATAACTTCGGCAACGAATTTGATTACGATACTCAAAAAGAATTTATCGGAACAATCAATCAGGAAATTATAAGACTTAACAGAATGGTAAACGACATTTTGGACTTCTCAAGAATGGAATCAAATGCACAAATGGAAAAAACTTTAAACAATATTGATGAAGTGGTCCAAAACTGCGTTAATCAGGTTAACGTATTAACCAAAGAACACAACGTAACAATATCAGTAAGTAAAGATAATGATATTCCTGAATTTTTATTTAACTACGACGGAATAGAACGTGCATTAACAAACCTTTTATCAAATGCGATTAAATATTCACCTCAGAATTCAACAATCAGAGTTAATATATCTAAAAAAGACAACAACATAGATGTTTCTGTCAGCGACGAAGGCTGCGGAATTGCTCCGGAATATCAGAAAAAGATTTTTGACAGATTTTTCAGAGTAGAAAACAACACTCATACTGTAAAAGGAACAGGTTTGGGGCTGCACCTCGTAAAAATGACAATAGAAAAATATCATAACGGCAAAGTATATGTTAATTCAGAAATAGGCAAAGGCTCAACTTTCGGTTTTATTTTACCGATAAATGTTAATGAAGAAACTTTAGTATAGGGGTTATATGGAAGATATTTGGAATTGGTTTTGCAAAGTTTCATTTATAGCTTTCATATTAATTTGTCTAAATTCAATTCTCGGGGATGCAATGTTCAGATTGCAATACAGCTTTCCTAAAGTAACCTCTACAAGCGCACAACAAATTGATACGTTCAGTGAGCCAATACAAATTGATCTGAGAAATAACGATATTATAACTGCAAAAGGTGATAAGAACAGGTTTATTTTAAGACCTCAGGCAAAATATACACTATCGGGACTTGTCTTAGCCAAGAATACAAACTTCTGGTTCAGAGATATTATGAGAAGCACTTTTGATGATATCTGTTTAATGGACATAGGAGTAGCATGGGGAGAACTTGCTGTTGATAAAAATATACTGTATAAACACTGGAAATTTAAATCTTATAAAAGCCTAGGGCAAAGCAGAAGACTTGAATGGAGGTCAAAACCTCCTTATGATAATACTGTTTGGGATTTAGGATACGTAAGTTCTCATGTTTCTCATACACATCTTATACCTAAAAATGCCAATGTTATGGGGGCTTTGCTTACTATCAAAAAAAATGATATTGTAAAACTTGACGGCTATTTGGTAGATATTTACACTGATAAAAACGAACTTGTCGCACGAACAAGTATGTCAAGACACGATAGAGATTCAACAAGCAGAGGCTCCGGCGCATGCGAAGATATGTACGTAACACAGGTACAAATACATAACAAAATTTACAAATAATTAAATTAACTGAATAAAGCGTTTATCTTATCTAAAATATCTTGAGGATCGATTTCATTTGTAACTTTGTTAATATCCTGTGCGATTTGATAAAGTTTTGCAGCTTCAATCTTATCGCCTGTAATAGCAATTGCACGTGCAAGATTAAAATGCGCCAGTGCGTAATTAGGGTTAAATTCAACTGATTTTTTGAATAAATCAATTGCCTGTCTGACACGTCCTAAATCGTCAAGATAAATTACACCCATATTGTTATAAGCAATGTCATAATCAGGCTTGTACTCAATTGCAAGGCTGTACTCTTTCAAAGCTTCATCAATATCGCCTTTACCCCAGTATAAAAAACCTAAATTACAATGAATTTGAGCATTTTTGGGATCTAAATCCAATGCATTTCTATAAACCTGCAATGCATTATCAATATCCTCTTTATCATAAAATGCACTTCCCAGATTTACGTAAATATCAATATCTTTAGGAGTTAAAAGATATGCACTTTGATAAGAACTGATTGCTGCATTTAAATCATTTTTTGTTTCCTGATATACAAAACCTAATGTCTGGTTAATAATACTTGTCCACTGTTTTTTAGGGTTAAGGGTAACTGCTGTTTGAAAATGTGAAATAGCGTTTTCAATATCACCTTTTACGTACAAAATGTTAGCAAGATTTGAATGCACATCAGGCATATTAGGCATAATTTGAATAAGTTTTTCATAAATTTCAACAGCACTGTCATAATCGCCCTGTTCTTCATAGGCAGCACAAAGATGTCTGTATGCATTAATATTTAAGCTGTCAAGCCAAATTGCCATTTTATATTCAGTAATAGCATCGTCAAACTGTCCCAAAGCTCTGTATACATCACCAAGCAGACAGTATAAAGGTATAAATCCCGGAGCTTTTTCAATTGCTTCAATATACGTTTCCAAAGCATCATTATAAGCTTTGGTCTGAACCTGATAAGCACCTCTAATTAATATAGGAAAAAATTTCAAATAAGATAATGATCTTGCAACATTTCCCAATGCAATTTTATCAAACGGAAGTGTCAACAATGACAAAATAAACTCAAATTTAGATAAAGCAAAGTTTTTAAAACTTCTTGCAGAAGAAACATTATACAGATTTGAAAGCAAAAAGTGAGCACAAGAATTTGCGCAAGGTGAGCACTTAACAGCTTTTTTAGCATTCAAAGAAGCTTCCAAAAAACGGGCTTTTTTTGTATAAGTTTCAGCAAGCAGATAATAAGCTTTACCTAATTTAGGATTTTTAGTTAAAGCAGTATCCAAATAGTTAACCGCCTTATCCAAATCACCTTTAAAGTAATGCGCCTGACCGATTTTAAAATAAATTTCCGCAGAATCAATATAAGATTCCAAAGCTCTCTGGTATTCGGTAATAGCCTCATCAATATACTGGCATGAGTTATAAATATCTAAATGCCACGCAAGATATAAATCCCCCAAACGCACATGCAGATCAGCATTTGTAGGATCATCCTGCAGCCCTATCTGGCAAAGTTCAATAGCACTCTTAACATTGCCGATTTTATATTCTTTATTAATCTTTTTTTCCAGTTGTTTTGTATTATTCATAATATAATGTTTTTATAAAGATGCTTGACAGAACTCATAAAAGGTTCCATACTAAACATTGTAAATAATATACCTTAAAAATGCAAGTTATTTATAAATAAAAACATATATGTGTATTAGATTTTTCGAGGAGTTCAGATGAAAGAAAACAAAATTTACTTTGTTGATGTTACAAACAGAGATGGTGTACAAACTTCCCGTTTAGGATTAGCTAAACTTCAAAAAACAATTATTAATTTAATGCTTGACGATATGGGCATTACCCAGTCAGAGTTTGGCTTTCCCACAACCCAGCACGAACTTAACTATCTGAACGGTAACCTTGAACTTGTCGAACACGGCGTAATTTCACGTACAAAACTTTCCGGTTGGATGAGAGGTATAGCATCAGATGTTGAAGTTTCATTTAAAAATGTTCCAAAGTTGAAAAATATTAACCTTTCACAGTCAACTTCAGAACAGATGATTAACGGGAAATATATGGGCAAAAAGACACCCGATGATATTATCAAAATGACCGTAGAGGCTGTTGAATGCGCTAAATCAAAAGGTGCAGAAATTATCGGGGTAAACGCAGAAGATGCTTCAAGAAGTGACATTGATTTTCTTATCAGATATGCACGTGAAGCTAAGAAAGCAGGTGCATATCGTTTCAGATACTGTGATACGTTAGGCTACGAAGATCCCAAAACAACTTATGACAGAATTTATAAAATAGCAAAAGAAACTCAAATGCCTATAGAGCTTCACTACCATAATGACCTGGGAATGGCTACAGCCTGCTCGATTATGGGAGCAAAAGCTGCAATTGATGCAGGTGTGGATGCTTATATAAATACAGCAATCAATGGAATGGGTGAAAGAGCCGGTAATGCTGATTTAGTTTCTTGTTTACTGGCAATTTTAAAATCAGCAGGGTTTAAAAATGAATATCATGTTGATCCAAATATTGATTTAAGCAAAATATGGAAACTTGCAAAATACACAGCTTATGCATTTGGTGTTCCTATTCCCATAAATCAGCCTGCGGTAGGTGATAATGCATTTGCTCATGAATCAGGAATACACGCTGACGGAGCACTAAAAGACCGAAGAAATTATGAATTATACGACTTTGAAGAACTCGGAAGGGGTGAACCTGAAATTATTGAAACAGGCAGAATGATTACAACAGGTGAATATGGTGGTATTAAAGGGTTTAGAAACGTATATGATAATCTTGAGCTTGAATTTAAAGATGAGCATGAAGCTAGAAACATTCTTGAACTTGCACGTTATGCAAACGTTCATACTCAAAAGCCGCTTACATCAAGTGAATTAAGGTTTATCTACTACTATCCAGATATTGCAGCAAAAATTATGACAGTATCACCTTACTACGAACCTCAAGGTGCAATAAAAGAACGTGTGGATGCACACCTCCTTACAAAGCCGCATAGAATTCTATAACAGCATATTAAGAAATATTAAGACAAATTTTTGATTACTAAAGAATATAGCTAAATAAGCCGATAAATACATTAAGGGAACAAATGGAAAGGAAATCCTGCAATGGGTATGTCGGCTTCTCAAGCACGTTTTTTAGGCTTGACAGCAAGAAAAACCAATGTAGAATATGAAGGGCAGCAAGTTAACCAACAAAGAACAACGCTGTCCAATCAATCTGCAAATTATTATAACAATTTATTAGGAATGGAAGTACCGGTTCCTCCTTCTGTTGCAGACTACACAAAAACAGTTTATTCTTTTCAGGACGGTTCTTTAACAAATTCTATTACATCAATGATTGCTAAAAACAACGGTGAGTATACGGTTAGTTACAATTCAAGCTGGACAGATGATTTTTCTATTGTTTCCGCAAAATCAAGCCTTATTAACAAGGCACCGGTTATAGCAGATGACAGCGAATTATTCTTAGATTTTACCGAAGGCACAGCAGGCGGTTGTTATATCTATGCCTTAGAGCATGACGGCAACCAAATTGAGCATTTAATTCACACATTAGCTCACCTTGTTCCTGTCGGCACACACACAACTTCTGACGGGCATACGGTTACCGTAACTTCAGGCGACCAATATTGGGGTGATAAACCTAGTCCCCCGTATGGCGGCAGTGCCCCTATTATGGCTCAAATCAGAGATAAAATTGCCGGTAAAGATATTTCTCAAAAATTTATTGATTTGCTGTATAAATGCAAAACTTCACCTGCTACAGCCGAAGCAAGCGATGCACTAAAAGAAGAATTAAAAAATCTTGTTGAAAATGATTTACGCTACTCACTTGCAACAGGATACATGGTAGGTGCAACAGAACTCAGAGTTCTCGGCAAAAAAAGTAACTGCGAATTTGATTCCAACGGAAATATTATCGGATATAAAGGTAACGATAAATATTTGCAGACTTTATCAAATGACCAGTTAACACAATTATATGAAGAAGAAAAAGAATATATTGCAATGCTCAATGAAAAATTTGGAACACCTGACGATACAGAGTGGCTTGTTAAATATGTTCAAAATACATCCACAGGAACTTGGACACCATATTTTTACAGAAAATCAGATGTAGAAAATGCAATCTATGATAATAATGACACGCAACGTTCTGATATTAAATGTTATACAATAGGCTCTTCTAAGCAAACAGAAGAAGTTAAAGGAGTTAACGCAAGACTTGAACAAGACAGCAGCGGACGTCTTATAAATATAACATTAAATCCCGGTGAAGATGATGAGGTTACCTATGCTTTAACAACCGAAACCATCACCGATCAGGAAAAATACGATGATGCGATGAACCAATATGAATATGATAAATATCAATACGACCAATCAATACAAGAGATAAATGCAAAAATTGAAATTATACAAGCACAAGATAAAAATTTAGAATTAAGATTAAAACAATTAGATACAGAACAAGATGCCATATCAACAGAAATGGATGCGGTACAAAAAGTTATTGAAAAGAATACTGAATCAACATTTAAAACTTTCGGTTAAACAAAGACTGCCAGCCCGTTTTAGACTAATAAGAATTTTTAAACATTACGAAATGTAACAAAAAAAGAATAAAAAAATTAAAGAAAATAGAGACATGTGCCGTTACATATAACACAAGGGACAAAAACGAAAGGGAAAATGTCATGGGTATGGCAGCTTCACAGGCTAGGTTCTTAGGACTTACAGCCAGAAAAACAAACGTTGAATATGAAGGACAACAGATTAACCAACAAAGAACTACTTTGTCTAACCAATCTGCTAACTATTACAACCAGTTGTTAGGGATGTCTGTGCCGGTTCCGCCATCGGTTGCCGATTATACTAAGACTGTTTACACTTTCGAAGACGGAGCTTTAAGCAATTCGATTTCTTCTATGATTGCGCAAAGCAACGGTGAATATTTAATAAGCTATACTTCTTCTTGGACTGATGATTTTGCGGCTATTGCGGCAGGACAATCTATTGTCACAAGAAAACAAAATGACGACGGGTCATATACTTACAATGTTGGGGCTAAAGAGCTCAGACAAATGCAAACCAGAGATGATGCCGATATTGATGATATGACTGATGAAGAATTAGAAGCTTTCAAAGGTAATGACGAATATCTAAACACATTATCTAACGATCAATTAAAGAAATTAATGAAAGAAGAAAACGAATATATTGAAATTCTTAACAAACAATACGGTGAAGCGGATTGGATGGTTAGATATGTTCAAAACACTTCTACAGGGACTTGGTCTCCATACTTCTGCAAGAAAGAAGTATTAGACTCTGCGATTTATTCTGACACTGGTTCTTCACAAAGCAACATTCCTGCTTATACAATCGGGTCTGCTCAAAAGACTGA
>HF991443.1 GCA_000433095.1 Clostridium sp. CAG:967 | reverse complement strand
GGGGGGGGGGCAACCGTTTAAGCTCCTGTAAAGTATTTTTTGAGGGTTGTAAAAAATACAAAATTTGTTATAATAGTGATGTAACATGTCACAATTATAATGGAGTTTGTATGAGAAGAAGATTTGCATTTACTTTAGCCGAAGTATTAATCACTTTAGGTATTATTGGTGTTGTAGCTGCTATGACAATACCTGTACTTGTGCAGAAATATAAAGAACAGGCAACTGTTACACGTGTAAAGAAATTTTATAGTGTATTTTCTCAGGCTTACACTATGGCAATAAATGAAAATGGTACAATTGATACCTGGGGACTTGAAGACTCCGAACTGGCTGAGGATGAGGAAGGCAATTCTGGTTACAGTGATAATTCACTTGAGCAGTATGAAAAGTTTTTTAATATTATAGGAAAATATTTGCAGAAGGTTGAATATGAACCTATCCGAAATACCCGTGGAAAAGGATTTGTTATGGCTGATGGAACCCAGATAATCGCTATATGGCTACAGCCTTCACGCTGTACAGGTAACGGAATTAATAAAAGTGACACATATTGCGGTGATTTTTATATAAAAACAGATAACAAACCTGCACGTAAAGCTGACGGTACTTTCAACTCCAATGTATTTGTGTTTAATATTAATCCGTACAGAATATACCCTCGTGGAACCGAAAACACCGAGTTCAAAAACAATTGTCTGAGCGGAACTGATATGAGCAGGTGTACAGGCTGGATTATAATGAACGAAAACATGGATTACCTGCGTTGTAAAGATTTGGATATAAATACTAAAACAAAATGCAAGTAATTATTTAATTACTTCAATAAAATCATAATCCACAAGATAAGGCATATGTTCTTCGGTAATCAATTCACCCGGAAGCAGAACAGCAATCCCCGGAGGACATTCGGCGATTACTTCTGCCGAAATTCTTCCTACTGCCTCTGATTTTGGAATAGTTTCTTTATGTGAATAAAATGCTTCACGCAAAGTCATTTTGATTATCGGAGTTAACATAGGCATATGCTTTTTGTTTTCAAGATAATAAATATCCGAATAATTTGTCTTATCAATGGTTTGAAGACATTTTACAAGATAAAGCATATCAGCTCTGGTGTTTCCTATGTTTGAAAGTATTAAAAGCCCTGCATCCGAAGCGCTTTCAACTTCAATATTAAAATCTATTTCCAAAATAGATTCAAGACGTTTTCCTGAAAGTCTGTCGTCTTTGATGAATACTTTTGTAATATCTGTTTTGTATCCAAAATCAGGTTTTAAATGGTGGATGTGTTCAAGTTTATCAATTTCACGGCGTAAAAATTTAGCATTTTGTACTGCACGTTCAAGCTGTTTTCTTCCACGCTGGCTGTCAAGGTTTGCTCTTGCAGCATCAAGACTTGCAAGAAGCATTAATGACGGACTTGTTGTATGCAGCAATTTCAAAGCTTTTTCAACAGCATCAACATCAAGCAGGGAATTTTCTGCAATATGGAGCATTGAACTCTGGCTCATACTTCCGCCTGTTTTGTGGAGCGAATGAACAACCGCATCAGCACCGAGTTTTAAAGCAGAGGTAGGAAGATGTTCGTTAAAATTCCAAAGACAAGCGTGTGCCTCATCAACAATTAACGGAACGTTGTGTTTTTTGCAAATTGCAGCTATTGATTTTATATCGGAAACAACTCCTTCATAAGTAGGGTTTGTAATCCAGACCATACCGATATTGTCATGAGATTTCAGCATTTCTTCAACGCTTTCGGGAGTAACATTTCCCCATATACCCCAGTCTTCAAATCTGTTAGGTATAAGCCATACAGGTTCCGCACCTGAAATAATCATACCTGTCAGGATTGAGCGGTGGCAGTTTCTGTTTGTAATAATTCTTTGACCTCTTCTTGTCAATCCCATTGCAAGAGCAAGATTTCCTGCTGTAGAACCGTTAAGCAAAAAGAAAGTTTTTTTAGCACCGAAAGCTTTTGCAGCAAGTTCCTGCGCTTCTTTTATAGGACCCGTTGCAGGGTGAAGGGTACCAAGACCGTCAAACTCATCGGTTGTATCAATACATAAAGCTTTTTTGCCTATTAGTTTTCTGAATTCAGGCAAAGAACCGTTGCCCTTTGTGTGTCCCGGAATATGAAACTGGTATGAGGGCTTTTCATAAGTTTTTTTCAGAGCTTCTACAATCGGGGCTTTAATTTTAGTATATTTATTTTCGTTGGTTTTATTCATTGTTCTTTTTGTTACATTTGTCATAATAATTAATATACACTAAAAAAATTTTTTTTTGCATAAATTTTATGATAAATTAATATTTGTGAACAGAATTTTTGGAATTATACTTTTACTATTTTTTATTGCCGCAGAACAGCCGTGTGAAGCTAAAATTTTCGGTAAAAAATCCAAAGTGCAGAGTGTTACAGTTGAAGATAAAAAAGAAGTTACCCCGCAGCTTGAAGCCGGTGCTGTTGTTAATGATGCATCAAATGAAATTGATAAAGAAGATGTTGATTTGCAGGAAATTGATGATTCACTCCCCGAAAACGAAGATTTAATTGATAAAAATGATGAAAATGATTTTAAAAAGACCGGTACTGCAAAAGAAGAAGGATTATTCAAAAGAATTTTTGATGTTGAAAGTAATATTGAGGCTGAATTCTCATTATTTGATAATTTTGATTTAGACAAAAATGATGATAATAAAATAGATGAAGATACTCTTTTGTATAAAATAATTAACAGAGATATAATCAGAACAGATATACCTTCATATCTTTTAAGCAATGAACTGACTTTTAAACCCCAAAAGGGTATTGTTTCAAAAGTTCAATATTACGGAGCATTTCAGGGAGATTTATCTTCCGGCTGGAATGCAGGGGATTATGATACCAATTATGATATCGGCTTTTTGCAATTCGGCGCAATCGGTAAGTTCAGAAATTCCAAAAACGATTTTAAAATCTTAATTAATCCAAGACCTTCGAGCGAAAGAAATTATATGCAGAATTTTTTTGCTGATGCATATATCATCAACAGCAGTATTCCGCACCATAAAGTTGTAGTAGGTTATTCAAGGAACCAGATTGGTAAAGAGGGCGGTTCAAGTTCGTATATTCTTCCGTTTGTAACCCGTTCTCAAATTGCAAGAAATTTCGGTTCCACCCGTGCACTCGGGGTAAGACTTATAGGAAATTATTCTTTAGTGGACTATAACCTTGCGTTTAATTCATCCGACAGATATTTTCATACCCCTTTTGCAGGACCTGAATTTACAGGGTGGGTTGATTTTAAGCCTTTCGGCAGGACAGACGGGAGATACGGAAATCTTATTCTAGGCGGCGGCTTAAATGCGGGGCATAATAACACAACTTATACAGTGGGCTCTTTTTACGTAGGTTATAAGTATAAAAGATTATGGACAAATTTTGAATATGGCATAGCGGACGGTTATAACGGCACACGTGTAAGTACGGACAAAGCCGACGGTTTTGCCTATACTTTAGGTTATAAAGTTCATCCCCGTCTGCAATTAATTGCACGTTATGACCAGTTTGACCCGAATCGTAATGTAAGCAACAATACCAGACGTGAATATACGGCAGGCATAAATTACTTCATAAAAGGTCAGGCATTGCGTTTAATCCTGAATTATGTTTTCTGTGACAATCAGGACAGGGAAGACAGCCACAGAATTATTTTGGGTACGCAAATATTGCTGTAAAAATAATTTTTAAGCTTGGTCGTGTTTTACGTCTTCTTTTATAACAATCAGATTGTTAATGATTTTCATGGCGCAGGTAGGTAAAACTACATCATTAAGACCGTTTGCAATGCTTATGATTTTTCCTGCACCTAAAATTACTTCGTCACCTTTATAAAAGAATTTGTAATCTTCTTTTCTGTCTGAACGTATAGTGATTTGAGACATATGTTTTCCTCTTTTTTTTTATTGAACTACCTGTGTCGTGTGGAGCGTAGCCGCTCCCCTTTTTCGTTATAGAAGATGCCTTCTGCCATTACTTCTTCGTAAATTTCTTCATCTTGTTTAAAACTTTCTTCCGTATAGGGGTACAAATCAATGCAAACATCCATTTCAGTTTCAATTTTACCGATTATCGGCCAGATTTGTTCACGTTTGGATTTGTCTTCTATTTCAAAGATTGCGGCAAGCTCGATATCTTCGCCTTCATGCATTTTCCCGTCAAGAAAAGTACCGAAAAGATACATTCCTTTAAAGTCATTAAAAATTCTGTTAAAAGCTTTTGAAAGCTTTAAAATTACTTCATCAACAGATTTAACCATATTTTTTATCCTTTGAGCTTAATTATAACATCTTTTCTGTCAATTGTAACCTGTTCTGATGAAGATAAATTTTTGACAGAAACTTTACCGGAGTTAATTTCGTCTTCACCGAGAATTAATGCATAATCTGCGACTTTTGAAGCTTTTTCAAGCTGTTTGGTAAACTTTTTATTTGCAAGATCAAATTCAACATTAATTCCCTGACTGCGGAGTTCTTCGGCAAGTTTAAATGCTTGGGCAGGCGAATTTGAAACAATGTAAGCATCAAGTTTTTGAGGCTCAACATCGGAAAGTAAAGAATTTAAGCGTTCCATACCCATAGCCCAGCCTACGGCAGGTGTATCTTCGCCGCCGAGATTTTTGACAAGACTGTCATATCTTCCCCCTCCGCAAACGGCATTTTGTGAACCGAGATTATTTGATTTGATTTCAAAAACAGTTCTGTTATAGTAATCTAAACCTCTTACAAGAAGTTTATTTTCAACATAATTTACATTTAATTCATCTAAATATTGTTTTAATTCTTTATAGTGTTCTGCGCATTCTTCGCAGATAAAGTCGGATTGAATAACCTTTTGTATCTCAGGTTTTTCAAAGATAGCCTTGCACGAATCAACTTTGCAATCCAAAAGTCTTAGAGGATTTTTTTCGTAGCGGGTTTGGCAGTCTTCGCAAAGATTGTCAAATTCGCTCTTTAAGACTTCTTTAATTTTTCTTTTGTATTCTTCACGGCAAACAGGGCATCCGAGAGAATTTATTTCCACTTCCAAATCATTTAATCCTAATGATTTCAAATAGTTAACGGCTAAAAGAATAACTTCTGCATCGGCAGTCGGCTGTTTAATCCCGAACATTTCAACTCCGACCTGATGAAACTGTCTTTGTCTTCCTGCCTGAGGGCGTTCATATCTGAACATAGGACCTTTGTACCATAGTTTAACCGGAGCTGATAATCTTGCCATTCCGTTTTCTATATAGGAGCGGACAACACCTGCGGTATTTTCGGGGCGAAGTGTCAAAGAACGTTCGTTTTTTTCAAAGGTGTACATTTCTTTATTAACAATATCTGTTGTATCGCCTACACCCCTTGCAAAAAGTTCTGTTGCTTCAAAAATAGGGGTTCTTATTTCTTTGTATCCGTATTTTGTAAAAATTTCAAGAGCGTTTTTCTCAAGTTTGTGCCAGCGGTCAATGTCTTGAGGTAAAATGTCCTTTGTCCCTTTTATTACATTAATAATTTTAGCCATAAAGCAATTATATAAAGTTGTGGAGCAATTGTCAATTAAAAACAGATGATTTTTTTTCGAAAATATGTTATAATAATTAAGTGTCAAAGAATTATATTAAGGAGCAG